>NZ_JBJJKZ010000005.1:0-659121 GCF_045449695.1 Marinobacter shunpengi
GAAGCCCTTCTTTCTGATCACTGGGTCAGAATTGCTCTTTAACAATTCGGATGAGATTGAAACACGAGATTGATTCTTCTAGTTCAGAGTCAATCTCAGCGATAACGATCAAGCGTTATCCGGTGTGTCGTTGAAGTGGTTGTTTATAGCTTCAGTCGGCTGTCTCTGAAAGCCATCCTTAACAGGATGATGACCTGGCTTGCCAGGGCATCGTTCGATTTAGGTTGGTGAACAGGTCAGTTGTCTTGGGGTTATATAGTCAAGCAACTAAGCGCATACGGTGGATGCCTTGGCAGTCAGAGGCGATGAAAGACGTGGAAGCCTGCGATAAGGCTCGGGGAGCTGGCAAACAAGCTGTGATCCGGGCATCTCTGAATGGGGAAACCCACCGACTTTCGGGTCGGTATCTTACACTGAATCCATAGGTGTAAGAGGCGAACCGGGGGAACTGAAACATCTAAGTACCCCGAGGAAAAGAAATCAACCGAGATTCCCTTAGTAGCGGCGAGCGAACGGGGACCAGCCCTTAAGCTGGACGACTGGTAGGAGAAGGTTCTGGAAAGGACCGCCATAGTGGGTGATAGCCCCGTATCCGAAACCTGAGTTCAGTGAAATCGAGTAGGACGGGTCACGTGTAATCCTGTCTGAACATGGGGGGACCATCCTCCAAGGCTAAATACTCCTGACTGACCGATAGTGAACCAGTACCGTGAGGGAAAGGCGAAAAGAACCCCTGTGAGGGGAGTGAAATAGACCCTGAAACCGTATGCGTACAAGCAGTCGGAGCCCCTTCGTGGGGTGACGGCGTACCTTTTGTATAATGGGTCAGCGACTTATGTTCAGTGGCGAGGTTAACCGTGTAGGGGAGCCGTAGGGAAACCGAGTCTGAATAGGGCGACTTAGTCGCTGGGCATAGACCCGAAACCGGGCGATCTATCCATGAGCAGGGTGAAGGTGCCGTAACAGGCACTGGAGGCCCGAACCCACTGTCGTTGAAAAGCCAGGGGATGACTTGTGGATCGGAGTGAAAGGCTAATCAAGCCCGGAGATAGCTGGTTCTCCCCGAAAGCTATTTAGGTAGCGCCTCGGACGAATACCACTGGGGGTAGAGCACTGTTTCGGCTAGGGGGTCATCCCGACTTACCAACCCGATGCAAACTCCGAATACCAGTGAGTACTATCCGGGAGACACACAGCGGGTGCTAACGTCCGTTGTGGAGAGGGAAACAACCCAGACCGCCAGCTAAGGTCCCCAAGTACCAGTTAAGTGGGAAACGATGTGGGAAGGCTCAGACAGCTAGGAGGTTGGCTTAGAAGCAGCCATCCTTTAAAGAAAGCGTAATAGCTCACTAGTCGAGTCGGCCTGCGCGGAAGATGTAACGGGGCTCAAACTGGTCACCGAAGCTGCGGCTGCATACGCAAGTATGCGGGGTAGGGGAGCGTTCTGTAAGCCTGCGAAGGTGTGCCGAGAGGCATGCTGGAGGTATCAGAAGTGCGAATGCTGACATGAGTAACGATAATGGGGGTGAAAAACCCCCACGCCGGAAGACCAAGGGTTCCTGCGCAACGCTAATCGGCGCAGGGTGAGTCGGCCCCTAAGGCGAGACCGAAAGGTGTAGTCGATGGGAAACGGGTTAATATTCCCGTACCTTGGGTAGCTGCGATGGAGAGACGGAGAAGGCTAGGTGAGCCGGGCGACGGTTGTCCCGGTTTAAGCGTGTAGGAAGGGGACTTAGGCAAATCCGGGTCCTCAATTCCGAGACGTGACGACGACTGCCCTTTCAGGGCGGGAAGTCATTGATGCCAGGCTTCCAGGAAAATCTTCTAAGCTTCAGGCTACTCGGGCCCGTACCCCAAACCGACACAGGTGGTCAGGGTGAGAATCCCAAGGCGCTTGAGAGAACTCGGGTAAAGGAACTAGGCAAAATGGTGCCGTAACTTCGGGAGAAGGCACGCCGGCGTTAGGTGAAACCCCTGCGGGTGGAGCCGAGGCCGGTCGAAGATACCAGGCCCCTGCGACTGTTTATTAAAAACACAGCACTGTGCTAACACGAAAGTGGACGTATACGGTGTGACGCCTGCCCGGTGCCGGAAGGTTAATTGATGGGGTTAGTCCTCGGACGAAGCTCTTGATCGAAGCCCCGGTAAACGGCGGCCGTAACTATAACGGTCCTAAGGTAGCGAAATTCCTTGTCGGGTAAGTTCCGACCTGCACGAATGGCGTAACGATGGGGGCGCTGTCTCTACCCGAGACTCAGTGAAATTGAAATCGCCGTGAAGATGCGGTGTATCCGCGGCTAGACGGAAAGACCCCGTGAACCTTTACTATAGCTTCACAGTGAACTTTGAGCATGTTTGTGTAGGATAGCTGGGAGGCTTTGAAACCGGGACGCCAGTTCCGGTGGAGCCAACCTTGAAATACCAGCCTGACATGTTTGAGGTTCTAACTTGGTCCCCTGATCGGGGATGAGGACACTGTGTGGTGGGTAGTTTGACTGGGGCGGTCTCCTCCCAAAGCGTAACGGAGGAGCACAAAGGTGGGCTAAGCATGGTCGGACATCATGCGGTTAGTGTAATGGCACAAGCCCGCTTAACTGCGAGACAGACACGTCGAGCAGGTACGAAAGTAGGTCATAGTGATCCGGTGGTTCTGTATGGAAGGGCCATCGCTCAACGGATAAAAGGTACTCCGGGGATAACAGGCTGATACCGCCCAAGAGTTCACATCGACGGCGGTGTTTGGCACCTCGATGTCGGCTCATCACATCCTGGGGCTGAAGCCGGTCCCAAGGGTATGGCTGTTCGCCATTTAAAGTGGTACGCGAGCTGGGTTTAGAACGTCGTGAGACAGTTCGGTCCCTATCTGCCGTGGACGTTGGAGATTTGAGGAAAGCTGCTCCTAGTACGAGAGGACCGGAGTGGACGAACCTCTGGTGTTCGGGTTGTCACGCCAGTGGCACTGCCCGGTAGCTATGTTCGGACGGGATAACCGCTGAAGGCATCTAAGCGGGAAGCCCCTTCCAAGATGAGATCTCCCCGGGCCCTCGAGGCCCCTGAAGAGCCGTTCAAGACCAGGACGTTGATAGGCCGGGTGTGTAAGCGCTGCGAGGCGTTGAGCTAACCGGTACTAATTGCTCGTGCGGCTTGACTATATAACACCCAAGACAACTGCGATAACCTTGATCGTAAAGCACTTCAATCTCATCCATCCCAGTGATCAACCGTTTTGCCTGACGACCATAGCGGTCTGGAACCACCTGATCCCATCCCGAACTCAGCAGTGAAACAGACCAGCGCCGATGGTAGTGTGGCGTTGCCCATGCGAGAGTAGGTCATCGTCAGGCTCTTAATCCCAAAACCCCGACAGCTAACGCTGCCGGGGTTTTTTATTGGCCGTTAGAAAGAGATGACCTACGAGAGTGTGAGCCTCGGTGCCCGACAGGGCAGGCGACGCGCAGCGTTGCCAGGGGCGAACGCCCGGAGCGTCTCGCGAAGGGCCGGGTCATCGTCGCAGCCCGAAGGGCTGCCGGTATCAGGTCACTTCGGATTCCAATTATGCGGTCCCAGGCCCGCTGACCGTGGAGCCTGAGCCGACGCGGTAAGGGGGGGCAGGACACGCCCGGCAAGTACATCCCAGGCCGATTCTTGCTCCTGCAACATCGGCATTTCCGCCATCCATGGCGGTCATAGAGCTCGACGAGCGCCTTCCCTGACGCTCGACGGTCCTGAAACCTCTTCCCCCGCCAGCTCTTCCAATCTTTTGAGATAACGCAACATCCAGAAAATAAAAAGCCCCAACACCAACCGGCATCAGGGCTTTACACTCCGTTAAAAGCAGCCTCTCAGTCCCGCAATCCCCCAAACCGCTTGTAAAAGCCCTCATTGGGCCCGGGCAACGGTCCTGAGGCATTCTCCAGGGTCTCGTCCAGCCAGGCTTCCGCTCTTTCATAGAGCTGCCGATAGAGGTTGCGACACAGTTGCCTGGCGCTTCGGCCTTCCCAATCACCGGGCAGCAGGGCGTCGGGCAGCAGTGGATCCCTCAGCAGGATCTTGCGGTACTCGTGGATCAGGAGTGTACGGGCGATGAGGCATTCCTCGGGCGAAAGGTTGTCTTCGTCCTTGAGTTCCTGCCAGAGGGGGCGGAACTGGTTCAGGAACCGTCGATAGCGCCCGCCCAGTTCATCCAGATTCCAGCTTTCTCGGACTTCCCGGCGCATGGCCCTTGAGCTTAGTGGTTCCACCGGATGGGTCTGCATCACGATGGTGTCATCGAACGCCTCCCATTCCTGGAGCAGAGGCAGGAGCTCCTCCCGGCGGATTCTGGGGTGAATCATCACGCCCTGTCCTATACTTCCAAAACTCAACCATTTCAGCTCTTCGCGAACCCGTCGTCGAGTGTCGCTGTCGAGCTGGGTCAGTAGTACCAGGGTCCAACTGCCGGTCCATTCCAGGCTGGACATGTCGTAGACGTTCTTGAAGGCCTGCTCAAACCGGCGTAGCCCCGGCCCTGTCAGGCTGTAATAGCTGCAACGACCGATCTTCTCCGCCTGCAGCCAATGCTCCTTGACCAGCCGATAGACGGACGTGCGGACCAGTCGCTCGTTGATACCGACGGGTTCAAGCAGACGGGCGAGGCTACCAAGCCATACGGTGCCGCCGCGGGGCACGATGGAGTCACCGTAAAGGGTGATGATAAGGGAGCCGGCCCGGATCGGGCGTTTTTTCTGGAACTGGTCAACCAACTGATCAAGCTGTTTTGTCGCGGACATAGGCTGGCACTGTGCTCAAGGGAAACTATGGCGAATTGGGTGCTTATTATCCTTATCTACCGGCCGCAGGTAAAACAGCCTCTTACCGATGGCCCTGATACGTCAGGTCTGAAACCGGTTGACACAAAGAATACGATACAATAACGTTAATTGTAAGTCTTGATATGTGTCAGGTATAGCAGGGGCCGAGTTGATCAGCATGCTTATTGGTATCTGGCAACTGACAAACAGGGCAATCTGTTTCAGGGCACCGCTGGGACTTTCTGGTGAGGAAAGTGAATCATAATTACAACCACAAAATCCTCATTCGGTAACAAAAACAAACCGGAGCATATGCTGCTCTAAAACCTGGGAGAAAAACAATGGCCAAGAAAAGCCTCTTGCGTCGTGCTGGTGTGTTGGCGGCTTCGCTGGCAACCAGTCTGCTTGTGTCCGCACAGGCCGCTGAACCCATCAAGATTGGTACGTTCCTGTCTGTAACCGGTCCTGCGTCGTTTCTCGGCGATCCCGAACTCAAAACCCTTGAGATGTACGTCGAGAAGATCAACGAAGACGGCGGCGTACTCGGTCGTCCCCTGGAGCTCGTTCACTATGACGATGTGGGGGATGCCTCCAATGCCCGTAACTTCGCGGGGCGCCTGATCCGTTCCGATCGGGTGGACATCATCGTCGGGGGGAGCACCACCGGAGCCACCATGGCGGCCGCACCGCTGGTGGAACAGGCCCAGATTCCCTTCATTTCCCTGGCGGGCGCCGTCACTATCATCGATCCGGTAAAGAAATGGGTGTTCAAGACCCCTCAGTCGGACCGCATGGCCGCCGAGCGTATCCTGTGGGATATGAAGCGTCGCGGTTTTGACAAGATCGGGTTGATCTCCGGCACCGGTGGCTTCGGGGCGTCCGGTCGCACCCAGACCCTGGCAGTGGCTGATGAGTATGGCATCGAGGTGGTTGCCGACGAGACCTATGGCCCGTCCGATTCGGACATGACCGCCCAGTTGACCAATATCCGCAACACCGAGGGTGTGGATGCCGTGCTTAACTTCGGCTTTGGCCAGGGCCCGGCTATCGTGACCAAGAACTACGCCTCGCTGGACATTCAACTGCCGTTCTACCAGTCCCACGGTGTTGCCTCCGATGCTTTCCTGGATCTGGCAGGCTCCGCCGCCGAGGGGCTGAGGTTGCCGGCGTCACCCTTGCTGGTGCCGGGCTCCCTGCCGGACGATGATCCCCAGAAGCCGGTCGTACAGGGCTACAAGGAAGCCTATGAGGCTCGCTGGGATTCCAAGGTATCCACGTTCGGCGGCTACGCCTATGACGGTCTGATGCTGGCTGTCCAGGCTATCGAAACCGCAGGTTCCACCGACAAGGCGGCGGTTCGTGATGCCCTGGAGGACATCGTGGGATACGTGGGCGTTACCGGTATCTACAACCTGGGGCCGGACGACCACAATGGCCTGACTCCGGAGTCCTTCCGCATTCTGGAAGTCAAGGATGGCGACTGGATGCTGGTCGAGTAACACCCTGACCAACCCTCAACCCCGGTTCCGGTCATGGGGCCGGGGGTGCCCGACGGTACGAATCCTATGCTCTCAGAATTCCTTCAATACCTGTTCACCGGTATCACCATCGGTGCCACCTACGCGTTGGTGGCCCTTGGTTTTACCATCATCTACAACGCCAGCCATGTCATTAACTTCGCCCAGGGCGAGTTCCTGATGATTGGCGGTATGGGAACCGTGGCCTTCATGGGCCTGGGCATTCCCATGTTCTTTGCGATCGTACTGGCCGTACTGCTGGCCTGCGCGGTGGGGGTTGCCCTGCAGCGACTGGCGATCGCTCCGGCCAAAAATGCCGATGTGGTGACTCTCATCATCATTACCATTGGTGCGTCCATCTTCATCCGTGGTATCGCACAGGTGATCTGGGGCAAGGATTACCATGTGGTGCCGCCGTTCAGTGGCGACGAGCCCATCCGCCTGTGGGGTGCCGTGCTTAACTCCCAGAGCCTCTGGGTGCTGGGGATTGGCGCCGTCCTGGTGGTGGCGCTGATTCTGTTCTTCACCCGGACCCTGGTGGGCCGGGCCATTCTCGGGACTTCCATGAACAAGCTGGCCGCCCAGCTCGTCGGTGTAAAAACCCAGATGGTATTAATGCTGGCGTTCGGGCTGTCCGCCCTGCTGGGCTCCGTTGCCGGGGTGACCGTGGCTCCGATTACATTTACTTCCTATGACATTGGCATCCTGCTGGCGCTCAAAGGTTTCGTGGCGGCGGCCATGGGTGGTCTCGGCAGCGGTCTGGGTGCCGTGGTAGGCGGCCTGCTGCTGGGCATCGTGGAAGCCATGACTGCCGGTTACATCTCTTCTGAGTACAAGGATGCCGTTGCCTTTTCAATGATTCTTCTGGTGCTGTTCTTCATGCCTCGTGGTCTGTTCGGTGCCCGTACCGTGGAGCGTGTGTAATGCTGGATCGATTCCTGAACTGGCGAATGAACTACGTGGTGGTTATCGCCATTGTGGTGTTCGTTCTCCCGCTGATGATGGAGAACCCGTTCTACTATGACATGGCAACGCAGATTGCCCTGATTGCCGCCACCGTGGTGGGCCTGAACCTGCTGGTGGGCTACGCCGGACAGATCAGCCTCGGGCATGCGGGGTTCTATGGCCTGGGCGCCTATTTCAGCGCCATTGCCACCGGCACCTATGGCTGGCCATCGCTGCTGGCGCTGGTGGTGGGCGCCGCCCTGGTAGGGTTGATCGCCTTTATCGTCGGGCGTCCCATCCTGCGGCTGAAGGGGCACTACCTGTCTATGGCGACCCTGGCGGTGGGCTTTATCATCGCCATTATCCTCAACAACGAGGCCGGGCTGACCGGTGGTCCCGATGGCATGCCGGTGCCGTCGCTGTCCCTGTTTGGGTGGGAGCTGAGTATCTTTGGCATGTATTCCGTGCTCGGCATGGAAGTGCCCGGGCATGTAGCCTGGTACCTGGTGGCGGGCGTGGTGTTGCTGGTGGCGGTCGTCCTCGCCCAGAACATCATTGACTCGCCCATCGGCCGTGCCTTGCGTTCCATCCACGGTTCCGAGATCGCCGCCCGCACCGTTGGGGTGGACACCGCCCGTTACAAGAGCATGGTGTTCGTCATCTCGGCAGTATTTGCCAGCGTGATGGGCAGTCTGTTCGCCCATTTCAGTGGCTTTATCACGCCGGCCATTGCCAGCTTCGATCATTCGATTGTGCTGATTACCATGGTGGTCCTTGGCGGCATGGCGAGCCCTCTGGGGGTTATTATCGGTGCCATCGCGCTCAAGCTGCTGCCGCAGTTGCTGTCCGGTTTCCATGAATACGAGACCGCGGTGTTCGGCTTTATTCTCATGGCCACGATGATCTTCATGCCCAAGGGTTTCTACCCGACCGTGTCCGGATTTGTCCGGAGCAAACTGGCCAGGCAATCCGGAGGTGGGGCATGAGTGCCATGATCGATGTGAAAGGGCTCGACAAGGAGTTCGGCGGTGTCCATGCCATCGAGGGTCTGGAATTCTCCGTGGAACAGGGCCAGGTCTATTCGGTGATCGGGCCCAACGGGGCCGGTAAGACCACCCTGTTCAACCTGATCACCGGGTTCTATACCCCCACCCGGGGGGAGATTACGCTCAATGGCGAGAGTGTTGTGGGCATGGATCCCAACCGGCTTGCGGAGCGGGGCATGTGCCGTACCTTCCAGCAGATGCAGGTCTGCATGAATATGACGGCATTGGAAAACGTTATGCTCGGCCGCCATCTGCAGATCCGTAGTGGCCTGCTGACGTCCATGTTCCGATTGCCCCGGCTCTACCGGGAAGAGCGGGCCTGCCGGGAGCGCTGCCGGGAACTGATGGAGTTTGTCGGGTGTGGTCAGTACCTGGAAACCGACGCGTCGGCCATGTCCTACGGCGCGTTGAAGCGACTGGAAATCGCCCGGGCCCTGGCCGCAGACCCCAGGATCCTGTTGCTGGATGAGCCGGCGGCGGGCCTGAACGCCACCGAAACCGCCGAGCTGGAGGAACTGATCCGCCGGGTGGCCAAAGAGGGTGTGACCGTGATGCTGGTTGAGCACGACATGAAGCTGGTCATGGGTATTTCTGACCGCCTGCTGGTGATCAACTACGGCCGCAAGCTGGCCGAGGGTACTCCCGAGGAAATCCGCAATAATCCGGACGTGATCGCTGCCTACCTGGGTGGCTGAGTGCAAGGGCTAGTCTTATGAATGAACAGAATCAAGGCAAGGTGCCTGCCCGGTCGCGCGGCGAGCAGGCGGTGGGCATTATCATCCGTGAACACCAGGGGTTGTGGCGGGTGCTCGACCTGCTGGATCAGCTCCAGCAGGATATGAATGTGAACGATCAGCGCCCGGATGAGGTGCTGTTCAGTACCATCTTCGACTACATCCAGCACTTCTCCAACCGGGTGCACAGCCAGCCCACGGAGATCGTGCTGTATCGGAAGGTGCGGGAAAAGTCCCCGGAAACCGGTCCGCTGCTGGACAAGCTGGAACGGGGTTACGTTATCGGGCATCAGAAGCTGAGCGAACTGCGGGAGCTGCTGGCCACCTGCATCGACCACTGGCCCGAGGGCCGGGAAGCGTTCAGCCACGCCCTGAGCCGATTCATCCAGGCCCTTCGCAAGCACATCAAGAAGGAAGAGGGCGTGGTGATTCCCCGTGCCAAAGAGGTGCTGGGCGAAGTTGACTGGCAGCAGATTGCCGATGCCCGTGACCAGCAGAACGATCCCCTGTTCGGTGATCGGGTGCGGGAGGAATTCCGGGAGCTTCGTCACCGGATTGTCAGCTACACCCCTGAGCAGTATGGAGGTCTGGGGCTGAGTCATGCCACCAGTAAGCCGGAAACCGGCCAGGAGATGTTGTCTTTATCCGGCCTGGTGTCGTCCTATGGTCAGATCGAGGTGCTGCACGATATCGACCTGACTATCCGTTCCGGCGAGATTGTGTCCCTGGTGGGCGCCAATGGTGCTGGCAAATCCACCCTGCTGATGGCGATTTCCGGTCTCCAGCCGCTGGACAGTGGGGAGATGGTCTTCGAGGGTCGGAATCTCCGGAAGATGTCTCCGGACAAGCGGGTATCCAGCGGGATTGTGCAGGTACCGGAAGGCCGGCAGGTGTTCAAGGATCTGAGTGTCCACGACAACCTGCGCCTGGGAGCCTATACCCGCAAGCAGGGGCCCGAGGTGCAGTCGGATTTGCAGAAGGTGTACGGCCGGTTCCCGATCCTGGAGCAGAAGCGCCACAATTTGGCCGGTGAGCTGTCCGGTGGGCAGCAGCAGATGCTGGCCATCGGGCGGGCACTGATGGCCAGGCCCCGGCTGTTGTTGCTGGATGAGCCTTCCATGGGGCTGGCGCCTTTGATTGTGGAGGAGATTTTCGGGATTATCCGGGAGCTCAAGGAGGAGGGGATTACCGTCTTCCTGGTTGAGCAGAATGCGTCCCAGGCTTTGGCTTTGGCGGATCGCGGGTATGTGCTGGAGACGGGCCGTGTGGTGCTTGAGGGTACCGGGCGGGAGTTGCTCAGCAATGAGAAGGTTCGGGAAGCGTACTTGGGTATGTGATCTCTAATGGGCCTGCTGATCCCTGCCTATGAACCTCTTAGATATCTCAACAAAAAGCCGGGCTGGGTTCTCCAGTCCGGCTTTTTTATTTGCGGCTCGCACATCCCAGTCCCCTCTCCCCTTGCGGGAGAGGGTTAGGGAGAGGGGAAGCGGTTAACTCCCCAACCCACTACTCACTGCTTCTTAGCCACCAACGTCAGAATGTCATAGCTGGCCACGAGCTCGTCGTTCTGGTTGGTCACTTCCACATCCCACATGACCACGCCCTGGGGATGGCCCTCGGGCGAGGTGCGGCCCTGGTCGATCTTGCGTTTGCAGGTCAGGCGGGCACGGATAGTGTCGCCCGGGGCCACCGGGGTGATGAAACGCAGGGTGTCCAGGCCGTAGTTGGCCAGTACGGGGCCTTCGCCCGGGTAGACGAACAGGCCGGCTGCGGCGGACAGCACGAAGTAGCCGTGGGCGATGCGCTGGCCGAACTGGGTTTTCTTCGCCGCAATCTCGTCGAAGTGCATGTAGAAGTGGTCGCCGGAGAGGCAGCCGAAGTTGGTGATATCGGCTTCGGTCACGGTACGGCGGTGGGTGAGCAGGGATTCGCCCACCTGCAGGTCGTCGAAGGTGCGACGGAACGGGTGGATATCGTTTTCGATCACTTTCGCGCCACGGACGTACTCGCGGGTGACCGCAGCCACCATGGTGGGGGAGCCCTGGATGGCGGTGCGCTGCAGGTAGTGGTGCACCGCACGGATGCCGCCCAGTTCCTCACCGCCACCGGCACGACCCGGGCCGCCGTGCTTGAGCATCGGCAGGGGGGAGCCGTGGCCGGTGGATTCCTTCGCCGCTTCCGCGTCGAGGATCTGCAAACGGCCGTGCTGGGCCGCCAGTACCGGGATCATCTCGGCGGCGATGGCGGGGTCCTTGGTGGTCAGGGTGGTGACTAGGCTGCCCTTGCCCTTGGCGGCAATGGTCAGAGCCTGCTCGATGCCGTTGTATGGCATCAGGGTGGCCACCGGGCCGAAGGCCTCGATGTCGTGGGCGCCGCCGTCTTCCATCGGGTTCCGGCTGAGCAGCAGGTGGGGGGCGATAAACGCGCCCTTGTCGGTACCGGCACCCACCGGCTTGAAGCCGCTGTCCCTGCCGAACAGGCAGTCACTGGTTTCCAGCAGGCGGTCGATGGATTCGGTTACGTCGCGGAGCTGATCCTGGGATGCCAGGGCGCCCATACGCACGCCTTCCTCGTTGGGGTCGCCGGCCTTGAGTTTGCCCAGGCGCTCCTTGATCCGTTCGGCGAGGGCGTCCACCTGGCCTTCAGGTACCAGTACCCGGCGGATGGCGGTGCATTTCTGGCCGGCCTTGGCGGTCATTTCCTTCACCACTTCCTTGGCGAAGATGTCGAACTCCTCGTCATCCGGCGTTACGTCCGGGGCCATGATGGCGCTGTTGAGGGAATCCGCTTCTGCGTTGAAGGGGATGCTCCTCGCCATGATGTTGGGGTGGTTCTTCAGCTTCCGGGCAGTGCTGGCCGAGCCGGTGAAGGTGACGAAGTCCTGTTCCTCCAGCCGGTCCAGAAGGTCGCCGGTACCGCCGATGACCAGTTGCAGGGCGCCTTCCGGCAGCAGGCCGGAATCGTTGATCACCCGTACCGCCGCTTCGGTCAGGTAGCTGGTGGCCGTGGCCGGTTTGACGATGCAGGGCATGCCTGCCAGGAAGGCCGGGGCGAACTTCTCCAGCATGCCCCAGATCGGGAAGTTGAAGGCGTTGATATGAACGGATACGCCACGCCTGGGCACCAGGATATGGGTGCCGTTGAAGTGGTTGTCCTTGCCCAGTTGCGTGACCGGGCCTTCGTGGGCGACGTTGCCGGAGGGCAGTTCCTTGCGACCGGTGGAGGCGTAGGTGAACAGGGTGCCGAAGCCACCGTCGATGTCGATCCAGGAATCGGCCTTGGTGCAACCGGTGTGATGGGAGATGGCATATAGCTCATCCTTGCGACCCTGGATATGGATCGCGAGCTCCTTGAGGATGGCGGCACGCTGCTGGAAATCCAGCGTCAGCAGGTTCTTCACGCCGGTGTTGCGGGCGTAGGCAACGGCTTCGCCGAAGTCGATGGTTTCCTCATGGGTATGGGCCACGGTCTCGCCGTTGATGGCGCTGGGCAGCGCTTTCGCTGCGGTCTCGCCGAACCACTGGCCGGCGATGTAACTCTGAAGGACTGACATTGAGCGTTCTCCCGGTAAACGTTGTTGTTAAGATGAACGAAGCCGGTCTCACGGGACCGGCTTTGCTGCAGGGGACTGGTTGCGTTTACATCTCGTCGAAGTCGAGCACGACTTTCTCGCTGACGGGATAGCACTGGCAGGACAGCACATAACCCGCCTCGACCTCGTAATCCTCGAGGGCGTAGTTGGCGTCCATTTCCACATCGCCCTCCACCACCTTGGCCTTGCAGGTGGAGCAGACGCCGGCCTTGCACGAGAAGGGCAGGTCGGCGCCCATGTCGTTGCCGGCATCCAGGATGCTCTTGGTGTTGCGGGTCAGGTCGAAGGTGAGGGCGCGTCCGTCGGCCCTGACGGTGACTTCGCTCACCGCCTCCGGGTCCACCCGGGTTTCGGTCCGGTCCTGGCGTGGGGCGGGGGCGCCACCGGCCGGCGTGAACAGTTCGTAGTGGATTTTGCTCTTGTCCATGCCATGGCTGAGCAGCGACTCGCGGACCGTTTCGGTCATTACCTGGGGGCCGCAGATGAAGGCAGCGGTCAGGGTGTCGACACTCACCCAGTGATCGAACAGGGCGTCGCACTTGCTGCCGTCGATGCGGCCGTTGTACAGGTCGATGTCCTGCTCCTCACGGCTGAACAGGAACACCAGGTTGAAACGACCCATAAACCGGTTCTTCAGGTCTTCCAGTTGCTCGCGGAACATGGTGTCGGCGGTGGACCGGTTGCCATAGAACAGGGTGACCCGGCTCTTCGGCTCGGTTTCCAGGGTGGTCTTGACGATGGACATGATCGGCGTGATGCCGCTGCCAGCCGCCACTGCCAGGTAGTCGCCCTCCCGCTGGGGATCCAGTTCCACGTAGAAGTGCCCCTGGGGTGGCATGACTTCCAGGGTCTGGCCGGGCTTGAGGCGCTCGTTGGCCAGGGTGGAGAAGCGTCCGCCGGGCACTTTCTTGATGGCGATGCGCAGCTCCCGGTCACCCACCCCGGTGCAGATGGAGTAGGAGCGGCGCACTTCCTCGCCGTCCAGCTCGGTCCGCAGGATCAGGTGCTGGCCCTGGTGGTAGCTGAACTGGTCCTGCAGGTCGTCCGGCAGGTCAAAACACAGTGAGACAGCGTCCCGGGTTTCTGACCGGACTTCGCGAATGGTGAGGGGATAGAACTTGTTCATATTGGTTCCGCTCTAGATACATTTGAAGTAGTCAAAGGGCTCGCGACAGTCCAGGCATCGGTACAGGGCCTTGCAGGCGGTGGAGCCGAATTCACTGAGCCGTTCGGTGTGGTCGCTGTCGCAATGGGGGCAACGGATGGTTTCGTCCACACCCTTGAGCGTCAGCTTGCTGGCGCTGCCCACGGGCGGGGCGATGCCGAACGCCTGGAGTTTTTCGCGACCGGCATCGGTGATCCAGTCGGTGGTCCAGGCCGGGGTCAGTACCCGCTGGACCCGGCCGTTACGGATGCCCGCCAGGCCCAGGGCCTCGGCGATGGCGTCCTCAATCATTTCTGTGGCCGGGCAGCCGGAGTAGGTGGGGGTGACGTCCACAACCCACTCGCCGTTTTCCTCGGCAATGCGTCGTACCATGCCCAGTTCCACAACGCTGACCGCCGGCACCTCCGGGTCTTTCACCTCGTCCAGGAGGTCCCAGAGTTCCTCCGCCGTGATCGGCTTTGACCGGTCGCGGGCGGGAAGGCGGTCGCTGGCGATCACCGGCTGGTCGTCCAGCAGGGATCGCGGTTCGGGTCTACCAGGTCGTTGCATCCGGATACGCCCTTTGCAGGAACTGCATCTCGGCCAGGATGAAGCCCAGGTGCTCGGTGTGGTGTCCCACCTTGGCGCCCTTGTACATCCAGGCATCTTCCGGCGGCGGGGTCAGGGTGGCCTCGGTGAGCACTTCGTTCACCAAGCCCTTCCAGTCCGCGGCCAGCTGTTCGGGATCGGGGCCGATGCCGGCCTGGAACAGTTGCTGCTCCACGGCATCCGCCTCGATCATCTCGCCGGTGAAACGCCACAGATCATCCACGGCGGTCTGCATGCGCTGATGGCTTTCCTCGGTACCGTCACCAAAGCGTTTGACCCACTCGGAGGAGCGGCGCAGGTGATACTGCACCTCTTTGGCAGCCTTGGCAGCGATGCTGGCGATGCGCTCGTCCGGCGCATTGACCAGCGCGGCGATGGTGAAGTAGTGCCAGGCGTCGAAGAAGAACTGGCGGCCCATGGTGACGGCATAGTCCCCGTTGGGCTGCTCCACCAAGAGGGCGTTACGGTAGTGCTGGGCGTCGCGGCGGAAAGCGAGGTCGTCCGCGCTGCGGCCGTCGTCCAGCAGTTCGGCGGCATACTCATACCAGTTACGGGCCTGGCCCACCAGGTCGAGGGCCACGTTCATCAGCGCCATTTCTTCCTCAAGTGCCGGCGCCTTGCCGCACAGTTCGCACAGGCGCTGGCCCAGGATCATGTCGGAATCCGCCAGGCGCAGCAGGTATTCCTGCAGTGCCTCTTTCTGTGTCATAGCCTTGCTCATGTGGCTCTCCCGTTACATATGGCCGACTTCGTCGGGCAGCTTGTAGAAGGAGGCGTGGCGATACACCTTGTCGTCCGACGGATCGAACAGCACTTCCTTCTCATCGGGGGATGAGGCGGTAATGGCGGAAGAGGGCACCACCCAGATCGACACGCCTTCGCTGCGACGGGTGTACAGGTCACGGGCATTTTCCATGGCCATGGCGGCGTCAGCGGCGTGCACGCTGCCGACGTGCTTGTGATTCAGGCCATGCTTGCTGCGTACAAAAACTTCGTAAAGGGGCCAGTCAGCCATAACTCTTCTCCTGTCAGGCAGCGTTCTGCTGTTTCTTTTGCTGTTTCTCGGCGTAGGCCCTGGCGGCCTCCCGTACCCAGGCGCCACCGTCGATGGCGTTCTTGCGGGTTTCGACACGCTCCTTGTTGCAGGGGCCGTTGCCCTTGAGCACGTCGTAGAACTCCTGCCAGTCGATCTCACCGAAATCGTAGTGGCCGCGCTCCTCGTTCCATTTCAGCTCCGGGTCCGGGGCGGTGCAGCCCAGGAACTCGAGCTGGGGAACAGTCTGGTCGATGAACATCTGGCGCAGTTCGTCGTTGCTCTTGCGCTTGATCTTCCAGGCCATGGATTGCTGGGAGTTGGGTGACTGGTCGTCGGACGGGCCAAACATCATCAGCGACGGCCACCAGAACCGGTTGATGGAGTCCTGCACCATCTGCTTCTGCTCCTCGGTGCCTTCCCGCATCAGGTCCAGCAGGATCTGGTAGCCCTGGCGCTGGTGGAAGCTCTCTTCCTTGCAGATGCGGATCATGGCCCGGGAGTAGGGGCCGTAGGAGGTGCGCTGCAGGATGACCTGGTTGACGATGGCCGCGCCGTCCACCAGCCAGCCCACGGTGCCCATGTCTGCCCAGCTCAGGGTCGGGTAGTTGAAGATGGAGGAGTACTTCACCTTGCCTTCGTGAAGCTTGTCGATCTCCTCGTCGCGATCCGCGCCCAGGGTTTCCATGGCGCTGTACAGGTACAGGCCGTGACCGGCCTCGTCCTGGATCTTGGCCATCAGCTGGAGTTTGCGCTTGAGGTTCGGCGCGCGGGTGACCCAGTTGCCTTCCGGCAGCATGCCCACCACTTCCGAGTGTGCGTGCTGGGAAATCTGGCGGACCAGGGTCTTGCGATAGCCCTCGGGCATCCAGTTCTTGGGCTCGATCTTGGTTTCCGCGTCGATCTTGAGCTGGAACTCGCGCTCCTCCGGAGACATTTCCTCCAGGGACTTGAGGCGCTTGGCGCCGGTTTCTACGAGTTGTGCGTACATGGTGTACCTCCGGTAAATAGGTTCTTGTTCCCGGGCAGGGTGGCTCCTTCTCGGGCTCACCGCGTTCCTGTGCCCACAAGACCTGCTGGACGATGACTCAATTATTTATGATACCTTATCAAATATCAAGTGGTTTGATTCTGTATCATGTTGTTTGTCGGATCATCTCCGAATAAGCAGCAATTCTTTAGTCCTGGTATGCCTAATGTGGCCCTTAGGCGTTGTCTTGATGATGGTTTTGACGCGATACGCCAGAAAGCATGATTTCCATTTACTGTGTTTATCGGTTTGAGTTCCGGGACGAAAAAAGCCCCGTAAAAACGGGGCAAGGGCTGTAGAGCTACCGATGGTCGCTCTTCTCCACGATGAAGCTTTACCGGTGCTTATTTGCGCCGGTCGAAGACCCGCTTCGCCTTGCCTTCGGAACGGGCCAGCCGTCCCGGCTCGGTAATGTCGATGCGGGTGCTGATACCAATGAAGGACTTGATGTTGTGGGCCAGCGTCTTGCTGATTGCCTCGCGCTGGTTGCTGTCGGCGCTGCTGTTGTCCGGTTTCAGTTCGCAGCGGATATCGATGCAATCCAGGTTGCCGTCCCGGTAGACCTCGATCTCGTAGTGCGGAGACAGTTCGTCCACCCGCAGGATCTGCTCCTCGATCTGGCTGGGGAACACGTTAACGCCACGGATGATCAGCATGTCGTCGCTGCGGCCGGTGATCCTGTCGATCCGGCGCATGGGGCGGGCGGTGCCCGGCAGCAGGCGGGTCAGGTCGCGGGTGCGGTAACGGAGAATGGGCAGCCCCTCCTTGGTAAGGGTGGTGAAGACCAGTTCGCCGTACTCACCGTCCGGCAGGACCTCGCCGGTGTCCGGGTTGATAATCTCCGGATAGAAGTGATCCTCCCAGATGGTCGGGCCGTCCTTGGTTTCAATGCACTCCATGCCCACACCCGGGCCCATGACCTCGGACAGGCCGTAGATGTCCAGTGCATCGATACCCAGGCGTTCCTCGATTTCCTGGCGCATGGCGTTGGTCCAGGGTTCGGCGCCGAAAATGCCCAGGCGCAGGGGCAGATCATGGGGGTTGATGCCCTGGCGCTCGATCTCGTCCGCCAGGTTGAGCATGTAGGACGGCGTCACCATGATGATGTCCGGCTGGAAGTCCTTCAGTAGCTGGACCTGTTTCTCGGTCTGGCCGCCGGACATGGGGATGACGGTGCAGCCCAGCTTCTCGGCGCCATAATGGGCGCCCAGGCCGCCGGTGAACAGGCCGTAGCCGTAGGCCACGTGGACCCTGTCACCGGCATGGCCGCCCCCGGCGCGGATGGACCGTGCCACCACGCTGGCCCAGGTATCGATGTCCTTCTGGGTGTAGCCCACCACGGTGGGCTTGCCGGTGGTGCCGCTGGAGGCGTGCACCCGGACAATCTGCTCCATGGGAGTGGCGAACATGCCGAAGGGGTAGTTGTCCCGCAGGTCGTTCTTCATGGTGAACGGAACCTTGGCCAGATCCTCCAGGCTGTTGATGTCCATTGGCTTCAGGCCGATGTCGTCAAACGCCTTCCGGTAGAAGGGCACATTGGTATAGGCGTGATTGATGCTCCAGCGCAGGCGCTGTAACTGCACATGGCGCAGTTCATCGAGGCTGGCGGTTTCCAGGGGGTCGAGGGGGCCGATTTTCTGCATGGGTATTGTCATGTTTGTTTTCCCGCTGTTGGACTTGTTAACAAATTCTGCTGGTCCGTCTGGCGTTTATTCCTGTGGATCGCCGGTATCGCGAACGCTGCCCTGGACCTGGTGGGACTTGCCCCGGAAGAGGGCGACGGTCCGGCCGTCCTGGTTGGTGATCTCGATGTCGTAGACTCCGGTGCGACGGCCCCGGGCCCGTTCGATCGCCCGGGCGGTCAACTGGTCGCCCTTGCGGGCGGAGGCCATGTACTCGATGCTGCAACCGGCGGCCACGGTGGCCAGGTCATAGGTGTTGCAGGCGAACGCGAAGGCGGAGTCGGCCAGGGTGAACATGTAGCCGCCGTGGCACATGCCATGGCCCTGGATCATGCGGTCGTCCACGGTCATGGTCAGGGTGGCCGTGCCCGGCCCGATGGCGACGATCTCCATGCCCAGGTTCTGGCTGGCGTAGTCCCGGCTGAACATGGCATCGGCGCATTCCCTGGCCAGGGTCTGGGGATCGGGTTGAGTCATTGTTCTGTGTCCCGTTGGTGCTTGTGGGCCCGCTGGCGGGGCTGTTGATTCGTCCGGGTGGGCGGATCAGCGCCCCTTGAACTCCGGCTGGCGCTTCTCCATAAAGGCGGCGACGCCCTCACGGTAATCCTCGCTCTGGCCTGCCTGGCGTTGCAGGTCCCGCTCCAGGTCCAGTTGTTCGTCCCAGGTATTGGTGGTGCTGGCGTTGAGTGCCTGCTTGATCAGGGCGAGGCCGGCGGTGGGCTGACTGGCAAAATGGGTGGCCAGCATATCGGTCTCCTCGGTGAGGGCTTCGTCATCCACGCAACGCCAGATCAGCCCCCAGTCTTCCGCCTGTTCGGCCCGGATTTTCTCCCCAAGCAGGGCCATGCCCTTGGCACGGGCCATGCCCGCCAGCCTGGGCAGGATCCAGGTGCCGCCGGAGTCCGGTACCAGTCCAAGCTTGCAGAAGGCCTGCACGAAGCTGGCCGAACGGGCGGCGAGCACAATGTCGCAACTCAGGGCGATATTGGCGCCAGCGCCGGCGGCAACGCCGTTGACGGCGCAGATGACCGGAACCGGCAGGTCCTTCAGGGTGCGGATCAGCGGGTTGTACCAGGTGTCGATGGAATGGCCGAGATCGGGGGCGTTGTCGCCGGGCGCCACATTGCGGTCACCCAGGTCCTGGCCGGCGCAAAATCCCCGGCCTGCGCCGGTGAGTATCAGTACCCGCACGGAGTCATCCCCCCTGACTGTATCGAGGGCCCTGCGCAGGGCTTCATGCATGTCGGCATTGAAGCTGTTGAGGCTCTGGGGGCGGTTGAGGGTGATGGTGGCTACCCCCTGCTCGATGGCAAGGAGGATGCTGTCTTCTGGCATGGTGTGCTCCGATTGTTCTTGTGGCTTTATACAAGCGCAGTATGTTTCTCAGTATAGGTCCTAATTGACACTAGTCAATAATCTTGAATCGAGATTGCGTATCGCTTTTGCTCTTAGTGTGTGGTTTTGATAATCGTCAGGAATAACAGGGGTTCCTTTAAAAGTGATTTTAAAACAATGACCTACGCTTCCATGGGTGAGGGCTTGTTCAGGGCGCTCAATGAGTTCGTGATACAGTATTGTGATCTTATTTTTGGTTACTGGTTGTTGTTTTCGGGAGTGGCGGGAGGGGTAACGGTGGACGGAGGGCGCTGCTATACTGATGGGCTGTTTCACGGCGTTGGTCGGCGTCGGACTGTTTGCGCCAGCGTCCCGGGGACACTGGACCAGGCGTATTGAGGAGCGAGGAATGAACGAAGCCCAGCGACAGTTTGCCATGGGAGTGGCCGGAGTCAGGCTCTGGTACGCCCGTGCGCCGTTGCCGGGGGCGGCCCCCAGTCCGGATTTCGACTTCGATGAACCGGGTGGGATCGCGATAGACGTGCCGGAGGCCGTGTCGGAGACACCGGTTGCCCGAGCAACCCGGCCCGCTTCGGAGGTATCCCGCCAGGGGCTGGCACGCCTGCAGGGGTTGATGGCGGATACGGCCAGTCGCCCTGGCGCCAGGACCGATAATGACAGCGCCCCTGCTGTTGATGGGGGAGCCGGGGTTGCGGCGGATTCCGGCGGGGAAGTGATCCGTCAGGAGGCTGACGCCGGACCGCAGGCTGATGCACCCGAGGAGCAGGCGTCACGGCACCAGGCCGGCGATGCCCTCGCCGGAGAGGCGGTCGCCTTCCACTGGCGATTCTGGCTGGGTGGTCAGTGGTTGCTGGTCAGTCGTTGCCCTGATAATGCCAGTCGCGCCCTGGAAGACCGGCTGGCGACCAACATCCTCAAGGCCCTTGGCGAGGACGTTGCGGGCCGGGAGGAAGTTCGCTGGCCGGTGTTCAGTAACCCGGCGGTGCCCGGGAACGATGCGGCCGGAGCGGTGGATGTGCTGTCGGCAATGGCTGAAACCGTGGCGCGGCCAAGGCAGGTATGGCTGGGGCTGGTGCCGGAGGACTCTGCCCAGGCGGCAACGGGTGTATGGGATAAGCTTTGCGCGCCGCTTGGCCAGGCGGCGGTGTCCTTTCCCCTGAGTCTGGCGGCCCTGTCATCGGATCCCGACGGCAAGCGGCGGCTATGGCAGGCCCTGCAACAGATCGGGCGGGCGTAATGTCCGCCCTGGTGCAGACCCTCGGCGATATGCTCCGCATGAGTGAGGGGGTGAGGGCTCTGACCGAGTCGGATGTGGACGATATCCTCGAGATCGAGCGTCTCGGCTATGCCAGCCCATGGGGCGAGGGTGTTTTCCGGGATAGTTTCCGTTCCGGCTACGCCATACTGGGTATCGAACGGGAAGGCCGGCTGGAGGGCTATGGGGTGCTTGCCGTGCTCCATGATGAGGCCCACCTCCTGAACCTGTGCGTGCGTCCTGCCAGTCGCGGTCGTGGCCTGGCCCGCAAATTGTTGCGGGTATTGCTCAGGGGCGCCAGTGAGCAGGGGCTGCAACGGGTGGTGCTCGAGGTACGGGTCAGTAATCAGGTGGCCCGTGGGCTCTACCTTTCCGAGGGATTCCAGGTGGTTGGCAAGCGCCCGGGCTACTATCCGGACGGCGTTGCCCGGGAGGATGCTCTGGTCATGGCCCTGGGGTTGGCCGGGCCAGCCAATCCGGTTGCCTGAAGCGTTTGTATCCTGGTGCCTGATCGGCGAAAATGCGCGCCTTTTGACCAGCTCCGGAAGTTCCGGTCTCTATTCCAGAATCACCCGTTAACGCAAGTGTGAGGCTATGTCCGACAGTAAGATTGCCAGCGAAGTATCAAACCGGCGCACGTTTGCCATTATCTCGCACCCGGATGCCGGTAAGACCACCATTACCGAGAAGGTGTTGCTGTTTGGCGAGGCGATCCAGAAGGCGGGCACGGTCAAGGGCAAGAAATCCGGCCAGCACGCCAAGTCGGACTGGATGGAAATGGAGAAGGAGCGGGGCATCTCCGTGACCACCTCGGTCATGCAGTTCCCCTATGGCGGTCGCCTGGTCAACCTGCTGGATACGCCGGGGCACGAGGATTTCTCCGAGGACACCTACCGTACCCTCACGGCCGTGGACTCCTGCCTGATGGTGATTGATGCGGCCAAGGGTGTCGAGGACCGGACCATCAAGCTTATGGAGGTCACCCGCCTGCGGGATACGCCCATCCTCACCTTCATGAACAAGCTGGACCGGGATACCCGCGATCCGGTGGAGCTGATGGATGAGGTGGAGGACGTGCTGAAGATCGCCTGCGCCCCCATTACCTGGCCCATTGGCATGGGCAAGAGCTTCAAGGGCGTCTATCACCTGCTGCGGGATGAAGTGATCCTTTATCACACTGGCCAGGGGCACACCATCCAGGAGAAGCGCGTTATCTCCGGTCTGGATAATCCGGAACTGGATGAGGTGCTTGGCAGCTACGCGGACGACCTGCGGGACGAAATCGAGCTGGTGAAGGGGGCGTCCAACGAGTTCGACCATGAGATGTTCATGGCCGGACAACTGACCCCGGTCTTCTTCGGTACCGCCCTGGGCAACTTCGGTGTCGATCATATGCTGGACGGGCTGGTGGAGTGGGCGCCGTCGCCGCTGCCCAGGGAAACCGACAGCCGCACCGTGGAGCCCGCCGAGGACAGCTTCTCCGGTTTTGTGTTCAAGATCCAGGCGAACATGGATCCCCAGCACCGGGACCGGGTGGCCTTCCTGAGGATCGTCTCCGGCAAGTACGCCCAGGGCATGAAGGCAAGGCATGTACGCATCGGCAAGGAGGTGCGGTTTTCCGATGCCCTGACCTTCATGGCCGGTGACCGGGCCCATGCCGATGAGGCCTTCGCTGGCGATATCATCGGGCTCCATAACCATGGCACCATCCAGCTCGGCGATACCTTTACCGCTGGAGAAGACATGAAGTTCACCGGTATTCCGAACTTTGCGCCGGAGCTGTTCCGCCGCATCCGCCTGAAGGATCCGCTGAAGACCAAGCAGTTGCAGAAGGGGCTCATCCAGTTGTCCGAGGAAGGTGCCGTTCAGGTATTCCGGCCCATGCGCAACAACGACCTGATTGTCGGCGCCGTAGGTGTGCTGCAGTTTGATGTGGTGGTTGCCCGGCTGAAGAGTGAGTATAAGGTGGATGCCATCTATGAGCCGATCAACGTGGCCACCGCCCGCTGGATAACCTGCGACGACCCCCGCAAGCTGGATGAATTCGAGCGCAAGGCCAACGACAACCTGGCGCTGGACGGGGCGGACCGGCTGGCCTACATTGCTCCCACCATGGTCAACCTGCAACTGGCCCAGGAGCGGCACCCGGACGTCCGGTTCCACAAGACCCGGGAACACTGATAGCGGCAACCACGCAATCCGGAGGGATGCATGCGACTGGTGGATGCCCACTGCCATTTCGATTTTCCGGCGTTTGACGGGCGCAGGTACGGGGTCTGGGAGCGGGCCCGTCGGGCGGGAGTTGAGCGGCTGGTGATCCCTGGCGTCCGTCGCGCCGACTGGGACCGGGTTATCCGGGTGGCGGCGGAGTGCGACCAGTGGTGGTGCTGCCTGGGTATCCATCCATGGTTTGTGGGTGAGCATGACCAGGCCGCCATGGACGACCTGGAGCGTCGTCTGCGTCAGGCCGAAACTGGTTGCATCGCCGTGGGGGAATGTGGCCTTGATCGTCTGCACGGGGATCTGAATAGCCAGATGCCGTGGTTCGAAGCCCAGGTCGACCTGGCGAAATCCCTCGATATGCCCCTGGTTATCCATTCCGTCCGTACCCATGACGAGGTGGCTGCCGTCCTCAGGCGCCGGCGCCCGGATGTGCCGGTGCTCGTACATGGCTTCTCCGGCAGCTATGAACAGGGGAGGGCGCTGGTGGACCTGGGCTGTTTCCTGGGTATCGGTGGGGTGATCACCCACGACAGGGCCCGCAAGACCCGTGATGCGGTGGCCCGGTTGCCCGTGGATCGCCTGGTTCTGGAGACGGATGCGCCGGACATGGCGCCGGCTGGTGTCGGCAAGGATCGGAACGAGCCCGCTAACCTTCGGCAAATACTGACAGCCCTGGCGGGTCTCGTGGGCCAGCCGGAGGTGTCGCTGGCCGCGGCCTTAACGCGCAACACCGGTCGGCTCTATCGGTGGTCTGGCTATTGCGGAGAGGCTCCCTAAAGGCTTGGAATCGGCAACAGGTTCGTATATACTCCGCGCCCTGGCTTTTCATGGGGATAATGTCGGCTCAGCCCCGAACGACATTGTCCCGGTCCGGGAGCGCCCAAGGCGCCCCGGCCAACAGGTATAAAACCTTGTCTGGCGTCACTCCCACATCGCCGGCATAGAGGTTTTTAAACGTTTATTTTTGTAGCGTTCAAGGCGGATTCAATGAAGACTCTGAGTGCGAAACCAGAAACCGTAACGCGTGACTGGTACGTTGTAGACGCAGCCGGCAAGACGCTGGGTCGTCTGTCAACCGAGATCGCCCGTCGTCTGCGGGGCAAGCATAAGCCTGAGTACACCCCTCATGTCGATACTGGCGATTACATCGTGGTGATCAACGCCAGCCAGATCCAGGTCAGTGGCAGGAAGGCTCAGGCCAAGATGTACTACAGCCATACCGGCTTCCCCGGTGGTATCAAGTCCATCAACTTCGAGAAGCTTGTAGACAAGGCGCCGGAGCAGATTATCCAGAAATCTGTGAAGGGTATGCTGCCGAAGGGTCCCCTCGGCCGCGCCATGTTCAAGAAGCTGAAAGTCTATGCCGGTGCTGAGCATCCCCATGCAGCCCAGCAGCCCAAAGAACTCGACATCTAACGGAAGGCGGATATGTCTGTAACACAAAATTACGGTACTGGTCGCCGCAAGAACTCCACGGCTCGCGTCTTTATCAAGCCGGGAAGCGGTAACATTACGATCAATGGTCGTACCATTGAGCAGTTCTTCGGTCGTGAGACCCTGCGCATGATCGTTCGTCAGCCGCTGGTAGTGGCTGAGTCCACCGATCGCTTCGATATCCAGATCACCGTTGCCGGTGGCGGCACCAGTGGTCAGGCCGGCGCGATCCGTCACGGGCTGACCCGTGCGCTGATGGATTACGACGAGACCCTGCGTCCGGCACTACGCAAGGCCGGCTACGTTACCCGTGATGCCCGTCAGGTAGAGCGGAAGAAAGTGGGTCTGCGCAAGGCGCGTAAGCGTCCGCAGTACTCCAAGCGTTAAATCCGGTCCACGGATTTTTCGGAAAAACCCGGTCCCGTGCCGGGTTTTTTTATGGTTGGTCGAGAGCAGGTGCTAGCATGGCTGCAGGCTGGCTTTGTGGCCTGGCTGCCGGTTATCCGCTTGTAAGGTGCGGGTAATTTCATTACCATTTGTGCGCTTATAATTTTGGGTTGTGAAGTCCTTTTTCAATGTGTGAGCGGCCTGAAGGGCGGTAATCGCATTGCCTGATGGGAGAAAACCATAATGAACAATGGCGACGTTAGCCAGGGCCGACGCCGTTTCCTGATCGGCGCGACTTCGGTGGTTGGGGGTGTCGGCGTCGTCGGTGCGGCCGTTCCGTTTGTGGCGTCCTGGAATCCCAGTGCCAAGGCGGAAGCTGCTGGCGCACCGGTCACCGTCAATGTCAGCAAGCTTGAGCCTGGTCAGCAGATGACCGTTGAATGGCGTGGCAAGCCGGTCTGGGTTGTCCGCCGCACCGATGAGATGATCGAGCAAATCCGCGAAATGGACGACCGGGTCAAAGACCCGCTGTCCGAGGATGCCGCTCAGCCAGACTATATCGAGGGAGAACTCCGCTCCCTGAAAGATCAGTACTCCGTGCTGGTTGGCATCTGTACACACCTGGGTTGCTCTCCCCAGTTCCGTCCGGAAGTGGCTCCGGCCGATCTGGGGGAGAACTGGCTCGGCGGTTACTACTGTGCCTGTCACGGTTCCCGGTACGACCTCGCCGGTCGGGTTTATCCCAACCAGCCGGCTCCGGCCAACCTGGAGGTGCCGCCCCATCGTTTTGACGACGAAAACACCCTGACCGTCGGTCTGGATCCAGAGGGGGCTGCGTAATGAATAAGCTAATCAACTGGGTCGACGAGCGTCTTCCGGTCGTCGAGGCGTGGAACAAGCACCTGGCAAAGTACTACGCCCCCAAGAACTTCAATATCTGGTACTTCTTCGGTTCACTGGCCATGCTCGTGCTGGTCAACCAGCTTGTTACCGGTATCTGGCTCACCATGAGCTACAACCCCTCTGCGGAGGGCGCCTTCGCCTCCGTCGAGTACATCATGCGTGATGTGGAGTGGGGCTGGCTGCTCCGCTACCTGCATTCCACCGGTGCGTCGGCCTTCTTTGTGGTGGTGTACCTCCACATGTTCCGTGGCCTGATGTACGGCTCCTACCAGAAGCCCCGGGAACTGATCTGGATCTTCGGTATGCTGATCTACCTGGTGCTGATGGCCGAGGCCTTCATGGGCTACCTGCTGCCCTGGGGGCAGATGTCCTACTGGGGGGCCCAGGTCATCGTTAACCTGTTTGGCGCCATCCCCGTGATCGGCGACGACCTGTCCCTGTGGATTCGTGGTGACTACCTGATCTCCGGTATCACCCTGAACCGCTTCTTCGCCCTGCACGTGGTGGCGCTGCCGATCGTCCTGCTGGGGCTGGTGGTCCTGCACATCCTGGCGCTGCATGAAGTGGGTTCCAACAACCCTGACGGTATCGACATCAAGAAGAACAAGGACGAGAACGGCGTGCCTAAAGATGGTATTCCTTTCCATCCTTACTACACCGTTCACGACCTGCTTGGTGTTGCCGTGTTCTTCTTTGTCTTCTTTGTGGTGGTGTTCTTCTTCCCGGAGATGGGAGGGCTCTTCCTGGAAAAGCCGAACTTTGAGCCGGCCAACGCTCTGAAGACACCGGATCACATCGCCCCGGTATGGTACTTCACGCCGTTCTACGCCATGCTGCGTGCGGTAACCGTGGACCTGTTCGGTCTGGATGCCAAGTTCTGGGGTGTGGTCGTGATGGGTGCCGCCATTGCCATCCTGTTTGTGCTGCCGTGGCTGGACCGCAGTCCCGTGCGCTCCATCCGTTACAAGGGCTGGATCAGCAAGGTTGCCCTGATCATCCTGGCGGTAAGCTTCATTATCCTGGGCTATCTGGGCATCGTGCCGGCTACTGAAGGCCGTACGATGGTGGCACAACTGCTGACCACTCTGTATTTCCTCTACTTCATTCTCATGCCGTTCTACACGCGTTGGGAAAAAACCAAGCCAGTACCAGAGAGGGTGACAGGATGAAAAAACTGATTCTGGGTCTTTTCATGACAGTCCTGCCGGCTCTGTCGCTGGCCGCCGGCCCCAGTGTACCTCTGGACACGATGGAGCCGGATCATACCAATGATGCCTCCCTGCAGCGGGGTGCAGCCATGTTTATGAACTACTGCATGGGCTGCCACTCCCTGGAGTACGGTCGCTATAAGCGGGTTTCCGATGATCTGGGCATTCCGGCGGAACTGATGGAGGAGAACCTGATCTTCACCGGTGCCAAGATCGGCGAGCTGATGGAAATCGGTATGGACAAGGACGCTGCTGCCGACTGGTTCGGGAGTGCTCCGCCTGATCTGACCCTGGTGTCCAGGGTTCGGGGTGAGGACTGGCTCTACTCATATTTCCGTGCCTTCTACAAGGACGACACCCGGCCGCTGGGTGTGAACAATGCCGTTTTTGAGAACGTGGGTATGCCCCACGTGCTGGTGGACCTGCAGGGTCTCTGCGCCGTGCCGCCTAAAGTCGGTACCAACGCCAGTGTTGATCCGCTCAGCGGTAACGTCCGTGGCACCGATATCTGCGACGATTGGGCCATCGAAGGTAGCATGGAGCCCGCCGAGTTCAATCGGGCCATGTACGATCTGACCAACTTCCTGTCCTACATGGGTGATCCGGTCAAGGTCGAGCGTGAGCGTCTGGGTATTCTGGTTCTGATCTTTGTGGCGGTGTTCTTTATCTTCGCCTATCTGCTGAACCGTGAGTACTGGAAAGACGTGCACTGACGTTTTAGCGTATAATTGACGCTGACAAGACCCAGCGGGCCAAATTCTGGCCCGCTGGTTTTTTGCGTTCAGCAGTCGCTATCTGTCTTATTATCTTGGAGTCGTTCTATGGGCGTTGTGACCAAGAGGTCATCAATGACGTTTTTCTCGGACCCTGCCAGCCATTACAGCCATCGGGTTCGTATCGTGCTCGCGGAAAAGGGTGTCACCGTCGACGTTGTGGATGTAGATCCGGACAACCCGCCGTCAGAGCTCGCGGACCTGAATCCGTACAATGCCCTGCCGACCCTGGTGGACCGTGACCTGGTGCTTTATGAGCCCAACATCATGATGGAGTACCTGGATGAGCGTTTCCCGCATCCACCACTGCTGCCAGTGTACCCGGTGGCCAGGGCAAACAGCCGATTGATGATTCATCGCATCCAGAAGGACTGGTGTGGCCTGGTGGACCAGATCCTGGCAGAGCCTTCGGCGAAATCATCGGATCCGGCCCGCAAGGAGTTGCGGGAGAGCCTGCAAGCCACCGCGCCGCTGTTCGGCGAAATGCCGTTCTTCCTGTCCGAGGAATTCACTATCGTCGATTGCTGCATTGCACCGATCCTCTGGCGATTGCCGTCACTGGGTATTGAGCTGGATGCCAAGCAGGCGAAGCCGATTACCAAGTACATGGACCGGATCTTTGCCCGTGAAGGGTTCAAGGCAAGTCTGTCGGACCTGGAAGAAGACATCCGCAGTTAATGGACGGGTACGCCGCCAATGGTGTCGTACCCCGAAAGCCGGGAGAGCAATGTGTCTGAACACAAGGTGACAATGACGTCCAGCCGTCCCTATCTGGTCAGGGCTTTCAACGAGTGGATACTGGATAATCACTGCACGCCTCATATCGTGGTGGACGCCAGTATCCAGGGAGTGCAGGTTCCCGCTGACCATGTGGCGAACGGGCAGATTGTGCTCAATATCAGCCCATCGGCTGTAAAGGCGCTGGCTATCGGTGATGAGGCCCTGGAGTTCAGTGCCCGGTTTGGTGGCGTGCCGATGCAGGTCTACATCCCGCTGCCGGCAGTGATGGCCATCTATGCCCGGGAAAACGGTGAGGGTATGGTCTTTGGCAGTGAGCCGGGATCACCCGACCCGGATGGAGGCAAGTCCCGGGAGTCTGAACGCGATACAAAAGATGATTCCGGGCGCCCCAGCGGTCGGCCCAGCCTCAAGGTCGTCAAATAGGCGAACCTCTCTTTGCTGACTGGCTGGCGTTCCGGCCGGTCAGCCACTCCCCCTTTTTCTAACCGCCGAACAGGTTCTGTTCGACCAGGCGGCACAGCGCGCCGGTGATCAGTATCATGATCGGTGTGGCGGCGACTGGGTCCAGATCGTTGAGGGTGATTTCCAGGTCCTGGGCCTGCAGCAGTGAGCTGATGTCCGTCTTGTCCTTGGCGCTGATGACGATAACGCCGATCTCGCGGTCGTGGGCCGCCTGGATGGCCTGGATCAGATTCGCCTTGTGGCCGTCATCCACGAACACCACGAGAGTGTCGCCGGGTTTGCCTATGGCTGTTACCTGGCGAGCGAAGGTGTCATTGAACCGGTTGTCCCGGCAGATGGCGGAATAGGTGGTGGCATCGGCCCCCAGGTTGATGGCCGGTAAGCCCGGCCTGTCCTGGTTCAGGCGCCCCAGTAGTGCCGTGCAGAAGTACTGGGCAATGGTGTTGGCGTTGCCATTGGCACAGGCCAGGATCTTGCCATCACCCAGAAGCGTCCTGACCAGGGCGTCCGCCACGTCAGGGATAAGGGGCGTGGCCAGGCTGGCAGCCATGGCCGTGTGCTCCATGTGGTCAGCAAACCACTGACTGACATCGTCTTCGCTGTTACTCATGGTTCTGCCTGAATAGCATTCCTGATCCACTGAATCCGGTACTTGTGGGTATCGCCCGGGGCGATGGACACGACATCGATCCGGCTGTCGTGATTCCAGAGTCCGTGACGGTGAAGGTAGTAGGTGGCCGCCCTTACCAGGCGTTGCTGCTTGCGCCAGCCGATGGAGCCGGCGCCGTCCGTCAGGCCGCCCCGTTTCCGGAACCTTACCTCGAAAAACACCAGCGTCCGGTCATCCCAGCCGATCAGGTCGATCTCACCACCACGACTGTGTACATTGCGATCCACGATGGTAACGCCGCGACTGGTCAGGTAGCGTGCGGCCACGCCTTCAGCCTCGTGGCCCTGCTGCTTGCGGGTGCTGGCCGCTCCCTGTCGTTCCTGCTTGCCTTCCCTGGCCGTCATTTCAGTTTATCACGCTGTCCGTTTCTTCTCCGGTTTCAGGCTCGCTATCGTCCTCGTCCTGTTCGGAGGCGATAACGGGCTCCCCTTCGTCGAACACGCCCCACATCTGATGGCGGTGAACCCGGTTGTTGGCATCGAGCCAGAGCTCACCTGTATGACCGGTTACCCGGCTGTCGGCTATCTGCTGCATCAGCGGCAGGTTGATGCTCAGGGTCCAGGCGTCGGCTCCCATGGCAAAGAGCCTGCCCAGAGGGCCGTCCAGATTGTCGAACGACTCGTAGGCCTGCTGGCGGAACTCGGGTTCCCGGTCCAGTATCCAGGGCAGGTCGGTGAAGTAGACGCCATTGATATCCCGGTCACGAGCCGGGGAGGGACGTCCGCTGTAGATGATGGACGGGGAGAACACTGGCACATCGTTGGCGTAGTAGAAGGAGAACAGGGGCTTGAACTGCCGCGCGATCATCGGTTCCGCCACCATGATAATGGATTCCGCGTCCTGGCGACGACGGGGTTCGAACTCGATGTTCAGGCCCATGGTCCGCTCCAGTTCAATAGCCCGTTCGCGGCTGATATTAATGCCCAGCAGCTCGGCGCTCACATCCCGGAAGTTGTCTTCCTCCGAGTAGCGTTCCATATCCAGGATAATACCACCGAGTTCCTGCATGCGTTCTTCCAGGGCCGATGCGATTCGGTCTCCCCAGTCGCCTTCGGGAATCAGCACCAGGGCCTGGCCGACACCATCCTCGACAATCCGCTCGGCAATCTGGCGGGCCTCGTCCTCCACCGACAGGCCGAACTGGAACAGTTGCGCCGGTGTGGGGCCGTCCTGCTCGGGTGCGTAGTTCAGGGCCAGTACCGGCACGGGGAGATCGGAGCGGCTGGCCAGGGCCGCGACCTCATCCTTGGCCAGGGGGCCCACGATCAGGTCGGGGTCGCTGGCCAGCAATTCCGGTAGGACCTCCTCGAAGGGGCGGCCATTGGTGTCCACGATGGTAATGGACGTGTTTGACGGGGTGGCCGGCTCGGGGGGCTGTGCGCGGCGGTTTCCTTCATCCCCCTCCAGGGCGGTGTCCTGGTCGCTGCTGCTTTCATTGTTTCTGGTTGCGGTCACCTGGGCACCGTTGCCGGCACTGTCGTTGGTGGTGACTGCTGCCTGGGCACTTTCCTGTTCGGCGGCATAGTAGGCAGCCAGGAAGCCCTCACGAACCATATTACCGGCGGCGGACAGTGGTCCGGACAGGGGGAGCGCCAGGGTAATGCGCTCCGGGCGCTGCTCCAGTACCTGGGTCAGCAGGGCCAGCTCGGTGGGGACGGTTTCGGCACCGGGGTGGCCTGACCAGTTGAAGCGCCAGTTACGCACGGCGTGACCCTGGGCCTCCAGGCTCATGCCTGGCTGCCGGAGGGTGGCCGCCAGTTCGTACCAGCCCTGGTTTTCGAAGCCGATGGCGGATGTGGCGGTGTCATTCAGGGCGGCGTCCGGGGTTTCCTTCAGGGTCTGCCAGATGCGGTCGTTCAGTTGCTGGCGGTCAATGCCCAGCAGTTCCGGCTGGATGTTCATCAGGAACCGGGCTGATGGTAGCGGAGCCTGGGCCAGGCTGTAGGCGTCGTCCTGAAGCTGGGCAGCCCTGGCCTGGAGGTCCTCCGGGTACTGCTGGTACTGGGTTTCGGGCATGGCGGCCACCAGGTCGGCAGCCCACTCCCGGTCCTCAAGTGCCACGGCGCTGTCCATGCTCAGCAACAGGTACTGGTCGGCCACCTCCGGTGCGGGCTCGTCAAAGGCCGTGCTGAGCAGTACCTCGCGGGCATATTCGTGCTCGCCACGCTCCTGGAAGGTGGCGGCTGACCGTAGCAGGAAACGCTGGGTTTCCAGTCCGGCGGAGAGTTCCTGGGCCGCCGACAGGGCATCGCCCGCAGACTGCAGGGAACTGTCCTGCAACTGGATGGGTGTGCATCCACTGGCCAGCAGGGCAGTCAATGTGGATGCCACGGCAAGGCGACGCAGGTTCGGGAGGTGACAACGCATATCAGGCAGGGCTCCTTGAGGTGCCGGCACGGTGCCGGCATAGTGTCTCTCTAATTGGTCGTGTCAGGGGCTGCAAGTTTACCAGCTTGGCGGCCATTTCACAGTTTCATAGCGGGGATTTTGGGTTGGAAGCGGATCAAGCGACATTGACGCCCGTCGGTACACTTTTCATCGTGGCAACACCCATCGGCAACCTGGATGACCTCACCGCCCGCGCGGGGCAGGTGCTGGGGCAGGTTGACCTGGTGGCAGCGGAGGATACCCGCCATAGCGGCCGGCTGCTGCAGCACCTGGGTATACACAAACCCATGTGGGCCCTGCATGACCACAATGAGCGGGAGCGGGCGTCGGCACTGTTGGACCGTATCGGACAGGGGGAATCGGTAGCGCTGATATCTGATGCCGGTACGCCGCTGATTTCCGATCCCGGCTATGTGCTGGTCAGGGAGGCGCGGCAGCGGGGTATCCGGGTCAGCCCCGTGCCGGGGGCCTGCGCCATGGTGGCGGCCCTGAGTGCGGCCGGATTACCCACGGACAGGTTCCTGTTCGAGGGCTTCCTGCCCGCCAAGGCGTCTGGCCGGCGCAAGGCGCTGGCTGCCCTGTCCCGGGAGACTGCGACCCTCGTGTTCTATGAATCGCCCCGCCGTATTCGCGATCTGCTGTCGGATATGGCGCAGGTCTTCGGTGGCGACCGGGAGGTAGTGCTGGCGCGGGAGCTGACCAAGACCTTTGAAACCTTCTACCCGGGGCAGGTGGCGGATGTTCTCGTCAGGCTTGAGGGTGACCCCAATGCAGGCAAGGGGGAGTATGTGGTCATGGTGGCTGGGGCTCCGCCCGTGCAGGAAGAGGGTTCCGCTGTTGATGCCGACCAGGTGCTGGCCCTTCTGTTGCCGGAGCTGCCGGTAAAGAAAGCGGCCAGGATTACCGCGGAACTGACGGGGCGCTCCCGCAACGAATTGTACCAGCGGGCCCTGGAACTCCGTGATTCCCGATAAATCCCTTGCGCCGCTCCCGGTGCGGGGGTATGGTCTCGCCTGAGCTCGCCAGACAGTCGCCGCCGGTATCGCCGGGGGAGGAAAGTCCGGGCTCCGCAGGGCAAGGTGCCAGGTAACGCCTGGGCGGCGCGAGCCGACGGAAAGTGCAACAGAAAGTATACCGCCTAAGCGCCTTCGGGCGCCGGTAAGGGTGAAATGGTGCGGTAAGAGCGCACCGCGTGGCTGGCAACAGTCCACGGCGATGGTAAACCCCACCTGGAGCAAGACCAAATAGGAGTCCTATGGCGTGGCCCGCGCTGGACTCGGGTAGGTTGCTTGAGGTCTGTGGCAACGCAGGCCCTAGATGAATGACTGTCCACGACAGAACCCGGCTTATCGGCGAGCTCTCCTTTCCTTTTTTCATTAAGATATTGTCAGCCCTGTCGTAATGTGGGATGTGTAGTTTTACGACAGGATTTTATATAGCAAAAAAATCTTAGACTTCGTTCATTTTCTCCGAAAGTTTTTGCAGGCTTTTGATTTGCCGGAAGTTCTCCCCCGTCTCTTTCCGTATATCCTTTTTGTTCCCCGCTAACCCCTTGTCATTAAAGAAACTTTCGTAATGTGCGCGCTCTTTTTAGCGCTTGCATTGTGGTAGGCGTGTTCCTATAGTGTGCAGAAGTGGGAAAAAGTGGAAAATCGTGGTTTGTGGTGGTTCAGCAGTGGTGGCCGGTGGGTCATGGTGTGAGAACTCACCAGCGGGAAGTCACATAACAGGCAGGAGCGGCAGCAGGGTCTGCACCTTGAGCGATGAGCAACTTTCTTGGCAGTCACGCAATCAACATGGACGCAAAGGGTCGCCTGGCGATTCCTGCCCGTGTGCGTGAAGAACTCCAGGATGAGTGCAATGGTCGCATCGTGCTCACAGCCAATGCCGATGAGGAGCGCTGTCTTCTTATCTATCCCGAGCCGGTCTTCGAGAATGTGCGCTCCCAGGTGCTCGCGCTTCCCAACATGAACCGGAAGGCCCGCCGACTTCAGCGGCTGATCCTCGGCCATGCCACTCCCCTTGAACTGGATTCCGCCGGTCGTGTGCTGGTGCCACCCACGCTGCGTTCCTACGCGCGACTGGAGAAGAAACTTATGTTGATTGGTCAGGGCAAGAAGCTGGAGCTCTGGAGTGAGGAGCGCTGGTTCGCCTGGCTGGATGAGTCCGATGATGACGATGAAATGCCGCCGGAAATGGAGGCCCTGTCGCTATGATCGACGGGCGCTCCTTCGACCCGGAGGCGGGGCAGTCGCTTCATCGTTCCGTGTTGCTGGACCAGGCGGTGGACCTGCTGGTGGTTCAGCCCGGGGGGCGTTTTATCGATGGCACCTTCGGTCGCGGTGGTCACAGTCGGTTGATATTGAAGCGGTTGGAGGGCGATGGCCGGCTGATCGGCATCGACAAGGACCCGGAGGCGGTCCGGTTTGGTGAAGCTCTGGCGGCCGAAGACGGCCGCTTCGTCGTTTATCACGGTTCATTCGCCGATATGGATGACGCAGCGTCCGGGCAGGACTGGGAAGCCGGGTCCGTGACCGGGGTGTTGCTGGATCTGGGCGTATCGTCGCCCCAGCTGGATGACGCGGAACGCGGCTTCAGCTTTATGAGTAACGGCCCCCTGGATATGAGGATGGACACGTCCCGAGGGCCCAGTGCGGCGGAATGGCTGAACACTGCGGCGGAGAAGGAGATTGCCGACGTGATCTGGCGCTTCGGTGAGGAACGTTTTTCCCGCCGCATTGCCAGGGTCGTGGTCCAGCAACGGGCCGAGGAGCCACTGGCCACTACACGCCAGTTTGCGGAGCTGGTCCGGAAGGCGGTTCCGAAGAAGGAAAAGCACAAGCATCCGGCGACGCGGAGCTTCCAGGCGGTGCGGATCTTCATCAACCGTGAGCTGGAAGACCTGGAGTCAGGCCTGGAAAAGGCCGTGCAACTGTTGGCGCCGGGTGGTCGGCTGGTAGTGATCAGTTTCCATTCCCTGGAGGACCGGATCGTCAAGCGGTTCATGAGGGATCTGTCCCGCGGGCCGCAGTTGCCTCGCGGGTTGCCGGTGCGGGCGGAAGAGGTGGAGCCGCCCTATCGGACCGTGGGCAAGGCCCTGAAGGCCAGTGAGCCCGAGATACAGGAAAATGTCCGTGCACGTAGCGCCGTGATGAGGGTTCTTGAGCGCCGTGCCGACGATAAGGGAGTGGCATCGGAATGAGTGCAGTCACACTGGAAAAGCCGGCAAAGGCGCCGGTACTGACCCGGGACAACGTGCGTACGCGGGTGTCCGACGCGCTGAAACTGTCCGCGCGGATTTTTCACGCTCTGTCAGAGCCCCGGGTGGTGGTCACCCTGGGTCTGGCGGCGCTGCTGATCGGTTCGGCCATTGGCGTGGCGGTCAGCGCCCACCAGAACCGGGAGTTGTACAACACCCTGGCGGAACTACAGGCACAGCGGGACGGTTACCAGCGGCAGTGGAGTCAGCTGCTGCTGGAGCAAAGTGCCCTGAGTGCTCACGGCCGGATTGAGCATAAGGCCGTGGAGGAACTGGATATGGTCGTGCCCGGCCAGGAACACATAGTACTGGTGCCCTATGCCAGCACTGGATCGGCGATAGCCGCAGGTAGATAGAGTCGATCATGGCCCGGAATCAGGAATCCGTCACACTCATGCAGAAAGTCGCCGCCGGGCTCCAGGCCTGGCGGTTTGGCTGTGTACTGGGGGTATTCCTGATGGTGACAGCGGTGCTGGGATGGCGGCTGGTGGACCTGCATGTGGTGGACCAGGAATTCCTGCGTCAGCAGGGGGATGTCCGCACCATCCGCGTGGACAGTATTGATGCCCACCGTGGCATGATCACCGATCGCTATGGTGAGCCCCTGGCGGTCAGTACGCCGGTGGAGACCCTGTGGGCCAACCCCGGCGAGGTGGACCCGGACGACCCTCGCCTTACCACGGCGGCCAGCCTGCTGGGTATCAACGAGGCACGGCTGCGCCAGCGCCTGCGGGACTATTCCTCGCGGGAGTTTATCTATGTCCGTCGCAAGATCCAGCCGTCCCTGGCACGGGAGGTCCTGGGGCTGGAAATTCCGGGGCTGTACAGTCGTCAGGAGTACAAACGGTACTATCCAACCGGTGAGGTCGCCGCGCATCTAGTGGGCTTTACCAATATTGATGAACAGGGTCAGGAAGGTATCGAGCTGTCGTATAATGATTGGCTCAGTGGCGTTCCCGGGCGCAAGCGCGTGCTTCGGGACAACCGCGGCCGCCTGATCCGGGACCTGTCTCTGATCCGTGATGCCAAGCCCGGGAAGGACCTGACCCTAAGCCTTGACCTGCGCCTGCAGTACCTGGCTTACCGTGAGCTCAAGGCGGTGGTTCAGGCCCATGATGCCCGGGGCGGAACCCTGGTCATGCTGGACGTGTCCACGGGTGAGGTTCTGGCCATGGTTAACCAGCAATCCTACAACCCCAACGATCGGGCATCCCTGAGCCCCGAGAAGCTGCGCAACAAGGCGCTCACGGACCTCTTCGAACCCGGTTCCACCATGAAGCCTCTGGCCATGGCGGCGGCTCTGGAGTCCGGGGAGTACCAGGTCGATTCAATGATCGATACGTCGCCGGGCTACCGTCGCTTCGGGCGTTTTACCATCCGTGATCATCGCAATTACGGACAGCTGTCCATGACAGGGATCATCTCCCGTTCCAGCAACGTTGGCATCAGCATGATCGCCAATGATATCGGGGGGGATGTGATCAGGGACTTCTATTTTCATCTGGGCCTCGGCCAGCCTACCGGTATCGGTTTCCCCGGTGAGGCGGTCGGGGTGTTGCCCATGACCAGCGACTGGCGTCCCGTGGAGGAGGCCACCCTGTCCTATGGCTATGGCATGAGCGTGAATGCCCTGCAACTGGCCCAGGCCTACATGGTGGTGGCCAACGGCGGCACCCGCTACCCGGTGACACTGAACCGCCGGGACGAGCCCGCTGTCGGGCAGCGTGTGATGTCGGAAACCGTGGCCGCCCAGGTCCGTGACATGCTGCAGGAAGTGGTGGAGAACGGCACCGGAAAGCGTGCCAACCCGGCGCTCTACACGGCTGGCGGCAAGACCGGCACCGTGCACCTGGTGGGCGCACACGGCTATGAGGACAGCCAGTACAAGGCCATCTTTGCCGGCATGGCGCCCATGGACAACCCGCGAATTGTGACTGTGGTGGCCGTGGACGCCCCGCAGGGAGGAGATTACTACGGTGGTGAAGTCGCCGCACCGGTGTTCGCCCGCGTTATGAGCGATGCCCTGCGGCTGCTGAATGTGAGACCAGAGCTGACCGCTGTGGAAGCGGCCGCCCAGACGCCCGGCCAGTCCGGGGAGCGAGGGTAGGTTCATGTGCATGACGTCACTGAGTACGCTGATGCAGGGCATTGTTGAGGTGCCTTCGGTCTTTGATGTCACCATCCATGGTTTGCGAACGGACAGCCGGCAGGTGGCCAAGGGCGATGCCTTCGTGGCCCTGTCCGGCAGTCGAACGCCGGCGGATCACTATGTTGACGACGCCATCCGCGCCGGCGCTATCGTGGTTATCCTGGAGGTTGCGGAGCCGGCCCCCTGCTACGAGTACCAGGGGGCGTTGGTGGTTCCGCTGCCCTCCCTGCGCCGGAACCTGGGGCGCATTGCCGACCGCTTCTATGAGCATCCGTCCCGGCGAATGCGGCTGGTTGGCGTCACCGGAACCAACGGCAAGACATCCGTCAGCCACTTCATCGCACAATTGCTGAACGCCGCGGACATTCCCTGCGGCGTGCTTGGCACCCTGGGCTATGGTATGCCCGGCAACCTGACCACATCGACCCACACCACCCCCGATGTGGTGGAGGTGAACCGGGCGCTGTTCGATATGGCGCGCAAGGGGGCAAGAGCCGTGGCCATGGAGGTGTCTTCCCACGCTCTGGACCAGGGGCGTATCGATGGTGTCACCATGACCGGTGCGGTGTTCACCAACCTGACCCGGGATCACCTGGATTACCACGGCTCCATGGAGGCCTATGGCCAGGCCAAGGCCTCGCTGTTTGCGCGGGAAGGGCTGCATTTCGCCATCATCAATATCGATGATCCGTTCGGTCGCCAACTGCACGAACAAACGGATGGTCTCTGTGACCGGGTTCGATACAGTCTTCACGAATCCCAGACAGAACTGTGGCTGACCCGCTTCGTGCCGTCCCCCGACGGTTTCGAGGCGGATGTCGATGGTCAGTGGGGGAGCTTCTCCGTATCCGCGCCCCTGATGGGCAGCTTTAATGCCAGCAACCTGTTGGCGGCCATGGCGGCGGTGTTGAGTCTGGGGGTGTCCGTGGACACCGTGACCCAGGCCGTAAGCCGCCTTGAACCACCACCTGGTCGTCTGGAGAGCTTTGCCGGTCCTGCTGGCGTGCGGGTGGTGGTGGATTACGCCCACACCACGGATGCCCTGGCCAATGCCCTGGCGGCACTGCGACCCCACACCTCAGGCCAGTTGATCTGTGTGTTCGGCTGCGGCGGTGACCGCGACACCGGCAAGCGACCTGAGATGGCCCGCGAAGCGGAACGTGTCGCGGACCGGATCATCATCACGGATGACAACCCCCGTACCGAATCTCCCGAGACCATTGTGGGGGACATCCTCCGGGGGCTGGAAAACCGGGAATCCGCCACGGTCATCCACGATCGTGCCGACGCCATCCGCACTGCCATTGATATGGCCAGGCCAGGCGATGTCGTATTGGTGGCGGGCAAGGGCCATGAGGCCTGGCAGGAGCGCAACGGCAAGCGCACGCCCTTCAGTGATGTGGCCCATGTACAGGAGGCCCTCGGTCTCAATGGGGGTGCTGCATGATGCGGGCGTTGTCCCTGGCGGAGATCGCCCGGGTGCTGGGTGTCAAGGCGCCTGCGGCTGCCGGTTCGGCCCGTGATATCTGCACCGATACCCGGGCGTTGCAGCCGGGAGACCTGTTTGTTGCCCTGCGGGGCGAACGATTTGACGGCCACGGCTTCCTGGAAACCGCCCGGGAGGTGGGCGCCGTCGCGGCGGTGGTTGATACCGCCGATGCGAAAGTGGCGCTGCCGCAACTGGTGGTGCCGGACACTATCCAGGCACTGGCGGATCTGGCCCGCCGCAACCGGGAGCTCAGCGACGCCCGGGTAATTGCGGTCACCGGTAGCAGCGGCAAGACCACACTCAAGGAAATGCTGTCGGCCATCCTCTCCAATGAGGGTGCAACACTCGCCACCCTGGGGAACCTGAACAATCACATCGGCGCACCGCTGACCTTGTTCCGGCTGTCGCCGAAGCACCGTTACGCGGTCATCGAGCTGGGCGCCAGTGGTGTGGGTGAGATCACCCATACCGTTGCTGCCACACGTCCTGAAGTGGCGGTGATCACCAATGCCGGCGAGGCCCACCTGGAGGGCTTCGGCAGTTACGAGAACATCGTCCTGGCCAAGGGCGAGATTATCGATGGCGTCGTTGACGGCGGCACGGTAGTACTCAACCGGGACGACCCGGCCTTCGGCACCTGGAAAAAGCGCGCCGGAAACCGTCGGGTGGTGTCCGTCAGTGCCCGGGGGGACGCTGCGGATTACCGGTGCATCGGTTACCGGTTCGGGGACGGTGCCTACACCATCCAGGTGGAGACGCCGGACCATGGTGAGCGCTCGCTGGTCCTGAAACTGCCGGGTGAGCACAACATCTGCAACGCGTTGCTGGCCATGGCCGCTGCCGAGGCGGTTGGTGCCGGTGACACCGCCGTTCGTCAGGGGCTGGAGGCAGTGCGGCCCGCCGCCGGTCGGCTTGAGCGCAAGCGCCTCAATGACCGCGTGACCGTGATCGATGACAGTTACAACGCCAACCCGACCTCCATGAAGGCGGCCCTGGATGTCCTGGCCCGGGAGGCTTCCACCCGTGTCGCGGTACTGGGCGGCATGGCCGAGCTTGGTCCGGAGGGTGATCGCCTGCATCGGGAGGTGGGAGAGCACGCCCGCAACCAGGGTATCGAACAGCTGCTGGTGGTGGGTACGACGGAAGGGTGCGATGCACTGGTTTCGGGTTTCGGTGACGACGCCCGTCGGTTTGACACACACCAGCAGGCCGTGGAATGGCTGCTGGCCCATATGACCGGGCCCATGACTGTACTGGTCAAGGGATCCCGCAGTTCTGCCATGGACCAGGTAGTAAAGATGTTACAAGAAAAGGTGAACAATCCATGCTGCTCTGGCTGACAGAACTGCTATCGCCATACATCACCGAACTGACGGTGTTCCAGTACCTGACGCTGCGGGCCATCCTCGGCATCCTCACGGCGCTGGTTATCTCCCTGCTGATCGGTCCCATGATGATCCGCAAGCTGAGCCAGTACCAGATTGGGCAGGCAGTGCGTGACGATGGCCCCCAGACCCATCTCAGCAAGGCCGGTACCCCGACCATGGGGGGGGCGCTGATCCTGGTGGCGGTGGCCGTCACCACTTTGCTGTGGGCGGACCTGGACAACCGTTACGTCTGGATCACCCTGGCGGTAACCATGGGCTTTGGTGCCATCGGCTGGGTGGATGACTATCGCAAGGTGGTGGAGCGCAATCCCCGGGGCCTGCCGGCCCGCTGGAAGTATTTCTGGCAGTCGGTGATCGGCGCGACAGCGGCGGTGGCCCTGTTCTACAGCTCGTCGCTGCCCCAGGAAACATCGCTCTATTTGCCGTTCTTCAAGAATGTCTCCCTGACCCTGGGGCCGGTCCTGTTCATCCTGCTGACCTATTTCGTGATTGTCGGCAGCAGCAACGCGGTCAACCTGACCGACGGCCTGGACGGGCTGGCGATCATGCCCACGGTGATGGTGGGGGGCGCGCTGGCGGTATTCGCCTACGTGTCCGGCCACTCGCAGTTTTCCGACTACCTGCTGATTCCCCACTTGCCGGGCAGCGGGGAGCTGATTGTGTTCTGTGGCGCCCTGGTAGGCGCGGGCCTGGGCTTCCTGTGGTTCAACACCTATCCGGCCCAGGTGTTCATGGGCGATGTGGGGGCCCTGGCATTGGGGGCGGCGCTCGGGGTGGTGGCGGTCATCGTCCGCCAGGAGATCGTGCTGTTCATCATGGGGGGCGTCTTCGTGATGGAGACCATTTCGGTGATCCTGCAGGTGGGGTCCTACCGGCTGACCGGCCGGCGGATCTTCCGCATGGCGCCCCTGCATCATCACTTTGAACTCAAGGGCTGGCCGGAGCCCCGGGTGATTGTCCGCTTCTGGGTGATCACCGTGATTCTGGTACTGATCGGGCTCTCGAGCCTGAAACTGCGATAGGAACGGGAACAAGCATGGCTGTAATCGCATCGGATCGTCGCACACTGGTGGTTGGCCTGGGTAAGACCGGGCTCTCCTGCGTGCGCTATCTGACCGACCTCGGGCGCGAGGTATCGGTGGCGGACAGTCGTGCCCAGCCGCCGGGAATGGACGAATTGCGCGCCGACTACCCCGACATCGAGGTGCGTACCGGCGAGTTCGACAGCGACTGGTTCCGCACCTTCAACGAACTGGTGGTCAGCCCGGGCATTGCCGTTGCCGAGCCGGCCATCGCTGCGGCTGCGGAGCAGGGTGCCCGTATCCGGGGCGACATCGATCTGTTTGCCGAGGCGGCGCAGGCGCCGATTATTGCCATCACCGGCTCCAACGGCAAGACCACGGTAACCACCCTGGTGGGCGAACTGGCGGCGGCCTGTGGGGTCAGGGCCGCCGTGGGCGGTAACATTGGTACACCGGCGCTGGAACTGCTGGCGCAGACGCCGGACATGTACATCCTGGAACTGTCCAGTTTCCAGTTGGAAACTACCCACGAACTGAACGCCGAGGTGGCCACGGTCCTCAACGTCAGCGACGACCATATGGACCGCTATCCCTCCAAGATGGCGTACTACCAGGCCAAGCAACGCATCTTCCGGGGCGCCCGCAATGCGGTGGTCAACCTGGACGATGCCCTGAGCACGCCCATGGCCCGGGACACCCTGAACTTCATCTGTTACGGCTTCCACCGGGTGAACCCGGAGACCTTCAGCACCCGCGAGGACGAGCATGGGCTGTGGATCACCTGGGGTCTGGACAATCTGCTGAACACCGCCGACCTGAAACTGGCGGGGCTGCACAACGTCAGCAACGTTATGGCGGCCCTGGCCATCGGCCTGGCCGCCGGCTGGTCGCTGGAGACCATGGTACGGGCGGTCCGTGACTTCCGGGGACTGCCCCATCGCTGCGAACCGGTCCGGACGGTGAACGGCGTCGAGTACATCAACGACTCCAAGGGCACCAACGTGGGGGCCACCGTGGCGGCCCTGGACAGCCTGGCGCCCGCCTGCAACCGGATCGTCCTGATTGCCGGTGGTGATGGCAAGGGTGCGGACTTCAGCCCCCTGGCACGGCCGGTGTCCGAACATTGCCGGGCCGTGGTGCTGATTGGGCAGGATGCCGGACGACTCCGCGAGGTGCTGGCTGGCGGCATGAAGGTGATCACCGCCCATTCCATGGCTGAGGCGGTCACCCTGGCCTCCGACCTGGCCCATGAGGGCGACCGGGTGCTGCTGTCCCCGGCCTGCGCCAGTTTCGATATGTTCACCGGCTACGAGGACCGTGGTGAGCGGTTCCGTCTGGCCGTGGAGGGCTTGTGATGCAGGCGGCGAACATTCATCCGGCAAGGGTTTATCGGGGGCTCTGGTCCCAGCCGCTGCCGTGGCTGGTGGTCAGTGCTGGCACCCTGCTCATGCTGGGTGTGGTGATGATCGCGTCCGCCTCCATGGACACCGCTGCCGCCAACCTGGGCAACAGCTACCACTATGCCGTGCGTCAGTTGCTGTTTGCAGGCCTTGGTTGTGCCCTGGCACTGGCTGCCGCCAACGTGCCGGTGTCCTGGTGGTATCGCAGTGGCTGGCTGTTGCTGGCCATTGGTATGGCGTCCCTGTTGCTGGTACTTACCCCCCTGGGCAAGACCGTCAATGGTTCCACCCGCTGGATCCCGCTGGGGCTGTTCAACGTGCAGGTATCCGAGGTGGCCAAGCTGTGCCTGATTGCCTACCTGGCGGGGTATGTGGTGCGCCGCCGGGACGAACTGGTGAACACCTGGTGGGGATTCGTCAAGCCGGTGCTGGTGCTAGGCCTGGCGTCGGCCCTGCTGGTAATACAGCCGGACTTTGGCGCCACCGTGGTATTGATGACGGCGGCCCTGGGCATGATCTTCCTCAGCGGGGTCCGGCTGAGCCGGTTCATGCCGTTGATCGCCGTGTGCGTGATCCTGGGGGCTGCACTGGTGGTTACACAGCCCTACCGACTCAAGCGGGTGGTGAGTTACCTGGATCCCTGGCAGGACCAGTACAACTCCGGCTACCAGCTTACCCAGTCACTGATCGCCTTCGGGCGCGGCGAGTGGTCCGGCGTGGGCCTGGGCAACTCCATCCAGAAGCTGTTCTACCTGCCGGAAGCCCACACCGATTTCATCTTCGCCATCACGGCGGAAGAGTTCGGTCTGTTGGGGTCCATGGCGGTGCTGGCGCTGTTCGCGGTGTTGGTGCTGTCAGGCTTTGCCATCGCCCGCAAGGCGGAAAAGCAGGGCATGGGGTTCGCCGCCTGCTTCGCCTATGGCCTGACCCTGCTGTTGGGCCTGCAGGCGATGATCAATATAGCGGTCAATACCGGGCTGCTGCCCACCAAGGGCCTGACCCTGCCGTTGATGAGCTACGGCGGATCCAGCCTGATTGTGGTCTGTATCAGCATCGGCATCCTGGTGCGCATTGAAATGGAGCGTCAGCAGCAACTGTCACCCGATACGGACGACAAAACGGTAGCCCCGCGGCCGAGGGGGGCATCATGACCCCACGGCGTTTCCTCGTCATGGCCGGTGGTACCGGCGGCCACGTGTTCCCGGCCCTGGCAACCGCCCGCCGGCTCCAGGAGCTGGGGCATGAGGTGCAGTGGCTGGGCTCCGCCGGTGGTATGGAGGAACGGCTGATTGCCGACACCGATATCCCGCTGTCGGTGATCAGCGTATCCGGCCTCCGGGGCAAGGGGCGCCTGGCGCTGCTGTTGGCACCATTCCGGTTGATCCGGGCGCTGTGGCAGGCGCTCCGGGTGATGAACCGGGTAAAGCCGGACTGCGTGATCGGTATGGGCGGTTTTGTCACCGGGCCGGGTGGCCTGTCCGCCTGGCTGACCCGCCGGCCGCTGCTGGTCCATGAACAGAACGCCATTGCCGGCATGACCAACCGGATCCTGGCGCGTCTGGCCGAGACCGTGATGGAAGCCTTCCCGGGGAGTTTCGGTGAAGGCGTCGTGACCCGGTGTACCGGCAATCCGGTCCGCTCCGATGTGGCGGCCATACCTGTCCCCGATGAGCGTATGGCGGATCGCACCGGCAGGATTCGTATCCTGGTGGTGGGGGGAAGCCTGGGCGCCCAGGCGATCAATGAAAAGATGCCGGCCGCCTTGGCCCGACTACCCGGGGAACAGCGCCCGGAAGTCCGCCACCAGTGTGGCGAGCGCAACCATGAGGCGGCGCTGGCGGCCTACGAGAGCGCCGGTGTGGAGGCGTCCGTAGAGACCTTCATCAAGGATATGGCGGAAGCCTATGCCTGGGCCGACCTGGTGGTCTGCCGGGCCGGGGCGCTGACTATATCGGAGCTTTGCGCGGCGGGCATCGGTGCGTTGCTGGTGCCGTTCCCCCATGCGGTGGACGACCACCAGACCCGCAATGCGGATTACATGGTCAAGGCCGGGGCGGCCCTGCTGATGCCCCAGCGCAAACTGACCGATGACTTGCTGGCAGATACCCTGGCGGACCTGCTGGGGAGCCGCGAACACATTATTGACATGGCACGTGCAGCCCGTACGCTGGCGCGCCCCGATGCAACGGAGAGAGTCGTGAATTACTGTCTGGAGGCTGCCCATGTCTGAGGTAACCAACCCGCCCCTGGTCTACCAGGTGCCGGAAATGCGCCGCATCCGCCACATCCACTTCGTTGGCATTGGCGGTGCCGGCATGTGCGGTATTGCCGAAGTGCTCCGCAACCAGGGCTATGACGTGTCCGGTTCCGACCTCAGGGAAAGCCCGGTCACGGATCGCCTGAAGGGGCTGGGCGTGACGATCCATATCGGTCATCGGGAAAGTAACAGCGACGCGGCGGACGTGGTCGTGGTGTCCACGGCGGTCGGTTCCGACAATCCGGAAGTGACCTCGGCCCGCAGCCGGCGGGTGCCCATCGTGCCCCGGGCGGAGATGCTGGCGGAAATCATGCGCTACCGCCACGGCATTGCGGTGGCCGGTACCCATGGCAAGACCACCACCACCAGCCTGATTGCCTCGATCCTTGGCGAAGCGGGCCTGGATCCCACGTTCGTGATTGGTGGCAAGCTCAACAGCGCCGGCACCAATGCCCAGCTTGGCGACAGCCGCTATCTGGTGGCGGAAGCGGATGAGAGCGACGCCTCCTTCCTGCACCTGACGCCGGTGATCTCGGTGGTGACCAACATCGAGGCGGACCACATGGACACCTACGGTGGCGATGTGGCGCAGCTCAAGAAGACCTTTGTGGAGTTTCTCCATAACCTGCCGTTCTATGGCGTCGCGGTGATGTGCCTGGACGACCCCTACGTGGAGGAAATCCTGCCCCGGATTTCCCGGGCCATCATCACCTACGGCATCGATCGGGAAGACGCCGACTACCGTGCCGTCGATATAGAGACTGACGGTCTCAGCACCCGTTTCCTGGTGAAGCGTCCTGGTGGCCTCAGTGACCTCAAAGTGAAGTTGCGCATGCCCGGGCGCCATAACGTACTCAACGCCCTGGCGGCCATTGCCGTGGCCACTGACGAAGGCGTGGCGGACGCCGCTATCTGCCGTGGCCTGGCCGGTTTTGCCGGTGTTGGCCGCCGGTTCCAGGTCTACGGTGACTACCCCATGGGCAAGGGCAGCGTGACCCTGGTGGACGACTATGGCCACCATCCCACGGAAGTGGAGGCGGTCATCCGCGCCGCCCGGGACGCCTGGCCGGGCCGGCGTCTGGTCATGCTGTACCAGCCGCACCGGTATTCCCGTACCCGGGACCTGTATGAGGACTTTGTGCGGGTACTGTCGGACGTGGACACCCTCCTGATGATGGACGTGTATTCGGCGGGGGAAAGCCCAGTGCCCGGCGCGGATGCCCGCTCCCTGTGCCGGAGTATCCGGCAGCGGGGGCAGGTGGACCCGATCTTTGTCGAGGATGCCAGCGAACTGGAGGGGGTGCTCAGGAATATCCTGCAGGAGGGGGATATCCTTATGACCCAGGGCGCCGGCGATATCGGCGGAGTATCAGCAAAACTGGCAGCAAACGGAGTGATTGGACGTGGCTGAGTCCCGGTACCGTAACTACAAGGTCAGCGCAGAAACCCGCGAACGGCTGGGGCGTGTGGCTGTCTTCATGGGTGGGGATTCCGCCGAGCGGGAAGTTTCCCTCAAGAGCGGTCAGGCGGTGACCCGCGGCCTGCAGGATGCCGGTGTCGATGCGTTCTCCGTGGATGTGACCGGGTGCCTGCTGAAAGCCGTGGAAGATGCCGACTTCGACCGGGTATTTATCGCCCTCCATGGCCGTGGCGGCGAGGACGGTACCCTGCAGGCCATCCTGTCCCAGGCCGGTATTCCCTATACCGGCAGCGAAATGCTGGCATCGGCCCTGGCCATGGACAAACTGCGGACCAAGTTCGTGTTTGCCGGTTGCGGTCTGCCGACGCCTGCCTTCCGGGCCATGAACGGTGAAGACGAGGCCGGTGCCATCGTGTCGGACCTCAGGTTCCCGCTGAGCGTGAAGCCGTCCCGGGAAGGCTCCAGCATCGGCGTGCGCAAGGTCCGCAACCGGGATGAACTGGTCGCGGCCTACCGGGAAGCGGCCACCCATGATCCGCTGGTACTGGTGGAGGAGTGGATCGAAGGGCCGGAATACACCGTCAGCATCCTGCAGGATAAGGCCCTGCCGGTGATCGGCCTGAGCACCGATCACGATTTCTATGATTACGATGCCAAGTACCTGGCCGACGACACCCAATACCGGGTGCCCTGCGGGCTGGACGAGTGGCAGGAGACCCTGATCCAGAACCTGGCGGTGGAGGCCTTCCGGGTGATTGGCGGCCGTACCTGGGGCCGTGTCGACATCATGGAAGACGAGGAAGGGCGTTTCTGGTTGCTGGAGGTGAATACCGTACCGGGCATGACGGACCACAGCCTGGTGCCGATGGCGGCCCAGGCAGCGGGTATCGGCATGTCGGAGCTGGTGGTGAGGATCCTGCTGGACACCCTGGAAACCGGAGAGGGCGACGATGCTTGAGCAGATGCTGCTGAGAGGCCGGTTTGTACCGTCGGAGCCGCCGAAACGGCGCGGGGCGACGTCTGCCGAGCCTGATCAGGGTCTGCTGGATGTACTGGCACAGCTGTTTGGCAGTGTGCCCTGGACAAAACTTGGGCTGGGCATGGCGGTGGTGCTGGTCACCGCCATGGTGCCCTGGGGAACGGGCCAGCTCCTGGCCGCTATGGACCGTCAGTTCATGCACGTGGAGGTGGTCGGGGCCCTGAAGGGCGAGAGTCGCAATGCCCTGGAGCGCCACACCGGTGAGTGGTTGGGCAAGAGCTTTTTTACCACCGACCTGGCCGACATCAAGGTGTCGCTGGAGCAGCGCCCCTGGGTGGAGAGCGCGGCCGTAAGGCGGGAATGGCCCGACCGGCTGGTGGTGGAAGTGCGTGAACACAAGCCGCTGGCCTACTGGAATGACCGGGCGTTGATCAGTCGCACCGGCGAAGTCTTCCGGCCCGGCAACCGTGACGTGGCGGGGGGGCTACCCAGGCTGCGGGGCCCGGAAGGGCGGTCACGGGAGGTGATCGATATGGGCCGCACCATGGCGAATGCGCTGGAGGCCCGGGGCATGGGTTTCGCCGGGATTGCGCTGGAGGAACGGGGGGCCTGGACCCTGACCCTGGCCAACGGCATCGAAGTGGCGCTGGGCCGTGACCAGGTTGAACAACGGTTTGAACGCTTCCTGACCGTATACGGCGAGCGACTGGCCAGCCGGGCGGATCAGGTGGAACGAATTGACGCCCGCTACACCAATGGGGTGGCGGTCCGGTGGAAACCGCTGGCCCAGGCGTCGGACAACAATTCATGAATGGCTATTGGTGAACTGCATGTCATCGGTTGATACGGAAAACATGATTGTCGGCCTGGATATTGGCACCTCCAAGGTGGTGGCCATTGTCGGCAAACGCAAGCTGGATGGAACCATCGAGGTGGTGGGCATTGGTTCCCATGCCTCCCGAGGACTCAAGCGGGGGGTGGTGGTCAATATCGAAACCACTGTGCAGGCCATACAGCGGGCCGTGGAGGAAGCCGAGCTGATGGCCGGTTGTCGCATCCACTCCGTCTATGCGGGCATCGCGGGCAGCCACATCAAGAGCCTCAACTCCCACGGCATCGTGGCCATCCGCGACCGGGAAGTGACCCAGGCGGATATCGACCGGGTCATCGACGCGGCCCAGGCGGTGGCGATTCCGGCGGACCAGAAGATCCTGCATATCCTGCCCCAGGAGTTCGTGATCGATAACCAGGAGGGCATCAAGGAACCCATGGGCATGTCCGGTGTGCGCCTGGAAGCGAAGGTCCACCTGGTGACCTGTGCGGTGAACGCGGCCCAGAACATCGAGAAGTGTGTTCGCCGCTGTGGCCTGGATGTGGACGACATCATCCTGGAGCAACTGGCCTCGGCCCACTCGGTACTGACAGAGGACGAGAAGGAGCTGGGGGTCTGCCTGGTGGACATCGGCGGTGGCACTACCGACATCGCGGTATTTACCGGCGGCGCCATCCGCCACACCTCGGTGATTCCGATCGCCGGTGACCAGGTCACTAATGACATCGCCATGGCCCTGCGCACACCGACGCAGAACGCCGAGGATATCAAGATCAAGTATGCCTGCGCCCTGACCCAACTGGCCGGGGCGGACGAGACCATCAAGGTGCCCAGCGTGGGTGACCGGGCGCCACGCAACCTGTCCCGTCAGGCGCTGGCGGAAGTGGTGGAGCCCCGTTACGAGGAGCTGTTCACCCTGGTGCAGTCGGAACTGCGCCGTAGCGGGTTCGAGGACATGATCCCCGCGGGCATCGTTGTTACCGGCGGTTCCTCCACCATGGAAGGGGTGGTGGAACTGGCCGAAGAGATCTTCCACATGCCGGTACGGCTTGCCTCGCCGCAGGCCGTTTCCGGCATGACGGAGGTGGTCAACAACCCGATCTACGCCACTGGCGTCGGGTTGCTGATCCATGGCTTCCGCCAGATGGATCTGGGACAGGGGCCCGTTCTTAGGGGAGAGGATGCACCCTCCCTGCTGGAACGTATGAAAGCCTGGTTTACCGGGCATTTCTGAAGACAGGTGCATCACACGAAGGTATCTCGAAAAGAACAATCAGCCGGGAACTGGCTGAACATCTGCACGAAGGAGAAGGGGAAATGTTTGAACTAGTCGATAATGTCCAGCAGAGCGCTGTGATCAAGGTTATCGGTGTTGGCGGTGGCGGCGGCAACGCCGTGCGGCACATGCTCAACAGCGACGTGGAAGGCGTGGAATTCATCTGCGCCAATACCGACGCCCAGGCGCTTCACGACCTGGACGCCAAACAGATTATCCAGCTTGGTGGCAATATCACCAAAGGCCTGGGTGCCGGTGCCAATCCGGAAATCGGTCGTCAGGCAGCAATGGAAGATCGCGATCGTGTTGCGGATGCCATCAAGGGCGCTGATATGGTCTTCATCACCGCTGGCATGGGTGGCGGAACCGGTACCGGCGCCGCGCCCATTGTGGCGGAAGTGGCCCGTGAGATGGGTATCCTGACGGTGGCGGTAGTGACCAAGCCGTTCCAGTTCGAAGGCGGCAAGCGCATGAGCGTTGCCGAGACCGGACTGAGAGAGCTGGAAGAGAGTGTGGACTCGCTGATCACCATTCCCAACGAAAAGCTGCTGGCGGTCATGGGCAAGAAAACCAGCCTGCTGGATGCCTTCGCGTCAGCCAACGATGTACTGCTGGGGGCGGTCCAGGGTATTGCTGACCTGATTACCCGCAACGGCATGATCAACGTCGACTTCGCCGACGTGAAGACGGTGATGTCCGAGATGGGCATGGCCATGATGGGTACCGCCCGCGCCACCGGTGAAAACCGGGCCAGGGAAGCTGCCGAGGCCGCTGTTCGCAGCCCGCTGCTCGAGGATATCAACCTGCAGGGCGCCAAGGGTATCCTGGTTAATATCACCGCCGGTATGGACCTCAACCTGGGCGAGTTCTCCGAGGTTGGCGACATCGTCCGGGAATTCGCCTCCGACTCTGCTACCGTTGTAGTTGGTACCGTGATCGATCCGGACATGACCGACGAGTTGAAGGTCACTGTGGTGGCTACCGGCCTGGGTGGCGACCGGGAGAAACCCACCAAGGTGGTGGACAACACCCGTACCCTGGATGGCACCACGGATTACAACCAGCTTGATCGCCCGGCGGTACTGCGTCGTCGTGCCGTATCCCAGGGGAATGTGGCGGTTGACCAGAGTCGGGACTCCGACGAACAGGATGTGGATTATCTCGATATTCCCGCATTCCTGCGCCGTCAGGCCGACTGATATTCTGGGTGCATGTGCGGTTAACAGGATGCGGGCCCAAGGGCCCGCTCTGTGACCCAAAACTCACGAACGACGAGACTTGGGGCGATAATGTCATTGTATCGCTGGTCAAATGGTATTCAGTCTCGTCCTCTGGTATCATCGGCGCAGTTTTTTGCATGATGATATCGTTCCTTTGTGAAGGAAATATGTACCGATGATCAGACAACGGACGCTTAAAAATACCATTCGTGCTACCGGCGTTGGCCTTCATTCCGGGGAAAAGGTGTACCTGACCCTGCGGCCGGCCCCGGTGGAAACGGGGATTGTTTTTCGCCGTACTGACCTTGACCCGGCGGTCGAGATCCGTGCCTGTGCGGAAAACGTGGGCGAAACCATGCTGTCGACAACATTGGTCAAGGATGGCGTCCGGGTTGCAACCGTAGAGCATCTGCTTTCGGCGATGGCGGGCCTGGGTATCGACAACTGTTTCGTGGAACTCAGTGCCGCCGAAGTGCCGATTATGGATGGCAGTGCCGGTCCTTTCGTGTTCCTGCTGCAGTCAGCGGGTATTGCGGAGCAGGAAGCGGCCAAGCGCTTCATCCGGATCAAGCGTGAAGTGACGCTGGAAGAAGGTGACAAGAAGGCGACCTTCCTGCCTTTCGAGGGCTTCAAGGTCAGCTTCGGCATCGACTTCGACCACCCGGTATTCAAGGGCCGCGCCCAGACCGCCACGGTGGATTTCTCCAGCACCTCGTTTGTGAAGGAAGTCAGCCGTGCCCGTACCTTTGGTTTCATGCGTGATATCGAGAAGTTGCGCGCCATGAACCTGGCCCTGGGCGGCAGCGTTGACAACGCCATCGTGGTGGATGACTACAAGATCCTCAACGAGGACGGTCTTCGGTACGATGATGAATTTGTAAAGCACAAGGTTCTGGACGCGATCGGCGACCTCTACCTGCTGGGCAACAGCCTGATTGGCGAGTTCCGCGGGGTTAAGTCCGGTCATGACCTGAACAACAAGCTGCTGCGCAAGTTGCGGGCGGAAGAGGATGCCTGGGAAGTGGTTACCTTCGATGACGAGGCGACCGCACCCATCTCCTACATGAAGCCTGTGCTGGCTGCATCGGCCTGAGGCGGGACGCCTCAGCCGGAACGGTCGCTTGCGTGACTGGCGAGTTTTTCGAGAACCTCGCGTAAAGCTTTATCCTTCGTGTGCCCGGCCTCCTCTTCGAGGAGCCGGGCATTTTCTTTGCTGAGGGTCATCGGTGACGGCGGCTTCTTCAGTGAATAGCGTCCGGGGCGCACCTTCACCTTCAGTTTCCAGACGAATTCAAACGCTTCTTCCCGACGCAGGTCGGCCATGATTTCCTGTTGCCGGAACCGTAACTGGCTGGCCCGGGTCGCACTATCGGTCTGCAGGACCAGTTCCCCGTCCCGGTAGCTGACGAAGCGAACGCCGTTGGCGAGCTCCTCCGGTACGGACTGCAGGACCCGCTGCTCCGCCTTCTGGTGCATCGTCGCCCTGGCCACCAGTTCCCTCAGGTGGTGGGACTGCTCCTGATTGTCAGGGGTAAGGGAAAGTGATGGTCTGGTCTTCATGACGGTTTCCGAATTCGACGTGATAGCTGTGGTTTGTATACACTAGTGTCCCTTGTGGCGCAGTTCCGTGACAGTCGGTGCTAAAGTATATCCCGCGCTATGGGAGCTTTGCCTTCTGTGCAAGTATTAGCCAGTCTTCGGGTGGCAGTGATCCGCGTATCACTGACTTCAACCGGTCTCTATGGTCCGTGGCGGGCCTGGAGGCCGTTAACAAAGCGTAACAGCCTGACAGCCAAAAGGAAGACATCCTTCTCCTTTTAATGGTCACGTCCGGTTTATGATCAGGCCAGATTTCAGAGTGACGACCAACCGGGGAGGTAAACGCTTCCGGGGTCGCCAGGGAAAGGAATCGGTCGTCGGGACAGGGATTGTTCATAACACGTTATTGGTTAGAGACAATGAACATCATCCTTGTAGGTCAGAACCACGGTCGTTCGAAAGTCTTCACGCTGCATCCTGGCGGTATCCTGGTGGCTGCGGCTTTCGCACTGGCTGTCGTGGCCCTGTGTGCCTGGGCCGGTTACCAGGCGGCTATGGCACGGGTTGCCGACCGCCCGGTGGTGCCCTCCTATATCCTGGCCCAGTGGCATGAAACTCTCCAGGATCAGGAAAAGCAACTGGCGGAACTGGAGCGGGATGCCCGCGAGCAGGTGGATGCCATGACCCTGCGGCTGGGTGAAATGCAGGGCCGCCTCCTGCGGCTGGATGCCCTGGGGCAGCGCTTTGTGGACAATGGCGCCGTCGCCGCTGACGAGTTCAACTTCGATGAAGCGCCTGCGGTGGGCGGTCCGGAGGAGGAAGCCGGCACGGCCCGTTCCTTCACCACGCCCCAGTTGACGCAACTGATCAACCAGCTTGACCGGCGAATCCGCGATCGGGAGCAGCAACTGCGTCTGCTGGATACGCTGATTTCCAATCGTCGCATGGAAGACGAGCGCTTTGTGGAAGGCCGGCCCATCACCTGGGGTTGGCTGTCGTCGCCATTTGGTTATCGGACCGATCCCTTCAGTGGCAAGCGTACCTGGCACAACGGTGTGGACCTCGCCGGCAAGGACGGCAGTGACATTATCTCGGTGGCCGCCGGTGTGGTCACCTTTGCCGGTGAGCGCCATGGCTACGGCAACCTGGTGGAGGTTGACCATGGTGGCGGCCTGGTTACCCGCTATGCCCATGCCAAGACCGTGGAAGTGGAGGTTGGCCAGGTGGTCCAGAAGGGCCAGGCCATTGCCACCATGGGATCCACCGGCCGCTCCACCGGCCCCCATGTGCATTTCGAAGTCTTGCAGAATGGCAAGGCCCGCAACCCGGTGACCTATATCCAGCGGGCGTCCCGTTAGGAGACAGTGCGGCAGAAATCGCGCCCTGATGTGTCCGTGACCGGTCGATAAGTCGTCGGTCCGCCCGCTCCATGTGATCCAGCCCCGGTTTCCGGGGTATTTCCCGCCATGCCTGAAGTCGGCCGCCTTTTGTCCTCTTGCAAAATAAGGTTAGAATGCCGGCTTCCTCCGTTTAATCAAAGAAGCAGTGGTCTATGTTCACGAAGCTTGCAACGAAGATGTTCGGCAGTAAAAACGCCCGCGAGGTCAAAAGGATGCGTAAGGTGGTATCGCGCATCAACGCACTCGAGGAGTCCCTCGAAGGGCTGTCAGACGATCAGTTGCAGGCCAGGACCACGGAATTCCGGGACCGTCTGGAGAAAGGCGAGACCCTGGACCAGTTGCTTCCGGATGCCTTCGCCACCGTGCGCGAGGCCAGCCGCCGGGTCATGGGCATGCGTCACTTCGATGTGCAGCTTATTGGCGCCATGACCCTCCATGAAGGCCACATTGCCGAGATGAAGACCGGGGAGGGCAAGACCCTGGTGGCCACCGCGTCGGTGTACCTGAACGCCCTGGCCGGTCGTGGTGTCCACGTGGTGACGGTGAACGACTACCTCGCCCGCCGGGACGCCGAATGGATGGGCAAGCTCTATCGTTTCCTGGGCATGACCGTGGGCGTGGTGGTGTCCGGGCAGCCGCCGGAAGAGAAGCGTGAAGCCTACCAGGCGGATATTACCTACGGCACCAATAATGAGTTCGGTTTCGACTACCTGCGCGACAACATGGCGTTCAGCACCCAGGACAAGGTCCAGCGCCCCCTGAACTACGCCATCGTGGACGAAGTGGACTCCATCCTCATCGACGAGGCCCGCACCCCGCTGATCATCTCCGGTGCCGCCGAAGACAGCTCCAAACTGTACCGGGAAATCAACACCCTGATCCCGTCCCTGGAGAAGGGTGAGGTACCCGAGGATGAGGGTGAGCCCACCGGCGACTTCACCATCGACGAGAAGTCCAGGCAGGTGGAGCTCACCGAATCCGGCCATGAGAAAGTGGAACAACTGCTCCTGGACCGGGGACTGCTGAAGGAGGGGGACAACCTCTACTCCGCCGCCAACCTGGCCCTGCTGCACCACGTCCATTCCGCCCTGCGTGCCCATCACCTGTTCCACCGTGAGGTGGACTACCTGGTACAGAATGGCCAGGTGGTGATCGTGGATGAGCACACCGGTCGCACCATGCCGGGCCGTCGCTGGAGCGAAGGCCTGCACCAGGCCATCGAGGCGAAGGAAGGGGTCGACATCAAGGCCGAGAGCCAGACCCTGGCCTCCACCACCTTCCAGAACTATTTCCGCATGTACGACAAGCTGGCGGGGATGACCGGTACTGCCGATACCGAAGCCTTCGAATTCCGCCAGATCTACGGCCTGGATGTGGTGGTGATTCCGCCCAACAAGCCGATCCAGCGTACCGACTACAACGACCTGATCTACCTCACCCAGGAAGAGAAGTTCCACGCCATCATTGACGAAATCAAGGATGTGACCGCGGAGAACCGCCCGGTGCTGGTGGGTACCGCCTCGGTGGAGGCATCGGAGGTGCTGTCGGCACTGCTCAAGAAGGCCCGTATCGAGCACAAGATTCTCAACGCCAAGCACCACGAGAGCGAGGCCCAGGTAATTGCCCAGGCCGGTCGCCCGGGGGCCGTCACCATCGCCACCAACATGGCCGGTCGGGGTACCGACATCATGCTGGGTGGTAACTGGGAAACCGAGGTGGCTTCCCTGGAAGAGCCCACCCAAGAGCAGATCGACACCATCAAGGCGGAGTGGGAAGAGCGTCACCAGCAGGTACTGGCGGCCGGTGGCCTACACATCATTGGTACCGAACGCCACGAATCCCGCCGGATCGACAACCAGCTCCGGGGCCGCGCCGGCCGTCAGGGGGACCCGGGTTCCTCCCGTTTCTTCCTGTCCCTGGAAGACAACCTGATGCGCATCTTCGCCCCGGACCGGGTCAAGAAGCTAATGCAGGCCATGGGCATGAAGAAGGGCGAGGCCATTGAGCACCGCATGGTCACCAACGCCATCGAGAAATCCCAGCGCAAGGTGGAAGGCCGCAACTTCGACATGCGGAAGACCCTGCTGGAATACGACGATGTGGCCAACGACCAGCGGACCGTGATCTACGAGCAGCGGAACGAGGTGATGGCCTCCGAGGATGTGTCGGAAATGATCGATGGCATCCGCGCCGACGTGGTGGAAGAGACCATCAGCGAGTTTATTCCACCCCAGAGCATGCCAGAGCAGTGGGATGTGCCTGGCCTGGAAACCCACCTGGCATCAGAGATGTCCATCGAGCTGCCCATCCAGCAGTGGTTGGACGAGGACAAGAAACTTTACGAGGAAAAACTGCGCGAACGCATCCTGGAAGAGATTGTCGCCGCCTACCGGACCAAGGAAGAGGTGGTGGGCGCCGATTCCATGCGCAAGTTCGAGAAGCAGGTTTTCCTTCAGGTGCTGGACACCCTGTGGAAGGAGCACCTGTCCAACATGGACCACCTGCGTCGTGGTATCCACCTGCGGGGCTATGCCCAGAAGAATCCCAAGCAGGAATACAAGCGCGAGGCCTTCAATCTGTTTGAGGCCATGCTGGACAGCATGAAGCGTGACATTACCCGGGTGCTCTGCCATGTGAAGGTCCAGACCCGCGAGGAAATGGAAGAGGTTGAGCGCCAGCGCCGCGAGCAGTTGGAGAAGGATCTGGCCGCCGCCCGCATGCGCCACGACCAGACCAGTGCGACCCAGGCTGAGCAGGGCAGCCAGGGGCAGGGTGAAGGTGACCGGGCCAGTGGAGCCACGCCGGAAACCTATGTCCGCCAGGACCGAAAGGTGGGCCGAAACGAGCCCTGTCCGTGCGGGTCCGGCAAGAAGTACAAGCAGTGCTGCGGCAAGATCGCCTGACGCCGCACTGAACCGAACCAGAATAACCCGCACCTCCGAACCACCGGGGCTGCGGGTTTTTTTATCTTCAGACACGATTTCAGAGGGCCGGTCCCGGACCGGTCGGCAAAGGAGGAAGTTATGGCGGTAGGTCCCGTAACGTTACCAGAACCCTTCCATCCCGTGGCGGGGGTCAGGCTCGGCATCGCCAGCGCCGGCATCAAGAAGCCGGGCCGAAAGGATGTGGTGGTCCTGGAACTGGCAAAGGGCAGCCGGGTAGCCGGCATCTTCACCACCAACCAGTTCTGTGCCGCGCCGGTCCATGTGACCCGGGAGCACCTGGCGGAGGGTGAGCCCCGCTACCTGCTGATCAATACCGGCAATGCCAATGCGGGTACTGGCGCCAGGGGCCTGAAGGATGCCAATAAATGCTGTGAGGCTCTGGCAGGGGAAGCGGGTGTGAAGGCGCATTCGGTACTGCCGTTCTCCACCGGGGTCATCGGCGAACCGCTGCCCGTGGACCGGATCGTGGCGGCCCTGCCGGACGCCCTGGCCAACCTGTCCGCCAACAACTGGGCCCAGGCCGCAGCGGGCATAATGACCACCGATACCCGCCCCAAGGGTGCCACCCGGCAATTGGACATCGATGGCCGCACGGTGACGATCTCGGGCATGAGCAAAGGAGCCGGCATGATCCGCCCGAACATGGCTACTATGCTGGGCTTTATTGCCACCGACGCTTCGATATCGCCGGCGGTCCTGCAGAGGCTGAGCAGTGAGTTGGGTGAGAAGTCCTTCAATCGCATCACCATTGATGGCGACACCTCCACCAACGATGCCTGTATGCTGATCGCCACCGGCCAGTCCGGTGCTGGCGTGGCCACGATCGAAAGCGAACACTATGAGTCCCTGAGGGACGCCTTGCAGTCGGTCTACCTGGAACTGGCCCATGCCATTGTCCGGGACGGGGAGGGTGCCACCAAGTTTGTCACCATCAACGTCACCGGCGCCGCTGGCCAGCGGGAAGCGCTGGATGTGGCCTATACTGTCGCCCACTCGCCTCTGGTGAAGACTGCGTTGTTTGCCTCCGACCCCAACTGGGGTCGGATCCTGGCCGCGGTCGGCCGTGCCGGTGTCGACGGGCTCGACCTGGATGCCGTGGAGATCTTCCTGGGGGAGGTCTGTCTGGTGCGGGAAGGTGGTCGTGCCGACGACTACACCGAGGAAAGGGGCCAGGCGGTGATGGACCAGGAGGAAATCACCATCCGCATCGATCTCAAGCGTGGACGCATTGAGGAAACCGTGTGGACCTGCGACTTCTCCCATGACTATGTCACCATCAATGCGGAGTATCGCACCTGATGGCCGAAGGCACCCGTAAGCTTGTCCACGTAGCGGTGGGGGTGATCTGGCGTGATGGCCGCATCCTTATCGCCCGGCGCCCCGACGGTGCCCATCAGGGAGGCCTGCTGGAGTTTCCCGGTGGCAAGGTGGAACCTGGCGAGGGTGTTCAGCAGGCCCTGGCCCGTGAACTGCTGGAGGAAACCGCCGTCAGCGTCTCCCCGAAAAGGCTGGAACCCCTGATTCGTATACGCCATGACTACGGCGACAAGGAAGTGCTGCTGGACGTCTGGCAGACCCATGATTCCACGGGATCACCCCACGGTGTGGAGGGCCAGCCGGTATTCTGGCTGGCGCCGGAGGAACTGACGGCCAGTGACTTTCCCGCTGCCAACCGGCCCATCATCAGCGCCATCCGGCTGCCACGACAACTGGCCATCACCGGTGACGTGAGCACGGTCGGGGATGCAGTCGAGGGCTGTGTCCGGGGAGCTGGAAACAAGACACCTCCATTGGTGCTCCTGCGCCTGCCATCCCTGACATCGGAGGCGTACACTGGAGCGGTGGGGCAAGGCCTGCAGCGCCTGCCTGATACCTCCGTGATGGTGCATGACTGCCCGGAACTGGTGGCGGATCTGCCGGTGGCCGGGGTGCACCTGAGCTGGCGTCGGGCGGCCCTGCTGACGGAGCGACCGGTGCCGGATGACCGCTGGTTCGGGGTGTCCTGCCACAACGCCGAGGAACTGGCCCATGCGGCGGCCATCGGGGCGGACTACGCCACCCTGGGGCCTGTGCTTGCCACCCCCTCCCATCCGGAGGCCGAAGGCATGGGGTGGGATCGGTTCGCCGAACTGACGGACAACGCGGTACTGCCGGTCTATGCCCTGGGGGGCGTCGGCCCGGATTATCTCGACAGGGCCATACAGGCCGGCGCCCAGGGCATTGCCGGTATCTCCTGGTGGTGGATCGCACCCGACAACAGACCGGAGGCAATATGAGCAAACTGACCCACCTGGATGACCAGGGCGCGGCCCGCATGGTGGATGTGGGCAGCAAGGAGGTGACCGAGCGTGAAGCGGTTGCCGAGGGGCGGATCCTGATGGACCCGACAACCCTGGCGATGATCGTGGACGGTGAGCACCCCAAGGGCGATGTACTGGCCGTGGCCCGGGTGGCCGGCATCATGGCGGCCAAGAAGACCCATGACCTGATCCCCCTGTGCCACGCCCTGAACCTGTCCTCGGTCAAGCTGGCGTTCACGCCACAGCAGGAGCCGTCATCGGTGCATATTGAAGCCCGCTGCAAGCTGGCAGGCCAGACCGGCGTCGAGATGGAGGCGCTGACCGCCGTCAGCGTTGCGGCGCTGACCCTCTACGATATGTGCAAGGCGGTGGATCGGGGTATGGAGATTACGGCCGTACGCCTGCTGGAGAAAAAGGGTGGTCGCAGCGGGCATTGGCAGGCGGAGTAGTGCTCGCATTTTGGTGGAGGGTCAGGTACCGGGTAGGGCTTTCCGGAACACGCCGTAGATACGTCCCTGTAGGCTCTTCAAAAACGTCCCTGTTTTTGAAGGTTCCGGAAAGCCCTACCCGGTACCTGCCCTTCATGCATGTGTGTAGGCCATCCGAATTTTCCTGCTAGGCGTATCTAGAAGGGTTTTCACACTTTCCATAGGCTTTGTGGGGGTATACGGGATATCTGGAACTACGCCGACTGGCCGCCATCTGCTAGAATGCCCCGCTCATTGCATTTAGGACTCACGAGGAAACACTGTGGCTGTTCGCTACATCCAGACCTGTCGCCTGCCCACGCCTTTTGGCGTTTTTCAAATGCACGGTTTCGAGGAACCGGACACGGGCAAGGAGCATGTTGCCCTGACACTGGGAGACCTGGACAGTGACCAGCCCATGCTGGCCCGTACCCACTCTGAGTGCCTGACCGGTGATGCCCTGTACAGTATGCGGTGTGACTGTGGCTACCAGCTTGAGGAAGCCTTGAGAAGCATCGCAAAGGAGGGGCGGGGGATTCTCATGTACCTGCGCCAGGAAGGCCGTGGCATCGGGCTGCTCAACAAGATCCGCGCCTACAAGCTACAGGACGAGGGTGCCGACACGGTGGAAGCCAATGAGCGCCTGGGCTTTGCTGCTGACCTGCGGGACTACAGCATGTGCAAGGACATGCTCGATCATCTGGGCATCCGCAGCCTCCGCCTGATGACCAACAACCCCCGCAAGGTGGATTCCCTGCGTGGCCTGGGTATCGATGTTGTCGAGCGGGTTCCCCTCCACGTTGGCCGTAACCCCCACAACGAACATTACCTGGACACCAAGCAGAGCAAGCTGGGGCACTGGCTGGAGACGCACCAGGACGACGATCCGGAGTAGTTTATTTACACGCAGGAAGGCCAGGTCCGAAAGCGGCTGACTCCACAGGTCGTCTGACGGTGTCAGGGTGAGGGGAGCTTTCGGAGCGGCGACAAGGAGGTCGCGCTGCAAGGTCGGTCCAGGGACGGACCGTGAATTGCAGCGGAGAAAGCTCCCCTTACCCTGGCGCCAGCCCGCCATATCGGGATTCCATAAAGCTAGCGTCCACTTCCCCCGTCCGGGCTTACGGGGCAGCCTTCAGATCTGGTTTGCCGGCAGCCAGCCGCTTGCGAATAGACGCCTCGATGCCAGCGGCATCCAGCCCGACCTCGGTGAGCAGCTCCCCGTGCTTGCCATGGTCCACATAGCGGTCCGGCAGCCCCAGTTGTAGCACCGCCTTCGCGATCCCCTCCCGGTTCAGGAACTCCGTCACCGCACTGCCGGCACCCCCGGCAACGGTATTCTCCTCCAGGGTCACCACCACATCGTGGGACGCCACCAGCTCCGCCACCAGGCGTTCGTCCAGTGGCTTCACAAAACGCATGTCCGCCACCGTCGCATTGAACTTGTCGGCCGCCTCCAGGGCCGCGGACAGTCGTGTCCCGAAATTCAGGATGACCACCGATTCGCCTTCCCGGACCACACGGCCCTCGCCAATCGGCAGGGTCTTCAGTTCCTGCTCGATCATCGCACCCGGACCGGTCCCCCGGGGGTACCGCACGGCGGCCGGGCCGTGGTACATCAGCCCGGTGTGCAGCAACTGCCGGGTCTCATTCTCATCCGACGGCGTCATTACCACCATGTTCGGCACGCAGCGCAGGTAGCTCAGGTCGAACGCGCCGGCATGGGTCGGGCCATCCTCGCCCACCAGGCCAGCCCGGTCGATGGCAAACAGCACATCCAGATTCTGGATGGCCACGTCATGGATCAACTGGTCATAGGCCCGTTGCAGGAAAGTGGAATAGATCGCCACCACCGGCTTGGCGCCATCACAGGCCAGGCCTGCTGCCAGGGTGACCGAATGCTGCTCGGCAATGGCCACGTCGTGGTAACGGTCCGGAAAACGCTTCGAAAAGGCCAGCAGGTCGGAGCCTTCGCACATGGCCGGCGTGATGCCGACGATGCGCTCGTCCTGCTCCGCCGCATCGCACAGCCACTGGCCGAATACGTTGGCATATTTCGGCAGTTTCGGCTTGGGCTTCACCGGCTCCGGCTTGCTCGGTGGCAGCGGTTCGATCTTGTTGATGGCGTGATAGCCAATGGGGTCGTCCTCCGCTGGTGCAAATCCCTTGCCCTTGCGGGTCACCACATGGAGGAACTGGGGGCCATCCAGCTCACGGATGTTCTGCAGGGTATCCACCAGCAGCGGCAGGTCGTGGCCGTCGATGGGGCCGATGTAATTGAAGCCCAGCTCCTCGAACAGGGTGCCGGGGGCAATCATGCCCTTGAAGTGCTCCTCGGTCTTGCGGGCCAGGGCCATCAGCGGCGGTGCCGCCTGCAGCACCTTCTTGCCGCTGTCCCGCACCTGGTTGTAGGTACGGCTGGACAGCAGGCGGGCGAAGTAGTTGGACAGGCCGCCCACATTCTTGGAAATGGACATGTCGTTGTCGTTCAGGATCACGAGCATGTCTGCATCCAGGTGACCGGCGTGGTTCAGGGCCTCGAAGGCCATGCCCGCGGTCATGGCACCATCGCCGATCACCGCGATGCTGCGGCGGCCGGTCTGCTGCTGCCGGGCAGCCAGGGCCATGCCCAGGGCGGCGCTGATGGAGGTGCTGGAGTGGCCCACGCCAAAGGTGTCGTACTGGCTTTCCGACCGCTTGGGGAAGCCGGCCAGGCCGTCCTTCTGGCGGATGCTGCCCATCCGTTCCTTGCGACCGGTGAGGATCTTGTGGGGGTAGGCCTGGTGGCCCACATCCCATACCAGGCGGTCTTCCGGGGTATTGAAGACATAGTGCAGGGCTACGGTCAGCTCCAGCACACCCAGGCCGGCACCGAAATGTCCGCCAGACTGCCCAACGGTCCAGAGCAGGAACGCACGCAGTTCCCGGGCCAGTGCCGGCAGTTCTTCCTCCGACAACAGGCGTAGCTGGTCTGGCGTGTCAATCCCGTCCAGCAGCGGTGTATGGGGGCGCTGGGTGGGGATTTCCTTGAAAATATCTGATTCCTGCATCCGTCCGGGTCTTGTCTCGGTGATTGAGGGGAACGTTACGGCCATGGTCCGACTGACGTCCCACAGGCTAAAGCGTCCATTATAGGCGATGGAGGGGGCGGTTTCAGTAGCGTCGCGACACCACGAATTCCGCCATGCCCCTGAGGGCGTCCGCTTCCGGACCGAAGTCCGCCAGGGTTTCCCTGCATTGTTGCAACAGTGTGGCAAGATAGTCCCGGGCACCGTCAACCCCCATCAGCGCCGGGTAGGTAGGTTTACTACGGGCCTGGTCAGAGCCCTGGGGCTTGCCGATCACGCTGGTGTCCCCCTCGATGTCCAGCAGGTCATCCTGTACCTGGAAGGCCAGGCCGATGGCCCGGGCGTATTGGGCAAGAGGCTCCTGGTGAGGGTTCCCGGCGCTGGCGCCCGCTACGGACAGTACGCCAAGTTGCACGCTCGCCTCGATCAGGGCACCGGTCTTGCGTCGATGCATCTGCTCCAGGTCGTCCAGGGACAGCTGCTGCCCTACCGCCCCCAGGTCGATGGCCTGGCCGCCCACCATGCCGGTGCTACCGCTGGCCAAGGCGAGCCGCTGCACCATCTCCAGGCGAGCCTCTGCAGTCAGTGACGGGTCGGTGGACAGCCATTCGAAGGCGAGGGCCTGCAAGGCATCGCCGGCCAGGATGGCGGTGGCTTCGTCGTACTGGATATGGGTGGTGGGGCGCCCCCGGCGCAGCTCGTCATCGTCCATGGCCGGGAGATCGTCGTGAATCAGCGAGTAGGCGTGGATCAACTCGACGGCACAGGCGGCCATCAGCGCCTGTTGCGGTTGCCCGCCCACGGCGGTGGCGGCGGCCATGGCCAGGGCCGGACGGATGCGCTTGCCGCCACCCAGCACGCTGTAACGCATGGCACCATGAAGGCGACGGGGCTCCGTGGTGTCATCGGGCAGGCGACGGGTCAGAGCGTCGTCGGTAAGGGAGGCGCAAGTGGCAAGGAAGTCACCGGTGGAGGCGTGGTGCATTGTCAGCCCTGCTCCCCATCGTCTTCCGGCGGATTGAACGGCTGGGCCTCCAGGCTGCCGTCTTCCCGCTCCACCAGTTGCTGTACCCGTTGCTCCGCCTGTCGCAACGCCTGCTGACATTCCCGGGTCAGCCTGACACCTCGTTCAAAGGCACCCAGCGACTGCTCCAGGGACAGCTCCCCCTGCTCCAGGTCCCTGACCAGCCCTTCCAGCTCGGCGAGGGACTTCTCGAAATCGGCAATGGATGTGGTTTCCGGGGTATCAGCCATGGGGCTCTCCGTCAGCTTCACGAGGCGCGTTGGGTTGCGGCAAGTATACCAGAGCGATCATCGGGGCCGAACCTTCGCCGATGAATGTCAGCCGTTACCTGGCACTTGCCAGCAGAAATTCTGCAGGTTGTCTGGAGCGCCACCCCGCGACCAGGTCTGCTCCGTCACCCGGACCTCGCCATCACGGCCAACCGTGATTATGGTGCTGGCCCGGGTTCCGTAGAGGTCGGAACGGATAAACGGCGACGACAGGAACCGTTCCTGTTCCAGCCCGATACCGGTATCGGGCAGCAGGTGATCCGGGGCCGGTGTCGTGTCCTTCAGCTGCGTCATCAGTGTGCGGTGCAGGGCATCCGGAGCGTCCGGGTTGCACTGGGCAAGGGTTTCCCGAAGCTGTTCCCGGAGTCGTACCAGTTTCGGCCAGGGGCTCTGCAGCAGGTGGTTGCTGACACCATAGCTGCCCCGGTGCAGGTTACGGCCCGGGTGGGCGTCCCGGTTGCTGTAGTACCAACCGTAACTAGAGTACCAACCGTGACGAGAGTGCCAGCCCTGTTCCGGGGTGACCTGGATCAGGTTGAAACCGGCGTACAGGTTGCCGTTGTCGGCCAGGTATTGCTGCACCTCCTGCCTGGGTTGCTGCTGGACCATCAGGGGCAGCTTGCCCCGCGTCAGCCGCCCGGGTTCGGCACTGCCTTCCCGCACGTTGGTTACGGCGCTGACCACGCCAGCCCGCGATATCGCCAGCCAGGTGCCGCCGGAGCGGTCATCACGGCCTGCCAGCAGGTCGCTGTCCGGCCACCAGTGCATGGGCGTGGTGGGGCGGTCATGGAACTCGTCACGATTGGCGGCCAGTACCAGGGGGAAGTCGCGGTGCTGGTCAATGGCAAAGAGGATAAGGCACATAGGTTTCCGTCTGATTGCTGGAGGGGGGAAATGCTGACCCCTGATGCTTTGTGTATGATACACGCTTTGATTTTCGATGGACGGTGGTGTGCATGTCCCTGGTTCTGGTATTCGGGCTCTATCTGGCCCTTGGCGCCCTGGCCGGCATCCTGGCGGGGCTGTTCGGTATTGGTGGTGGCCTGGTGATCGTACCGGTGCTGATCTTCAGTTTCGGGTTGCAGGGCATCAGTGCCGACATCGCTGCCCACCTGGCTGTGGGTACGTCCCTGGCGACCATTGTGTTCACCTCCGTCAGTTCCATCCGCTCCCACCACCAGAAAGGCGCGGTGCGCTGGGAGCTGTTTCGTCCCATGGTGGTGGGTATCGTGGTGGGTGCGGCACTCGGTGCCTGGACGGCGTCACTGTTAAGTGGAGAAGCACTGGAACTCATCATCGGTGTGTTTGTCATCCTGGTGGGGCTGAAGATGCTGCTCGACCTCAACCCGACAACCGCCAGGCCTGAGCCCGGCAAGCCGTTGCTGTCAGTGGCCGGCACGGTCATCGGCTGGGGATCGGCCATTTTCGGCATTGGTGGTGGCACGCTGACGGTGCCCTTCCTGAGCTGGCGTAGCGTGCGGATACAACAGGCAGTGGCCACCTCGGCGGCCTGCGGCCTGCCCATCGCCATCGCCGGTGCCGCCACCAACCTCTGGACCGGCTGGGGCAACCCGTTGTTGCCGGACTATGCCGTCGGTTTTGTCTACCTGCCGGCGATGGTGGGTATCGTGGCGACCAGTGTGATCTTTGCTCGCTTCGGCGCCATCCTGGCCCACAGGCTGGATGCCAAACTGCTGAAACGTCTGTTTGCCGTTCTGTTGCTGATCGTTGGCACCCGTTTCCTTTTCTGAGGTCTGTGCATGCTCAAACACCCGCAGTTCGATCCCGTGGCCATTTCGGTCGGCCCCCTGAAGATCCACTGGTATGGCCTGACCTACCTGGTGGGATTCGCCGTGGGCTGGTGGCTGGGCAAGGTCCGCGCCCGCAAGGAGTGGACCCCGCTTAACGAGCAGCAGGTGGGTGACCTGCTGTTCTATATCGCCCTGGGCGTGATCCTCGGGGGCCGCTTCGGCTATGTGGTGTTCTACAATTTCGACCAGTTTGTCGCAGACCCGCTGTGGTTGTTGCGGGTCTGGGAAGGGGGGATGGCCTTCCATGGCGGCCTGATTGGCGTCATGCTCGCCATGTGGTGGTACGGGCGCAAACTGGGCTGCGGTTTCTTCCGCATCGCGGATTTCGTGGCGCCACTGGTGCCCGTGGGTCTGGGGGCAGGGCGCATCGGTAACTTCATCAACGGTGAACTCTGGGGGCGCTCGACGGATGTGCCGTGGGGTATGGTGTTTCCCCAGGCGCCGGATGCGCTGGCACGGCACCCGTCACAGCTTTACCAGTTTGCCCTGGAGGGCGTGGCGCTTTTTGTTATTCTCTGGCTATTCTCATCGAAACCGCGCCCGACCATGGCGGTTTCCGGGTTGTTCCTGATCCTGTACGGCTGTTTCAGGGTTATCGTTGAATTCTTCCGTCAGCCGGATTCCCAGTTGGGTTACCTGGCCTTCGACTGGCTGACCATGGGGCAGTTGCTGTCGCTGCCGATGGTCATCGCCGGTGCCCTGCTGATGGTGTTTGCATACAGAGGCGTGAAGTCATGAAAGCCTACCTTGATCTAATGAACGATGTGGTCGCCAACGGCACCGACAAGGGGGACCGCACGGGGGTGGGGACCCGATCGGTGTTCGGGCGCCAGTTGCGGTTTGACCTGGAGCAGGGCTTCCCGCTGCTGACCACCAAGAAGGTGCACCTGCGCAGCATTATCTATGAGCTGTTGTGGTTCCTTCAGGGTTCCACGGACAATAACTGGCTCAAGGAACGCAAGGTCAGTATCTGGGATGAGTGGGCGCTGGACAATGGTGACCTGGGACCGATCTATGGCAAGCAGTGGCGCAGCTGGCAGTGCCCCGATGGCCGGGTGGTGGACCAGATCAGCGAGGTGATTGAGCAGATCCGCACCAAGCCAAACTCCCGCCGCCATATCGTCACAGCCTGGAACCCGGCCGAGTTGCCGGACGAGTCCATGAGTCCCCAGGATAACGCCCGGGAGGGCCGTATGGCCCTGGCACCCTGCCACTGTCTGTTCCAGTTCTATGTGGCGGACGGCCGGCTGTCCTGCCAGCTCTACCAGCGCAGTGCGGACCTGTTCCTGGGGGTGCCGTTCAATATTGCATCCTACAGTCTGCTGACCCATATGATCGCGCAGCAGTGTGATCTGGAGGTAGGCGAGTTTGTGCACACCTTTGGTGACTGTCACCTGTACCAGAACCACCTGACCGACGACATTGTGTTTGAGCAGTTGAAACGCAAGCCTGGGCGGTTGCCTACACTTCGGATTCTGCGTAAGCCGGATTCGATCTTTGATTACGAGTATGGAGACTTTGAGGTTGAGGGGTATGAGCCTCAGGGTGTGATTAAGGCGCCTATTGCTATCTGATTTGTGTTGGTGGTCTGAGTTGGGTTGGCCCGCTTGTTTTGGTGCATGTGCACGAGCCCCCGGGGCCTTTTTCTGAAACACGCCGCAAGTACGTCCATGTAGGCTCTTCAAAAAGGTCCCTCTTTTTGAAGGTTTCAGAAAAAGGCCCTGGGCACTCGTACACCCAAAGCATTGAGTAAGCTTCTCCAGCTTTGACTACACCGCCTAATGAAACTGAATCCAGCGTTGTCCTTCGGTACTTGAGGACATCGCCATTGTTTGGGGGCAGATGCCGGGTAAGGCTTTCCGGAACCTTCAAAAACAGGGACGTTTTTGAAGAGCCTCCAGGGACGGATTTACGGCGTGTTCCGGAAAGCCTTACCCGGTAGCTGTCCATGCACCAGTCCATGAAGGCCCGCTCCAATGAGAAAAGCACTAATAGTAGCCATGTCCCGAAACCGGGTCATAGGCCGCAACAACAAACTCCCGTGGTACCTGCCGGGGGATCTGAAGTATTTCAAGCAGGCCACCATGGGCAAGCCCATCATCATGGGCCGCAAGACCTGGGAATCCATTGGCAGGGCACTGCCGGGCAGGCTCAACATCGTGGTGTCATCAAAGGAACTGGAGTTGCCCGAAGGCGTGGCCAGGGTGGCGACGCTTGAGGAGGCATTCAAAAAGGCTGAAGCCCAGGCAATGCTCGATGGCATTGATGAGGTGATGGTGATCGGGGGAGGTCAGATCTACGAGGCCGTGCTGCCGGAAACCGACCGTATCTACATTACCCAGGTCCACGCCGAGGTTGAAGGGGATGCCTTCTTCCCGGAAGTGAACCTGGAGCAATGGCAGGAACTCGGACGGGAGGATTTCTCCGCGTCCGATAACAACCCCTACGACTACAGTTTCGTGGTCTACCAGCGCCCTCAGGCGTCCTGACGGCGTTTACCGGCGGGCTTGAAACCGTCCCGCTTGCCACCGGGTTTACCGCCCGGCTTGCCGCGATAACCGCCGGGCTTGCCCGAACCACCTTTCTTGAAGTTGCCACGGGGCCGGCCCTGCCGGCCGCCGGGGCCGCCCTTGCCCTTGGGCGGACGTGCCGACGGAATCGGCAGCTCGGACGGGGTTTCCAGGGGCAGTGATCCCGGCTGGGCGGATTCCATCCAGCAGGCCAGGGCACCGGCCAGCATGGCCATGTCGATATCATTGCGCTCGGCAATATCGTCCAGCAGGCCCATGGCCTTGGCCAGCTTGCCATCCTCGGCGAAGCCCAGGAGCTGTTGTTCGAACTGTTCCTGGCGCAGTTTCTGCAGGGCGGCCGGTGTCGGCAGTTCGTAGGATTCCATGGGCGAGTTGGTGGCCCGCTCCAGGGTGCGCAGCCAGCTCCGCTCCCGGGGGGTGACCAGCAGGATTGCCTTGCCGGTACGGCCGGCGCGACCGGTACGGCCTACACGGTGGATATAGGCTTCGCTGTCGTAGGGCACGTCATAGTTGATGACGTGGGTGATCCTGGGCACATCCAGGCCCCGGGCCGCCACGTCGGTGGCGATAATGATGTCCTTCTTGCCGCGCTTGAGGTCTTCCACCGTCTGTTCCCGCTGGCGCTGGTTCAGGTCGCCATTCAGGGGGGCGACGGAGTGTCCGCGGGCGGCCAGCTTCTCGGCCAGCAGGGTGGTTTCCGCCTTGGTGCGCACGAAGATGATCGCCGCATCAATGGGCTCCACCTCCAGGATGCGGGTCAGGGCGTCCAGCTTGCGGTCACCAAAGGTGGGCAGCACGAACTGGGAAATACGCTCGACGGTGCGGGTTTCGCTCTTGATCTTCACTTCCCGGGCATCGCTCAGGTAGGTGTTGGCGACCCGGGCGATGGCCGGCGGCATGGTTGCCGAGAACAACGCGCGCTGGCAGCTATCCGGCGTGGCGGCAAGGATTGCCTCCACGTCGTCGATAAAGCCCATGCGCAGCATTTCGTCGGCTTCGTCCAGCACCAGCGCCTTGATGTTGTTCAGCTTGAGCTTGCCGCGGCGCAGGTGGTCCAGCAGGCGGCCGGGGGTGCCGACAATGACCTGGGCACCCCGGTTGAGGGCCTTGAGCTGCGGTGCGAAGTCGGCGCCGCCATAGATCGGCAGCACGTGGAGCTGGCGGAAGCCGCTGGCATAGGTGGTGAACGCTTCCGCCACCTGGATGGCCAGTTCACGGGTGGGGGTCAGCACCAGAATCTGGGCGGACAGGTCGTCGGCATCGATACGGCTCAGCAGCGGCAGCGCAAACGCGGCGGTCTTGCCGGTACCGGTCTGGGCGATGCCCAGCAGGTGATGGCCTTCCAGTAGCACCGGGATGGCCTGGGCCTGGATCGGTGACGGGGTTTCATAGCCAACGGAACGGACAGCCTCAAGCACGGCCGGGTTGAGGCCGAGTTCAGCGAAGGTTTGTTCGGACATGTAATTACCTGGTATTCGGGGTGGGGGAGCCACAAGTCTGGTATCCGGGCCTGTAACAGGTCCGGTAAAAAAGGTGCGAGGCTCCTGAAGCTACCGGCTGAGCGCGTCGGGGTAGCTTGTTAATCTCACCCCATAAACCCGGCTGGTATCGTCACGGACCAGCCGCTTACGGGAAGGGGCGTCCATGGATCTGGTCATCGTGCTGACAATGACGGGGCGGAGTATACGCGGTTGTCACAGGCATTTATAGCGCCACCAGGTAGGTAGTTGCCGGTGCGACTTGTGCCGGGGGCGGATTTGGGGCAGTCTTTTTGCCTCAGATAATACGCATCCTTATTAATTAGCCGGAGTTCAGATTGCCATGACCCTTGAGGACATCCTTGCTTCCGCTTCCCGTAACGAAGTGATCATTCCCGCCAACTGGGCGCAGGGCCGGGCCACCTTTGGTGGACTGACCGGTGCGCTGGCCTGTGAACGGATGCAGTCGGTGGTCACCCCAGGGCGCCCCATGCGTGCCATGCAGGTGTCCTTCGTGGGACCGGTGGAGCCGGGTATTCCGGTGGCCCTGGAGGTGGAACTGTTGCGGGAAGGTAAGTCGGTAAGCCAGGTGCTGTTGCGCATGGTGCAGGATGGCTCTACCCGGCTGGTTGCCCTTGGCAGCTTTGGCAGTGGCCGTGAGTCCGAAGTGTCGGTATCGCCACTGCCGGCACCGGAGGCGCCCGCCCCCGAGGACTGTGAGTCGACCCCGTTTATCGAGGGTATGATGCCCAACTTTGCCCAGTTCATTGAAATGCGTTGGTGTTTTGGCAGCCGCCCGTTCAGCGGGCAGAAGCATCGCGATATGGGGGGATGGATGCAGTTCCGGGAAGCGCCCTCAAAGCTGGACGAAGCGGCCATCATGGCATTGATTGACGCCTGGCCGCCGGTTCCCCTGTCCCACCTGACCAGCTTCGCTCCCAACAGTTCACTGACCTGGTCGGTGGAGCTGATGGACCCGCTGCCGACGGTGAAGCCGGACGACTGGTTGCTCTATCACGCCTCCATTGACCGGGCCAGCGACGGGTACGGCAACGTGCATGCGCAGATCTGGAACCGTCAGGGAGAGCTGGTGGCTATCAGCCGTCAGACCGTGGCGGTATTCGGATAGAGCTGGCGGGTGGCAGCCGGTCAGGCCGCCAGGCTTGGCCGGCAGGCATCAATGATCACCCGGGCGAAGCTGTCGGAGGCGTCCTCCTGCAGGAAGTGACCGCCTGACAGGGTGACATGGGGCTGGCCCAGTGCCCCGGGAATACGCCGTTGTAATGGCCGGTGCCCGCCGCGGGTGCCCGCATCCGAATCGCTGAAGCAGGTAATGAACGGCTTCTGCCATCCTTCCAGGAAACGCCACAGGCGCTGACGGTTCAGGTCCTTGTGATGCTGTCGCAGGGCACGGGCGAAGGACCGTGCACCGGCTTTGTAACGGTCGTCCGGGAATGGCGCGTCGTAGGCGGCCAACTCGGTCCTGCTCAGCGGTCGGGTGGTGCCTAGCTGGATCAGCTGGGGTACCGGGAACCAGGGGCTATAGCGTGCAAACAGCTGCCAGAGCCCGGAGACCGGCGCATGGTCCTGCCCGGCCCGGGGAATCACGGCGTTGGCGGCAATAATGCGCCTGAACCGTTCCGGCTGACGCATCACCAGCGCCAGGGCCAGCAGTGAGCTGCGGTTCTGGCACACCAGGGTGATGTTGTCCAGGTCCAGGGAAAGCAGCCATTTCTCCAGCCAGTCCAGGTGTTTTTCGAAAGAGTAGTCTTCCTGGCTTTCCGGCTTGTCGGATTTGCCGAAACCGATCATGTCCGGCGCCAGCACCCGCAGGCCGGCCCCGGCCAGCGACGGAATCATGTGCCGGTACAGGTAGGACCAGCCATGTTCGCCATGGAGCAGGACCACCGGGGCTGCCACGGTCGGGCCGTGGTCCACGTAGTGGAGGCGCAGGGGTGTGTCGGTGCCGACATCCGTGAATTGCGGCGGGTAAGGGAAGTCCGGCAGATCCCGGAAACGGGAGTCTTCGGTTCTCAGAATACGCATACCATCGACTGCTCTGGCTGATTGCAAGCGTGACCCCGGGTGTTCCGTCTGGTTAATGCACCGACTTCCAGCATGGCAGGCCTGCCGATGGCCTGCGTGCGCAGTGAATTAACCAGACGAAACACAGGATTGAATGGGGACAGCTTAGAGCAGATGGCGGTTTGTTGTGTGTGCTTTCAGTAACAGAGCGTTATCGATTTGAATCAGACGGCGATCCGGTTCTCGTGACGCTGCTGTTCTGCGCCCTTCATGGCTTCGTCGCAGCAGTTCACGGCACCGCAGTCGTCCGCTGAGCACAGGCCAATGGTCATGCAGGGAAGGTCATAACGGTTTTCACCGTCATTGGAAAAGATCCGGTTGGGTGACAGTATTGACCGGCAATGACCGCACAGCAGGGTTGGAACCGTGCTGTGTTCCGCCAGCCGTGCGACATAGAAATCGTGATGTTCAGTCATATTTTGCTCCTTTTCTTCGGGTGCTCCTTTCCGACGCTCACTGACTCAACGATAAATCGGACGGAACACAGGGTCCACCATACGGGGCCAATATGACAATTAAAGGTCTGACAGGTGGCCTGACAAGTACGTCAATATGCCTACGATCGGTTCACCGGCGGATAAACGACGGCCCATGGAGACCGCGTCAATTGGGCGGTGTCAGGATTCCGGTGGGGGGCGACGGTTGGAGCGCTTGTCTTCCCAGCTGAGTTCCCGGGGGTCGTACCAGTCAAGTTCCCGGCAGACCTGGTGTCGGGTGAGGTTGGACAGGGTGTCCCAGAGGGTTTCAAACTCCTCCACGGCGCGGTCCCTTTGTCGCTGTTGCCGGCTCTGCAGGCGGTTGATCAGTTGCGGCAATCGCAGTGCATCGCCCAGCTGGCCCGGCACAAGCACCTCCTGCCCCATGACCTTGCGGCGATGGGTCCGGCGCGCGAGAACCCCGGCCAGGGTCTCGGCGGCCTGCAATGCGGTTTCCTCATTAAAGCCGTTACCTGACACCGTTGTGACCTTTCCTGTGCTAACTGGTTCCGTTGCGGCCCCCAATCCGGTCATACTGTGTCGGGAGACATAGGCGGCCTTTATCGGAATTGTCCAAACCAATTACTATAACTCCATCGGGACCGTACTGGCCATGCTGCCGGCCGACCGGTCACGGGTCCCTGTCCGTCCACCTGTACAAAGGAATGATGTTCAATGAAGTACGAGAGCCTGGAGCGCTGGACCTTCCTGGCAAGCCTGCTACTGGTTTCGCTGGCTTTCCTTTTCCTCCTCAAGCCATTTACCGGGCCGATCTTCTGGGCCGTGGCCATTGCCGTGATCTTCCACCCCGTGCGTCAGTGGCTGTCGCGGCGAATTGGCGAACGGTCCGGTCTGGTGGCCTTCCTGACCCTGCTGATCTGCCTGTTCATCGTGATCATTCCGGTCATGATCCTGGTGTCCACCATGGTGGCCGAGGGGCTGGCCATCTATCAGAAAATCCAGGACGGCGATATTCGCCCCGGGCAGTACCTGGACCAGATCAACCAGTCGTTCCCGGCGATCGAGGCTTTCCTCGCCCAGTTCAATCTGGATTTCGCCGAACTGAGGGATCGTCTGGCCTCGGGGATTGCCGGCGCCAGCCAGTTCCTGGCCAAGCAGGCCCTGGGGTTGGGACAGAACACCTTCCAGTTCTTCCTTAATACCGCCCTGATGGCGTACCTGGCGTTCTTTCTGCTGCGGGACGGTTCCCGCCTGGTGGAACTGCTGATCCAGGCGTTGCCGCTGGGCGACGAGCGCGAGCGCATGCTGTTTACCAAGTTCGCCGAAGTCACCCGGGCAACGGTAAAGGGCAACCTGTTCATCGCCGTTGTACAGGGGGCGCTTGGTGGCCTGATCTTCTGGATACTCGGTATCACCGGTGCCGTGCTGTGGGGCGTGGTCATGGCGATCTTCTCGCTGCTGCCCGCCGTGGGTGCCGCGGTGGTCTGGGTGCCGGTTGCGATCTACCTGGTGGCGATCGGCGATTATGTACCGGCCACCGTACTGACGGTGTTTGGCGCTGTTGTCATTGGCCTGGCGGATAACCTGCTGCGTCCGATCCTGGTGGGGCGGGATACCAAGCTGCCGGATTACATCGTGTTGCTGTCGACCCTGGGGGGGCTGGTGATGTTCGGCATCAACGGGTTCGTGATGGGCCCCCTGGTGGCGGCGCTGTTCATGGCCTTCTGGGGACTGTTCATCCGGGAGTTCAGTGAGCAGGAGCCGGTGCAGACCAAGCCGTAGTAGTGGTCTGCAGGCCCTCTCCCCCGTCGGTGTTACAGCGCCGGGGGAGAGAGCGGAGCAGGTCAGTCCAGTTTGGTCAGGTCCCGCACCGCACCCTTGTCGGCACTGGTGGCCAGCAGGGCGTATGCCTTGAGGGCGGCCGACACCTTGCGGAGTCGGGGAGCCGCGGGCTTCCAGCCTTCCGCGTCCCGCTGCTCACGGCGGCGATCCAGTTCATGCTGGTCGATCTCCACATTGATGGTGCGGTTGGGGATATCGATGCGGATCAGGTCGCCATCCTCGATCAGACCGATGGCGCCGCCAGCGGCGGCTTCCGGTGAGGCATGGCCAATGGACAGCCCGGAGGTGCCACCGGAGAAGCGGCCATCGGTCAGCAGTGCACATTCCTTGCCCAGCCCCTTGGATTTCAGGTAACTGGTGGGGTATAGCATCTCCTGCATGCCGGGGCCGCCCTTGGGACCTTCGTAACGGATGATGACCACGTCGCCGCTCCTGACCTGGTCGCCCAGGATACCTTCCACCGCCGAATCCTGGCTCTCGAAGACCCGGGCCGGCCCTTCGAAGACATAGATGCTTTCGTCGACGCCGGCGGTTTTCACCACGCAGCCATCCAGGGCGATATTCCCGTACAGGACGGCCAGGCCGCCTTCCGATGAATAGGCGTTCTCCACTGAGCGGATACAGCCATTCTCCCGGTCACCGTCCAGGGACGGCCAGCGGGTGCTCTGACTGAACGCCTGCTGGGTGGGAATACCGGCGGGGCCGGCCTTGTAGAACTCCACCACTTCCGGGGTCGGGTTGCGCATGATGTCCCAGGTATCCAGAGCCTCGGCCATGGTCCTGCTGTGGACGGTGGGCAGGTTCGTGTTGATCAGACCACCGCGCTCCAGTTCGCCCAGGATGCCCATGATCCCGCCGGCCCGGTGCACGTCTTCCATATGGTATTTCGGGGAGTTTGGGGCCACCTTGCACAGTTGGGGGACCTTACGGGAGAGTTCGTCGATCTCGTTCAGGGTGAAAGGCACGCCGCCCTCCTGGGCCGCCGCCAGCAGGTGCAGGATGGTGTTGGTGGAGCCGCCCATGGCGATGTCCATGGTCATGGCGTTTTCAAAGGCGGCCATAGAGGCGATGCTCAGGGGCAGCACGCTGGCATCGTCCTGCTCGTAAAAGCGTCGTGCGTTGTCCACGATCTGGCGACCGGCCCATTTGAACAGGCGCTCGCGGTCGGCGTGGGTGGCCAGCGCGGAGCCGTTGCCGGGCAGCGCCAGGCCGATAGCTTCGGTCAGGCAGTTCATGGAGTTGGCGGTGAACATGCCGGAACAGGAACCGCAGGTGGGGCAGGCACTGCGTTCGTACTCTTCCACCTGCTCGTCACTGGCGTTGGGGTCGGCGGCGATAACCATGGCGTCCACCAGGTCCAGTTTGTGCTCCGACAGCTTGGTCTTGCCGGCTTCCATGGGGCCGCCGGATACAAAGATGGTGGGAATGTTCAGGCGCATGGCAGCCATGAACATGCCCGGGGTGATCTTGTCGCAGTTGGAGATGCACACCAGCGCATCAGCGCAGTGGGCGTTTACCATGTACTCGACGGAATCGGCGATGATCTCCCGGGAAGGGAGGGAGTAGAGCATGCCGTCATGGCCCATGGCGATGCCATCGTCCACGGCAATGGTGTTGAACTCCTTGGCAACGCCGCCGGCGGTTTCGATTTCGCGGCAGACGAGCTGGCCCAGGTCCTTCAGGTGAACGTGGCCGGGAACGAACTGGGTGAAGGAGTTGGCTACGGCAATGATCGGCTTGCCGAAGTCGTCGTTTTTCATCCCGGTGGCACGCCACAGTGCCCGCGCGCCCGCCATGTTGCGCCCGGCGGTGGAGGTTCGTGAACGGTAGTCTGGCATGGCTTCAATCTCTCATCATCGTTATAGCAAACCGTTGAGGATACCAGATTCCGGTCCCGTCGAATGGTTGTTTATCGCCGTCGTGTTTACAATGGTTCACAGTCAGGGCGCATTACATCAGGAAAAGGACGTTGTCGATGACCGTTCGTGAAAACGTGGATCTCAGCCAACTGAGAGCATTCCATCCCCTCAACCGCTTGTCGGATGACCAACTGGTGGTACTGATAAACCGGGCCGAACGCCGGGTCAGTCGCCCCGGCCAGAAAATACTGGAGCGTGGCGCCCGTGACGGCATGGACTTCTTTTTGCTGAAAGGAGCGGTGGAACTGACAGCGGGGGACGGTCGTCAGACCACCGTCACGGCCGGTTCCGAGCAGGCGATGAATGCCATTTCCCGACTCCAGCCGCGGATGTTTGATGTCACGGCGGTGCAGCCCTGCCAGTTCCTGGTCATCGAGCAGTCCGTGCTCAACAACCTGTTGCGGTCCGCGCCGCTGGAGCATTCCGACGACAAGGCGGGTGAGGACACGGATATGGACACAGACGAGGACCATCGCCTGCTGATGGAGTTCTACGCCGAACTGCGGTCCAACCAGGTGAGCCTGCCCAGTTTGCCTGACGTGGCCTGGAAAGTGCGACGGCTGGCGGACCGGGAGGATTCCTCGGTGGAGGATATCGGCAAGGCGATTACCGCTGATCCGGCCATGTCCGCCAAGCTGGTCCGGGCCTGCAACAGTGCGCTCTACCGTGGCTACAGTGAGGTGCGCAATGTCCACGACGCGGTGGTACGGCTGGGGGGGCGGACAACCCGGCAACTGGTGACGGTATTCGCCATGCGGGAAGTGTTCCGCAGCCGGCAGCCGGAACTCCAGAAGGCCATGGACGAACTCTGGCGGGAGGCCCGGACCGTGGGTGCCCTGGCCTATGTGCTGGCGGAGTCGGCGACGCGGGTGGCCCCGGAAGAGGCGCTGCTGGCAGGGCTACTCCACAATATTGGTGCCGTGCCCGTGCTGGTGCATGCCGAGCATCACCCCGCGTTGCTGGCCAGTCCCACTGAACTGCGCCGGGCGATGGCGGAACTGCAGTCGGACATTGGTTCCGCCATCCTGGAAACCTGGCGGTTCCCGGACACCTTTGTGGAGGCGGCACGCCATGGCGATGACTGGTTCTACGAATGTGCAAAGGACAGGCCGCAACTGGTGGATCTGGTGATCGTCTCGCGCTTGCATGCGCGCATTTCTGCTGACCAGAATGAGGGCCTGCCGGAATTCGAGCAGGTGCCGGCATACCGTCGCCTGGGAGCTCTGGAGCTGTCCGCATCCCGCAGCCTGAAACTGTTGACGGCTGCGCGGGAGCGGCTCGACCAGCTCCAGGATCTGTTATCGCCACGTTGAACATCCAGGATCGGAGAGACCATCGGTGACCCAATTACTGGACCATGTGCCGCTGTTTCCCCTGAGTACCACGGTGCTGCCGGGCGGTCGACTCCCGCTGCAGCTTTTCGAACCCCGTTACCTGGATATGCTCGCCACCTGTCTGCGGGAACAACGGGGGTTCGTGGTGCTGTTGTTGCGGGAGGGGAACGAGGCTGGCGCCGATGCCGTCTTCTACGACATTGGCACCTACGTACAGATCGTTGATTTTCAGCAACTGGACAATGGCCTGCTGGGTATTACCGTTGAGGGGCTGTGGAAGGTGGCGGTGCACCGGAGCTGGCAGGCCCCGGATGGCCTGAACGTGGGGCATGCCGAACGATTGCCGGACGAGCCGGAGGACGCCCTGCCCGCCGGTCGCTCAGAGCTGGCGTCCGTGCTGCGGGCTTTGCTTCGACACCCGGTGGTCAATCGCCTTGAGCTTGAGGTGGACTTCTCCAGCGCCCGCGAGGTGGGCTGGCGCCTGATTGAGCTATTGCCCCTCAATGGCCAGGAGAAACAGCGCCTGCTGGAATACCAGGACCCGCTTGCCAGGCTGGACAGGCTGAGCGACCTGCTGGAGGCCATGGAATGATCATCAGGTCGGGGCGTAGGCCGCCACGGCGTCCGGCCACTGCCATAGGATGTAACCCACCAGGGTGCCCAGCCATAACAGGATGATCATGGCGATGATCGGGTCCAGGGTCAGCGGCACCCGGTCGTGACGGCTGAAACTGACCCGTACCAGTCCGCAAAGGGTCAGTCCGAGCAGCAGTCCCCCCACCATGTCAGAGAACCAGTGGACGCCCAGCACCACCCGGCTGAAGGCCACCAGTATCATGGGGATGCTGAAGGTCAGGTAGACCCGCCAGCGGCTGGATGGCTTCCATTCCCTTGCCACAAAGGCGCCGGCCAGGCCGAGGAACACCGTGATGCCGGTGGCATGACCGCTGGGGAAGGCATAGCTGGCAGGAGGTAGTTCGACCAGTGGCGGGCGTTCCACCGCCAGTCCGGTTTTCATCAGTGTGACACTGGCAGACGTTAGCACCAGGGCCCCGAGTACATGGCTGGCGGCACTGTAGTAGCCGCGGAACCCCAGAGCGGCGGCCAGCATCAGGGCGCCCGTTACCAGTATTGCCGGGTCGCCGGCCAGGGTCAGGGCGATGGCGGCCGGGTCGGTCAGCGAATTGCGCAGGATTCCGCTGATGTCGGCGAAGAAACTGTCCAGCGGTGCCAGTACCGCCGTTGCCTGGCTGAGCAGGGTCCACAGTACAAGGCTGCCACCGGCGCCAAGGGTCAGGATGATAGAGGCCAGGGGAAACTCCTCCCGGCCCTGTGGCCGGCTACTGGAGAACCGCTGCCAGAGATGGTGGGTGGTACCGTAGCGAATGACTTTCCCTTCCAGCCACTGATACAGGGGACTGCGGCTGCGAAGCCCGAGTTGGAGCCGGAAGAACAGGAAATAGGCCACCAGCAACACAATCACGGCTCCGGCGGCCAGGGCATACAGGCCCGGAGGGATGGGTTCGGGGCCAACCAGTGCCATGCCCACGCTGTAACCGGGCAGCAGGTAGAACGGCGCCCAGGCAAGTGCCGAGGCCAGGTTGACCAGGGTAAAGCGGCGGACAGGCATGCCGAAGGCACCGGCCACCATCGGGATCAGCGGTCGCACCGGCCCCACAAATCGGCCGATGACCACACTCTTGCCGCCGTGGCGGACGAACAGAAGTTCCGCCCGACGGAGCATGGCCGGATGTCGGCGGAAGGGCCAGACCTGGTGCAGCCGGCCCCGGAACTGTCGCCCGAGCCAGAAGCTCAGGCCATCACCAACAATGGCGCCGGCCGCCCCCCAGGCCAGGATTTCCAGAACGGGAATGCCGGCCTTGCCGGCCAGCACCGCGGTCGCGAACAGGATGGCCACGCCGGGCACCAGGAGCCCTGCCATCGCCAGGGATTCCAGCAGTGCGGTCATGAAAATGGCTCCGGCCACCCAGCCGGGGTTGGCGGCCAGCCACGCCGTCAGCGCCTGGATAGCTTCCTGCATCAGGCTGCCCGGCGTGGATCGGCGGTAAACCAGACCCGGTCATGCCCCCGTCGGCCGGCTTCCTCCAGCGCGTCGGTGGCCCGTTGCCTGAGGCGTTCCGCCAGGGTGTCCTGGCTGATATGAGTGGTGGCTCCAATGCTCACCGTCATGCGGCCTACCTGGGGCCATTGCGCCTCTGCAATGCTGCGACGGATGCGTTCGGCCGTGACCCGGGCGCCTTCCTCATGGGTGAAGGGGAGAATCAGGCAGAACCGCCCCTTGCCCAGGAAGTAGAGGGTGTCGCCGGCCCGGATCAGGGTGAACAACTGCTCCGCCAGTCGGCGGTAGAGAGTCTGGGTCTGTTCTGTGCCAAGCAGTTCACGTACTTCGTCGTGGTGGTCGATATCCATCATCAGGATCGAGACCGGGTGGCCGGTCGCCTTGGCGCGACTGATCTCCTTGTGCAGGGTCTCGTCCAGGAAACGGGCATTGTGGGCCCCGGTGAGGGAATCGATGATCGCCAGGTCCTCGGCGGACTGGGCCATATGGTCATAGTGCCAGCTTGCCAGTCCGGCGCTGGCCACCAACAGCACAAACGCCATGATGGCCGGCAGGCTGTCGGCCAGGAGCAGGTCGAGGGCCAGCAGCAGCATCAGGAGTAGCGCGACGGGCAGGGTTACCTTGAGAGCGGCCCGCAGGGGCAGCACCAGGAACGCCAGGGCGAACACCGGGAAGCTCCAGAGGGCAGCGGTGGAGGGGCCGTCGACCCAGAGGGCGGCCAGTACGGGAAGTTCCAGCGCCACCACCAGGGGGGCATGGCCCCGGGCCCGGAGTTGATAGTTTCTCACCGCCAGGGTGTAGAGGCAGGCGCCGAGGCCAATGGCGGAGAGGCCGGCCGCCAGGTAGAACAGGCCATAGAAGCCGAACCGCAGGTTCTGCATGGCCAGTATGGCGAAGAACAGGGCGCACAGGCCATAGGCGGCGGAACTGGTGATGGTTCGCAGTCTGGTCTCGGTCACGTTACCGGGCTCCCTTCGGCGTCGCCGGGTGGAGTGTGGGTCCAGGTGCTCCAGGACTGGACACGGTTGCCCCCCTTCTTCTGGGCACTTTGCAGGGCGCTGGCCACCGACTGCTGGAGTGTGTCCGCGTCATCGCCGATGTTCAGGCCGGCGACGCCAGCGCTGACGGTCACATCCAGGCTGTAGGACTCCAGCAGCGCCATCAGGCCCAGGCGTATCTGTTCGGCCCGTTTGCTGGCACCTGCGGTAGGTACCCCGGGCAGGATGATCAGGAACTGCAGGTCGGCCACCCGGTACCAGGTGTCGAAATCCCGCAGGCGTGAGTGCAGGTAGCGGCCAATACGGGGCAGCAGCGCCTGTATATCCGTGTCGGCGTCCGGTTCGCTCAGGTGGGCGTCCAGGCCCAGCAGCACCACGGACATATCCAGGCCTTCCCGCTCACTGCGCTGGATCTCCTTGTACAGGTCAGCGGACAGATACTCCCGGCTGGCCGCCTGGGTCAGCTCATCGGAGCGTCTCAGCGGAACCAGTTGGCGTGCCTTGTGTTCCCGCAGAAGGAAGAACAGGCCGGCCAGGATGGTGGTCAGTGCCAGTGTGCTGATAATCTGGTGCCGTTGAGGATCGCCCGCCATGGATGTCAGCGCCAGGAAGACAATCACCATTGAGACGATGGTCAGGGCTGGTGCCAGCCGGGGTGGTAGCAGTCCGAGGATGATCAGGGGCAGGGCATACAGCCAGTAGGTCAGGGGTTCATCGCCGAGCCAGAGAGCCGCCCCCAGGACCAGCGCAAGCAGCAGCACCAGCAGGTGGTTGGCCAGTTGCCACAGACGCTCATGCCGGAGCCTGGGCAGGGCAGGGCTGGTCCAGACAATGCCGGCGGTCACCACTGAGGCAAGGGCCGGGAACAGCTTGCCAAGGGTCAGGCAGAATATGGCGAGTATCAGGAGTGCCAGGCTTCCCAGCCAGGCCAGTCGGCTCAGTACAAATCGCTCGGCCTTCTGGGCCATGGTGTCGTCCTTCCTGCTGTCGGTACTGGTGGCCGGGACAAACCGGTGATAAGAGCACCGGTACCTGCCGGTAACCACTGGCTGTCACAATGAATAATGATAACATCAATGTGCCAAATTCGCTGTGGTCGGGCATAATAACGCCCCGTTTCCCATTGATACAGCGCAGGGGCCGCATGGCAGGTCCCGGTCATCCGCCGGGTTACGCCAGGTGGTGATCTGTCCCCACAACCGGAGCTACCGATTCCATGGATATTGCAGCCTACATGGCCGATGTTGGTCAGCAGGCCCGTGAGGCCGCAACGGCCATCGCCCGTTCCTCGACGGCGATCCGCAACCAGGCCCTGCTGGCCACCGCGGACGCCCTTGATGCCGCCCGTGACGCCCTGGCCGGGGCCAACCGGAAAGACCTGGAGAGCGGGCGCGCCAACGGACTGGAGCCGGCCATGCTGGACCGCCTGGAGCTCACGCCCACCCGTATCGACAGCATGATCGAGGGCCTGCGCCAGGTGGCCGGCCTGCCGGACCCGATCGGTGCGATCACCGACATGGCCTACCGGCCCTCGGGCATCCAGGTGGGCAAGATGCGGGTGCCCCTGGGGGTAATCGGTATCATCTATGAGTCCCGGCCCAATGTGACCGTGGAAGCGGCCAGCCTGTGCCTGAAATCCGGCAATGCCACCATCCTGCGGGGCGGATCGGAAGCCATCCATTCCAACCAGGCCATCGCCGAATGCCTGGTGACCGGGCTGCGGGACGCCGGCCTGCCCGACACCTCAGTGCAGGTGATCCGCACCACCGACCGGGCGGCGGTGGGTGAGCTGATCACCATGCCGCAATTTGTGGATGTCATCGTGCCCCGGGGCGGCAAGGGGCTGATCGAACGCATCAGCCGCGATGCCCGGGTGCCGGTGATCAAGCACCTGGATGGCGTCTGCCACGTCTACGTGGATGCCCATGCTGATCCCGAGAAGGCGTTGAAAGTGGCGGTGAACGCCAAGACCCAGCGTTACGGCACCTGCAACACCATGGAGACCCTGCTGGTGGACCAGGAGATTGCCGAGGACATCCTGCCGCTGCTGGCAGGAGCCTTCCGCGAGCACGCTGTCGAGCTGCGGGGGTGCGACGCCAGCCGGGCCATCATCCCGGACATAGTGGCCGCCACCGAGGACGACTGGTACGAGGAATACCTGGGGCCGGTACTGGCGGTTCGAGTTGTCGACGGGCTGGACGGTGCCATTGACCATATCAACCGTTACAGCTCCCAGCACACCGACAGTATCGTCACCGAGAACTACACCCGGGCCCGTCGCTTCATTACGGAAGTGGATTCCAGCTCCGTGATGGTGAATGCCTCAACCCGCTTCGCCGACGGCTTCGAGTATGGCCTGGGGGCGGAGATTGGCATCTCCACCGACAAGATCCACGCCCGAGGGCCAGTGGGTCTGGAAGGACTGACCTCCCAGAAATACGTGGTTTTCGGCGACGGCCACATCCGGACCTGATATGCACCTAATCTACGGCGGTACCTTTGATCCCGTCCACAATGGTCACCTGAGGGTGGCCATTGAACTCCGGGAGCGCCTGGAGGTGGACTGCATCCACCTGATGCCCTGCCATATTCCACCCCACCGGGCCACCCCGGGAGGCACCAGCGAGGATCGCCTCGATCTGCTGACCCTGTCAGTAGCCGAAGAGCCCGGGCTGTCGGTGGATGGTCGTGAGCTGCGTCGGGGCGGCTCTTCCTACACCGCCGACACACTGCGTCAGCTACGCCGGGAACTGGGGCCGGATAAACCTCTGGCCATCGTGCTGGGCACCGACGCGTTCGGTGGTTTTGATCGCTGGGAGGAGTGGGAACAAATTCCGGAACTTGCCCACATCATCCTGGTCAGACGGCCCAACGCGGAACTGGAGCCCGGCTCCGTGCCGGAGCGTTTACTGGCCGAGCGTCGGGTTGAGCACCTGCACGAGATCAAATCCATGCCGGGCGGGGGAATCTATGAAATTGAACCTCCCATGCTGGACATTTCCGCTACCGGAGTGCGGGAGCGCCTGGAACAGGGGCGGTCCATAAGGTTCCTGGTGCCGGATGCGGTGGTGACGGAAATTCGCAGGCGGGGCCTCTACGGCGGTGAGCCCGGCCAATGATTGGTGATACAATAGAGCAATACCCACTCCCTGTAGCCGGCACTGGCCGGTTACACCAGACAGGATGATTATGCAGGCAGACGAGCTGAAAGCACTTGTTATTGATGCGCTTGAAGGGGTGAAAGCCCAGGATATCAGTGTTATCGATGTGACCGACCGAACCAGCGTTACCGACTACATGGTACTGGCTTCCGGCACCTCGGGGCGGCACCTCCGTTCCCTGGCGGAGGCCGTAGTCGCCGATATGAAGGAGCGTGGCATCCGGGAGGCCACGGTCGAAGGCGGTGACTCGAGCGACTGGATCCTGGTGGACCTGGGGGATGTGGTGGTTCACGTGATGATGCCGGCAACCCGTGAATTCTATGACCTGGAACGCCTGTGGCGTGACGCCCCCGGCCTCGGTGCCGCCGGCAGCGAATAGGTATGCGTCTGCGGCTGATTTGTGTCGGGCAGAAGATGCCCGGCTGGGTGACCGATGGTTATCAGGAGTATGTCCGCCGCATGCCGAGGGAAATGCCCCTGGAGCTGGTTGAGGTGCCCATGGCCCATCGGGGCAAGAACCCGGACGTGGCCCGGCTGATGCAGCAGGAAGCGGATGGGGTGCTCACCGCCGCGGGGGATCGGGACCGGGTGGTGGCCCTGGAAGTGGGTGGTCGCCCCTGGTCGACGGAGGACCTGGCCCGGCAACTGGAAAACTGGCAACTGGACGGTCGTGACGTCAGCTTTCTCGTGGGCGGCCCCGATGGCCTGCACGCCTCCTGTCGGGATCGGGCGGACCAGCAGTGGTCCCTGTCACCCCTGACGTTGCCTCATCCCCTGGTGCGCATCGTACTGGCGGAGCAACTCTACCGGGCCTGGTCGATTACCCGGAACCATCCCTACCACCGCGCTTAGGATTGATCCATGGCCTGGGGCGAATTCAAGGACACCGCCGCCGAACGGCGACTCTTCCAGCGTCGTGTCCTGGTGATGCTGGGGTTGGTGGTGGCGCTCTTTTGCGTCCTTATCGGCCGTTTCTACCAGTTGCAGGTTATTGAACACGACACCTACACCACCATTTCCGACCAGAACCGCGTGCAGGTACGCTCGGTTCCGCCCACCCGTGGCCTCATCTACGACCGCAATGGCACCCTGATCGCGGAGAACCGTCCGGTGTTCAGCGTGACGCTGGTGCCGGAGCGGGTGGAGGGCATGGACCGGACCCTGGCCAGGCTTCGGGACCTGCTGGCCATCTCCGATGAGGAGATGGAGCGTTTTCGCCGCCGCCTGCAGGAACCCCGCCGCCCGTTCCAGGAACTGCCCCTGCACTACGACCTTACCGAGAAGGAAATCGCCAGTATGGCGGTTCACCGCCACGAGCTGCCGGGCGTCGAGGTGAGTGCGGAACTGGTGCGCCACTATCCGTTCGGTGAGCTGAACGCCCATGCCCTGGGGTACGTGGGGAGAATCAACCGTGAGGAATTGCAGCGTATTGACCCGGTGAACTACGCCGGCACCAACTATATTGGCAAGTCCGGTGTCGAACGGGTCTACGAAGAGGCGTTGCACGGTCAGGTGGGCTATGAGCATGTGGAAACCAATGCCCGTGGCCGTACCCTGCGCGTACTGGAACGTGAGAACCCGGTGCCCGGCGAGGACCTGATGCTGCACCTGGACATGCGCCTGCAGCAGCGAGCCTTCGAACTGTTGGAAGGCCGTCGGGGTGCCATTGTGGCCATTGAGCCGGACACCGGCGGTATCCTGGCCCTGGCCAGCGTACCGGGATTTGACGCCAACCTGTTTGTCACCGGCATTGGCGTGGAGGAATACCGGGAACTGAGCAGTTCCCGGGACAAGCCCCTGTTCAACCGTGCCCTCCGGGGCCAGTACCCGCCGGGATCCACCATCAAGCCCATGATGCTGCTGGCAGGCCTGGACAGCGATACTTTTACCCGGGACAAGACCATCTGGGATCCCGGGTACTTTGAAATCAAGAGTGGCGGTCGTCGCTGGCGGGACTGGAAACGGGGCGGTCATGGCTGGGTTGATGGCCGGAAGGCTGTCGCCGAGTCCTGCGATATCTATTTCTATGAACTCGGTCTGGAGATGGGGGTCGATATCATGCATGACTATCTGTCCCGTTTCGGGTTCGGCATGGATGCCACCCTGGATGTGGGCGGGGCCCTGCCGGGGCTGCTGCCCTCCCGGGACTGGAAGCGGGGCATGCGGAATGAGCCCTGGTATCCGGGCGATTCGGTGAACATGAGTATCGGCCAGGGCTTCTTCCTGGCCACACCGCTGCAACTGGCCACGGCCACGTCCCTGGTGGCCAACCGGGGGGAATGGGAGCAGCCCCGCATGCTGAAGGATGTCGTGGGCGATACCGCCCTGGCGTCGGTGCTGCAGCCGGAATACCTGGACGACCTGACGGTCGACAATCAGGATACCTGGGAATACGTGGTGGATGGGATGGTGGAGGTCATGCACGGTCGTAAGGGGACCGCGCGGGGCGCGGCGGAAGGCGCAGACTACCGCATGGCGGGCAAGACCGGCACCGCCCAGGTGTTCAGCCTGGCGGAGGACGAGGAGTACGACGCCGAGGAGATCCGGGAGCGGCTGCGGGACCATGCCCTGTTCGTCGGCTTTGCGCCGGCGGATGACCCCCAGATCGTGGTGTCTGTGATCGTTGAGAACGGCGGCAGTGGCAGCGGTACCGCCGCGCCGGTGGCACGGGCCATGTTCGACGCCTGGCTCAAGGAGTTCAACGCGTCGGATGCTGTGATCAGCCAGGCGGAAGGAGAACAGCCATGATCGGCCGGTCCGCGACCGTGGAGGCCACCAGCAGCCTGCAGCGCCCGGTCAGCGTGTGGCACCGCCTGCATCTGGACCCATTGCTGTTGCTGTTGCTGTTGCTGGTATCCGGCGGTGGGCTGATTGTGCTCTACAGTGGTGCCGATGCCAGCATTGGTGTGGTTGAGGCGCAGGCCATGCGCCTGGGGGTTGCCTTTGTCGCCATGTTCGTCTTCGCCCAGTTGGATCCTTCGGTCTATCGGCGTTGGTCACCGTGGATGTATGCCGCCGGCCTGGTGGGGCTGGCAGCGGTACTGGTCATGGGGGTCGGTGCCAAGGGGGCGCAACGCTGGTTGGCATTACCTGGGTTGCCACGGTTCCAGCCATCGGAAATCATGAAGCTACTGGTACCCATGGCGGCCGCATGGTACCTGTCACGGCACTACCTGCCGCCACGGTTCCGCCATGTGGTGATCGGTGTCGGACTGGTGCTGGTGCCCATGGTGCTTATTATCCAGCAACCGGATCTGGGCACCTCGCTGCTGGTGGGGGCGGCCGGCATGTTCGTGGTGTTCTTCGCCGGCCTGAGCTGGCGGCTGATCACCGGTTTCATTGCGCTACTGGCGGTGGCGGCGCCGGCCATGTGGTTCTTTGTGATGCGGGACTATCAGAAACAGCGGGTGCTGACCCTGCTGGATCCCCAGAGCGATCCGCTGGGGGCGGGCTGGAACATCATCCAGTCCACCACCGCCATCGGCTCCGGTGGCTGGAGCGGCAAGGGCTGGCTGCAGGGTACCCAGTCCCATCTGGAATTCCTGCCCGAGAGCCATACCGACTTTATCGTTGCGGTGCTGGCGGAGGAGTTCGGTTTCGTGGGCCTGATGATCCTGCTGGCAGCCTATTTCCTGATCATCATGCGTTGCCTGTACATCGCCGTGAACGCCCAGGACTCCTTCAGCCGGTTGCTGGCGGGGGCTCTGACCATGACCTTCGTCGTCTATATCGTTGTCAATATCGGCATGGTGAGCGGCCTGCTGCCCATTGTCGGGGTGCCATTGCCGCTGATCAGCTATGGCGGTACCTCGATTGTCACCCTGATGTCCGCCTTCGGGGTACTGATGGCGATCCATACCCACCGCCGGATGATTACGGCCTAATGACCGGTAATGGTGCGTGCCTTGACCCCGTGGTAATCTCCCGGCAAACAAACTGACCCAGAAGCGCGAATGAAGCACCTGAATTCCCTGTTCTTTCTGCTGGTCCTGGTCTTTCTGCCGGCGCTCGCCCAGGCGACATCCGAAGGTTATACCGATCGCCCCGAGTTTGACGACTTTGTTGACAGCATGGTCCGTGAGCATGGGTTTGATGCGGATAAACTGAGCCAGTGGCTGGCCGAGGCCCGGCACCAGGAACGGATCATCGAACTGATCAGTTCGCCGGCCGAGCACACCCTGCAATGGCACGAGTACCGGACCATCTTTATCAAGCCGGAGCGCGTCGCGCAGGGCGTTGATTTCCTGCGGCAGCATCAGGGTGCCTTTGATCGTGCTGAAGAGGCGTTCGGGGTACCCCGGGAAGTGATTGCCGCCATCATCGGGGTGGAGACCTGGTACGGGCGTTACATGGGGTCCTACCGGGTGGTGGATGCCCTGTCGACCCTGGCCTTTGACTATCCGCCCCGGAGTCGGTTCTTCCGCAGTGAACTCGAGCAGTTCTTCCTGATGGCCCGTGAACAGGGTTTCGAACCGTCCCGACTCAAGGGGTCCTACGCCGGGGCCATGGGCTATGGCCAGTTTATTGCGTCGAGCTACCGCCACTACGCCGTGGATTTCGATGGCGATGATGTGGCCGATATCCTGGATAACCCGGTGGATGCCATCGGCAGCGTTGCCAACTATTTCAGCGAACACCGGTGGCGCCCGGGCGGCCCCGTGGCCATCCGCCTGGATGACGATATCCAGGTGCCGGAGCGCCTGATGACCCGGGAACTCCGGCCCCGGTTTACGGTCTCGGAGTTCCGTGAGGCCGGAGTGCCCTTGCCGGACTCCCTCGCCGGTGACGAACCGGCACGGATCATCCGGCTGGAAGGGGATGACGGGCCACAGTGGTGGCTGACGTGCCACAATTTCTATGTGGTTACCCGCTATAATCACAGCCATCTGTATGCCATGGCGGTACAGGAGCTTGCCGGGGAATTGGCAAAAGAGCTGGAGACCGTTGCGGAGTCAGGAGTCGGAGAATGACCGTGAAGTCACAGGACAGGTTGTCGATATTGAGCGTACTGGCGCTGCTTGCCACTTTGCTGGCGGGGTGCGCCTCTGACGGTGGTAACTCCGGGCGCTACAGCATGTCCCAGGACCGTGGCCCCGAAGCGGATGTGGATGTCAGCGGCGTGACCAATGCCGTGCCCCGGTATGAAGAACCCCGCAGCGCCGGCAACAAGTCTCCTTACACGGTCTGGGGTAAGAAATACTGGGTCATGGAGCACGCCAGTGCCGACGGTTATGTAGAAACCGGTATTGCGAGTTGGTACGGCAAGAAGTTTCATGGTCACCTGACTTCGAATGGCGAGACCTACGACATGTACAAGATGTCGGCCGCCCACAGGAGTCTGCCTCTGCCCAGCTATGCCCGGGTGACCAATCTCGATAATGGTCGTTCGGTGATCGTCCGGGTGAACGACCGCGGGCCCTTTCACGGCAATCGTCTGATAGACTTGTCCTGGGCCGCCGCCAAGAAGCTGGACTTCCTGGATAACGGCACCGCCAGGGTTGAAGTGGCGGCCATTACCGTGCGCCCGGACGGCAGCATGACCCTGGCCGGGCAACCGTGGCCAAAGGCCAGTGACGCGACTGCCGAAGCGCCCGCCGAGTCCGATGCCTCTTCGGGTGAGGCCCTGTTCGTGCAACTGGGTTCGTTCAGCCAGGTTGCACCGGCACGCCAGCTTGAGCAGGCGGTCCGTCAGCGCACCGGAGAGTCCGTACGGGTGCGCCAGATAACAACTACGTCCGGCGAGTTTCACCGGGTCCAGGTGGGCCCCTTCGGGGATTCGAAGGATGCTGAACGCGCCATGGAGCGGCTGGCCTCTGAAGGCTTCCCCCAGGCCATGGTGCTGACTGACAGTCACTGAGAACTTCGTCTTCGGGGTATTATTGGCCCCGCTGGTTCATCCATTGATCAAAACTGATGTGAACAACCTCATGACCCCTCAATACCTCTGTCGTTTCCTTGCCACACTCGTCCTGCTGGCCATGCTGCCGCTGGTATCCCAGGCCCAGCAGGTACTGATCCCGTCACCGCCGCAAATCAACGGCACCTCCTACGTCCTGATGGACCCGGCCAGTGGCAGGATCATCATGGAAGCCAACAGCGACGAGCGCCTGCCGCCGGCCAGTCTGACCAAGATGATGACCGCCTATATCGTCGAGCGGGAGCTGGATGAGGGCCGCCTGAGCCTGGATGAAATGGTGCCGATCAGCGTCAAGGCGTGGCAGACCGGCGGTTCCCGAATGTTTATCCAGGAAGGCTCGACGGTGAGTGTGGAGGAACTGCTCAAGGGCGTGATTATCCAGTCTGGCAACGATGCATCCGTGGCCCTGGCCGAGCATGTTGCCGGTTCGGAGGGGGCGTTCGCGGATGTGATGAACCAGCAGGCTCAACTGATCGGTATGGAAAATACCCGTTTCGAGACCGCCACCGGGTTGCCTCACGAGAACCAGTACTCCACCGCCTACGACCTGGCGCTGCTGGCCGCTGCCATCATCAACGACTATCCGGAAAACTATCCGCTATACGCCGAGAAGCACTTCACCTACAACAACATTCGCCAGCCCAACCGGAACTCCCTGTTGTGGCGTGATCCCTCCGTGGACGGCCTGAAGACCGGCCATACCGAGGAGGCCGGCTATTGTCTGGTGGCTTCTGCGGAGCGTGAGAACACCCGACTGATCGCCGTGGTCATGGGCACCGACAGCAGCGAGGCCCGGGCCCGTGAAGTGCAGAAGATGCTCAACTATGGTTTCCGTTACTACGAGACCGCCCGCCTGTTCGACTCTGGTGAGAGCCTGCTGGAAAGCCGCGTGTGGAAAGGTGAGCAGGACCAGCTTAACCTTGGGCTGGCGTCCGATATGGTGTTGACTATTCCCCGTGGCGCCCGTGATTCCCTGGAATCCGTGGTGGAAGTGGACTCGGTGATCGAGGCCCCGGTGTCAGCCGGCGACGAACTGGGCACGGTCACCATCAGCTTTGATGGCAAGGTACTGGCGGAGCGTCCGCTGGTGGCTATTGAGCCCGTGCCTGAAGGCGGCTTTTTCAAGCGCCTGATTGATGCCGTCAAGCTCTTCTTCCATAACCTGTTCAACTGAACCGGGCAGGAAATGCACCAGTAAGGCAGGGCCATCAGATGTCACAACCCAAAGCCCCGAAAATCGAGTTCCCCTGTGACTATGTCATCAAGGTCATTGGTCACGCCGCCCCGGATTTCACGGATTATGTGGTCTCGGTGGTGGAGGCGCATGCCCCGGGCATCCGCGAAGAGCACATATCGGTGACCGACAGTCGCAATGGCCGCTTCACATCGGTGCAGTTGACCATCGTCGCCACTGGTGAGCCCCAGCTCAAGGCACTGTTTGAGGATCTGAAGGCCAGTGGCCGGGTCCATATGGTCCTTTGATGGCGCACGCTGACATGCCGCTGGTGATCCGTGACCTGGGACTGCGTCCCTATGAGCCCGTGTGGGAGGCCATGAAGGCGTTCACCGCTGGTCGCGACCGGTCGGTGCCGGACGAGCTCTGGTCTGTGCAGCATCCACCGGTATACACCCAGGGGCAGGCTGGCAAGGCGGAGCACATCCTCGCGCCCGGCAATATTCCCGTGGTCCAGGCGGATCGTGGTGGCCAGGTGACCTATCACGGTCCGGGCCAGTTGGTGGTTTACCTGATGGTCGACCTGCCCCGGGCGGGGCTGGGTGTGCGCCAGCTGGTGGACATCATTGAGCAGTCACTGGTTTCCGTGCTGGCCACCGAGGGTATCGAGGCCGCTCCACGACCGGATGCGCCCGGTGTCTATGTGGACGGCGCGAAAATTGCGTCCCTCGGCCTGAGGGTTCGTCGGGGTTGTTCCTTCCACGGTCTGGCCCTTAACGTGGATATGGACATGGAGCCGTTCACCCGCATCAATCCCTGCGGGTTTTCCGGCATGTCCATGTGCCAGGTTCGCGATTTCAGTCCGTCCGCCAACCTGGATGCCCTGGCCATGCGGTTGACCGACACGCTCGCTGTCGCCCTTGGCCATGATACCCAGGCCGTGCAGCGTGAGCCGGATTTGCCCGGTGTCGGTCATAATCCGGCGTCCTGAGGCTGCTATCATCTGGTAGGGCAGTCCCCGGCACCGCCCGCCCAGACAGGCGCCCCGGGGCTCCTTCAAATCTTGGAACAGGGGGTGGTCGGCCACCCCTCAGGTGGACCATGTCCGGATCCCGTAAGCCAAAAACCGTTTCCCGTATCCGCACCGGCAGTTTTGAGCGCCGCCTCAGCATGACCCGTGCTGGACTGTATGCCGGTACCCGGATGGCCTCCCACATGGCCACAAGCTGGCTGTCCGGCTCCGAGCAACGGGAGCAGCGTCGCCGGGACATGCTTTCGAAGCAGGCACGTTTCCTGGTGGAGGAACTGGGTCAGCTCAAGGGCAGCGTGGTCAAGATTGGCCAGATGATGGCCCTCTACGGGGAGCATTTCCTGCCCGAGGAAGTCACCGAGGCCCTGCACACCCTGGAAGACCAGACCTCGGCACTGGAATGGAAATCGGTGGAGAAGGTCCTCAAGGAAGAGCTTGGCCCGGATCGCCTGGCCGAGCTGGAGGTGGACCCGGAGCCCATTGGTGCCGCCTCCCTGGGGCAGGTACACCGGGCCCGGCGTCTGTCCGACGGGCTGGAGCTGGTGCTCAAGATCCAGTACCCGGGCGTGGACCGGGCCGTGGACAGCGACCTGGACGCGGTCGCGCAACTGTTGAAAGTGGCCCGTCTGGTGTCCTTCGGGCCGGAGTTCCGGGACTGGCTGGAAGAAGTCCGGGAGATGATGCACCGGGAGGTGGACTACAAGCTGGAGGCATCCACCACCGAACGCTTCCGGGAACGCCTGGCCGACGATCCGCGCCTTGTCGTGCCCCGGGTACTGTGGGAATACTCCACCGCCCATATCATTGCCCAGACCTACGAGCACGGCCATTCCGTCAGCTCGGAAGCGGTACGCGCGCTGCCCGTGGAGCGACGCAGCGAACTGGGCCGGGCGGCGCTGGAACTGTTCTTCCGGGAACTGTTCGACTGGGGGGAGATTCAGACCGACCCCAACTTCGGCAACTATCGCATCCGGATCGCCGGGGAGACCGGGTCCGATTCGGCGCACGACCAGATCGTGCTGCTGGATTTCGGGGCAGTGCAGTCCTACAGCGACGAGTTCCTGGGGCCGGTCATCCAGATGATACGGGCTTCCTACGAACAGGACCTGGAGGCGGTCATCGACGGCGGTGTCAAACTGCACTTCATGAAGCGGGAATGGCCAGAGGACGTGCTGGACCAGTTTGGCCGGGTCTGCATGTCCGTGCTTGAACCCCTGGCGCCGGCCAACTACAACTGGCCCGACTACGCGGTCAATGCCGATGGCCAGTATCGCTGGAAGGAAAGTGACCTGCCGTCACGGGTCGCCCGGGAAGCGGCCCGCTCAGCCATAAGCCGCTATTTCCAGGTGCCCCCCAAGGAGTTTGTCTTCCTCAACCGCAAGCTGATCGGTGTCTACACCTTTATCGCCGTTCTGCGCGCCGAGTTCAATGGCGAACCGCTACTGCGTCAGTTCCTCTACGGCGACGACGGATCGACCTCCCGCTGAGACCTCGGTGGGCCCCTATGGTAAAGACCATCGCCGATGCCTATGATCGCCATTCAAAGCATCAACTGGGCATGCCATGACGTTGATGTCATGATTTTACGACCCTAAAACAGGTATTCCGGAGGTAACCCTTGGACAAGGTGACAATCTACGGTCGCATGAGCTGCGGCTTCTGTGCCATGGCCCGCCAACTCTGTGACCAGAAGGGCTATGAGCACGAATTCGTCGATATGCCCGCCCTGGGCATGACCAAGGAAGATGTGGCCGCAAAGCTTGGTCGCCCGGTACGCACCGTGCCCCAGATCCTGGTGGGCAACGAGTACGTAGGCGGTTTTGATGAGTTCTCGAGGTATGTGATGAGGAGTGTATAGAGAACTCCCCGGCTTCCCGCTTTAGGGAATCTTGTATATTCCGATGTTCGGGTTACCGTCAGGGCCTACCTCCTTAACGGCCACGAAGTGGCCATCGTTGCTGATGTGTTGGAATGCGTAGCCCCAACCTGTAGACCCACTCTGGGTTTTGGAAGGGGTGTATTCTTGTTGAGCTATCAGCTTCCAGGAGTTGACGTCCCAAATCTGGACATCCGTGAGTGTGGTGATAACCAGGCGATTACCTTGTGTTATCCCGACGTGGTGTACCTCACTGCTCAGATCAAATTCGGTGATGAGCTTGAAGGGGGCCAGGTCATACAGGAAGACACTTGTACCCGAGGCGATGGCAAAAACGTTCTCTTTAGGGTGCATCGCTAATTGCCGGTCGGGATTGACTGGTCCTTCAGCTGGAGTGCAGTTGCCGATGGGCTCTTGGGCCGTAACCTCCCATGCGGAACATTTGCCTTCCGCGCCGACAGCCACAATATAGTTTCTGTCTGCTGAAGGCTTCGGCAGTGGCATTAATAAATCGCTAGGCCAGGATTCCAGGCTTTGATCTGGAATGTGGAATCGGTGAATCTGCCCCTGTCGCTCCCCGAAATAGAACCAGTCATCCTGAGTCAGGCTTCCGCGTCTCGTCGGGATAGAGGGGATCTGGTGTATCTCGCCTGTCTTCCATTCGATTGCCGAGTCACCCAGCAAGAAACGGTCATTGCTTAAAGTGCCTCCAAAACGCCCGTTATAGGCTTGTGCGTTTTCTGGCTCCTCAAGGCTAAAGATATTAAGGCGTCCATCTGATGGAGGGGAGTCGTGTTCCTGCCGACTATCTCCTATAGTATCACCGTAAATAAAGAGGCGGTCATCGCTCAGAAAGCCAGCCAATTGCCGCCGGTAGGATTTTCCAAGTACATCATCAGGATTATATCGAACAGGGTTGCTGCCATCCTTGGTGTTTGAAACGAAGACTAGATGTTGAGATTCCCTTGTGTCTACATTCCAGAGTTCAATCTGTACAAGATAGCGGTCTGCGTCTTCCGAGAACTGAAGTCTTTCAATGGTAATGTATGTGTTATCAATATTTGCATCCGACACGCCTCCAAGGTTGAATGAAGACACTTTGTCCAGCGTGTTGTCAGAACTTTGTTTGGATGACTCGATAATATCATGGGGTGCTGAACAACCTGAAAGGCTGACAGCAGTAATGAGGGCAATATTGAGCAGTACATTCATGGCCCTATTTCTCCTTGGGCCTGGCCGAGACAAAGCCATGATAATATTTTGTGAATTTATCAGGTGTCATCTCGTTGATCCGGTTATTCACAGGATAGGGCTTTCCGTTGATTCCCCAACTGTGCAGGTCGAAGTCAAGAGAAGAATTGATGCTCTCTTCAATAGGTCGTGTGCCTGGGTGGGGGGGCTCTCTTTTGGTCAATCATCATCTGAGTGGTTTGGACAACCCAGTGATTTGGAATAGCTGCTGGACACGATAGTTGACGTGTGTTCTTCAATCTGTGTGAACAGTCCCGTTTCCTCGAACCAGGCTTCCAGGGCACCCGGAAACGTCATGCCTGCAATGTTTGAGCCCGGGCCATCCATACTGGCAAACAGGTTGGTGGAGTCACGGACACTGGCTAATGTTACCCAGTCTACCGGTGAAAAATTAAATCCATCATTATCGAGTAGAAGGCCATCTTTCGCATTCAGGCAGTCGTTACTGGGTTCGATAACGAGGTCACCAATCCGGCCTTTGCCATATAATGCCAGCTCCAATGCGTACCTTTCATACTGCTCCGGAAAGTGCTTTGCAATACAGTAGATGAAGGCCGCTGGTCCACAAAGCGGGGTGTTGCCTTGCCTTATGTGATAAGGATCCTGAAGCCTTTCCTGGATCTGCCGTTGGAATATCGGGCCGGAGCTGATGCATTCGAACGCAAAGTCCGACGGACCCTTGCGTTTGATGGTGGTGCGTAGTTCGTGGAGTGTTTTTCTACGGAAGGAGGACGCGGTCCGAGTGCGCTCTGCGGTAGTCATTGAATATCCCTATTCGTCTGGTCACCGGCCCTACACCTTGTGACTTCTGCTTCACTCTGAGCCGTCTTTTATTGACGAATCAAAGCTATCGAAAGTCCTGATTGATGTCCAGTCTCATTTTTTAAAGTGATGCGGAGTTCATATATTGCTCGGTGGCTACAGCAGCCCGGTAACGGTCGGTTAGGCCCCGGAACTGTGGAATAGTCCCGGGGCTTGGTAACTTTCAGATATCAAACGGCGTCTTAAGCTTCTTCTCCGCCAGGACGTTCTCCAGTTTCGCCACCTTCGGAATACCATTCTCGAACGGCGGGAAGGCCTCCCCCTCGATCAGCGGTTGCAGGTACTGCCGGCAATCGTCGGTGATGCCGAAGCCATCATCGGTGATGTAGTGGATCGGCATCTTTTTCTCCTGGTTGGCCACCTCGCTTAGCGGCGCCTCACCGATGTGCCAGCGATAGGGGCTGGACTGCTCGCGGACGATGATGGGCATGACCGCCTGCTTGCCGGCCAGGGCCATTTCCACGGCCTTCTGGCCGACGGTGTACGCCTGCTCGACGTCTGTTGCGGAGGCGATATGGCGCGCTGCCCGCTGCAGGTAGTCGGCCACCGCCCAGTGGAACTTGTAGCCCAGGGCCTGCTTGACCATGTTGGCCAGGGTGGGGGCCACGCCGCCGAGCTGGGTGTGGCCGAAGGCATCCTTGCCGCCGGCATCGGCGACAAAACGGCCGTCTTCGTACTGGGCCCCTTCGGAGGCCACCACCACGCAGTAGCCATAATCTTTCACCGACTGTTCCACCCGGGCCAGAAATGCCTCGCGCTCGAAGGGAATTTCCGGGAACAGGATGATATGGGGCGGTTCGCCCTGGCCCTTGCCGGCCAGGCCACCGGAGGCGGCAATCCAGCCCGCGTGACGCCCCATGACTTCCAGGATGAATACCTTGGTGGAGGACTCACTCATGGACTTGATGTCCAGGCTGGCTTCCAGGGTTGAGGTGGCCACGTACTTGGCCACGGAGCCAAAGCCGGGGCAGCAGTCGGTGAAGGGCAGGTCGTTGTCCACTGTCTTGGGAACGCCGATGCAGGTAATGGGGTAGCCCATCTTGTCGGCAATCTGGGACACCTTGAACGCGGTGTCCTGGGAGTCGCCGCCGCCGTTGTAGAAGAAGTAACCAATGTTGTGGGCCTGGAAGACCTCCACCAGCCGCTCATACTCGCGGCGGTTTTCGGTCAGGTTCTTCATCTTGTAGCGACAGGAACCGAAAGCCCCGCCCGGCGTGTGCATGAGGGCCCGGATGGCTTCGTCGGACTCTTCAGTGGTGTCGATCAGCTCTTCCCTGAGAGCCCCGATAATGCCATTACGACCGGCGTACACCCTGCCAATCTGCTCCGGATGTTTGCGGGCGGTTTCAATCACGCCGCAGGCACTGGCATTGATAACGGCGGTTACACCACCGGACTGGGCATAGAACGCATTCTTGATGGCCATCTTGGGCTGGCGCCTCCTGCTGGTTGGACACTGGATTCGGAAACTGGCGATCCGGTCTGTCTTCCAGACCGGTTATAGGGGCGAATGATACGTGAATCTGCCATAGTTTTCATGACACCCACCTTGACGGAACCTGACGTATACGGGAGTCTTGAGGGCCTCCGCCGACCGCGATGCAGCGGTTATGAACGGCGGGTATTCATTGGCAACAACGATCGAGGGCGTCTGGCGCACTATGCACATCCATATTCTGGGAATCTGCGGTACCTTCATGGGCAGTCTGGCGGTACTGGCCAGGGAGTTGGGGCACAAGGTGACCGGATCGGACCAGGGCGTCTATCCACCCATGAGCACCCAACTGGAAGCCCAGGGTATCGGGCTGATGGAAGGCTATGGGCCGGACAACCTCAAGCCGGCGCCGGACCTGGTGCTGATCGGCAATGCCATGTCCCGGGGTAATCCCGAGGTGGAGGCGGTGCTCAACCGCAACCTGGATTACATGTCCGGCCCGGAATGGCTGGCCCGCGAGGTACTCAAGGATCGCTGGGTGCTGGCGGTGGCCGGCACCCACGGCAAGACCACCACCACCTCCATGCTGCTGTGGATTCTGGAACAGGCTGGCTTCGAGGCCGGCTACCTGGTGGGTGGCGTGCCCAAGGATTTTCCCGTGTCGGCCCGTCTGGGCAACAGTGACTTCTTCGTGATCGAGGCGGATGAGTACGACAGTGCCTTCTTCGACAAGCGCTCCAAGTTTGTCCACTATCGCCCGCACACCTGCATCCTGAACAACCTGGAATTCGATCACGCCGATATCTTCGACAACGTGGAAGCCATCGAGCGCCAGTTCCATCACCTGGTACGCACGGTGCCGTCCAAGGGCGCGATTATCCGTCCGGCGGTGGATGAACACCTGGACCGGGCCCTGGCCATGGGGTGCTGGAGCCCGGTGCAGACCACCGCCATCGGCAGCGAGGCCGGCGCCCCGAACTGGCGGGCCGAACTGCTGGCGGACGATGGCTCCAGCTTTATGCTGATCCACCACGAGCAGCCGGTGGCTACGGTTAACTGGAACATGACCGGTCTGCACAACGTCCGCAACGCCCTGTCCGCCATCGCGGCGGCCCGTCATGTGGGAGTGACGCCGGACCATGCCGTGTCCGCCCTCAACCGGTTCGGTGGTGTCAAACGGCGGATGGAGTTGCTGGCGGACATCGACGGTGTCCGCGTCTATGACGATTTCGCCCATCACCCCACCGCCATCGCCACCACCCTGGAAGGCCTGCGAAACCGGGTGGGAAACGAATTGATCATTGCCCTGGTCGAGCCTCGCTCCAACACCATGCAGCAGGGCGTTCACCGTGAGCGGTTACTGGGCAGCGCTGACCTGGCGGACCGGGTGATCTGGGCCAACACTGGCAACGCGGAGTGGCTGACCACCCTGATGGAGGAATACCGCAGCGGTGGCGGCGACCCGGAGCGGCACCAGATTGATGAGACCATCGACGGGCTGATCCACCGGGTTCTTGGCGAGGTGTCCGAACCCTGCCACGTTGTCATCATGAGCAACGGCGGTTTTGGCGGTATCCACCAGCGCCTGGTGAGCCGCCTGGAGGAGAAGGCCGGTCATGGTCGCTGATGCCGCTGAAGCCCGCGTGATCAACCTGGCCATGACCGGGGCCTCCGGCGCCCAGTATGGCCTGCGGTTGCTGCAGTGTCTGGTGGCCCAGGATTGCCGGGTGAATGTCATGGTAAGCAAGGCCGCCCGGGTGGTACTGGCCACCGAGACTGAGATTCATTTGCCGGCGTCCACCGCCGGCGCCCTGAAAGTCCTGCAGGAATACACCGGCGCCCGGGACGGTCAGCTCACCGTGTTCGGCCACGAGGACTGGTTCGCGCCCCCGGCGTCCGGCTCCGGCGAGAAGGCGCCCCTGGTGATCTGCCCCTGCAGTACCGGCAGCCTGTCAGCCCTGGCCACCGGTGCCAGCAACAATCTGATCGAGCGGGCCGGGGACGTGGCCCTGAAGGAGCGCCGTCCGCTGATACTGGTGCCCCGTGAGGCACCGTATTCCGAGGTGCACCTGGAAAACATGCTGAAACTGACCCGCATGGGGGCGGTGATCATGCCGGCAAGCCCCGGTTTCTATCACAATCCTGCGTCGGTGGACGACCTGGTGGATTTCATCGTCGCCCGCTTGCTGGACCACCTGGGCCTGCCCCAGGCGCTGGTGCCCCGTTGGGGTGAGGGCAAACAGGAATGATCGAGCAGTTCTCGGCAGAAATCGCACAACTGAACCTGTCGATGCCGGCACTTCGCCTGCTGGGCACAACGCTCGCTCTGTTGCTGATTGTGCTGGTGGTCCGGGCGCTGCTTTCGAAGGTGATCCGCACGAGCATCCAGTCCACGGAATTGCGTCGCAAGTGGCTGGTACAGACCCGCAATGGCCTGATCCTGGTTTTCCTGCTGGGTCTGGTGATGATCTGGGGCCAGGAATTGCGCACCCTCGCCCTGTCCATCGTGGCTATTGCCGTGGCGTTCGTGGTGGCCACCAAGGAACTGATCCTGTGTTTTATGGGGTCCCTGGTGAAGGGCGGCGCCCGCTCCTTCGACATTGGCGACCGCATCCAGGTAAAAGACTTCCGCGGTGACGTGATTGACCAGAACCTGCTGGCCACCACTATCCTGGAGGTGGGGCCGGGCAAGCTGACCCACCAGCGCACCGGGCGTGCCACGGTGATCCCCAATTCCCTGTTCGTGTCCGAACCGATAATTAACGAAAGCTTCACCGAGGATTATGTGTTGCACGTATTCACCGTGCCCTTCAAGCGGGAGGATAACTGGCAGAAGGCGCAGGAGGTGTTGCTGGAAGTCACCCAGGCCCAGTGCCAGCCCTACCTGGAATCCGCTCGCAAGTACATGCGCCGGCTAGGCGACCGGCGTGGTCTGGAGGTGCCGATGGTGGACCCGAGGGTCAGTATCCAGGTGCCCTTGGCCGGGGAAATCCATCTGGTGGTGCGTTATCCCTGCCGGCCTGCGCAGCGCAGTGCCATTGAGCAGAACATTCTGGCGGAGGTGTTTGGGAAGCATGATTTCCTGCCGGCCGCCAAGAGTGCCGGGAAAGTAGATGAAAGCTCCGAAGAACAGTCGTTGGATTAGGTCTTGGGTCTGGAGTATCCGTGTGGGGGAGGTCGTTAGGATGCACGTACGAGCGACGGCTACGAACCAGCCGGTTCGATAAGATCACTTCAATATCGGGGGTGTTCCTATCTGCCACTTCCTGAGGGAGGAAGTGGTGCCGAGGAGAGGACTTGAACCTCCACGGGGTTGCCCCCACTAGCACCTGAAGCTAGCGTGTCTACCAATTTCACCACCTCGGCAGGTGACTACAACGTCTTGCTATCTTACTGAATTCGTAAATGAATTCAAGCTTTCCGTTGCCGGCTGGGGTGTGCCCCTCAACCGATGGCGCGTACTTTAATAATTCATTTGGGGTCTGTCAAACACTTTTTGAAGTCGTTCTGTAAAAAATTTCCGGGTCGTGTAGGCATGATCCCTTAAGGCGATTTCACGGCATTGTTAGGTGGCAGTGGGGGCAGGGCGTTATACTCCCGGTACATTCTGCCGGGTCTGGATGCCTTTGAATCATCTGGTCCGGGTAATTCGCCAGGGTTCTGGGTGGGTCTGACCACCAGAACGGAAGAGCTTTGCCGAATTAACCGGACAGCGGATCAAAGGTGTCCGGGCCTGGTTGCAGCCGATAATCGGCATTCAACCAGAGAAGAGAGGAATATGACTTCCAGAGAACAGACGGGTGATCCCCACGCGGATCGCGAAGCACAAAAATACGATAACCCCATCCAGAGCCGGGAATTTATCCTGGACCACCTGCGCCAGCGCGGCGCCCCCGCCACCCACGAAACCCTTTGCCAGGAACTGGGCCAGAACAGTGAGGAGGGCATCGAAGCCCTGCGTCGCCGGCTGATTGCCATGTGCCGGGACGGCCAGCTCATATGCAACCGCAAGGGCCGTTACCTGCCCATTGACGAGGCGGACCTGGTGACCGGGCGCGTGTCTGGCCACAAGGACGGCTTCGGTTTCCTGATGCCGGACGATGGCGGCTCCGACCTGTTCCTGAGTGCGCGCCAGATGCGTCAGGTTTTCCACGGTGACCGGGTAGCCGCCCGTGTCGAAAGCGTGGATGACCGGGGGCGCCGTGAAGGCAAGATCGTGGAGGTGCTGGAGCACAAAACCACCCAGACCGTGGGTCGGCTGTTCCGGGAGAATGGCATCTCCTTCGTGGTACCGGAGAATCCCCGCATCAACAACGAGATCATGGTGGCCGAGGAAGACTGCGGCAAGGGCCGTCACGGCCAGTACGTGGTGGTGGATATCCTTCGGCAGCCGACCCAGCGGGCGAAACCCACCGGTCGGGTCGTCGAGGTATTGGGCGAGCATATGGCGCCGGGTATGGAGATCGATGTGGCCATCCGCTCCTACGACATTCCCCACGCCTGGCCACCGGAAGTGGGCCGGCAGGCCGCTGGCATCGCCGAGGAAGTGCGGGACGAGGACAAGCAGAACCGGGTCGATATCCGGCACCTGCCCTTGGTAACCATTGACGGCGAGGATGCCCGGGACTTCGACGACGCCCTCTATTGCGAGCGCCGCCCCCGGGGCGGTTATCGTCTGATTGTGGCCATTGCCGATGTGTCCCACTATGTCCGCCCCGGCTCGCCGCTGGACGAGGAGGCCATCAACCGTGGTAACTCGGTGTACTTCCCGGACCATGTGGTGCCCATGCTGCCGGAGAAGCTCTCCAACGGCCTCTGCTCCCTGAACCCGGGGGTGGACCGGCTGTGTATGGTGGCGGACATGACCATCAGCGCATCGGGACGACTCAGCAGTTACAGCTTCTACCAGGCGGTGATGCACAGTCATGCCCGGCTCACCTATACCAAGGTCAGCCAGATGCTGGAGCACCCGGACACCGAGACCGGCATCGGCCTGTGCCAGCTCTATTCCGATATCCTGCCCCAGCTCCACGACCTCTACGATGTCTACAAGGTATTCCGCAAGGCGCGAACCGAGCGGGGTGCCATTGATTTCGAGACCACCGAGACGCGGGTGATCTTCGACGCCAATCGCAAGATCGAGGAGATCGTGCCGGTGGTGCGCAACGACGCCCACAAAATCGTCGAAGAGTGCATGCTGTGCGCCAACGTGGCCACGGCCCGGTTCCTGAAGAAGTACCGGGTGCCGGCCCTTTACCGCGTGCACGATGCACCGTCGGAGGAGCGCCTGCAGTCGGTCCGGCTGTTCCTGGGGGAGCTTGGCCTGCAACTGGGTGGCGGTGACAAGCCGACCTCGGCGGATTACCAGGAGTTACTGAACAGTATCAAGGACCGCCCAGATGCCCATGTGATCCAGATGGTCATGCTGCGATCCCTCAGTCAGGCGGTCTACAGCCCGGAGGAGAGCGGCCACTTCGGGCTCGGGTTTGCCAGCTATGCTCACTTCACATCGCCCATCCGGCGCTACCCGGACCTGATTGTCCACCGGGCCATCAAATCCATCGTTCACCGCGAGGAAGGGGCGAAGGACGTGGTGCACCCGCCCGAGCGTGATCCGGAACTGGCGGAGTACCCCTACGACCAGGCCCGCATGGTGCAGTTGGGTGAGCACTGCTCCATGACCGAGCGCCGGGCCGATGATGCCACCCGCGACGTTATGGCCTGGCTCAAGTGCGAGTTCCTGCGGGAGCATGTAGGCGAAACCTACGACGGTGTTATCGCCGCCGTCGTGCCCTTCGGTTTCTTCGTGGAGCTGGAGGGTATCTATATCGAAGGGCTGGTCCATATCTCCACCCTGGGGGGCGACTACTACCACCACGACTCCGCCAAGCACCGGCTGGTGGGCGAGCGTACCTCGACCAGCTTCCAGTTGGGCGACAGCGTGCGGGTCCAGGTGGTTAGAGTCGATCTGGACGACCGCAAGATCGATTTGGAGCTGATCAGCGAGCCCACCCGTCGTTCCGGTGCCAGGAAGGGCGGTCGCAAGTCGTCCGCCGCCAAGGCTCCCGCCGGTTCGGGGAAGGGCGGCAAGTCCGGTAGCCGGTCCAGGGGGCATGGTGGCAAGTCTTCGGCAAAGGACCAGCTCGTGGCTGATGCGGCCCGGGAGGCGGAGAAGAAGTCATCCGGCAAGAAGGGGGCTGGCGGTAAGGGCGGCAGCACGTCCGGCAGCAAGGCCGGTGGCGGCAAGTCCGCCACGCGCAAGGGCGGTGCCCGCGGGAAATCCGGTTCCGGTCGATAACAGGTAGGAAAGTTCAACGTGTCGGAAGAGTTTGTATTTGGCTGGCATGCCGTTGATGCCGTACTGAAGAAAGAGCCGGATCGACTCCAGCAGGTGTGGATCCAGCAGGGGCGCCAGGACCGGCGGGTGCGGCAGGTTACCGAAAGCCTGGACCAGTTGGGGGTGCGCTGGCAGGAAGTCCACCGCAAGGAGCTGGACAAGCGGGTCTCCGGTGCCCACCAGGGCGTGGTGGCCCAGGTGTCGGAAAGCCGGGAATGGAGCGAGGACGACCTGTACGCGCTGCTGGCGGCCCGTTCCGAGTCTCCCTTGCTGTTGATCCTGGACGGCGTCACTGATCCCCACAACCTTGGGGCCTGCATGCGCACGGCGGACGCGGCCGGTGTGGCCGCCGTCATCGTACCGAAAGACAAATCCGCCACCCTCAACCCGACAGCGCGGAAGGTGGCCTGTGGTGCTGCCGAAACCGTTCCCTTCGTGCGGGTGACAAACCTGGCCCGGTGCCTGCGGACCCTGCAGGAGCAGGGCGTCTGGCTGATCGGCACAGCCGGCGAGGCGGATGCCACCCTGTACCAGGCGGATTTCAACGGCCCGGTGGGGCTGGTGATGGGGGCGGAAGGCAAGGGTATGCGCCGGCTGACCCGGGAGCATTGTGACCATCTCATCAAGATTCCCATGCAGGGCCTGGTGGACAGCCTGAATGTGTCCGTGGCGACCGGGGTCTGTCTGTATGAGGCCGTGAGGCAGCGCCGCAGTATGTAGTTTTCGGCGTTGTGGCTTGCTTCTGTCGACGCGGGTGGTATATTTGCCGTCGCTTGCTGATAGGCAGGCATTTCTACATCCAATCGTCCATGGAAGGAGTCTGTATATGAGGCAGTTTCGTGTCTATCACCATGCCGATCGTGGCGCTGAAGCCGTTAAGGTCGGGTTTTCATGGCCCTGTCTGCTCTTTGGCCTGATCTGGCTGCTCGTTAAGAAACTCTGGAACGCTGCGGCAATTGTCGCCTCTCTCGTCGCCGCTTCACTGGTCGTCGATGTCATGACGGCCCAGGTTGGGCAACCAAACCCGGTTGGCCTGCTGTTGAACGCGGCATTCCTGATCGGCTGGCTGATTTTCTCGACCAAGGCCAACGAATATCGTGAGACAGTGTTGCAGCAGCGGCAGTATGAGTTGCTGGGACAGTTCGAAGCGGACACTCCCCAGCAGGCTGTCAGCCTGGCCCTGACCCAATCCGGCGGGGCGTCGGATGCGGGAGAAGGCGTCCTTTCCGGCTAAGCAGGCCCGTCCCCCCGATGGGGTCGGTTGCATCCTGATGAATTCAGTCATAGAATACCGCACCCCTTTTCCAAGGGTCGGGGTGCTATTGCCTGAAAACCGGTGGTAATACCGGTTTGGGCCATTACCCCAGAAACCGGCAGCCTGGCTGCCGACTCCTTGCTTTCCGCAGAGATAATACGCCTGCGGGAGGCTGTTCAAACCGTAGGGAGAAAACATGCGTCACTACGAAATCGTATTCATGGTGCATCCCGATCAGAGCGAGCAGGTGCCCGCCATGATCGAGCGTTACACCGGCCTCATCACCGATGATGGCGGTAAGATTCATCGCCTTGAGGACTGGGGACGTCGTCACCTGGCCTACCCGATCAACAAGATCCACAAGGCCCACTACGTCCTGATGAACGTCGAATGTTCTCAGGCAGCCCTTGACGAGCTGGCTCACAACTTCCGCTTCAACGATGCGATCATCCGTGAAATGGTGATCCGTCGTGATGGTCCGGATACTGAAATGTCTCCGATGAAGGCTGCTGAGTCCCGGGAAGACCGTCGTTCCGACGACCGTCCGCGCCGCAACACTGAAACCAGTGAGCGCCGTGAGGACCGTCAGGAAAAGTCGTCCCAGGACGAAGAAGAGTAATCACCCCATCCGGAGTTGAGGAGTTAATCAATGGCTCGTTTTTTCAGACGTCGTAAGTTCTGTCGCTTCACGGCAGAGGGTGTCAAGGAGATCGATTACAAGGATCTGGACACCCTGAAAGGTTACATCACCGAAACCGGCAAGATCGTGCCCAGCCGGATCACCGGCACCAAGGCCCGTTACCAGCGTCAGCTGTCGACCGCCATCAAGCGCGCTCGCTACCTGGCCCTGCTGCCGTACACGGACAGCCACGACAACTAAGATCGTTCAGGACCCGGGACCATGCGTGCACTGGCTCAGTATGTAATGCGCGGTCCCCTGCAAGCGGGCGGCGTTGCTGCCCTGGCAACCGCGATTCCCTACCTGTCATGGATCGGGGCTGCGGTTGTCGGCCTGGTGGTACTCAGGCTCGGGCCCGTTCAGGGGCTGAATATCGGCCTCTGGGCCCTGCTGCCGGCCCTTGGCTGGGCCTGGTTCGGCAACGAGCCGTCGGTTATCGCGGTCTTGTTGCTGGTCTACCTGATGGCGGCGGTGCTTCGCGGCACCATGTCCTGGGAGCGCAGCCTGCTGGCAGGCTCCGCCCTTGGCCTGGTCATCGGGCTGCTGCTGCCAAGCCTGTTTTCCGACATGCTGGCGGCCGTTACGGATGCTTTCCTGGAAATCTACCAGTGGGCCTATCCGGACATGGCGGCCCAGCTCGGTGAAGACTTCAGGCCGGCGGTACGCAGTATGGTGAATGGTCTTATGCCCGGTACCTATCTGGGCATGGCGGTGGCCGTGATCATGCTGTCCAGGTACTGGCAGGCAGCGTTGTACAATCCGGGTGGATTCCGCCGTGAGTTCCACGGTTTCCGCCTCTCCAGGGGCGTGGCAGCGGTCTGTGTCCTGCTGCTCCTGGTGGCCCCGATGGCCGGGATCAACCCGTTGCTGCTGGGGTGGGTGGCCGGTCTGCCGCTGCTGGTGGCCGGCATCGCGCTGGTTCATGGCGTGGTTGGCTTGAAGAAGGCCAGCAACCTGTGGCTGGTGGCGTTCTACGCCTTGCTTGTGGTTCAGGGTTTTACGATCAGTCTGTTGTTAATGCTGTTGGCAATTGTGGATAGCTGGCTGGATATCCGGAGACGCATCCGTCCTGCCGGGCCGGCTGAATAAAGCGCGAAGAGGTTAACGAGATGGAAGTTATTCTGCTCGAGAAAGTTGCAAACCTGGGTTCCCTGGGTGACAAGGTCAAGGTAAAGGCCGGTTACGGTCGTAACTTCCTGCTGCCATATGGCAAGGCGGTTGCCGCGACCGAGGAAAACCTGAAGGCGTTCGAAGAGCGTCGTGCAGAACTGGAAAAAGCGGCCGCCGATAAGCAGGCTGCCGCCCAGAGCCGCGCCGAAGCGCTGGAAGGTCAGTCCTTCACCATCAGCTCCAAGGCCGGTGACGAAGGCAAGCTGTTCGGCTCCATTGGTGTTCGCGATATCGCTGATGCCATTACGGCTGCCGGTACCGAAGTGGAGAAGAGCGAAGTCCGTCTGCCGGAAGGCCCGATCCGGGTGACCGGCGAGTACGAGATCGAGCTTCAGCTGCACACCGACGTAACCGTGACCGTTCAACTGGCCGTTGTCGCCGACTGATCCGGATTTCACCGTTATGTCTTGAGGGCCGGGCGGAGGTTTTCCGTTGGGTTCTCAGTTTCACAGGCCCGGGCTGCCTAGGCAGCTTCCGGGCCTGTGTGTTTCTGGTATCCTAGGAAAATATCTGGCAAATCTGGTCCCCGGCAATCGCCCGGATTCCGGCCCGTCGCCACCAGTCGTCTCTGTTTCAGCATCCGAGAGTTTGCATGGCCACCAGCAGTTTCAAGGCATCCAGCGCCGACCTGGAAACCTCCAGGATCAAGATTCCCCCCCATTCCGTGGAAGCGGAGCAGGCCGTGTTAGGTGGCCTGATGCTGGACAACCGTCGTTTTGACGAGGTGGCCGAGACTATCTCGGCGTCGGACTTTTACCGGCAGGATCACAGGCTGATCTACGCTGCGGTCGAGCGTCTGGCCTCGGAAAGCGAGCCACTGGACGTTGTAACTCTGGCGGAATATCTGGAGCGGGCGGGGGATATCGAGGATGCCGGCGGCCTGTCCTACCTGGCGGAACTGGCGGAGAAGACTCCCAGTGCCGCCAATATCCGGGCCTACGCTCAGATCGTGGCCGAGCGTTCCATCCTGCGGCAGTTGATCGAGGTGTCCGGCGGCATTGTCGACTCCGCTTTCAATCCCCAGGGGCGCACCAGTGCCGACCTGCTGGATGAGGCCGAGCGCAATGTGTTCCGTATTGCCGAGTCCCGCACCAAGGAGGGCTCGGGCCCCAAGCCTATCAACCCGATCCTGACCCAGGCACTGACCCGTATCGAGGAGCTGTTCGAGTCCGGTGAAAAGGTTACCGGTGTGACCACGGGCTTCACCGACCTGGACGAGTGGACCTCAGGCATGCAGCCGTCGGACCTGCTGATCGTGGCGGGGCGGCCGTCCATGGGTAAGACCACCTTTGCCATGAACATCGTCGAGAACGCGTTATTGTCCACCGGCGAGCCTGTGCTGGTGTTCAGTATGGAGATGCCGGCGGACTCCATCGTCATGCGGATGCTGTCGTCCCTGGGGCGGATCGACCAGACCCGCATGCGTAGCGGCAAGCTGGAGGAGGACGACTGGCCCCGGCTGACGTCGGCGGTCAGCCTGCTCAAGGACAAGCCCCTGTACATCGACGATACCCCGGGCCTGAGCCCCACCGAGATGCGCTCCCGGGCCCGCCGTGTGGCCCGGGAGAACGGCGGCAAGCTCAGCCTGATTATGGTGGATTACCTGCAGTTGATGCGGGTACCGGGCAACACCGAGGGCCGTACCGCCGAAATCTCGGAGATCTCCCGTTCCCTGAAGGGCCTGGCGAAGGAACTGAGTTGCCCGCTGGTGGCCCTGTCGCAGCTTAACCGGAGCCTGGAGCAACGGCCCAACAAGCGCCCGGTGAACTCGGACCTGCGGGAATCCGGCGCCATCGAGCAGGACGCCGACGTGATCATGTTCGTCTACCGGGACGAGGTCTACAACGAGGACACCCAGGATAAGGGCATTGCCGAGATCATCATCGGCAAGCAGCGGAACGGTCCCATCGGGACGGTGCGGCTGGCCTTCATCGGCAAGTACACCAAGTTTGAGGATCTGGCCCACGGTGACTACGGCGGGGATTACTGATGCCGCGCGAGACCGTTGCCCGCATTAACCTGGACAGCCTGAGGCACAATTTCCGCATCGCCCGTGAACGGGCGGGCGGTGCCCGGGCCATGGCGGTGGTCAAGGCCGATGGCTATGGCCACGGTATCGAACGGGTGGCCCTGGCCCTGGCCGGGGAAACAGACCACTACGCCGTCGCCTGCCTGGAGGAAGCCGTGGCGCTCCGGGAGGCGGGGCTGACCCAGCCGGTGTTGCTGATGCAGGGGGTGCACCAGGCGTCCGACCTGGCGTTGTGTGAAGCCGAGGGCTTTACCGTGGTGGTGCACCACGAACACCAGGTTGAATGGCTGGAATCCGGCGGTGCCCGCCCCCGGGTATGGCTCAAGGTCAATTCCGGCATGAACCGCCTGGGCTTTGCGCCGGGGGAGGTCGCGGCGGTGTGCCAGCGGCTGCAACGCAGCGGTATCCGGGTGACCGGCGCCATGACCCATTTTGCCTGCGCCGACGACGACACCAGCGACCGCACCGCCGAACAGACCGCCCTGTTTGACGAGGCCACGGGGCCCCTGGGGCCCATTGCCCGCAGTGTGGCCAATTCAGCGGCCCACTTTCGGCCGGGGCAGCGGATGTATGACTGGACCCGCCCCGGCATCATGCTCTATGGCTCGTCCCCCATGCTGGGGCATCATGGGCCCGAACTGGGCCTGAAATCGGTGATGACACTGGAATCGCGGCTGATTGCCCTCCGCCACCTGGGGCCGGGGGAGGCCGTGGGTTACGGCGAGACCTGGCGCGCCACCCGGCCAACGGTCATGGGTATGGTCTGTGCCGGATATGGCGATGGTTACCCCCGCCATGCGGTCAACGGCACCCCGGTGGGGGTGCGGGGAACACGGGCCTCCCTGATCGGCCGGGTGTCCATGGACATGCTGGCGGTGGACCTGACAGGTGTCGACGATGCCACCGTGGGTGATCCGGTGGAGCTCTGGGGACCGAATATTCCTATTGACGAGGTAGCGGCCTGCGCCGGTACGATCAGCTATGAACTGCTGACAGGCGTGACCGGGCGGGTACCCCGGGTGGCGCTGGACAGTGGGTCCACAGGCGGGATGACGGGATCGGATTCGTGAATGTACTGGTAGTCCATAACAACGGGGTATTGGGGCGCCTGCTTCTGAAGCGGCTGGCCCGCACCCATCTTGAGGTGACACCGCTGCTGATCAGTGACCTGTCGCATCTGGACCTGTCCGGGGTACCGCAATGGATACCGGAGGGCACGGATGTAATCGTCAACGCCATGTGGCTGACCGATCCAGAGCCTGCCGAGGCAGATCCGGAACAGGCTCGCACCAAGGCTTTCTCACTGCCTATGGCCCTGGCGGAGTACGCTGCTGCAAAGGATATGATCCTGGTACAGCTATCCACCTCCTACGTCTTTGACGGCCGCAAGCAGAGCGCTTACCTGTCTTCCAATCCCGGCAATCCGATTGGCCAGCTTGGTATCTGGCAGTGGGAGTGCGAGCAAGTGCTGCGAACGGTCCTTCCCCGGCACATCCTGCTGCGCACCGGCTGGGGGCTGCAGCGGTTTATCCGCAAGGTGGTGGAGTCGGCGCGGCAGGGGGAATCCCTGTGCCTGTCGAGTCGGCACCGGGGGCAACCGGTGGCCGCCAGTGACCTGGCGCGGGTGATCAGTGCCATCCTGATGCAACTGGACTGTGGCGCCGAGGTCTGGGGCACCTACCAGTACGCTGGCGCCGAGGAAATCAGCCAGTATGAACTGGGCCTCGCCATTGCCGACAGGCCGGAGGTGAATGGCGACGGTGACGAGAAGGCGGTCCATGTGATGGATGAGCAGCCGGACTGGAGCGCCGTGGAACCGGAAAACGCCACGCTGGGCTGCACCAAGATACGCAATACCTTTGGCGTCAAGCAGCAACCCTGGCGGATCGCCCTGACCGAGGAGCTTGAGCTGTCAGGCCTGGGCGTTGCCCAGGGCCATGGCCTGAAGGGCCTCAATGTTGACTAGTTCGATGTCCCGACCGCGGGCCCGTATCAGGCCCTGATTCTGGAACCGGGTGAACACCCGGCTGACCGTCTCCACCGCCAGGCCGAGGAAGTTGGCGATGTCGTTGCGGGCCATGGGCAGGTTGAAGTGGGTGGGCGACAGCTTGCGGCGATGGAAACGGGTGGACAGGGACAGCAGCAGTGCCGCGATGCGTTCCTCCGCCGTATTCTTGCTTAGCAGCACCGATAGCTGATGGCTGTTGCGGATCTCCTGGCTCATCAGGTGCAGGATGTGGTGTTGCAGGCCCGGCATGATATGGACCAGTTTCTCCAACTGGTCCACCGGTATCTCGCAGACACTGGTGCGTTCCAGAGCCTTGGCCGAGGATGCGTGGGTGTCGTCACTCATGCTGTCCAGCCCCACCAGGTCGCCAGGCATGAAGAACCCGGTGATCTGCTCTTCCCCGGATTCGGTCACCACCGATGTCTTGATGGCCCCGCTCTTGACGGCAAAGCAGGAACGGAAGGGCGCATTCTGGGTAAACACCTGTTCACCCCGGTTGATGATGTGATCACGGTTGACCACGTCGTCCAGCCGGTTCATCTCACTGCTGTCCAGTGCCAGCGGCAGGCACAGGTTGCTCAGGCTACAGTACTGGCAGGAGGTCCTGGACTTGGCGGAGGCTTGGCGGACGTGTATGGGCTGATTCATGGCGAACCCTGGTAGCTGGTGACTGGTCCGTAATACTGACCCTCATTAAGCGACACATTAATACCTGCCGCGAGGTTTGCCAATGCCCGTGAGGCCAACAGGCCCCGGAAATATCGTTCCGGGGCCCGGGTGCTGCTGCTCGGATATTCACACTTTGCTGAAAACCAGCGATGCGTTGGTGCCACCAAAGCCGAAGCTGTTCGACATCACTCTGTTCAGGCTCTGCTCTCGGGCATCCGGGCCGACGATGGGCATCCCGGCCAGTTCCTCGTCCGGGTTCTCCAGGTTGGCGGTGCCGGCGATAAAGCCATTCTGCAGCATCAGCAGGGAGTAGATGGCCTCCTGTGCACCGGTAGCACCCAGGGAATGCCCGGTCAGCGACTTGGTGGAGGAAATCGCGGGTACCCTGTCCCCGAACACATTGCGAACTGCCTTCATCTCGGCCACATCCCCCACCGGCGTGCTGGTGCCGTGGGCATTGATGTAGTCGATGTCACCCTCTACGGTTGCCATGGCTTGCTGCATGCACCGGGCGGCGCCTTCGCCGGACGGGGCCACCATGTCGTAGCCGTCGGAGGTGGCGCCATAACCGGTCAGCTCCGCAATAATGTTGGCGCCGCGTTTACGGGCGTGCTCCAGTTCCTCCAGCACCAGCATGCCACCACCGCCGGCGATCACGAAGCCGTCGCGACCAGTATCGAACGGGCGGGAGGCCGCCTCGGGGGTGTCATTGTACTTGAAGGACAGGGCGCCCATGGCGTCGAACAGCATGGTCAGGCTCCAGTCCTCTTCCTCGCCGCCACCGGCGAAGACGATGTCCTGTTTGCCGTTCTGGATCTGCTCCATGGCGTGGCCGATGCAGTGGGCGCTGGTGGCGCAGGCCGAGGACATGGAATAGTTCACGCCACGGATCTTGTAGGCAGTTGCCAGGCAGGCGGATACGGTGGAGGTCATGATGCGCGGTACCATGAACGCGCCGATACGCTTGACCCCTTTCTCCCGCATGATATCGGTGGCTTCCACCTGGCTGGAGCAGGAGGCGCCGCCGGAGCCGGCAATCAGGCCGGTACGGTCGTTGGAGATCATATCCGGTGTCAGACCGGACTGCTCAATGGCCTGCTCCATGGACAGGTAGGCATACATGGCGGACTCGCCCATGAACCGTCGAAGCTTGCGGTCGATAACCGAGGTGTCCACGTCCACGGTACCGCAGATCTGGCTGCGAAAGCCGAGTTCCTTGTAGGTTTCGTTAAAGCGGATGCCGGACTTGCCCTGTCGCAGGCTGTCGGTCACCTCGTCGGTGGAGTTGCCAAGGCAGGACACGATGCCCATGCCGGTTACCACTACCCGTCTCATACAGTTCTCCTTGATGTCAGTCCGGCCCGTTCTTGGTGACCGGCCCTGAGGATGTTCCGGCGGATCCGGATTGCCCGCCCCTTCAATTCTGGTGTGGGAGTCTAGGCAATTTGCACGCTGATTGGTATTTGACCTTTGTCATGTTCGACCGTTCCCCAATCCGGGGAAAGGGGTTACCGGCGGCGTTTGCGGTTGGTCTTGCGCTCTTCCTTCCGGGTCGCTTCCTGTTCCTGGCGAAGCACTTCCCGGGCCTGCTCGGTTTCCACCATGGCCGGTGTTTCCAGGGATACCGTGCCGAGAGTGCCGGCCCGGAGTTCATTGAGCAGCACTTCCGAGACCTTGTGCAAGTCCGGGACACCGCCCCGGGCAAAGAAGCGGCGCCTGGCGGCGATGGCGTCCATCAGGGCCAGGCCGTCTTCCGGCGCCCCGTCCAGGCCATACCGTTCACAAACGCGCTCAGGGTAGGCCTGGAGCAGGTAATCCGCTGCGAACAGGGCCACATCCTCGTACTCAATGACGGCAGCACGTATGGCGCCGGTGACCGCCAGGCGGTAGCCGCACTCCTCGGGCGACAGCTTGGGCCAGAGAAAGCCCGGCGTATCATACAGCAGGATGTTGTCGGGCAGCTTGATGGCCTGCTGGGCCCGGGTGACCGCCGGCTCGTTACCGGTCTTCGCCACCGGGCGGCCCGCCAGGGTATTGATCAGGGTGGACTTGCCCACGTTGGGAATGCCCAGGATCATGATGCGCAGGGCCCGGGTGTCGCGGATGCTGTCCGGCACCATCTGCTGGGCAAGCTTGAGAATCGCCAGGGCCTCGTCACGGTGGTTGTGGCTCAGGGTGACGGCCCGTATGCCTTTTTCCTGTTCCAGCCAACGTTGCCACTGTGCGGTGATGTCCGGGTCCGCCAGGTCGCGCTTGTTGAGCACCTTGATGACCGGGGTCTCTCCCCGCAGTGCCGGTACCATCGGATTTTCGCTGCTGAAGGGAATGCGCGCGTCCAGGACCTCGATGATCAGGTCCATTTGCGGCATGACCTGTTTGATCTCCTTGCGGGCCTTGTGCATGTGGCCTGGAAACCAGTTGATGGCCATGGTCTGAGCTCCTGGCGTGATTTGGCGGTTTGGGTGGTTTGCTGGTCTGGATTGTGACAGGGCGCCATTATGGCGGGGAATAAAGAATTTTTCACATTTCTCTGAAAGTCGCTCGTGACGGGGCCTGGAGCAATGTGTCCAGTATATATGTCGTCTTTGACGCTGGTTGCGGGGTGAATTCCGAGGTTGATTTCTTTAGGGTGAGCATGTTCCGATGCGACATCGACATCAGATTAAGAAAGTTACCACGGAGAAATACATGACCTTGATTCGTAACCTTGCCGTAGCACTGATTGCCCTGACCTTTGCGGGTTTCGCCGCGGCGCAGCAGCAGGACCAGGTATCCCAACTGGCCCAGATGGTAGGACTCAGTGATGAGCAGCAGTCAGAAATTCGCGGCATCATGGAAGAAACCCAGGGTGAGCTCCAGGAACTCCAGGCAGAGGCAAGGGAGATCCAGCAGCAGCTCCAGGCGCAGATTGGTCCCGACTATGACGAGGCCACCATCCGCGAAGACGCCGCCCGCCTGGGTGAGCTGAACGGTGAGATGACTGCACTGTCCACCCTGATGCAGGCTCGCATCGACAGCGTGTTCACCGAGGAGCAGCGTAACACCCTGGAAGAGCGCATGCGCCAGATGCAGCAACAGCAGCAGCAAATGCAGCAGCAGATGCAACAGCGCCAGATGCAGCAGCAACAGGGCGGCGGCATGCAGTAAGGCCCCGCCATTGCCCGGACAGTCCTGTTCGGACACAAAAAACCGCACCGCCCCTCCGGGCCGTGCGGTTTTTTTGTGGCAGTCTGGTGGTGTTCCTGGGCTAGTGTCCCGGCGCATTCCTTGCCGCCGGGGCGATGGCTGTTATGGGAGGTTTCCCTCAGGTCCGAAGGGTTTGACCAGCAGGATCAGCCGGGGTAGCAGCATCAGCGCGCCCATCAGGGCCATGAACATGGCGAAGCCGGTGAACAGCCCGAAATAGATGGTGGGCAGAAAGTTGGACAGTACCAGGATCGAGAAGCCGATGATGATGGTCAGGGTAGTGTAGGACATGGCCCGGCCAATGCTCTGGTGGCAACGGTGCATGGTGGCGATGTAGTCCCGGTCCTTTTCGAACTCCACCCGGAACCGGTGAATGTAGTGGATGGTGTCGTCCACGGCGATGCCCACGGTAATAGCGGCCACGGTGATGGTCATCATGTCCAGCGGTATACCCAGCCAGCCCATCAGCCCCAGCACCGAGCCGGCGGCCAGCAGGTTGGGAGCAATGCCCACCAGGGCCAGTGTCAGGGACCGGAACAGCGCCAGGAACATCAGGCTGATGGCCAGGAACACGATGCCCAGGGTGCGGATCTGGGAATCGAACAGGCTTTGCAGCATGTTGTTGTACATCACCGTCATGCCGGTGAACAGCAACTGGTCCTCTTCGAACCCGAGTTCGCCGGTCAGGTGGTTGCGGATTTCCTTCAGCAGCCCATCCCGGCGCAGTTCGGGCAGGGAGTCGATCAGGCGCACGCTGATCCGGGCCTGGTGATGCTCCTCGTTGACGTAGGGGGTCAGCAGGATCGGTTTCAGATCGTCCGGCAGGAACGCCGGTACGAAGGCTACCTGCATGGCGTCCAGGGAGTCGCCACCATTCACATCGGCCAGCAGGCGCAGGGTGGTGGTGATGGACAGTACCTTGCCGGTTTCCGGCAGGCTGGCCAGGTACTCGTGCACCTGCTCCAGGCGCTGCAGTTTCTGCCAGGTAAACCAGGTGTCCCGCAGGTCGCCGCCCTCACAGTCGTCCACGAAGGGGTCGCAGTCGCTGACGAAAGGATCGGTCTGGGACTCCTCCGGCCGCTGCAGGTCGGTAATCACGATATCCAGGGGCGTGGTGCCCCCCAGCTTGCGGTCGATCACCAGCATGCCCTGGTGGATCTCCGTGTCGGACTTGAAGTAGTCGATAAAGCTGTTCTCCACCGACAGGCGGGCCATGCCGGCCACGCAAAGTACCGCCAGCACCAGGGAGCCGATCAGCACGGTGCCGCCGAAGCGCTCGGTGACACGTGCGAAGGCATCCGTCACCGGCAGGCTGCCAGGGGCGAGCTGGCGGGGAGTCGGGTCCGGCAGCAGTGATACCAGCACCGGAAACATCAGGAAGCTGATGGCGAAGGCCAGGGCCAGTCCCAGGGTCATCATCCAGCCGAAGTCGATCACCGGGCGTATGCCGCTGAACGTGAGCGAGCCAAAGGCCACCATGGTGGTCAGTGCCATGTAGAAACACGGCTTGACCATGGCCGCCAGGGTGTCCCGCAGGTGCTGTTTCTGGTCCTGGTCCGGGTTCTCCTGCTGGAACTCCCGGTAGCGCACCATCAGGTGGATGGTCAGCGACAGGGTCATGATCAGCAGCAGTGACACGAAGTTGGAGGAAATGACGGTCACCGGCCACTGCATCCAGCCCAGGTAGCCGGACACCAGCCAGACCGTGAGGCCGCAGCAGAGGATGGGGACCACAACCCACTGCCAGCGGCGGAAGATCACCACCAGGGTCAGTAGCAGGAACACCAGAACGCCAACACCGAAGGTGGACAGGTCGTTCTGGATAAAGCGGATCATGTCCGAGGCGATCATGGGCACGCCACCCAGGTGAATCTCCGCCTGATCCCGGTACTGGTCGAGGATGGCGCGGACATCGGCAATGGTCTGTGCCCGCTCCGCTTCCAGGCGCTCCAGCAGGGCAGTGAAATCATCCGATACCCGCTCCAGTTCCCGGGCCTGTTCCTCGTCCAGCTTTCCGGCCCGCTCCAGTTCCCTCAGTTCATTGCGTCGGAACAGCAGGTCGAAGTACTCGTCCGGGGTGGGCAGGTTCACCTGGATGGCGGTGGTGCTGGCGTCCTCGCTGATCAGCATGTTGGGGTAGAGGGGATTGGATAGCAGGGATTCCCGCGCCCGGTCCAGGGGCACATCGTTCTCGTCCAGGGTCAGTATTTCCGATTCCACCGTGTCCAGGGTGAGGTCGGGGCTGTGCAGTAGGGGGACGTTGAGGATGCTGTTGGTGGAGCCCACGGGCTCCAGGTCAGCGAGGTCATTACGCAGGTGGCGCAGGGTGTCGATGGCGTCCCGGGCGAATAACGCATCATGGGGCCGGTACGTCACCACCAGGAAGTCGTCGGAGGCACCAAAACGCTGGTTGACCGTGCGGTAGTCCTCCAGGGCGCTGTCGTTTTCCAGTACCAGGGACTCGGCGGAGGCATCCAGGCGGAACTGGTGCAGTTTCAGGCTGGCCACCAGCAGCACCAGGGCAAACAGCGCCAGGGTGATCCAGGGGTGCGTCAGTACGAGCCGGTCATAGAACCGATAGAGGGAACGCATGAGGTAAGCAGACTCCATTGCAATAAGGACACGCGAAGTCTGCCACAGTGATCACAAAATTGTGAAAAATCCCGTTAAATTAACTGGCTTCTGTTACCGACACCGCCCCGATATCACCCGCTACTGAACGCGGACCTGACGGGATACCTGCTCCAGCGAGTCGATCAGTTGCTTGAGGCGCTTGCCCATCTCGGCACTGGCGGCCAGTTCCCGGACCATGGTCTCGGTGGTCTCGCGGATGGCCTGGACATCCGCCAGTACTGCGTCCGTGCCGGCGGTCTGGTCGGCGGACACGCTGGCGATCTCGGCGTTGGTGTGGTCGATGCGACCGACCATGCCCTTGATGTCCTCCAGGGCCTGACGGCCCTCCATGGCCTCGTTGACGCAACGTGAGGCATCCGTGGAACTGGTGGTCATCTGGTCCACGGCGGCTTCCATCGCCTGTAGCAGGCGGTCGATGGTGCCCTGGATCTGGTCGGTGGAATCCTGGACCCGCTGGGCCAGCTTGCGCACCTCATCCGCCACCACCGCAAAGCCCCGCCCCTGCTCACCGGCCCGCGCCGCTTCGATGGCGGCGTTCAGTGCCAACAGGTTGGTCTGCTCGGCAATGCCCTTGATCTCGGTTACCGCCTGGCGGATTTCCTGGCTGTTGTTGGCCAGGGCCTGGACCGAAGTGGCGGAGCTGTCGATGGCCCCGGACAGGGTCTGGATGGACTCGGCACTGCGGGCCACCCGGGCGCTGCCGTCCACGGCGGCCCGGTTGGCTTCGTGGGACAGGGTGTTGGCGATGCCCGCCTGCTCGGCAATGCCGGAGAAGCTCTGCAGCATGGCTTCCACCACCTGGGCGGAGCGTTCGGCGCCCTGCTGCTGGCGGGTCAGTTCATCACGCCGGCGTTCGGCGGCGGCAGTGAGTTCCCGCACCTCGCCATGCAGCCGGCTGATAGCCTCCAGCATACCGCTGACCACATCGCCGGTGCGCTGCTGCATGGCGTTGAAGGCTTCCGCCATCTCACCGATCTCGTCGGTGGAATCCACCAGCGCCCGCTCGCTGAGGTTACCGGACATCTGCACGGATACCATGGTTTTCTTCAGGCGGTGGACGTGACGCTCAATGAACGAGATCAGCAGTTGGGAGCCGGCCATCTCCAGTAGCATCAGCAACGCCACGATACCCGCATAGGCCGGGGCGGTTTCCATGAAGACATCCCCGAATGTCTGCCCCGTCAGGGTGGCGGTGTTGTGCATGGCATAGAGCACCAGCAGGCACATCACTGCGAAAACCACAATGTTCAGCAGCCAGAATTTGTATTTGAGACGGGCGTTTTTCAGCAGAGTCAGCATGTTCAACCTGTTGTCGGGTGGTGTCCGCCCGTCGTGTCGGGCGACCCTGGTAACGGGGCAGCGGATAACCATAGCAGCAAACGATGAAAGCCTGATTGCCCTGGATCAGATAAGGAATCAGGTTTCACAAAGTCTTACAAAAAACTTGTCGGCCGGGGCAGAAAAAAATTGAGGGTGATCAGCGAAATATCGGGGAAGGCAGCGGGCAGGCGCCCGCTGCCGAGTCAGGGAACTCAGTCTACCTGGCGGACCGGGATGGCGCTGGTGTCCCGGGGCACCGCCGGAACCGCCAGGCCCAGGTTGTTCTTCTCGAACACCCGGTCGGCCCGGTAGCTGGAACGCACCATGGGGCCGGAGGGGACTTCCATGAAGCCCTTTTCCAGGCCGATGTCCCGGTAGTGGTTGAACTCCTCCGGGGTGACATACCGTTCCACTGGCAGGTGGTTCGGTGTCGGGCGCAGGTACTGACCCAGGGTGAGGATGTCCACGCCGATGGCGCGCAGGTCATCCATGGTTTGCAGGATCTCCTCCTCGGTCTCGCCCAGGCCGAGCATCAGGCTGGTCTTGGTGAGCACGTCGGGGCGATGCTGCTTGGCGTGCTCCAGCACGCTCAGGGTCTTCTCATAGCCGGCCCGGGGATCTCGCACCCGGCGGGTCAGGCGGCGTACGGTTTCCACGTTCTGGGCGAAGACATCCAGTCCGGAATCCACCACCCGCTCCACGTGGGGCATGACGGCATCGAAATCCGGGGTCAGGGCCTCTACCGCCACTTCCGGCGTGCGCGCCTTGATGGCAGCCACGCAGGCGGCATAGTGGGCGGCGCCGCCGTCGTCCAGGTCGTCCCGGTCCACCGAGGTCAGCACGATATAGCGCAGGCCCATGAGTTCCACCGACTTGGCGGTGTTCTCCGGCTCCTCGTGATCGAGCCATCCCTTTGGGTTGCCGGTATCTACCGCACAGAACTTGCAGGCCCGGGTGCAGACGGAACCCATCACCATGATGGTGGCGGTGCCGTTGTTCCAGCACTCGCCGATATTGGGACAGTGGGATTCCTCGCAGACCGTGCTGAGGCGATGCTCATTGACGTTGCGCTTGACCGCCTCATAGCGTTCGCCGCCCGGCATGCGCGCACGTAACCATTTCGGTTTACGTTGCACGGGGGTATCCGAGTTGGCGGATTTCTTGACGCCGTCCTTGATGGCTGAGAATCCGTGTTCGTTACGGAACTTGGAGCCGCTGGTAATGCGGGGCTTGGCGCTGTCGCTCATGGCAAGCGGAGTCTCTGTGGGATGGGTGTATATGACAAGGTTAAGGGCACCAATCCATGGATACAAGCAAGATAGGGGAAATCCCGGTTGCCACTTTGGTCGATCACCCGGAGGTGCAGCGCTGTTGTGCCGCCAGTTCCTCGAGGCTTTCCAGCCAGCGATCAAGCCTGTCGATATCCAGGGCCGAGGCATACAGCCCCTGCTTGGTCCGCCGCCACAGAATATCCTCGGCGGTCACCGCCCATTCGTGGCGTACCAGGTACTGGACTTCCCGCTCATAGAGTGTGCCCAGGAAGTGGTGCCCCAGGTCCCGCAGGCTTTCGCTGGCCCCCAGCAGGCGGTAGCTGTCGGTGCCATAGCATCGGACCAGGCGCGAGGCGAGCTTGTCCGGTAGCCATGGGTAACGGGCTGTCAGGTCGTCCCGGAGCTGCGGTTGGGTTTCGAAATCGCCGCCGGGCAGAACAGCGGTGCGTGTCCAGCGCCCCGAGGCCTGGGGGAAGTACAGGCACAGTTTATCGGTGGCGGCCTCGCTTAGCTTGCGGAAGGTGGTGAGCTTGCCGCCGAATACCGACAGCAGGGGCGTTTTCCCCCGGGGGGCGTCCACCTCGAAGGAGTAGTCCCGGGAGGCCTTCTGGGCGCTTTCCTCCTCGTCGTCCATCAGGGGGCGCACGCCGGAATAGGACCAGACTACATCCTTTGACGTGAGCTGGTGCCGGAAGTAGTGGTTAACGATATCGAGCAGGTAGCGGGTTTCCTCATCGGATATGGCGGCCTCCGAGGGGTTGCCCTCATAGTCCACGTCGGTGGTGCCCACCAGCGAGAAATCGTCCTCGTAGGGAATAACGAAGACAATACGCTGGTCCTCGTTCTGCAGGATATAGGCCTCGGAGTCCCGATTCAGGCGGGGCACCACGATATGGCTGCCCTTCACCATACGGATCATGCGCGGTGCCTGCTGTCCCAGGGTGGAGTCGAACAGGCTGCTGACCCAGGGGCCGGCGGCGTTCACCAGGGCCTTGCTGCTCACCACCCGGGAATCCCCGGTGCGGGTGTCCTGCAGGGTGACCTGCCAGGATTCCGGCCTCCGCTCGGCCCGGACACAACGGGTGCGGGTGAGCACCGTGGCACCCAGTTCCTCCGCCTTGCGGGCGGTGAGCACCACCAGCCGGGCATCGTCCACCCAGCCGTCGGAATACTCGAAACCGCGGGTGATCTCCGGTTTCAGGGGATCAGCCGGGGTGAAGGTGACCGAACGGGAGGCGGGCAGGCGCTCGCGCTTGGCCAGGTGATCGTAAAGGAACAGTCCGGCGCGGATCATCCAGGCCGGGCGCAGGTGGGGCTGATGGGGCAGCCGGAAGCGCAGGGGCCACATGATATGGGGCGCGTTGGCGAGCAGCGATTCCCGTTCCGCCAGGGCCTGCCGGACCAGGCGGAACTCGTAGTGCTCCAGGTAGCGCAGCCCGCCATGGATCAACTTGCTGCTGCGGCTCGAGGTGGCGGACGCCAGGTCATTCATCTCGCACAGCAGCACTTTCAGTCCCCGGCCCGCCGCATCCATGGCGATTCCGGTGCCGTTGACGCCACCTCCCACCACCACGACGTCATAGTTCCCTGTTTTGCCGGTCATCTCTGTGTCCCCGCTGACTGGTCCGTCTCAACGTTTAACAGTATGGGAAAGGCGCCGGTATTCGTAAAGGAAAAACAGGGAAAACAAACGAAAATTTCAGCAAACTGTCATACCACGTGCAGTGCAACCTGGTGCTCCTGCAGCAAATGACGGATTTCCTCCGGCGGGGACCGGTCGGTAAAGACGTGGTTGGCCTGGGTAATGGTGCCCAGCCGCACCATGGCGTTGCGTCCGAACTTGGTGTGGTCCGCGGCCAGGAGTACCTGGCTGGCGTTGCCGATTATGGCCTGGGCCACCCGAACCTCCCGGTAGTCGAAGTCCAGCAGCGAGCCGTCGTCGTGAATGCCGCTGATGCCGATAATACCGAAGTCCATGCGGAACTGGTTGATGAAGTCCCGGGTGGCCTCGCCCACGATGCCGCCATCCCGGTTACGCACCTCGCCGCCGGCGATAATGATGGTGAAATCCTCCCGGGCGGACAGGATCGATGCCACATGCAGGTTGTTGGTCACCACCTTCAGGTTGTTGCGGACCAGGAGGGCACGGGCAATGGTCTCGGTGGTGGTGCCGATATTGATAAACAGCGAGGCGTTGTCCGGGATCATCTCCACCAGGGCGGCAGCAATACGTTCCTTGGCCTCCAGCTCCATGATCTTGCGGGCCTGGTAGGCGGTGTTGACGGTGCTGGAGTCGATACCGGCGCCACCGTGGTGACGGCGTACCCGGTTCTGGCCGGCCAGCTCGTTGAGATCCCGACGGATGGTCTGGGGGGTGACCTGGAAGTGATCCACCAGTTGTTCCGTGGTCACGAACCCCTGTTGGCGAATCAGTTCCAGGATCTGGTCCTGCCGCTGATGCTGTGGCATGTGGTCTCCGGATGTTCGTCATCGAAAAGTCATGAAAGCGTCGGGAGTATAGCCCAATAAGGGCATGATGACGTTAATTCAGTGTGTTAACCGTGAGGGGCAGCGCGGCATTGCCCGTACTGTCTGTTATTCGCCGAGGATGCGCTGATTGTTTGCGAACATACGAACCCTGTACTAGAAACAATAGGATCGTTCACCGAAAACCGGACTCACCCCGGTGGTGAGCATGACGAAAAGGAAAGCAGGCGGAACACTCCAACCTGCATAAGAACAAGTAAGGAAACCGGATGTCGCTGCAACTGGAGAATATCTCCCGTGCCGTGGACGGCGTGGATTATATCCGTGATGCGAACCTGACCTTCGAGGCGGGCTCGTTCAACGTTCTGCTGGGGCGCACCCTGGCGGGCAAGACCTCTCTCATGCGCCTGATGGCCGGGCTGGACCGGCCCGATGCCGGGCGCCTGCTCTATAACAGCAAGGATGTGACAGGGCAGAGCGTGCAGAAACGCAATGTCTCGATGATCTACCAGCAGTTCATCAACTATCCGAACCTGACGGTGCATGAGAATATCGCCTCGCCGCTGCGTCTGGCCCGCATGGACCGTAGCGAGATCGACCGCCGTGTGCGGGAGACCGCCGCCATGCTGCGCATCGACAACCTGCTGGAGCGCTACCCACTGGAACTGTCCGGCGGCCAGCAGCAGCGTACCGCCATGGCCCGGGCGCTGGTCAAGGACGCCACCCTGATCCTGTTCGACGAGCCGCTGGTGAACCTGGACTACAAACTGCGTGAGGAGCTGCGGTCCGAGCTTCGACACCTGTTCCGGGAGCGCCAGTGCATTGCCGTCTACGCCACCACGGAGGCCAACGAGGCCCTGGCCCTGGGCGGCACCACCACGTTGCTCCATGAAGGGCGGGTGATCCAGACCGGGCCGGTGGCGGATGTCTACCGGCGACCGGTAAATACCCTGGCGGCGGAGCTGTTCAGTGAGCCACCCATGAACCTGATGCCCGGTCGGGTCAGCAACCGCAATGTCAGCTTTGATGACATCAGCAGCCATAGCCTGACCCGGGAGCTGGAAGGCCTGCCGGAGGGGGATTACCTGTTCGGCGTGCGCCCCAGCCACGTCGGGCTGGCACCGGCCAGTGACGATGACCTGAAGATCGACATGGAAGTGGAGCTGGGGGAAATCAGCGGCTCGGAAACCTTCCTGCATGTCCGCAACCGGGAACTGGAGATGGTGATTCAGGAACTGGGCGTTCACGCCTACCATCCGGGAGATAACGTGCAGGTCTATCTGCCCATGAACCGGCTGTTCGTGTTTGACCAGCAACATGCGCTGGTCCACACGCCAACGGATACGGGAGGTCTGAATGGCTGAGATCTCCCTGACTGCCATGGCCCACAGCTATAGCCGGGCCCCGTCCGGGCCGGACGACTATGCCATCCGGCACCTGGACCATGTCTGGCAGAAGGGCGGCGCCTACGCCCTGCTTGGCCCGTCCGGCTGTGGCAAGAGCACCATGCTCAACATTATCTCCGGGCTGCTGGCGCCCTCCGAGGGGGAAGTGCTGTTTGATGGCAAGCGGGTCAATGACCTTTCGCCCCGGGACCGCAACATCGCCCAGGTGTTCCAGTTCCCGGTGGTGTACGACTCTATGACGGTGTTCGACAACCTGGCGTTTCCCCTGCGTAACAGCAAGGTGCCGAAAGCCCGGATCCGTGAACGGGTGGAAGAGATCGCCGGCGTGCTGGAGCTGGAAAACCTGCTCGGTCGCAAGGCCCGCAACCTGACCGCCGACGAGAAGCAGAAGGTCTCCATGGGCCGGGGGCTGGTGCGGGAGGATGTGTCCGCGATCCTGTTCGATGAACCGCTGACGGTGATCGACCCCCAGCTCAAATGGAAACTGCGCCGCAAGCTCAAACAGATCCATGAGCAATTCGATATCACCATGATCTATGTCACCCATGACCAGTTGGAGGCCTCCACCTTCGCGGACAAGATCGCGGTGATGTACGAGGGGCGAATCGTGCAGTTCGGCACGCCCACGGAGCTGTTCGAGAACCCCAACCACACCTTTGTCGGTTTCTTCATTGGCAGCCCGGGCATGAACCTGATGCCGGTCGGTCGCTCCGGTGACGGCGTCCGGTTCGGGCAGACGGACATCCCACTGTCGGCGGACCTGTGTGATCGGCTGAAGGGGCTGGACACCGACAACCTCAAGCTGGGCATCCGGCCGGAGTTCGTGGAACTGGCGGAACCGGGGCAGGGTGCTCATGCCGCCGTGGTGGAGGACGTGGAGGACCTGGGTACCTATCAGATCCTCAGCGCCCGACTGGAGGAGCAGACCCTGAAAGTGCGACTGCCTGAAGACACCCGGGTGGAACGGGGTCAGACCGTCCACCTGCATTTTCCGACCCGGTGGCTGAAACTCTACGCCGACGAGTACCTGGTGGAGGAGGCGTCATGAGCAAGATACCGGATAATCGTGCCTGGTGGCTGGTGCTGCCGGTATTCCTGCTGGTGGCGTTTTCCGCCCTGGTGCCGCTGATGACGGTGGTGAACTACTCGGTGCAGGATATCTTCGGCCCCGGCAATGCCTACTATGTGGGCACGGAATGGTTCCGGGATGTGCTGCGGGATGAGTATCTGCGGGAATCGCTGTATCGGCAGATAGGCTTCTCGGCGGCGGTGCTGGCCATCGAGATTCCCCTGGGCATCGGGATCGCCCTGATGATGCCCAAGGGTGGCATCCGCGCCTCCCTGTGCCTGATCCTGCTGGCGATTCCCCTGCTGATCCCCTGGAACGTGGTGGGTACCATCTGGCAGATCTTCGCCCGGGGTGATATCGGTCTGTTCGGCTGGGGGCTCAATGAGCTGGGGTTCAACTACAACTACACCGGCGACCCGGTGGATGCCTGGCTGACGGTGCTACTAATGGATGTATGGCACTGGACGCCCCTGGTGGCTCTGCTGTGCTACTCCGGTCTGCGGGCCATTCCGGAAGCCTTCTACCAGGCGGCGGAGATTGACCGGGCGTCTCGCTGGGCGGTGTTCCGGTACATCCAGCTACCGCGCCTGCGCAATGTGCTGGTGATTGCGGTGCTGCTGCGGTTCATGGACAGCTTCATGATCTACACCGAGCCCTTCGTGCTCACCGGTGGTGGGCCGGGCAGTTCCACCACCTTCCTGAGCCAGACCCTGACCACCATGGCGGTGGGGCAGTTTGACCTGGGGCGGGCCGCCGCCTTCTCGCTGGTGTACTTCCTGATCGTGCTGCTGGTGTCGTGGCTGTTCTTCACCGCCATCACCCACATGGACAAGGACCGGTAGGAGGCCGTCATGAAGCAGAGAGTTCGCTCAAAAGGGGTTGGCATCACGGTTTTTATCGTGCTGCTGATGACTCCCATTTACTGGTTGCTGAACATGTCGTTCAAGACCAACCAGGAAATCCTCAGCGGCCTGACCCTGTGGCCCCATAACTTCACCCTGGATAACTACCGGGTGATCTTCACCGACCCGAGCTGGTACTCGGGCTATATCAACTCCATGATCTACGTGGTCATGAACATGGGGATCACCCTGGTGGTGGCGCTGCCGGCGGCCTACGCCTTCAGTCGCTACCGTTTCCTGGGGGACAAGCACCTGTTCTTCTGGCTGCTGAGCAACCGCATGGCACCGCCGGCGGTGTTCCTGCTGCCGTTCTTCCAGCTTTATTCGTCCATCGGCCTGTTCGATACCCATATCGCGGTGGCCCTGGCCCACTGCCTGTTCAACGTGCCCCTGGCGGTGTGGATCCTGGAGGGGTTCATGTCCGGGGTGCCCCGGGAGTACGACGAGATGGCGTACATCGACGGTTACTCCTTCCCCCGGTTCTTCGTGAAGATCTTCATGCCCATGATCCGCTCGGGTATTGGTGTCACCGCCTTCTTCATTTTCATGTTCTCCTGGGTGGAACTGTTGCTGGCACGCACGCTCACCTCCGTGGACGCCCAGCCCATCGCCGCCATCATGACGCGAACGATCGGCGCCAGCGGCATCGACTGGGGTGTGCTGGCGGCCGCCGGGGTGCTCACCATCCTGCCCGGCGTGCTGGTGGTCTGGTTCGTGCGCAACCATGTGGCCCGGGGCTTTGCCCTGGGGCGTGTGTAAGGGGGGCTTATGCTGGACTGGATGAACTGGACCCAACCCGTTGCCATTTTCTTCGCTGTTATCGCCGGCATCCTGGTGGTGATGTCGGTGTTCGAGATCGTTTCCCCCTGCGTCGAGCGCAAGGGTTTCCTGCCCATCGCCACCACCCGTGGCGACCGCCTGTTTATCGGGCTGTTGTCCGCCGCCTATATCCACCTGGTGTTCCTGGGGGTCAGTGAGGTGTCCCTGTGGATTGCCCTGGCGGTGTCGGTGGTGTGGGGGCTGGTGCTGTTGCGGTGGGGGTGAAACGGCCATGGATCAACCGGTTTCAGGGAGGATGAACGAATAGACAGGAACGCAGACGAACAGGTCCCCGTGACCAGTCAGATCGACAGGACGATATATCGTCGTCACTGCCAACAATAACCATCCGGCCCGATTCCCAGGGGGTCGGAGCAAAGGAAGAGACGAGGTTGGATATGTTGAACAACAAGAAAGATCCGCGACTGCTGCTCCTTGGTGCCGCACTGATGGCGTTAGGAGCAGGCTTCACCGGGTCGGTCAGCGCCGACCAGTATGAAGATGCCGCCCGCAAGTGGGCGAAGGAGTTCTCCACCTCCACCCTGAGCGAAGAACAGCGGCTGGAAGAGCTGATGTGGTTCGCCAGGGCGGCGGAGGATTTCCGGGGTATGGATATCAATGTGGTGTCGGAGACCATCGCCACCCACGAATACGAGGCCAGCCGGTTGGCACAGGCATTCCGGGAGATCACCGGCATCAACCTGACCCATAACCTGATCCAGGAAGGGGACGTCATCGAGAAATTGCAGACCCAGATGCAGTCGGGCCGCAATATCTACGATGCCTACGTTAACGACTCCGACCTGATTGGTACCCACTGGCGCTACGGCAAGGTGGTGCCCATTTCCGACATGATGGAGAACGAGGCAAAGGACTACACCCTGCCAACCCTGGACCTGGACGATTTTATCGGCCTGGATTTCACTACCGCGCCGGATGGCAAACTGTACCAGTTGCCCGATCAGCAGTTCGCCAACCTGTACTGGTTCCGGGCGGACTGGTTCGAGCGGGAGGACCTGAAGGAACAGTTCAAGGACATCTACGGCTATGAGCTGGGCGTGCCGGTGAACTGGTCCGCCTATGAGGACATCGCCGAGTTCTTCACCGTACACGTCAAGGAGATTGACGGCGAACGGGTCTACGGCCACATGGATTACGGCAAGAAGGATCCCTCCCTTGGCTGGCGCTTTACCGATGCCTGGTTCTCCATGGCCGGTGCCGGCGACAAGGGGTTGCCCAACGGCCTGCCGGTGGACGAGTGGGGTATCCGGGTGGAAGACTGTCATCCGGTGGGTTCCAGCGTGACCCGGGGTGGCGCGGTGAATGGTCCGGCGGCGGTCTACGCCACCACCAAGTACCTGGACTGGATGGAGAAGTACGCCCCGCCGGAGGCTCCGGGCATGACCTTCTCCGAGGCAGGGCCGGTGCCGGCACAGGGAAACATCGCCCAGCAGATCTTCTGGTACACCGCCTTTACCGCCAGCATGATCGAAGAAGGCCTGCCGGTGGTGAACGAGGACGGTACCCCGAAATGGCGCATGGCGCCGTCGCCCCACGGTCCCTACTGGGAAGAGGGCATGAAGCTGGGTTATCAGGACGTGGGTTCCTGGACCTTCTTTGACTCCACCCCCGAGGAGCGTCGCCTGGCGGCCTGGCTGTACGCGCAGTTCACCGTGGCCAAGACGGTGTCCCTGGAGAAGACCCTCAAGGGCCTGACCCCGATCCGCGAGTCTGATATCAACTCCCAGGCCATGACCGATGCGGCCCCCAGGCTGGGCGGTCTGGTGGAGTTCTATCGCAGTCCGGCCCGGGTCCAGTGGAGCCCCACCGGCACCAACGTACCGGACTATCCGAAGCTGGCCCAGCTCTGGTGGCAGTATATCTCCCAGGCCGCCAGTGGCGAGGCGACTCCCCAGGAAGCCCTGGACGGCCTGGCGGAAGCCCAGGACAACATCATGATGCGCCTGGAGCGGGCCAAGGTCATGGAGACCTGCGGGCCACGGCTGAACGAGGAAAGGGAGGCCGAGTACTGGCTGGACCAGAACGGCGCACCCAAGCCCAAGCTGGAGAATGAGAAACCCCAGGGCGAAACTGTGCCTTATGATGAGCTGGTCAAGAGCTGGCAGGAAGCAAGGGAGAGTTGATCGGAAAGCTGCTCAGACTGTTAAACCATTGAGGGGCGCATTGTGCGCCCCTTTTTTATGATGGCCAATGGACTTGCCAGGATTTCCGTGGTGCAATGCCGACCATTGCGGTTGGTGCTGACAGGCGTCAGGTTGACCGACCCCCATGGATGTTGTCTGTCTCGACGCCGGAGAGTTATGAAGTCCAGCCTGGTAGGCCTGTTATTGTTGCTGTCGGCATGCCTTGTATCCACGCCTGTGTTGGCGGCGGAATTCCGTGTGGCGGTGAGCGAGAATGCGTCGGATATCATCCGCGTGGAGAACGGTGAGTTGGCGGGAATTGCGGCGCCGATCTATCAGTGCGTGTTCGGTGGCACAGGGTTTGATTTCTCGTTTGTGCAGTTACCGCTGGTCCGTAGCCTGTTCCACCTGGAGAACGGCGAAATCGCGGTGGCCATGCCGCTGGCAAGTTCACCGGATCGTGACCGGTACGGCGTCTTTCCCGGTAACCTCATCGATATCAGGTACCTGCTCCTGTCCTTCCGGGAATTACCGCCAATGGAGGAGGCCGGTGACCTGCTCTATGTGTTGCCCAGGGGGCATCTTGGGGCGCGCTTTGTGGAAAGTGTCCGGACAAGAAGGATTGAGGTGAGCTCCTGGCAGCAGGTGTTCACCATGCTCAAATTGGGCCGGGCGGACTTCACTATCGTGCCCCAGGTAATACTGCCGGACATCCTCCGGGAGGTGGATGAGCCCTTATATACCCAGCCTGCGGGCTCCGTTCCCTCCTCCCTCTATGTGTCCCGGGCTTTCCTGGACACCGGGCTTGAACAGCGACTTGCCGAGAGTATCGACACCTGCCGCGTGCGGTTCGAGGATGAGATACGGCAGAAACAGCGTATGTCCGGGTATCCGGAGGAGGCGTTGCAGTCGCAGGATGACCCGGAGGGATAGGTCGGGAGGAGGCCGCTGGCCCCTCCCGGTTGCTGACTAGCCGGCGGCCTGCAGAGCCTGGTCGATATCGGCAATGATATCGTCCACATGCTCGATGCCGATGGACAGCCGCACCAGGTCCTCGCTCACCCCCGCACTGCGCAGTTCATCCGCATTGAGTTGCCGATGGGTGGTGGTGGCCGGATGGCAGGCCAGGGACTTGGCGTCGCCAATGTTCACCAGCCGGTAGATCAGTTGCAGCGCGTCGATAAACTTCGCCCCCGCGTCGCGACCCCCCTGGATACCAAAGCTCAGGATGCCCGAAGCCTTGCCACCACAGATTTTGTCGCAGGTGGCCTTATACGGGCTGCCGGGCAGGGCAGCGTAGTTGACCCACTCCACCTTGGGGTGATCCTGCAGGTACTGGGCAACCTTCTCGGCATTCTCGCAGTGCCGCTCCATGCGCAGGGCCAGGGTTTCCAGGCCCTGCATGATCAGGAACGAATTGAACGGCGACAGGGCACTGCCGGTGTTGCGCAGGGGCACCACCCGGCAGCGGCCGATAAACGCCGCCTCGCCCAGGGCTTCCGTGTAGACCACGCCATGGTAGGAGGGATCCGGCTCATTGAGCATGGGGAACTTGTCGGCGCTGGCCTTCCAGTCGAACTTGCCGGAATCCACCACCACGCCGGCCACGGTGGTGCCATGGCCGCCAATGTACTTGGTCAGGGAATGCACCACGATATCCGCACCATGCTCGAACGGGCGGCACAGGAAGGGGGTGGCCACGGTGTTGTCCACGATCAGCGGAATGCCGTGTTTGTGGGCGATCTCGGCCCATTTCTGGATGTCCACCACGTTGCCCGCCGGGTTACCGATGGACTCGCAGAACAGGGCGCGGGTCTGGTCGTCGATGGCCTTTTCGATGGCGTCATAATCATCGTGGGCCACCATACGGCAGTTGATACCCTGGTTGGGCAGGGAATGGGCAAACAGGTTGTAGGTGCCGCCGTAAAGCTGGGCGGTACTGACAATGTTGTTGCCAACGGTGCAGATGGTCTGCAGGGCGTAGGTGATGGCCGCCATGCCGGAAGCCACCGCCAGCGCGCCCACACCGCCTTCGAGCTGCGCCATGCGTTCCTCCAGCACCCCGTTGGTGGGGTTCATGATGCGGGTGTAGATGTTGCCCTGCACCTTCAGGTCAAACAGGTCCGCGCCGTGCTGGGTGTCGTCAAAGGTATAGGATGTGGTCTGGTAGATGGGGGTCGTCGCGGCGTGGGTCGTGGGGTCGCCGCTGAAGCCTGCGTGCAGTGCCAGGGTTTCTGGTTTCATGTTGGTTGACTCCTTTATTGGTTTTTTTGGTGTCTGGGCATTAGCCGGATGGTGGAAGAGTATGGCACAGAAATAGTGCTCCATGAGACGACGATGGGCGCCATTGCATCGTAGAACCGGTTGTCTTGCTCACGTATAGTGACCAATGAATTCGGGATTGTCCGATTCAAACAAAAACAATGTCAGGAGTACCCCCAAAATGAAAAACACGTCCATTGGCGTGGGACTGGCCGTTCTGGGTCTGGTCTCACCGTTGTCCGCCCAGGCCACTGATCTCAGGTTCGCCTCGGGTTATCCCCAGGGCAGTATCACCAGCGATGCCCTCGGTGTCTTTGAAAGCCGTCTGGATGAGTTGTCCGGTGGTGAACTCGGTGCCCGGGTGTTCGAGCTGTCGCTACTGAACCTGCGGGAGACACCCTCAGGCATCCGCGATGGCATGGCCGACATGGGTGTGGTGCTGACGCCCTATTTCCCTGGCAATTTCGCCCACACCAATATGGTGGCGGAAGTGTCCATGTCCATCGAGCTGACGGAGGGCGGTTCCGACCAGGCCGGGCTCGTCTACACCGGCGCCATGTCCGAGTTCATCTTCCTGAACTGCGAGGAATGCCGTGACGAGTTCGCGGCCCAGAACCAGCTGTTCCTTGGCAGTGCCGCCACGCCTCCCTATTCCCTGCTGTGCCGGGAGAAGGTGGACAGCCTGGAGGCCCTTGAAGGCAAGAACCTGCGTACTTCGGGCGCACAGTGGGCCCGGTGGGCGGAATCAGTGGGTGCCAACCCCATCACCATGTCGGTCAATGAAATCTACGAAGGCCTGAGCCAGGGTGTGGTGGACTGTTCTGTCCAGTCCACCTCGGAGTTGTCGGTGTTCAACCTGTTCGAAGTGGTGGACGACATTACCGTGAACTACCCCAGCGGCGTATTCAGCGGGGTCGGCTCGGCCAACATCAACCTGGATACCTGGCGCTCGCTCTCCGAGGCCCAGCGCAAGGCCCTGCTGGAGGCCACGGCCATATTGTCGGCCGAGTTCAGTTGGGGCTATGAGCAGGGTGCTGTCGACAACGAGGAAACCGCCCGGGAGCAGGGCATTGGCATCACCCAGGCGACAGACGCCATGAACGCGGATAACCGCGAGTTCATCAAGACCGACCTGAAAACCATTGCCCAGGGCTATTCCGAGCGCTACGGCATCGAAAACGCCGAAGCCCGGATTGAGACCTTCCGTGAGTTGCTCAGCAAATGGCGTGGGCTGATCGACGATGTCCAGACCAGTGAGGAACTGGCGGACATCTACTGGAAGGAAGTGTTCTCCAAGGTTGATGCCGGCCAGTACGGTCTTTAAAGCGCTGATGGGGCCATCCGATAAAGGATGGCCCCATCAGCGTCAGCCGGTGGCCGGCTCCCGGTCCGGGAAGATCGTGTCGTAGGCCCAGGTAAAGACAAAGGCATAGACCAGGTAGAAGAGCACGAAGGCGACATCAACGATCAGTGCCTCCAGCAGGCCAATATCCATCCACCAGGCGATGATGGGCAGGAAGGCCAGCATCAGCCCCAGCTCGAAACTGATGGCATGGAGGAAGCGCATGCCCAGGGACTTATGGGTGGACCCCGTCCATCGCTTCAGTCCGTGGTCGAACATCAGGTTGAACAGATAGTTCCAGACGGTCGCCATGGTGGCGCCAATCACGCCCAGTACACCAGTCTTACCGGTATCAAAGCCGAAGGCCGCAGCGGCCAGGGGTACGGATAGCAGCAGGCCGATCACCTCGAAGGAAACGGCCTGGCGGATTCTGTCTCTGGTGGTTCTCATGGTTGGGAAAAATCAGAAAACGGGTCGTCCCGCGTTCAGGTCCCGGTATGGGTGGGGTCGTCCCCAATGACTGCATAGTTTGTCCAAGTATACTGAGCAGGCTACCTGTCATCCATCAGAAGGAACCACGATATCGGCCAGGGGGTTATCCCTGTCATTCCTGGTCCCGATCGGACCTTGAGACATAGCCGGAGGCCGGCATGAGAGGCTCGTGGAGCCGAAAATGTTTCAAAGAACTTGGATCCTGTTGAGGGTGGGGCTAAGGTTTGAAGCAAATGGCAAAAGCCCATCAATCGCCTTTAACGTGGGGGATAGAACAGCTTGCAGAAAAAACCGGTTGTACATCTTCCCCGAAAACGTCCGCGACAGGACCGGGCCAGGTTCACGGTTCAGGTTATCTATGATGGCTTTGTGAGGATCTGGTGCAGGCAGGGGCCCCAGGCGGTCACCACACGGGCGATTGCAGAGGAAACGGGCTTTGCGGTAGGCACCATTTACGAGTACTTCCCAAACACTACGGCGCTACTGTCGGGGTATGTCCGGCACTGTATAGAGTGGGATATTGAACGGCTCAGGACCAGGGATCAGCAGCAGCGCGATGCAGCCTGGACGGAGCGATTGTTTGACGTTGTGAGGGTAACGGCGGGGGCTGACCCGGAAGCCCCTTACCTGGATCGCGCCATGCTTCTGCAGGAAGGGCAGATAGCCCTGGAGACACATCACCGCCGGGCCTTCGAAAGGCTGTCGGATACCTGGATTGAGATTGTGTCTGGCTGGCCTGACCTGGCCAGCCCGCCCGCCCCTGAAGTCATTCGAACCCTGTTCACCATGGTATGGGGGGCCCGACGCTATCGCCTGCTGGCCCAGGTGGAAGCCCGGGAGCTCGGCGACTGGCTGGACTCAACGTATGACATGTGCCTGAGCCTGATCGGAGCCCCCACCGATCAGGGCAGGACCACGAATGACCCTCATCGGGCCCCACCCTGTTGTGGCATAAACGCCCGATAACCTGCGCGGCCTCTTCCAGACCGTCGCTGAAGCACAGGCTCACCCAGGGGGCGTCCGGATTGCTCAGGGCCTGGATGAACTCCGCCTGCCTGGCGTCCATGGCCGTCAGTACGGCACGTCCACCCAGCTCCCTGACCCGCTTGCGGTAGTGAGGTGCGGCGAAGAAGAAACGGGTCTTGTGATTGGTGTCGTCAATACTTTCATAATTGAATTCCAGGTTGGATGACGATCCTGCATAACAATCGTGCACCAGGTTGCTGCCAAAGTGCTGGTGAATATGCTCTCTCAAGTGACTGTCGCCCGAGAAATCGATGTAAAGAGTGGGGCTGTCGGCATCGATCGACGACAGTTCATCATAGGTAGCGACTGACGGGTAGCAATCCAGTCTTTCGACAAAGGCCCGGTTTCTGTCCGAGGTCAGTCCGATGATCCGGGCATCGGTATTCCCCTGGATGCAGAACGCCGAGCCGAACGCCGTTTTGCTGGAGGCGCTGGAAATGACGATCTGGCGGGCGCCGAAAAAGCCGTTGTCCATCAGGTAATCTGAAAGCATGTACGAGGTGAGGAACAGCGGGCGCAGCAGAATCCGGTAATCGCTTTCCGGAGCGCTGGTATCGGTGCCACCACAGTTGGTGTAGTAGTTGTACGCTGCCGGCAGACCCTGGCGATGGTCTGATACCTCGACAAAGCCCCGCGGGGTGACCTTGTCGATGACGAGCTTCAGGTGCGTGGCCATCGGATAGTATCCAAAGTACCGGTCTCCCACCCGGACGCCATCGGTTGTCGAGGCGATGACGCGGCCAATACCCCATACGGGCATGTGCCCCCAGTCATCCTGGCCGGTGGGGAAGAACTTCCAGTACTCCATGGCATCCCCGAAAGCCGCATAGGTAATGTTGTTCGTTGTCAGGCCAAAGCGCTCAAGTCTGATGATGGCTTCACCCTCGCTTAACTCCGCCTCCATTTGACCGTCCTCGATTCGGCTCTCATGCAGTTGCTCCTTGTGGGTGAGCAACCGCTGAAAGGTCATGGTTTCTGATTGGGTTTGGGAAGTCATGGTCGCAAGCTCTCTTAAACAATGGGCGAGAAGCTATGTTAGCAACGGGCGCCGGCGGGATGGTTCAGGTTTGCAGGTCCTTGAATGGCGAGGCCGGGCGCCCGATTCCTCGGGCACAGGGAGGGGCGTGTTCAGGTTTGGTCAAGGCGCGATGGTGGCTTTTCCGGGTATCTGCTCAAGACTGGGGTGGCTTGGGGCGGTGCATCTGGAACTTCTGGGCGGCACCCACGGTAAAGTAGTCCGCCGGCCCGCCACCGCGAAGCACCGGCTCCGCTGCGGCGGTATCATAGATGCCATCGCGGATCAGGTGCCGGGCGATATGCACGCCAACCACTTCGCCGAATACCATCCAGGTGTCCGCCTTCCGCCCATCGGCACCGGCAAGCTGGAGTACCTGGGACGTACGGCACTCCAGCGCCACCGGACTCTCCGCCACATGGGGCACGGAAATCACCCGGGAGGGCTTGGGTGTCAGGCCGCCCAGGGTGAACTCATCCACCTCCGGCCCCACCTGGGCACAGGTTTCGTTCATGGCCTCACTGAGGGAGCGGGTGACCAGATTCCAGCAGAACTCGCCAGTGGCCTCGGCATTCCGCACCGAATCCTTATAGCCGATACTGGAAAAGCCAACAATGGGCGGGTGATAGTTGAAGGCATTGAAGAAACTGTAGGGGGCGAGGTTCAGCACGCCGTTACCGTCCCGGGACGAGATCCACCCGATGGGACGTGGCGCCACCAGGGCATTGAAGGGATCATGGGCCAGGCCGTGCCCGTTGGCCGGTTCGTAGAAATGGATATCCTCATTCATAAAGCGCACCTGAATGTGACTGGAAATTCTGTAAGTATTCGATAGGCAGGCCAATTCCGATCAACCAGCCATATACTCCCTCTCCCCAACGAGGGACCAGCGAAGCGCAGAACAGCCGCAGGCTGGCCCGAAGGGTGAGGGCCAAAGGCCCGAATAATGGGTCGGGGAGAGGGGGAGCGCCCGCCGGGCGCCTGAGAGCATAATAGGAGACTTAGCCCTTACTCCTTAGATCAGCAACAGAATGGCGGCCTGATCGGGCAAAAAACAACCGCTCAGACATGACCGAGCAACCCAAGCACACCAAAGATAATCAGGTACCCCGCCACGATGTAGTTCAGCAGGCGAGGGAAGATCAGGATACCAATGCCGGCGGCGAGACTGATCAGGGGCGCGAGTTCCAGGTGAAGTGTCATAGTGGTTGAGTCCTGTTGTAGTGGCCCGGGGCCTGCTCGTCATCTACCAATGCAGGCCAGGCTGGAGTTACGGAGAATCCGAAAAGCTCCGCTATAGCCTAGCAAAACAATCGACTATGGACAGTCGGGCTGGAAACAGTCGTTCCTTCCTGGCCATAATCCAGAAATGGACCATGATATCCGGGCACCATCGGACAAGGCAGGCCATCTAGGAGAACCATGACCTCACAAGACGACAGCCAGATCACTAACAAGCAGCGCGAGGCTGCCCTGAGGCGGCTGGAGCGTTTCAGCACGGTCATGGACAGCGCCGTCCGTATCCCGTTTACCCGTATCGACGTTGGGGTAGAGGCCGTGATCGGGCTGATCCCGGTGATAGGCGACGCCGCCGGTCTCGTGCTCTCCAGCTATGTCCTCACGGAAGCCCACCGCATGGGCGCCAGCCGAAGGGTGAAGGCCCATATGATCAAGAACATCGCGATCGACGCGGTGGTCGGTAGCGTTCCGCTGCTGGGGGATGCGTTTGATGTGTTCTACAAGGCCAATATCCGTAATACCCGGTTGCTCAGGGAGGAGTTGGAGCGGCATGCTGGCGGAGGCCGGACCTGAAGAGGGCCCGATCAGACCTTTCCCTCACCGGTCGAGCGATTGCCGTCTAGTAATCAGATTCCCTGGGACGAGGAACGACCGGGCACACATCAAAGGCCTCGGCCTTTGTGCTGCCGTTTGCGTTTTTATAGGGCGCGAAACAGTCGTGGGATCTTTGATAGCGTTCCATGGCCTGCTCATACCGGGCCTCCCGCTCGGCCGGCGTGGCGTTTTCCGGCAGAGGGGGTAGGGGTGGCAGCTTAAGCTTACCGGTGGTGTTTGAGGTTAGCCGTTCTTCCTGGGATTCCGTAGGCTCCGCCTCGCGGCTTCTGTTGCCCTCAGCGGTGCTCTCAGCGGCTTCATGGATACTGTCTGCTATCGCTTCCGCTGCTTCCCTGTCGGCCTGGCTCGGGGCCGTGCCAGAGAGTTCCACGGAGTCAGCCTTGTCCCTCAGATGGGCCGGGACTTCATCGCTGAAGTGGACGTTTCCATCCTCGTCGGTCCACTGATAGATCTGTGCGGTTGCCTGAGAGGTGATGAGAAGGGCGGTAACAGCCAAAGCTCCACAGGGTATCCAGACATTCATGGCATCATCCTTGATTGCTTCTGAAGGGTTAACGATGTTGCTGCCGGGGCCGATAGATCGCGGCCCGCAGGTACGACTATTTTTAGCGCATGTTGGGATTGGTTACAAATCGAGAGGTGGGATCGCTCTGGTCAAACCGACTTCATCGGTTCAACTTCGGCCAGCCAGGTATTAAAAAGCCCGACTCTTGCGAGCCGGGCTTTTCGAATACTGGTAGCAAGGGGCGGAGTCGAACCGCCGACCCAAGCATTATGAGAGCCATGTATACCGGTCGATTTCGATCAATAAGCCTCCAAAACAGAGCGTTAACACCTCTCCAAGTAACAAAGACGGACTATAAAAGACTGTCTGGTGGCCAAGTGGTCAAGCGTTCGACGACGACGCGATTTACTCGTTTTATTACTAGTTTATTGATCAATTTCTGTTATGCAGTCATCGATGATATTGGAGATGAAGTCGCCTCTATATATTCTGGCGCCTCTTGCATTAACTGCTTCTTTTGCGAATCCGAAATATTTCACTTGATCAGATGGTATTGATTCTATCTCGATATTTGCAAAATACTTTCTATTATTATTCTCTATCTCAAGTAGAAATCTCTGCAGTCTTTCAATATCAATCTGCTCTAATTCATATTTTGAAAATTCAACCAATAATGTAAAGGCGTTTGATTTTGTGAGCCAGTAGCTGGTTTTATCGAGCTCAAGGGAGCTATATATTCTTATGGCTCTTGTTATAGCGTTTGTTATCTGCTCTTGTGGCTCAAAGCTACTGTTGTATTTTTCTATGTAATCCGTAACTTTGCTGTTCCTTATAAAGTACTCTGATTCAATTAGTGTGGAAACAAGTGTCATGACGAACTGCAGGTCGTTCATTCTTTTGACGTCGTAATCAGAGAAAATCTCGCTTTCGCTAAAGAATTGTAAGATGAAATTTCTTTCTCTGCTGTTAATGGTTGTGTCGGTGTCTTCAATGCTAGGTTGATAATCAGCATCCACCAACTGTTTGCAGTACATTATAAACTCGCTATCTCCATATTGCGCGTTTATTTTTTCAATGGCGTTTAGTGAGTACTCTGTGTTGTTTATTCTCTTAAAGATGTCTTTTATTATTTCAATATCCATATTTTTGAGGTCTCTCACGGATATAAAATAATTTAGAAACATCTTCTTTTCGTCAGTGTTTAGTGAGGAAAATGCCTTTATTTTGTTCTGGTTTTTGAAGTCACCTTGGGATTTTATGTAATCCACGATCGTTGAGAGACGCTGCTGTCCATCTACAACAACTTCACATGATTTTATTGTTGTGACATCCATCTCCGAGCTTGCGATGTAGACCTCGGGGAAAGGATAGTTTTTCAATATTGTTTCTATGAAATGAAATTTATGCTGCTTTTTCCAGACAAGTTTTCTTTGAAAATCAGGTGAAAGTATTAAGGACTTGGACTCAATTTTGTTATATATTTCTATTATCTTGACGTTTGTTGAAGGTATGCTTTCGAGTAAATCTTTCATGTTTATGCCATTAAGTTTAGAGATAGGTTGAAAATATTGTTTCTATGATATTTCTCGAAGAAATACCAGGATTTGTATATACCTATATTTACTTCTCGTCTATATTTTCTCTCTAGTTCTCTTTTGGTTTTCTCAATTTCAGGGGAGATCTCATAACCATCTGGGAGTAGTTTTGGAACTATCCATCCTTTTAATACATACTTTGCTATCTGATTTCGGTCTCTAGGATCAATTGCAGATTGTAGGTAACAGTCGGTATGGTCGTATAGGCTTACTAATTGATCATCAAAAAGCCGTCCTGATACTATGGCTACATCTAAATCTGATTTTGGTTTGCTATTATCTTCATTAAAGTCATGGTCGAATTTTTTGAAGAGGTAAAGGCTTGATCCAGGACGATCTGGTTTAATGCTGAACCCCAATTTACCTGAGCCCACAAGTACAATATCTCTAATGTGTACGTTCAAGCTTTTTGCAATATCTCGCTTGAAGTGGAATTCTTCATTTATGTCGAAGTGAGCTCTAAAGAAATAACTTTCCCCGTCAATTAAATGTCTTTGAACAACTTCATCTTCTGGTTTGGTCTTGCAGTCTTCGATGAAGTGGTCAAAATAATTTGCCCGATTCTCTGTGTTTGCTGCCATATATTTGTATAGTTGTTTATTTATTTATATTTAGTTCTGCGCCTTTATTGGAGCCATATTTTAATTGCTGCATTTGTGATTGCTATCCCTCGGCGTGACTGTTTAACTTTGATTTCACTTCATCATATTCAGGACTGGTTTGTCCTACCTCTGGCGCTATTTCCCCGCTGACTAGCCAAAGGCTGTACTCGGGGAACAGTTTTACCACAGCTTCAATTTCTTCTGCGCCGAGCCTACTGTGCTCACTTTTGATGTTCTGCCAACGATACCGCTTGATGCCGGTCCTTTCCTCAAACCAGACGGTCGTTCTCTGACGGTTAAAAAGACTAATCAAACGTTCTCGAATCATAGGTAAATTCAAATACTCATTCATTATGAATGAGTAAATATGATCTTTTGTGCCCGTTTATAGACGTTTTTGACCAATGACCATGATAAACGACCAACTAGCAGAACGCATCAAAGACCTGAATTGGCTGAAACTGCAGGAGATTCGCCTTAATCCAGTTGATCTTGCGGTCTAGGTTCCTTGAATCTCTGGCGAAGCGATCAAATGCGCCTGGAATGGGCGGAGTTAACCTGCGGGCGTCACCGTCTTAACATTCTGCACACCGATCTCGGTCATCACTTCAAGGACCTTCGGCATCTCGGCCACGCTTTCACCGGACAGCTGGATAGTCACGGTTTCCGGTTCTCCAAAATTATCCCTGATGACCGCCGCAGCGCGCTGGGTCTCGGAAAAATCGACCTCTACGTCATCAATCAGGAAGGTAAACCCCTCCACCTGTCGTATTTCAAGGAAATTGGCCTGTGCCTGGCCTGGGTCACTTGCGGGAACGAAATCGATCTCGTAGAAGGAGGCCATATCCTGGCAGTTCCACGGTGCGCTGGTGACATCTTCGATCCCTTCCTTGATATAGGGGTAGACGTCAGCGTAATTGCCAATGGTAGTCCGGCCCGCGATTACCGTTTTGACCTCGTCCGTCTCCAGGTCTTCTTCAAGGTTCTCGTAGATGGCCTTCTCGACGTCCGAAAGCCACATGCCCTCATACTCATTTCTCAAGTACGTAGGGTCGAAGGCATCGCATAGGGTATCCGCATCGGTCGTCAGCTGATCTTCTGAGCCACATGCGGAGAGCATCGTGAAGGAAAACGCCAGACAGAGAGTAAACGGTGTTCTGTAAGTTCCTCTCTTCATGACTGATCGCCTGAGATCTCACGATTAAAGTCGATGAAGGACCTGACGATCTTCTCAAAACTATCTTTCAGCGATTCGGGATTGCTCCTGACTTCACGGACGATGGTCATGGCCTCTGTTGAACTGACCGTTACGCCGGAATCCCGAAACATTTCCAGGAACTGCGTGGCGACACCCGCCGCCGCTCCTGGGTTGGACCAGTCTATTTTCTGGATCTCATCGACAAGGGGCTTATGCTTGCTTTTGACGGCTTCGAGGTAGCCCTCGGGAAGGTTGATGGCTGATTTGATAAAGCCAGTACAGAGTATGGTAAATATCGCACTCCAGGCGGTAAATGGCCTGGGAGATACCGTTGCCTTGCCGGCAAGGGCTCCCGCGAGCTGACCCCTGGTTTTTTCGTCACTGGCGACACGATCCAGGGTATTGGCCACTAGCCTTTCACTATCAACTTGCAGCTGCGAAGTAACGAATTGTTCAAGCTTCTCATGCAAAGTCGGCGCGAGTTCTTTGATGCGTTCTCGTTCACTAAGAATCGTTTCCGCCAGTTCCTTCGATGAGCTCATTTTCGATCTGGCCTGCGCACTGGAAACCAGAACGTCTGAACCAACCACCATGATCAACGCCGGTATGCTGGCCGCCGAGATGACTCCCATTATGAAGTACATCTCGTACTTCACTATTGTCTTAATCAGTGACGTTTTTTTCGAAACCTGATAAGCCAACTCTCCGTTGGTTATGTCATAGGCAAAACTATTGAGGTCCTGGATGAAAAAATTGTAGTTATCTGCTCTGCCAGGGGACACTCTGAGGAAGATTACTGAATCGCAGGAAATCTCGTAGATAACACGTTTATCCCCATGCCATGCATGTACTTGTCCGGCTTTCAGGGTGAATTCAGGCAGTTTCCAGCCAAGTTGGTTCGTTGGCCTCATGACCTGTTCATTGTGATCGTCGAAGGGGCGATACTTGTTGATATCTGCCGTAATGTTTCTTGGGAGGGTAGGGCTGATAGCGTGTTGGTTGCAGGCTCTGACCAAAGCCCAGCTTCCGTCTGGCTGCCGTTGCAGCTCGTGAATCCTTTCCATGTGAGCCTCCTAGCCCAGTCTTTTCCCTTAGGGAAGTGCGACAGTGATAGAGCGGGGCAGATGTCCTGACGACTGCTCCATAACACCACAGGTCGTCAGCTTACCAATCATCCGCAAGGTGCGCCACTGGCAAGCAGGGAGGCGGGATAGACCGCAAAGAGTAGTGAAAGCGGGGTTAGTCTTGCTGTCGACATGTCCGTCCGGGCTTTTCGGTGCCGGTAGCAAGGGGCGCAGCATTCAGGCCTGGCGGCCTTCACCTTTTGGGCCGTCGTCGCGTTGCTCCGGTCGACCCGCCTGCCTCGGTTCCACTCCATCTATCGGGCATTAAAAAAGCCCGACTCTTGCGAGCCGGGCTTTTCGAATACTGGTAGCAAGGGGCGGAGTCGAACCGCCGACCCCAGCATTATGAGTGCTGCCAGCCCTTATAAGCAACTGTTTTTATTAGACCAAAGCCGGACGCCCTCGCCCACATATCCCTATAGCTGCGCATTGATGCTCATCGTGTGTCCGCAAAATGCCCACAGTGATCTCCCGAGGCGTGTATGATCTTCGACCACGCGCCGACCAAGGATACCCATGATCATCACCGCCGTCATGCTCCAAGAAATGGAACAAGCCATCGCTCCGGATGCTGAGGCCCAGGTCCGAATTTATCCGGCCGGCTGCGATATTCGAGTGTCATGGAACGGAGGCCTGAGCGAGCTCAACAAGAACATCGCCTTTCAACAAATCGGTGACGTGAACAATATCAGCAACGAGAGGATGCAGGCAGCATGGCAGCGGCTGATCCGGCACTTCCAGGATGTGAAAAACCGATCGCCAAATTCCCCGGAGTAACCCCACGAAACAGGATCGCAGGATTTGAACTTGTGAGGCGGGTGTTTCAGGGGGTGTCTGCGTAGAAAATTCAGCCAGTTACGACATTTTTACCCCCTGAATTACGCTCGCTCACACGAGTTTTGTGCTGGATTTTGTGCTAGCGACATCAATTCCCGCCACCTCCAAGCCCCATCTCCTTGAGCGCGGGCGGATGATGTACTCGCGTAGTTTTACTGGCATATTAAGGGAGCACCTGCCGATCAGGCGGGTTATCCCAAGTTCGCCCCGGATCAGTAACGGGGCCATCAGATACATAGTTAACTGACAGGCCAGCCAGAACTACATTCCCAGTATATGTGTCGTTGCCTGACGTGCCGACCCTGGAAAACTGAACGATAAGGCACTCGCTGTCATTGGACACGGGTGCGTTAATCGTCATACTTACTTTCTGTATGCTGTCCACGGCAGAAATGTCTACTGTCATTAGGCCAGAGCTGATCAGCCCGCCTCCAAAGCCCTGCGCTTCAGGCTTCACCATAACGGCAGATTCAAGTACGGCGTCCTGCCCGGCGGTTCCGCCATCCGCATAAATTAGCGCATCAATGGAGACGATATCGCCTTCTGACCATTTTCTCAGCAGCGGGGAAGGTATGGCTATTTTACCGTCCTGAGCATCGGCAAATGAAATGCCCGCCCCTGCGCTACCGCCAACGATTGCTGGTGACGGCGTTCCGGTGACGACAACGGATGAAATAGGATTGACGGATAAGCTATCCGACATTGCATATCGGAACGTCTCGTAGCGCGACCCGTCATTCCTGTCGAACACGAAATAATCAATTATCGCGTTTCCATCAAGCACTACATCAGAGGGCTCAGAGTTGATGTAGCCGATTGAGTTTCGTGAGTTCACATTCCCCTTAACTGTGCCGTTAAGGTAGCCGACATGGTTTTTCCTCGACGGCCTTGGCTGAGTCCCTAAGTCCCCATCAAACAACAGGCCGTACCCAGATCCTCCGGACTGAACGCCGACATCCACTTTCGCGAAATAGCCGCCATCGTGGTCACCGATGCGCACACCATAACCATTAGCGCCGCCAATACAATTCAAATATTCTGCGTAAGTTCTGGTTGTCCCGATGCTTCCGGTTTCATCCCTGATATCGAGGCCAATACTGTTAATGCAAGCCTCGTTTGATCCCGCCTGATAAGCGTAATATTCGATATGGTTATTGGCAGCAAGGGCATTGTTTCCATCTGTGATTCGAAAGCCGGCCACTGTGCATCGCTCAGCCCAAAAGTAAAAATAACAATCTCTGATGGAGCGAGCCCTTACACCATAATTTAGCGTATTTTCCCCTTTTACGGTGAGCCCATCGATACCCGCTCCATGAATTGTTTCTCCATCCGTTTCCGCCTCGAATAAAATAAGCGTGCCAACAAAGTTACCTATTAAAGCTGTTGTTGGGTTAGAAGGCTGAGAAGCTGTCGTGTCAACTGACCCAAAACCATCACCGGTTAAAATAGATCCATTTTTTACAATTACACCAGAGCTGAATACATAATCGTTCCCCGAGAACCTTAATCTTCCACCTAGCCCTCTGATGTACATATAGTCAAGGGCAGCCTGAGTGCCCACACTTGCATCGCCCCCTTCGGCTGCACCGAACCAGTCAGCACATATGCCCCCGGACGGAGTGATGCCGTCATAAATACGCTGGGCATAGTTGCCATTATTCAGGACGACGTTAATGCCTTCTTCTGGATCACTGGGCGGGGTGCCAGTCTTAACCACAAACGTCCCAGACCGCCCGCCTTCCTCAAGGCTGAACTGATACCCAGAGGAAACGTCATAGGTTTTCATTTCAGTGCGAGATGGAACTCGATGAACGGAGCCGTTCACCATTAACGCACCCCCGGGCTGGAAGAGTTCCTGCCTCAGATTGGCGTCACCAACCGAGACAAACGCCCCGCCTTCGGGCATGCCGGCACCGGTAGTGGTGTACGGCAATTCAGTGTTAGCCGCAGCGCGCCAGAACTCGCCAGACTCCCGGATGATCTGGTTATAGGCGGCCACTTCAATGCCCGCGGCGTAATCGCCCAGAAGCTCGTAACCGCTGCTGACCAGAAATTGGTCAAAATCTGACTGCCTTTGCGCCTGATCGCTATCAAAATCCGCCTCCATCCCCGCCCAGCTCTTGCGCTTTTTCCCGAGGCGGTCGGTGTACGCCGGTTCCTCACCCTGCACCAGGTTGTCCGCGACAGTGGCGGTGTCGTAAAGATCACGCGGGTCTGCAGAGCCCAGGGGATTGCCAGTGTTGTACTTCATGCTTTTACTCCAGGCACAAGGAATCGCACGGCAGCCGGTGGGGCCGTGGTCGATCAGTTGTTGAGGGGTGTTGGCTAAGCCGGGGGTGTTGCGTCGTCGTCTGCGTAGACGCGGTCGTCGTAATTGGTGGCCGATACCGAGACCGATCGCGGGCCGCTGGGGCGGATCTCGGTTATCAGGGCCGGCCAGCTCCAGCGCTCGCTGGTGCCGAAGAACACGTGGGGCGGTTCCTGTTTCAGGCTGATCTCTGGCCAGGGCTCCGGTATGTCAGCAAGGATCTCGTCGGCGCTATCCCCCTGGTAAGCGGTGAAGGGTCCCACGGTGTAACCTTCGGGGTCCCGATAGGCCACAACATGGGTCTGGCCATCAAACCATTCCAGGGGCTCGCTGACGGTTATCCGGGCACCGTAGGCACTGTCGGGCTCTATGGACTCCATGATGGACACGGCGCCGAAACCGGGCACATCGTCCAGCAGAGGAACGTATGACAGATAGGAACTGTTCAGGGCATCCAGTTCGGTGGAGAACGAATACTCATAACGGCGATAACGCTGGGCCCGGCGCCGGCGCATACCGATTCGCCAGGCACGTGTCCTGTCCGTCACGCCATCCAACTTCACCTTGTCCAGCTTGATGCCCTGGTCCCCGGGCAGGAAACACTTCACGGTCTCGGTGGTCCAGGTGTCGGCCTTGGTGTACTCCACCTCCACGCCGTCGGTCTCGTCTGGGGTTGGTCCGGTAAAATTGCGCTGGAGCGGGGCAGTCATGTTCTCCGGGCTGTAGCCCTGCTCAAACGTAGTCCGCGGCTCCTCCCGCACAGGCACGATCGCACCGGTGTCGATGGTGGCCACGGCAAACCCCGCCCGCAGTATGGTGTCCAGGGCTTCCTTCGCGGTCAGGTCGTTGAACACATAGTCGAAGTAATCACCGCGGGCATTCCATATGTCATCCAGCCTCTCAAACTCATCGATGTCGATCTGATCGTCATCGTATTCCAGGGACCTGGCGACATAGCACGCGGCCCTCGCTATCGATCGTGTAGCGGTCGGCGTTCCGCCAGCGACCGGTGGCAGTTTGCGTACAGGCTCCAGGTTGATCCGATTGTTCGACTGGCTGCCTATCTCATCGGTGCCCAGGATCGTTACAGCCATCACGGTGATGCCCGGGTAACTGGTGACCGTGGGCAAACGTGCCCGCAGGGCGGTGCACTCGAGGCGGTCCAGCGATGTCACGGCGACGGACTCTCCACCCACTCGCCCGAGAAGTACTTCCGGTCGAATGGCTGACGGAAGATCTACTCCAAACGTCCACCCAAGCTGGTCACGGGTTTGCCCGGATACTACTTCGTCCTGGACGTTCCACGTGGTCCCACCGATTTCCCGCCACTCTATGCGGATGGTGCGTGACCGGGGATCGATATCCTCACCATCAACAATCCCCAGACCTTGAACGGCGAAGATGTCGATCTCAAAGCGGTCTGTCACCTCACCATCAGGGCATGCGGCGTAGGGCCCGGCCTTAAACCCCACCATGGTGTCCGGGTCCCAGGCTATGTCGAAGTTGGACGAACCGTCGGTCAACGTTGGCAATACGGACCAGTCAGGATCTGGGTCGCCGTTTGTAAGGACGCGCTCAACGTCGATACTGCTGCCACTGTTCACCGACGTTATCCGGTACCGGGTTCCGGCCTTGTCGATTTCCATGGTTGACGTGGTGGCGGGCAGATCGTTAACCGGATCACCGCCGGTGGTCTCCAGGGTAAGCTCTGTTTTACCGGCATTCAGGGATTCAACAACGTACTGGCCGTCCGGCAGGCTGAGGCCAACACCTGCCACAACATCCACGGTTAGGCCAACCTCAAGGTGCTGGAAGTTCCCGGTGATGGGATCGCTAAGCATGGGGTCAGGGTTCTCGGTTGAGGTGACCACCTGCCTCATCCTCACCGCCCCCTCAACACCCGGGGCCCAATATTCACCAGTGTCGATGCTGCTGATTGTCTGGCCAGAGGATACGCCGGCATCGTCGTATGTTCGGCCAGACTCGGTAACGCCTTTCAGGCGTATGCCGGTGCTGGACTCGGTGGAGCCAACCTCTGGCGCGTTGTACCAGTTCTCGTGGTGGGGCAGTCCGGACAGATCTTCGCCGGGCTCGAACAACTGGTAGCTCACGCCGTCCAGATCGCTGATCGGCGTCTCGCCGATCTGGACGGTATCTGGGTCTACATCATATGACCCAACACCGACTGACAGCAGAAGGCGTAACACCTGGGTGGTGGTGTCTGCGTAGAACCGACGCGGCTGGTTCAGGTAGTCCGGATAGCGAATGTAACGACCAAACAGCTCCGGGACGCCTTCACCGAGGCGGGCGGTATTGGCCCGGGCATCAGCGGGGCTGATTTGCTGGCCCTGCCGACCTGATCCGCCTTGGCCTGGGATGCCGGGAGTGAACAGGCCGGTCAGCGCATCGAAGGCCGCCACGTTGAGGGCGAACACAGGAAAGACGGCACCAAGAATGCCGCCGAACGCATCACCACGGGGAGTCACCCGAAAATCCACCACGTCTCTTTGGCGGATCGTCACACAGGACCATTCGGCAGGCGGCACCACCCGGCCGTTCACCGTGCAACTGACGGGCTGCTGGGCGCCAGGACGATAATAGTCCCCGGCCCACCACATTAACCACTGCTCGATCGTCATGCCATGGTCGTGGTAAACCTCCTCAGGATCACCTGGCATAATGCTCGGGTAGACGTTAATCGTCATAGTAGAGAACTCTCAGAAACCGGTGCTCGAATGCGCGGACGGTGACCAGCCTCGGGCCGTGGTCGGCGCCGCCAGGTTCGTTGGTCTCCAGGATCATTGGGCGCTGGTCCACCTGCACCACAATGGCTATGTGTGTACATAGTCGTCCACGCCAGGCCGTGGCAATGACGCCAGGTCGAACAGACGCCTGGTGGTAACGCACGGCCTCCGCCTGCACGGCCTGGGTCAGGGCCCGTTTGTTGGTGCCCTCCACCGCGCCATGCGCCGGCATCCAGGGTTTTCCGAACAGGTGCACCCGGGCCAGGCGGGTAAGGCCATAGCAGTCAGCACCCTGGGCGGTGCGGCCGTCCGGGCGGTAAGGGACCGCCAGCAAGTCATCCAGCGTCATATGTATCTCAGCCCTGGGGCGAATTCCGCCGTATACCGCAGACGCGGCCAGTGGTAGTTCAGCAGGTCAAAGTACCCGGCCTCCACCTGGAACATCACACCTTCAAAGCTGCCGCCCCGCAGTGTCATCTTGTAGGGCCGCTTGGCAGGGGCGGTCAGGTCCGTGTGCAGGTATTCCCGGTAAATGACCGGCACCTCGGCGGCCGCCTCCAGGGCAGCGTCCACGGCCTCCTGGGCCTGCCCGGTTACCCCGGCGATGGCAAAGCCCAGCGTCTGCAGGCCGGAGGTATCCTTGGACGGCTCCCGGTAGTCGAAGGGCCCAGCAACGAAGGTCACAGTCTCGCCATCTTCGGTGGTTGCCTCCAGGTCCTCGAAGGCCCCCACTATCCGGATGGTGTCCATGCCCGGTACCGCAATCTCCAGAGTCGGCAAAAGGATCTGGTCAGTGGGCGCACTGGCATAGACTCGTTCCAGCAGGCTCATGGCTCGGGCCACTCCCGGTTGATAGCCAGATCGATGATGCTGGAGCCGGCGACAAACTCCCGACCGTAGTCCCACCACAGTTCCGGCAGGATCGGGCGCTCGTAGATCTCCAGGCGGCACTCGAAGCGCCAGAGGTTGCGACCGGTGAGGGTGGGGCCGGAGTACATTTCGGTGAACCGGCAGACATACGGCTTATAGCCCATGGGGCTTTTCAGGGTGGCGTTGAACCAGGCGGCGCCGTCGTCTACGTCATAGGTAAACCAGGCCTCAAATATCTGGGCCTGAGCCTGATCCAACAGCAGGGCGGCGGGAGCCATCGACGGCACGCTGCGGAAGGCCCGACGTTGACGGGCCCGGCCACTGGCCATCTCGGTGCGGACGAACGTACTGACGTGATCCAGGCCATACCCGGTTCTCAGGAAACAGCCGCACTCCGGCGGAAAGTCGATATCCGTTGTAATCATCGGCCCTGCCTCTTGAGTCCGTATACTTGCTCCAGCGCCTTCGCTCGCGGCCCTCTGCCATAGATGTCACTGACAAAGACGTTCGTACTCTCCCGGCCCTCGCTATCGACGGTGGTTTCCGTCTGGCCGGCGCGTTGTTTGTTCTCGATGACGTTAACCGTCGTGCCGCCGGTTCCTCCATTGCTGTTCTTGTCGATCCGGTCCAGGGTGGCATCGAGCTTGGCGCTGGTTTCCTGCGTGGTTACCCGCTCACCCTTTTTCAGGTTCCAGGTGCCGTCTTGAGGGACGGACATGATGCCGTCGTGGGCCTGGCCGTCCAGGTTCAGGCTGATTGACTGGATGTTACCGATGATGCCGGCAGTGGCCGCAGCTACCGAAGCCATAGCGGCCAGGTTGGCGGGCCATGGATTGGCGGCTGCCTGGGCAATGCCTGATTGGATGGCAACGGCAGACTGGGCAATGGCCGCCGCCTTCTGGGCCGTGAACAAGGTTTTGTAGAGGTCCGACTGTTCGCCGGCGAAGGTGGCTGTTACATCGGAAAGGTTGCCAAGGAGGCTTTCTGCCGATGCCAACTGGGCTTGTTGGCGAGCGGATTCTATCTGAAGAAGCTTGTCCTGGTGCTCCTGCTCAATCTGGCGCTCCTGCTCATTCCATTGCTCGGCCAGGTCGGCCCGGTCCTCTCGGTACTGAGCAAGCATGTCCAGTTGGGTTTGGTGCCATTCCTCCAGACGCTCCCTTTCTTCGTCGATCTTGTTCAACTCGCTGAACGGACCGCCGATCTCGGGGGATATGCCAGAAAAATCAGGGGAGTCCTGAAATGCTGCGGCGGCGACACGGGAATAGTCCTGCTCAGTGGCCTCGTCCACGGCGTCCAGTAGATCCAGGCGTTCGCGAAGCTGGCTTGACAGCAGTTCTTCCTCGGTCTGAAGGTCCCGGACAAGATCGCGATAATCCCTCATCATTTCAGCGGCCTTCTTTGCCGCTTCCTCCTCAGCCTCCGCAGCAGCCTTGGATGCCTCCCTAGCCGCGAACCCAGTGCGGGGGATCGAATCTCCCGTAACCTCAAGCTCAGGAAGCGCAATAGCCCCAACATCCGGCGCGGACCTGGCGGCGTTGTTCGCCATACGGTCCTGCGCTTCGGCGATCTGACGCTCAAGCCTGGCTATCTCCGTCCGGATTTCATCCTCGTCATAGAGCTTGACCACGCCATCCTTACCGAAGAACCTTAGCCGCTCTGTCGGGTTCTCCAGGATTCGACGAAATCCCTCCAGCTCCTCCTGCAAACGAACCACATCGTCTGCAGCAGCTCCGGCTGTGAGGGCCGCCAGCTCTTCTGCGAGGAACTGTGTGACCTCGATGGCGCCCTTGATTGTCTGAACTGCGGCATTAACAGAGGTCACAACGGCCCCGCCCAAATCCTGTGCCGCTTCAATGGTCTGCGGGTCGGTCAGTATTTCGATCAGATCATTGATTGCCGGGATGGCCGCCAGCACAACCTCGTTCTTCATGCCCGTTGCGGCGGCCGTCAGCTCATCCATTCCCCTGGTGATTGTTTCCAGCTGCTCGAACTCAAGATCGGAGAAGACGTTTCCGGTGCGCTCTGCTTCATCACCCAGGCGCTCCATCTCGGCGCCGCCGTCACGCAGCAGTGGGATAAGCAACGAGGCATCCGACGCGATCGCCTCCATGTAGAAGGTCATATCCTTCTGGGAGACGTTGGCTTTCTGGAGGCTGTCGAAGTAGAGCTGGAGGGCTTCCGGACCGGACAGGCGGGCAAATTCGTCAGCGGTGACACCGACGAGAGGGGCGATGTTTTCGAAGAAGTCGGCCATGGGGCCGCCGCCGGTCTGGATGAAGTCGCCAACCCGGTCGTTGGTGTCCTTGAGAATGTCGGCAACCTTCTCCTGTTCCAGGTTGTACCGACTGGCAGCATACGTAATGCGCTGGAACTGCTGGGTGCTGGCGTCGGAGAGCTCGGCGAAGTTGCGGATCTCCCGGGCGCCTTCGGCCGTGGATGTCACCAGGGCCGCCATACCTGTGACGCCGGCAGCGGTGGCGGCCGTCAGGGCCGCGCCGATCTGGTTGGAATATTTCTCGATCTGCTTGGCGGTCTGCTGGGACTTCCGAGAGGCCTGGTCCATGCCCTGGGTGAACCCGCCAACCTTGGCGACCAGGTCCAGCGTCAATGTGCCAAGCGACTTTGATGCCATGCTTTTCTCCAGGCATTAAAAAACCCCGCCGGAGCGGGGTTCTTCAACGGATTTCTGTTGGGGTCACTAGCCCTGGAATTGGACCAGCTTCTTGGCCTCGTAGTCGTTTGTCTGGAGGCTCACTTTGCCGCCGTCGGAAAATTCCAGATCGGCGAAGTACTTCTTTGTGGAATAGAAGGAACCGGCAATCGCTATCGCGATACCAATGCCCCACCCAATGGGTCCGAACGGAATTCCCAGGAGGAAGCCCAGGAGGACCGCGCCGATGATGGCCCCGATCAAACCGAATTTCCGCTCTCCTTCCTGTCGGACATTCACCGACGTCACATCAGCAGATTGGTAGTCCGCCTTCCTGTCACCAATCACTTCCAGGTATTTGCCACTGAATCGGGCTTTCCCGCTCAGGCCAAAACTGCCACCTACGATTTTCATACACAGCGTCCTCCTTCCCTGGAAATCTAGCACTTTCAGTGCCAGACCTCCATGGCACGTTCCAGAGAGATCGGAGGCTCGTCATGGTGCGGGGCGAAGTCGTAGAAGCTGAACGGCTGGGTGTCCTTCTTCCTGTTGACGTTGGACAGGATGGTGGCCACCAGGGCGCCGGCACGTTCGATGTGCTGGTTTGGGTTGAGGCTGCCGCGTCGTTTGCGATAAGCCGCCCAGGCCAGGAACTCGACGTAGGGCATCCGCTGCTTTGCCTCTGTGATGGTTCGGCCGCCGATTCCATTCATGACCAGCTCGTGCCAGAGCTCGTCTTCGTCGTTCAGCTCTCCGGCTTTCCCAGGTCGTTCACCTCGGAGATAACGCGCAACAGGGCATAGACCAGATTTCCATCCAGCGGGCCGCGTTCCGGGTCGGCGTCACCGGTGATGTCCTCCGGCGTGAACACCTGCTTGCCCTTATCGTCACAGATGCAGGCAGCGATCCGGCTGGCTGTGAGGTCGCTTTTGTTCTTGTGCGCCTCAATCTCCGACATGGCGGATTGATAGGACAGCCGCCGCACGTAGGTGGTGGCGGTCAGCTTCTTGCCTCCCTGCTTCCAGGTTATTTCCTTCTCCACCGGGGCGCCGGTGAAGGCGCCCATCTCGCTGAGTGATTCAATGCTCAGGTTCATTAAGTGGTTACCTTCTTGATCCACTGGGAGCCGCCGGAACGCTGGATGGTGGCCTGCGTGGTAACGACGGCGTTCTGCTGGAAGTCGAACGGGAAGTCCGACACGTAGCCTTCCATGATGAACCAGGTGCGGTTCGTCGGAAGGTCGAAGTCACCGGAGCTGTCCACGGTCGGATAGCCCGACGGGTCCGGGTTGCCTTCTGCATCCTTCGGGCCATCAGACCAGCCGATTGCCCACTTCAGGGTGGGGCTGGGGTTGGAGTTGGCCAGGCCATGCAGGGTGATGTGGCTGTCGTTCTCCGGGTCGGCGTTCAGGCCCAGGGTGGCCTGACCGGGAGTACGCAGGCCCGCCTTGTAGGAACGGTCCGCGTCCTCGAGGCAGGTATCCTCAACCTGGTCCGCCGGGTTACCGCCGGGGTTGAAGCTGGTGGCGCATTCTACCCGGACAACACCGACTGATTCGGCATCCGGGTTGAGGAAGAACACCTGGGTGCCCTGTGTCAGCTTGCTCATTGCTATGTCCTCTTCATGGGAACGTGCCGCCTCACGGCGGGATTGGAATAGGGCGCCCTATAGAGCGTCGTCTCGACGAGTCCAGGGCATAAAAAAGCCCGGGCAGTGCGGGCGTTGTGGGTTATCGGGGTGTCCACCAGTCCAGGTCGAAACTGTACCGGTAGTGGTTTGTCTCATCGTCCCGGCCATCGCCCCGCCAGCCAGTGATATGGGCGTGACCTTCCAGTGCATCCCGGAGCGCCTGGGCCGTAGACCGGGCATCGCTGGCCGTATCGGCGTAGACATCCACCTGCAGCATGAACAGGTCCATGTCCGGACGCTGTCCCAGGTAGTTCTCGGGGCCTCCGGATACCGTCTGCCAGACGGCGTAGGGCAGCGTGACACCCTGGGGCGCCTCACCGAACGGGAACAGGCGGGTAGGCACTGTGCCCAGCAGGTTAGTAACCGCCGCGTTGCCGGCGCAGATCTGGAAGATTGGTGGGAACATCAGGATGCCTGCCTATTCGCCCGCCGGATCGCCCGGGCCAGGGCCTTTTCGTACTGGTTGATGAACTCGGATGCAGCGGCCTCCGCCGCCTGGGTGGCCGCTGGACGCATGAAAGGCTTGGCCGCCATGTTCTCGGTGCCGAACTCCAGCAGGCGCCAGTACCAGGTATCACCGCCCGGGTTCGTCTTGTCGCCATCGGTCTGGTAGGTCTGGCCAGCCCTGCCGGCCCGGACGTTGGCCCGGGTGTTGGCGTAGCTGCGGGCACCCCCGCGGACGCCGATGCGGAACATCAGGTCGCCGGTGCGCTTGAAGGTCCGTCCGGACCAGCGGATGGCTATGTTCTCGGCGATGTCTTCCTCGGTGTTCGGGTCGTCCAGACGCCTGGCGTTGGCCTGGGCCTGTTTCTGGATGACCTGGGCCGCCTTGCGCAGGGCGAACCGACCGCCCTTGCGCTTCATGTCATAGCTGACGGTGTTCAGGGTGTTCAGCAGTCCGTCCAGACCAGTCAGCTCGAAGTCGACTCCGTCTGCCATAGCTTTGGTACCCACGGTAGATTCACGCCCCAGGGGCGGGGCTTCCCATGAAAACAGACCACATCCGCCCCGGGCGGCAGGCCTCGGCGGCAATTCACCTTGTAGCTGACCACCCGGTCGGGTATCAGATCCTGCCACCGGGCCGGGGCCAGCACCTCGGCCAGGAATCCCTGGTCACCAATGCCACCCCGGCCCCGCTTGCGGGCCATGTGGCCGGCGGGGTCCGCCAGCCATCGCTCCCACACCTGAGCCTTATCCGCCTCGGCGATGTACATCAGGCCGCTGGCCGGGCGGGCCGGCCAGTAGAAGTCGCTGAGCATGGTGGTCTGGCCTACGGCCTCGAACTCCGCCAGGTCACCGATGATCACGGTGTCCAGGTCAATGTAGAGCAGGTCCCCCGGGATGGCCTCGGGCTCGAACAGGGCCAGCTTGGCCCACCACTTCGGCCAGGGGTGACGCAGCGGGATTGTCTCCACGCCTGGCACCGGTGCGTCACTCAGGCATTTCAGGCCGGGCACCTGCCGGGCCAGCCACTGGACATGCGCCGGCGTGTACTCGCCCCCGGACCGGAGGACGCAAATTCGTGTAACCATCAGCCCCGGGTCCACAGCCCCGGGTCTATCCACTCCCGGGCCACATCCTCATCAAACGGGACGCCCAGGGCTTCGAATGCCGGCAGTATCCGGCTGAAGTCTCCGGACACGAATTCGTCCGGCCACACGTCGATGGTGTTGGGGATCTCCGCCATCCGGCGCCAGGCAGTGTCCACGGCCTGAGGGCGCATACTGAAGTGGGCCCGGGCCCGGCTGTCGATGATCTTCTCTCGCTTGCGGTAGCAGCAGACCACCACGGGGTCGAACTGGCTGAACAAGGGCCACCATTCCGGGCCGGCCTTCACTGCCCACTGGTCCGGGCTGCCATAGCGTTCGAGCCATTGTTGCCACCCGCTGGCATTCCGGGGCGAATGGTAGCCAGCCCCCTTCTGTTTGGTGAACTCGCTCTCGAAGAATCCCCGGGGGTTGATCCGGCTGGGCTTCATGCAGGGCCCGAACCACAGGCCATGCTGCGCAAACAGGCCGGCGGTCATGCTGGTGCCGGAGCGTGAGGCACCGGTGATAAAAAGCGGCCGCCTATGCACGGGCCCGACTCCTTCCTGGGGTGAATTGCTGCAGGGCCTGCTCGAGGGACATCCTCGGCCACTCATCAATGGCGGTGGCCCGGCTGGCGTTGATGATCTCGCAGTGTTTCAGCCGGCGGGCCAACTGGGCGAAGTGCCGGGGAAAATTCGGCAGGCTGACGCAGTTTCCGAGACCCCGGGGATGATCCCCGTGCCAGTGGCGTTTGCCGCCCGTGTACTGGCAGTCGTAACCCAGCAGGATGATCCGGCGAGCTCCGAAGTATTCCGCCAGACCAATCGCGCCGGCGCCGGAGTTTCCGCCGAGGTTGTTAATGATCTTCTGGGCACCCGGGGCCGAATTGCGGGCGGTGGTGTACCTATCGCCCTTGAACTCTTTGGCTACCTGGTGGTGATACTGACGCCACCAGGCTGCATCCATGGCGAACAACACGTCCGCCCAGGGCGCCATTCGGAAGGTGGTATTTGTCACGACTACCCGTCGGTCATCGCCAGCATCGCGCCAGCTCTTCACGCGCTCAGCGTCAGCGCGAGTAAGGGATGGGCCCGATGCCATGCAGATCACGGTCATGCCGGTCCAGTTCACTTTTCCTCCGGGCATAAAAAACCCCGGCGGATGCCAGGGCTAGAAATGAAAAACCGGAGAAAGTCGGGGCTTGGGATTGGGTTACTTGTCAAGCACCCGTTTTAGGACTTTGATCTCCGGGGCCGGCTCATCGGCATTCTCGTTATAGAAGTGAAGGACAGAAATGCCCTCAGAAATAATCAACTGTTCGTTTATGGACCGGATGGCTTCCTTCAACTCCTGTGATTCATCCTCATGCTCGTTGAGCGCGCGCTTATATAGGTCGAGATCAATTTGCGCGGTTCCATCTAGATGCTCGCAATCATTGATCAACTTCCGAAATGACTCAGATATATCCATTGCTATCGCTCCACAGATATCTGTATCTCGGCAGCATACACCGATAATCCATCACTAACATCTGCGCGGTAGAGATTTTTACGTGTTTCAGTCCAGTGTCCAACCCCAGGAATAAGCCCTTCAATCATTCGCCGTCATTGACGCCCTCACTGCATGGGATTGTCACGTATTCCAGCCCGCTGTCCGGGTCCTGGAGGAATCCTTCAGGGTTGTAGATCCGGCCCTTGTGGACAATCCGCATAGTGGCCACCAGACCCTCCCGGTACCGGATAGTGATTCGGGCGGAAATCTCTGACTGGTTGGCCTGGGACTGCATGAACTCCCGAACGCTCAGAGGTTCGATGGCTGCCGGTACCGATGCCCACTCGGTGACCCAGGTGTTGGTCATGGCACCAGTGTTCGGGTCCTGTACCTCTTCCCGTTTCTGAATATCGATCCGGTGGCGAAGCCGGCCTGCCGAAATGCCCATCAGTAAACACCCTCCGGCCTTTCCTCCCAGCGGGCCCGGAATACGCCTCTGGTGGCGCCTGTGGCTGTCATTCGGAAATAGTAGGTGTCTGGCGCCACTCCCCGCTCGTCGCCTTGACTGGCGTCCACGGTGCTGGCGAAATTGGCGTTGTCCGCTGCCTTATTCAAAAGCACATCCAGCAGCAGCCCTCCCGAGTGTGTCCCTCCGGCGTCCAGGTCAACCTGGTGCTGGTAGGCCGGCATAGGCCTGCTGCTCATGTTGTTTCGGTTGAATATGGGCAGCGGATCGTCAAAGGTCCCGCCTTCGGTACCGCCAGCTATGGTTTCAATTCGGATTTCACCGGCCACCAGGTTTGCGGTCAGGCCAAACAGAATCACGTTGATAGGCACCGTGGCGCGGACCACTATGGATTCCCCGTCGGCCATGTCTAATTCCAGAAATGTCCGGAACTCGCGACCGGCAAAGAAACCGGTCTGGGCCACGTCCACGCGCAATCGTCGATTCGGGCCGCTACCGCCATCAGTCATTATGTCCAGCGGAGGGCTGGCCAGGAATCTCGGGGCATGGGTTCCGTCACCCATATCCACCATCCGCCAGATCGGTCGAAGAATTCTGGATACGATATCAGTCATTACGCACAGGCCGGATCACGGAGTGGATAGAGCAGGGCAACCACAGACCGGGGCAGGTACCCATAGCCGTAGGTGATCTGGGCTGCGCCACCGATGGGGTCTTCCACCAGGCCCTCAGGATTCTTGTACATCTCAGCGGTGAGGATCATGGTCGCAGCCTTCACCCTGAACGGGACAACAGGCACCTCGTTGCTGTCCACAGGAACCTGGCCGCTACTGTCCAGGAAACTATCGGCGGCGCTCTTGAGATAGCCCAGAACTGCCTCACTGGCAGCACGGGCCAGCAGGTCGATAAGGGCGTCATCATCGTCATGATCCATACGGATCTGCGCCTTGGCGTCCTCCAGAGTGATGAGCATGGTCATCAGTATTTGCCCCCGTCCGGCAGCATCTTGGTCAGGTCCCGGCCGGCGCGTCCGTCCCGGCCATCCTTGCCCTTAGGCCCCTGCTCACCCTGCTTGCCTGGGCGGCCATGCTTCACGGCAAGGCGCCAGTCATCGGTGGTCCCCGGCTTACCGTCCGGGGTTCCCTTCTGGGCAATCCAGAACGACCCGCCGAAGGACACGCCGTCGCCTTTCTCGTAGTCCTCATCCGGTCGGTAAACGCCGCGGTCAATGACGATGGGCATGGAGAACAATTCGCCGGCGGAGTCACCGCTGGAGCGCTGGACGTTCACCTTGAAGGTGCGGTCATCAACCGGGGTTACCTCGATGTCCTTCACGCCATCAACGATGCACTCCCAGCCCCGCATTCCTTGGGTGGTGGAGTGGGAGCGCCACAGGCCACCGGCGTGAGTGGCGTAGGTTCCGCGGGGATAGGATTTTTCCGGGTCGATGTCGGGCAGGATGTCGATATCCACCGCATCCCGGCCCGGCTCGCCGTCCTTCGGCACTTCGACGCTTTCCATGGCTTTGGCCACGGCCTCGTCGACCATTCGCTGCACGTCCTCGACGGGAACGCTTTCACCGTCTTTGCCGTCCTGGGGTGCTGGGATTTCGACGCTTTCCATGGCCTTGGCCACGGCCTCGTCGACCATGCGTTGCACGTCTTCCACGGAGACGCTTTCACCGTCTTTACCGTCCTCGGGCGCAGGGATTTCGGCGATGACCTCCGTGACCATCTGCCGAATGACTTCGGGATCTGCATCCTTGCCATCGGCAGGCTTTTCGATCAGCTCCGAGACCTCGCGAGCGATATCGTCGAGGGCAGGGACCACGATTCTGTCAATGCGCTTTCCCAACTCCCGGTCTCGATCGTCCAGCAGCTGCTTAAACTCATCACGCAGGTCAGAGGTGGCCTTCGAGACGAAGTCCTTCAGGACCGGTGCCAGCGCCTTGGCCTGGGCCTGCAGATCACTGAGTTTCACTGGACAGCTCCTTTTCCAATATCATGGCCAGCATGCGGGCCTCGTCGTCTGGATCGTCGTCTTCGGGCGGCTCAGCCGGAACCGGTGAGTTGCCGGATCCGGAGCTGAACGGATCTTCCTGCGCATCCCTGCGGGCCAGCGCCTCAAGGCTGTAGTTCTGCTGCTGCAGGTAGACAGTGTCACCGCCCTCCAGTGGCTTCAGATTCATCCGCTTGCGGGCCTCGTTCGGGGCGTAGATGCCACCCTCGACACCGTCGCGCAGCGTCTTGATCTTGGTGGCCGAATCCATCCGGAACAGCGCGTCCAGGTCCAGCTCAATCCGCGTGGATTCAGATATGGCAAGGCCGTTCTTCAGGGACAGCTCCATGGACTCGATGTGCACCTGGAGGCACTGGCTGTAATAGCCCTGGGTCAGCGCCTCGATGTTGTTGTAGGTCGGCATGTCACCGACGCCCACTTTGTAGGCCGGTACGTCGAACGCGGTGCAAACCGCCTCCGCCGTCCACTTCAACTGCTCGATCAGTTGCGCATCGGTGGAGTTCATGCGCATCTGTTCGAAGCTCAGTCCGTCACCCAGAACGGCCACCTTTCCGGAGTTCTGTCCGGTGTAGTTTGCATCCCAGTGAGACTTCAACCGGGCCGCCGTCTCATCGGAGATAGCGCCCGGGGCGGTAAGCACGCCACCAGGTTGTGCACCGTTATCGAAGAACTTCTTGGAATCGTTCTGGATCTTGATGCCCTGGCTGGCCGCCAGCCCCGAGGCAAACAAAGGGGAAATGCCCACCAGCGGGTGGAACAGGCAATTCATCCGGTCGTGGATGATCTCGCTGGCCGGTACCGTGACGCTGCTCTCTTCTTGACCATTCAGGTTGTCCTGGCCGAGCTGGTAGAACACAGAGCCGTCCGGTGAAACCAGAACCTGAACGCGCTCCGGGTCCAGGATATAGAGCTCTCTAACAGTGTTGCCGTTATCGCGCCCCTTTAGGGCGTAAGTGTTCCCTCGAATCAGCTTGGAGGTGATCCACCATTCCTTGAACTGGATATGGTTCTGGTACCGGTTTGGCCGGGCCAGAAGTGGGGAGACGTCCCGATCTGTAACCTCCTGCCAGATGCCGTCACTGTTCAGTCGCTGGATGGTGGGCCGGAGCTTGCCGATGTCGCTGGATATCAGGCTGATGCAGGAGTAGACCGCCGGGTAGGCGAGGACCGAATCGATGGTCCACTCGTCGTTGTTCTGCCAGGCGCCGGCGTAGGGCTCACGAACCCACGGCCACCAGCCACCACGGTTGTCCACCGGGGCCATGTAGGACTTGCTGAAGGCGCTGGTCAGTGCTGACAGTACCGACTTATTCGCCACGGGATACCCCACGCATGATCAGGAACGAAAACAGAAGGCAGCAGCAGGCGCCAGATATAAGAGCCCAGGGCAGGCCATAGAGAAGGTAAACGCCGGCCACCAGCAGTGACGCGCCAGAAAGTCCAAACAGCAGTATCCAGGTGATCGCAGCCTGCAGGACCATCATCACTGCATCGGAGAATCGGCGGTTCTGGCTCATCAGCTCACTCAGGTTTGATCAGGGCTTCGATATCGGCTTTGACGATGCGGCCGCCCTTTCCGGTACCGGTGACGGTGGTCAGGTCAATCCCGTTCTCGTCCGCCAGCTTCTTCACCGCGTCGGATGTTGCGGGAGCGGTGGCCGCCGGCGGTGCCGGAGGTTGCTGGCCCTTGGTGTTGGTCGGAGCCATTTCCCGGGTCAGGTAGCGGCCGGTCGGGTCCTCGATGACCTCGGCATGACCGATTGCCACCAGGGCCTTGGTTTCAACGTGGTTCGCCAGGAATTCCTGGCCAGCCTTGGACGGCCCGGCCTTGGCCAGGTACCGCAGTCGGATGTTCTTCATGGTGCCTCCGGATCAAGGGAGGGCCCGCCGGAACGGGCCCTCACCGGTTCAAGTGAAAGCCACCCGATCAGGAGGCCGGCTCACCCCAGTTCACACCGGAAATCAGCGCGACAGCGGATTCGCGGCGCTTCTTCCAGTTGATCCAGCGTTCGGCACGGATCGCCACGCTGTTGGTCTGGAACATCGAGACCATGCTGGTGGCGGTGCCGCTGGAGCTGTTGTTGGTGGGGTTGTCCAGCATCTGCAGGGATGCTTCCCGGGAGGCGTCGATCACGACGTTGCCGTCATCCGCCAGCCAGATATCGCTGGCATTGGCCAGGACGACGAAGTGGCCGTTGGAGTCCGCGGGGACATACTCGGACACGATGACCGGCAGGCCCTCGAAGCTACCACCCATCATGGTGATTTCCGGGAACTCCTTCTGACCCAGCGCATTGCGCATCAGGGACAGGCTGAGCGCCGTGGTCGCGGACATGATCCAGACGCCGGCGGCGGGCGTGATGTTGGAGGCGATGAACTTCTGCATCGCCGCACCAACGTCCACCCGGATGGCGTCGGCATCATTGCCGCTGGAGACAACCGGGGTGACGCCGTTGGTCACCGATGCCGGTGAAACGTCGGCCACGGCAGCCTTGTCCGGATCGATGAAGTCGGTATCCAGGCGCTCGATGAGGGCGCCGGCCAGGGAGTCTCGGACCAGGGCTTCAGCGGATGGGTTGCTGAACCGCATCAGCTCCTCGGTCAGTACTGCAATGTTGGCCACCTTGGCGTAGCCCAGGTAGGCATCATTGAAGTCGAACTTGGTCAGCGGCTTCGGAGCGCCCTGGCCAACCCAGTAACCGCTACCACCAGAGGTCTGGCCACGGATATGGACGTTGAAGGGAATGGCCCGGAGGGCCGGGATTCCCTCGGCACCGAACTTCCCCAGGATGGTCTGGGGACGCAGGTAGTCCACAAAGTCTCCGGCGAACTGGTTGTACTCAACCAGCGGCAGGGCCCAGGTGGAGTCGGTAGTGGTACCAGCCTCGACGGCCGCCTTCAGGGTGGTGTTGATGCGCTCGTTCTGCGGGAATCGCTTCTCCGCGATAGAGCGTGCGGTGGCCAGGTCACCCTTGGCCGCACCCAGGCACATGGCGAACCGGGCGAACTCGATACCCGGGGCCAGCTTCTCGGTGACCTTGGCGGTGGCCGGGCTGCGCTCCTGCATGCGGCTGCGGTCGTCGACCGGCTCGGCCTTCTCCTTGTTGGTCTCCTGCAACTCCCGAAGGCGCTTCAGGTGGTCGTCGGTGGCCTTCACCTCGCCCTGGAGGGTGTCGTACTCCTCGGTTTCGGCCTCGTCCAGGGTCCGACCTTCTTCGCCGGCCTTCTCCATGATCTCCGCCATCTGGGCCGCCTTGGCCTGGCGAGTGGCTTCAAAGCCTTTGATCTGCTCTTCGATGTTCATGTCTCGGCCCTCCCGGGGCTTCGGTGGTTCAAAGGATTTCGTTTTCGGTGCCGAAGCGCCGGCGGTATTTTCCAGTCGCACGATGCTGTGCTTTTCACGGCCAGACGCGGCCCTTTGCACGGTGTCGTAGGACTTGATGGAACTGATGGTGGCTTCCGCGTTTGCGGGGATGGTGACGGCTGACAGTTCAAGCCAGTCCCACTTCAGGAAGTGGATGCCGCCGTTATCCATGAAGGTGTATTCGATGGGCCGGAAACCGATGGAGAGACCGCGGACCAGCTCATGTTTCAGGGATTGCCAGGCCTCATCGAGGCGGGCAGCCAATCCGGGCGGCGAGTCGACCTGCGCAATCGTGCCGGTCACCTCAATGCCCTTGTCCGTCATCTTGGCGGAGGTGATCTTGCCGATCGGGGACATCCGGTCATGCTGCCAAAGCAGCGGGATCGGCAGATCAAACTGGGCGCCATCCGGCTCAACGATGTCATCCATCCGGTCGGTGGACGGCGTGGTGGCGATACCGGTGAACTCCCGCTTTTCGTCATCCAGGGCCTTGACCGTGATGACGCTGTATACGCGGTCGGTTTGCTCCGCCAGCTTTTCGAGGTTCAGGGCTGGATCCATTTCGGGTTCTCCATAAACGAGAAAACCCGCTCGGGGCGGGTTGTTGGGTGGCTGCTCAGATCAGACGAACAGCATCTGGTATTCGGGTTCTTTCTCGGGCTCTTCCGATATCGCGATGCCGTAGGCCATCAGCAGCGCGGCCATGTCATCGATCTTGTCCGCTGACCGCTTCTTGTCCGGGGCCATGTTCAGGTTCTGGTCCCGGCGGGCCACGATGTTGGAGGCGCACCAGTTCAGGAGCGGGTCGCCACCATGGACCAGGTTGCCGGCGATGTAGTCCCGCTCCAGGGCCTGCATGGCCGGGTGATAGGACTTCGGGCCCTGGACGAACTCAATCATTGGTATCTCGGCCTCCACCAGTCGGTTGACCAGGTCTGAGGCGTTCCACTTGTCGTAGGCCACCTGCTGGACGTTGAAGTCCTCACAGATCGCGACAACGTCTTCCTCTATGACGGCGTAGTCGGTGACGTTGCCGGCGGTCTGCTTGAGCAGTCCGGTCTCTACCCAGGACTGGTAGGGAACCGTTCCCCGCTCTGTCCGGTAGGCCACGGCGCTTTCAGGGGCCCACCGCCAGCCGTAGGTGTACTTGGTGCCGTTAACATCCCACACCAGCCGGAACGCGCAGATATCCGTGGTGGACGCCAGGTCCAGGCCGCCGTGGCAGGGGTAGTCCCGCAGCCAGTCCAGGTCGAACTCGCCGTCGCAGGCCTGCCACTTGGTCAGGTCAATCCAGCCGTCGGCAGTGGAAGCCGGGCGGTTCAGCCGCTTTATCCGGAACTCCGCCAGCTTCGACGGCATCTGACGGGCCTCGATGGCCTCCTTCCGAATGGCCGCCAGCAGATGCGGATTCACATCCATTAGCGGGTTGGCCTTGACCCAGGCCGATTCGTCGAACTCGTCGTCGGCCTCGATGCCGTTTGTCTTGTCTTCCTCGTCCACCGCGTAGAACACCACCAGGAAGTGGTCTGCGGTGTTCTCGAAGACGCCGGACAGTAGCCGTTTGGCAAACATTCGGATCTCAGCCCAGGGCCCCGGGTTCGTGTAACCCTCGGTCGTGGTGTAGAGCCAGAGCGGGTTGTACCTGGCACCTGCTGCCGAGGTCAGAACGTTCAGTAGGTCCGCCGTCTTGTGGGCATGAATCTCGTCCAGCGCGACATGGGACGGGTTGAGACCGTCCTGGGTGCTGGCCTTGGCGTGCAGTGCCTTGAAGCTGGAGTTGGTTTCGAACCGGGTGATCGACTTGGCCCAGGTCTCCAGGCCGAAGGCCTCGCGCAGGTCAGGCGTCTTGTCGACCATGGCCTTTGCCACCTTAAAGATGATGGAGGCCTGGTCGTAGGTGGTGGCCGCGCTGATCACCTGAGCGCCTTCCTCGGGCTCGCAGCACAGGCAGTAGTTCATGATTCCAGCGCTAAGCGTGGACTTGGCGTTCTTCCGGGCCACGGCGAACAGGGCAGAGGTATAGCGCCGGGGATAGAACTTGTTGTCCTTATCCCAGCCTTCGACCTTAATCGCTTCCCGCTTCCGGAACCCGAACAGCTGAACCAGGAAGAAGATGTGTGACGGGTGCAGGACAATCGTGGGAGTGTCCCACTTGCCCTCAACGTGCGGCATCTTCTCCAGGAAGTCGCACGGATCTGTCGCGTGCCAGTTGTCGAAGAAGAATGGGCAGCTCTTCTTCCGGGCCCGCTTCAAGTCATCCAGGAACCGTTGCGCCGCTTCCCGAATCAGCCGGCCATGCCGCTTCCGCTTTTTATCGCGAACCGCCTTACGGGCGTAGTCCTTCGCGATCTTGACGTAGTCACGCTCCACGCTTGCCGTTGTTTCCGAATTTGTTGCCCTTGGATTTCTCCTGGCCGGCGCTGACCTTGGCCCGACTGGCCGGCGTCATGCCGAATTCTGAGAACAGGGCCTTGAGTGCAGTGGTTTCAGCGGCGGTAGACTCAATCTCGGCCTTTGCCTTGCGCCGGAAGCACTGCCACTGGAAACAGAGTTGCTCGAGGGAGAACAGGTCGACCACCTGCAGGACCCGGGCGGCCACCAGCTGCCGGCCAATGTTGTTCCACATTTCGGCGCCATCGGTGTTCAGGTACTGCGGTGGATCGGGAAAATCGTCCACCAGGTCATATTCAGGGGCGTCCGGAACCTCTCGATCCGGCCGATCCGTCCCAGCCAACACCTTGAGGTTCGGAGCCGTCGGCTTCCGTCCTCTCGCCACTTTTCAAACCCTCAAATTTTCAAATCCTAATTTTGACCGTGCAAAAAAAAGGCTGGGGGGGCGGTGTCAGAGACAAAGGCCCTAGACTTTCGACCCACCCCCCGCCCTTCGGGATTCTTGCCCCGTTTTGGTGCGGTCGCAGTCCTGGCAGATCGTCTGCAGGTTGCTGTCGGCATCGGTGCCACCCTCGGCGGTCGGGATCCTGTGGTCACACACGCCGTGCCGTGGGCCATGGAGCTCCACCGGAGTCAGCCGGCCATCGCCCAGGCAGATCTGGCACAGATACTTGTCCCGCTCGAAGATGCGGCGCCGGCGGGTCCGCCACTTGCTACCACCACGACCACGACCCCAGCGGGTGGCACCTGGTGGCTGGTGCCTGTCTGTGTCCGGCTGCCTGGGCTTATGCGTCCCTGGTCGACTAGGCACCCTCTTCCTCGGCCATGTAGTGATCCAGCATCGCGGCACAGTGGCTGCCATATGACGGCGTCTCACCGTTATCCTTCTCACGCTGATGACGCAAGACAGCGGCTGATGTGTGCTCAAACTTCTCCGGGTTGTTCGTGTACTCATCCATCCAGCGATTGAATGCTGCTGCTACCTTTGCTTTATTCATGCCTACTTCCTCGGTGTGTCGTCCAGGTAGGTCGTCGCCCCGGCGCCATCGTCCTCATCCAACTGAGTCATCGCATCGACCAGCGCCATGTTGCTTTCAGCCAGGGCGTCGATTGCCTGCGTCTGCCGCTCGATCGCTTTAACCAATGGAGCGACATCACTATGCACTTGAGCGTCGAGTCCATGCTCGACTACCAACACGTCATAACTGAGATCATCAATCAGCCTTTCGGCGTGCGCTCTGAGATGGCACATCATCTCCTGAGTCAGGTACTGCTGGGGCTTCAGTACGATTAAAGGTCTTGCTGGCTCGCTCACGGGCTATCCTCGTCCATTTCCGAATCCAGGCCCGGCGCTTCTCACATCCCGCGCAGGCCATTACTTGACCGGTTCATTCCAGGAGTGCATCAGTTGGCCTCATCGATTGGCCGCTCATTCCATGCCCGGATGTCAGCCTTATCACCCTCGCAAGCCATGGCCGCAGCCTTGAGTTTCTCAGCCCAGATAGGGCACTGGTCAATTCTCTGAGGTGGAGCCGGTAGCGTCCTCGGTACCAGGTACTGTTCTGGCACCAAGTCCTTCCTGTACTCGGTTCGGGTCAGCCACTGTGTTGATTCGCATCCGCTTATAAACAGCATCAGGCCACAAATACTCAGGACCGCTACAAGGCGCATCTTTCACCAACTCCTCCAGCTCGCTCTCGGTGGCGGCCAGCTGATCGCTCAATCTTTTCTCACGCTTGGACCGGATAACCGCCTGCTGATCACGCCAGCGGATATCCGCCTCCAGCTGTTCAATCTGGGCCCGGTTCTTTTCGTTAGTAACCTTGGCCTGATCCATCGCCTGCATCAGATTGGCATTGTCCTCTAGGAGTGATTGCCGGTCTGACCAGAGCCACCAGAAAGCCAGAGAAACCACCACAACCAGAGTTGCAAAGATTGGCAGCGCATAGGCGGTCAACTTGGCTCTGGCTACTTTCAGAATCATTTGCTCACCTTGCCGGCCCAGGCTTCAGCCGCGTTGTTGCCGAAGTAGCTAACGATGAGGGTTGCGCTGATCCCGTAAGACCAACCAATAACCACGCCCATCACAGGCACGGTTTCGGGCCTCAGGAGTTCGAGCAGAACCCAGAGAGGCGTTTGGATGGCCGCCCACCACATTCCTGCGTAGTAGCCGCGGCGGCGATGCTTCCACCAACGGGAAGGGTTAGGGTGTTCAGTATCCACCAGACTGGTTCTCAAGCAGCCGGTCTATCTTGGTGTTGATCATGCGCAGGTCTGTCTTGAGCTCGTCGAACTTCTTCTCGGTACGATCCTGCTCCGCCATGTTCATCTGCTGCATGTGGCGGTAGTTCAGCTCAAGGTTGCTGATCCTGGTGTTCTGCTCTGCCAGGAACCAAAGACCGCCAACAACGACCACCACAGTGGTCAGGACGTGAATCAGATCAACACCCTTATTGATATGCCAGCCTCTGCGATCCTCAGTCATGTTCTTTTGCTCTGAGTTGGGGCTGTACTGCTGGTCACCAGCCATTGCTCACGGGTGCTCCATGATGAAAGGTCGAATGTCGATCTCCCACTCGTCCTGGCCGGCGAGGGCGGACATCAGCTTATCGAAGGCATCCTGAGAGCTCGTCACGGCCTGCTTCTCGCTGATGATGCCGAATCCAAGGCCGGGGGCAATGCAGCCCTCCAACTGATCAGGCCAGTTGGCCGGGTGGAGCATGATGTAGGAACGGCCCGGAACATTTACCACTTCCCAGCCTTCCAGGTACTTGCCGCCTGTGGATCGCTCAACGACGCCAGAACGACGCATGCGCAGCGTGTAAACGCCGTCAGGGATACAGGACTCACGGCGCTTGTTGCCTTCCCAGGGGCGCTCGCAGGTGAACAGCTCGGTGCCGTCAGGAAGTTCCAGACGACCGAACGTCCCGTCCGGCGCATAACAGAAGCGGGTCAGGCGGAGAGCGGCAGGCATCAGGGGAATCCAGGCAATAAAAAACCCGCCAGCTCCGAGGGGAGGGCGGGTTTTAGGGAAGATTTTCACAAGTTACCAGTCAGTGTACTTGCTGGACCCCTGATGTCAATAGAGGCGTCAGGCCGCTTCCTGGTGGCGGTAACCCAGCAGGCCCTCAAGGGCGCAATATCCCTTCGTTACCCGGCGCTGGAACACCTTAACCGTGCACTTCAGGTACTCCGCGCACGCCCGGTCATCCCAGTGGATCTCGTGGCGCTGTTCGGTGAATGGGTCGATGGCCACCCGGGTCCTGTTCCGGTACCACCGGTCTACGCATAACGCCTCCACCTGCAGCGGCGAGCGCCTGGCCATGCCCGCCAGCCGGTCAAAAGCCCGGGCGAACTCATCCGGCATCCGGCGCAGGCGTATCTTGTCGATCTTGTCCACCAGCACGCAGAACCCCCTGAAACCGGAGCTGCCCGGCGGGTCTCCCTCGAACTCGGCCCACAGCCCCATTATGGACCGGCCCTCATGGGCAATGGCGTCGATGGTATCCAAACCCTGGATGTACGCCAGGAACCGATCCACCTCCCGCTGGGCCTCCTCTCTCGCCCGCACTTGGTCTGCTGTCTTGCGGTTCTGCTCTGCCATTACGCCGCCCCTTTTATTGTCACCACTTCCAGATCCACCAGCACACGCCAGGTCCGCATCTGGGCCCGGCGCAGGTACCAGTTTTCGTACTCCGCCTCCATGGGTGGCCACTTGGCCCGGCCGTCTATGACTGAATGGCAGGCGTCGCAGGCAAAGCAGGCGGACAGGTCGTCTGACTTGCGGGCAATGCCATGGCTCTCGTCTGGCAGGTGGGCCAGAACCGTGGTCGACCAGTCCCCGCTGCACACACCCACGATCTGCAGGGTGCATGCCTGGCCCCGCGCAGCTTCCCGGATCCGCTTCGATCTAATCGGCGTTGTCTTCTGCAGCATTCTCAATCCCCGTGATACTTCATGCCCATGGGCCCGCGGCCCCGTGTCTCGCCATAACCACGCCCGGAGCTGTCGTCGGCCTTGCTGTCCGCAAAACGTCGCCTCAGCCTTCGGTTGTCCTCCATGGCCTTGCCCAGCCAAAGACGGAGCTGCACGACTAGGTCTTCTACCGCCAGTGCCTGGCCCGTTTCCTTGCAGACCACTCCGCCAGCATTGCAGTCAGGGCAGGGCATCTCGTAGAAAACGCCCTTGGTGACGCCTCGACCATGGCAGCCCGGGCACTTCTTCAAGGGGCGAGCCTGCTGGCGGAACTCCGGACCTGATCGACTCTTCAACTCACGTTCTCCCGGTAAAGGTCAGGAAGGTGTTCCCGCATAGCTTCCTCAATCGACTCCTGACGAACCCTCTCTTCAAACAGCGTGCGAGCGTGGATGAGCCCACGATTCATGACCATGATCTTTTCGTGCTCACTCAGGGACGGCGTTGAGTTGATATCCAGGGTCATGCTGGTTGTTCCATCGATTCGGTCCGCAATCCAGCGGACAGCCCATGCGATCCGGGCCCGCAACCGCTTGTCGATATCAGCGGCTCCAGCACGGTCCAGGGCGTGGAACTTCCACCAGTAGGTGCCCGTGAACGACGAGAAATACCTGATACGAATGCTCACGCCGAACCCCCAACGAGCTTCTTCAGATCCCCCAAACGCTTCAGCGCATCCTTGCGAGTGGTACGCCGCAGGTTTGTCCCGCTCGGGGCCTGCCGGTAGCACGACCGGTCGCAGTTGGTGCAGTTGCACTCAGGTTGCTTTTGGGCCTTCATGACACATCTCCCAGCCGCTTGGTGTCGTTATCCACCGCCAGCTCCAGGAACCGCTCGGTATTCCCGTGGTGGATCCGGACCAGGCCCTGGTCACCGCCGCCCTGGTAAACCATGCGGGCCCGCTCCCGGTCACCCACCAGTGCCGGCTGATCCTTTGCCCGGCCACGGAGGAATTCCGCATGCTGGCTGTTCTCGTGCTCGCTGGTGCCTATCAGCTTGCGTGGGAAGCTGTCCGGTGGGCTGGTCGTGAAGCCCTGGTAGAGCTTCAGGAACGCGTTTTTCAGGAACGGGTATTCCTTGTCATCGGTGAGGGCGACTTTCTGCCAGCCGCCCAGGCGCTCAATGGCCGCGTGGATCTTCGGATCATCGAACACCACAGACCGGTAGTTGCCCACGCATCTGACGGCATAATCGAGCTTGGCCCAGGCCTCACCGCTGGCGGACTGGCTGCTGCCCTGGAGCAGGCGCACGATATCCGCCGGCTTCGGTGGGTACTGGCCGGTGTCCGGGTTGGTGATGTGCCGGGCCAGGGCCCGCTCGATGTCATCCAACGAGAAGGCGATGAGAGACTGGAAAACCATGTACACCACCCTCGCTTCCGGGCTGCGGCCGTATACTTCATGGGCCTGGGCCCACAGGTCGCCGAACGCTTCCAGGTCATGGGTGTTCATAGGTCACTCCCTGCCGGCTGGCCGTGCGCTGCTCGTGGATTCTGCGGAGCTCGGCGGCCCGGTCGCTGCCTTGCTGGCTCGGTGCTTTGCGATGCTCAGTCCTGAACTGCAAGACCAGCCGGGACCACTTCTCGCGGAGTTTGTCGGGGCTCTGAATGTTTGCTGCCCAGAAGTCGTGCTGTCGGCACCACTCGTACAGTCGTCGGATGTGCCGGTGCTCACGGCCGTCCTGGTCTCGCATTAGCCGGATGGTGTTTGCCCAGCGGGAGAAGTTCGGCTTTCGGGGTTTGTCCTTGCCGAGCTGTTCCGCCAGCTGGTCCCACATCCACACCGCCAGGTCCAGATCTTCCTGGGTGCCCCAGAACCGTCCGTTCTCGATAGCGGCGTCTGGCCTGGAGGTGGCCGGCTGCTCGCTTTTGGCCTTGGATTCGTCAGGGGCGGCAGAAGCGTCCGACCGATCAGGTCCGGACGTTCTCTCTGCCGTAATCTCTGGAGTAGTCTCTGTAGTAGTCTCTGTAATAGATTGGCGCTTTCCGCCATCACTGTCTGGCGGTTCCGTGCAATCTTGTTTGGCGCTTTCCGCCATTCTGGTTGCACCATCTGTACAAACTTGATTGGCGCTTTCCGCCAAACTGTTGTTTTCATTGGGTGTGCATTCTTGTTTGGCGTTTTCCGCCATTCTGGATGACAGCGCTTCCAGGGCGGCCTCCAGAGCCTCAACGTTCACACGGAAATGCAGCCGGGCCGGAACCCCTTTGCGATGCTCTTCCAGGAACCCGGCCTCGGTCAGGCGCCGGCGGGCAGTCTCCTGCTCGCGCCTGGTCATGCCGGTCTCGTCCTGCCATTCCTTCTGCGACTTGTAGAACCAGCCATCAGCGGCCCGGGTCCTCGCCCTCCAGTAAAGCGCCTGGGACAGCATCATGGCGCCACACATCCCGAGACCCAGGTCCACAAAGGCGCGGTTAAACGCGATGGGGCGAGCCATTATGTCGATGATGCTCATGCCGCCTTGTCCTCGTTGTCGAAAAGCCCGTGGGTGAACCGTCCGTCCCAGTCCTTCCGCATATGGAGTTTTCCCTGTTCGTACTGGGTATAGAGCCACTTGGCCCCTTTCTGGGTCAGAACCACCTTCTCGCAGGGTCGTCCCTCGCCGTTCTGGTAACGGCGCTCTGTGAACAGCTTGTCGCGGTAGGCTGCGGCGCTGCGGTAACCGTGCGGGGTGCTTAGGACGCGCTTTCGATCAACCAGAAGTTCATAAACCCGCTTCAGGTTCACGCCGTTGAGCATCCGGCAGAATTCAACAGGGGTCATGCCGGCCTTCAGGTTCTCGGCCAGGTCGTTGCAGACGGCGTTGAGGCGGTCGGTTTCCTGCCGGTAGTGGTTTACCTGGCTGTTCAGGTCCTCGATCACCACCCGGGCGTGGGGGCTCAGGTTCTCGATCCACGCCGGCGCACCCTGCTGTTGCTCCAGCTCATTCAGGCGCTTGATGACCTTGTGACGGAGAGGGATGCTGTAGCCGGTGACCAGGGTCTCCGTGAGCTCCTTGTCCAGGTGGAAGCAGGTGGTGTACCCCCGGCTATCCCGGTCTTCATGGACATGGCCCAGATCTGGACCATCCGCCAGCACGTCCAACATAGCCCGTATATCGCGGATCACATGCTTGTGCTGCTTACCGGTGAGTTCCGCAATCTCGCGGCTGCTCATGGTCAGCTGGGTATTGTTGCTCGGAATCAGATCAGTCATACTTACCTCACTCTCTGATTACCCGCCGAGGTGCTCCAACACCGTTTGAGGCGGGTTTTCTCGTTCTAGGCCTGCGGCCCCGTTGCTGAAATCACCACACGCACACCGCCACGGCGTACAGGGTGATCCCGCCTTAATACCGGATGCGTCCGGAAATTCTCGTCGTCGATACCCAGGGCATCCGCTAGCCCGTCACGACCGGCCTTGAATGCAGCCACCACGTTGTCATCGTCACGGCGCTGCCGGTTGGGTGGGTGGAAGTCCAGGAATACATGGATCGGGTTGCCGGCGGCCACCTGGTCACGAAGGGCCTGCACATCCCATTGATTGATCTGCATGGCCTCGTGGGTGAACATCCTGCAGTTCTGCCGGTACCGCTTTCCCACCCGGTGCTTATTACGCCAGTGCGCCCGGCTGTTCGGGCTAAGCACCTTATCCGGCCAGGGCAGTACCACGGTCATCCTGCTAGGCGGCGGCGCCGCCCCATGTGCCAGCTGTCGATCGTCCTCACCGGGTCCCAGTAACAGGCGGATACCGCTCGGCGCCTCCGCCAGTCGGGTCACCCTGTCGTTGTAGGTCGGTCCCGATCTGACATACTCCGTCCACTCTGGCAGGCTATTGCCGGTTGGTTTGTCCATGGGTTCTCCCATTCCTGCTCCGCCTCCTGAGTTCAAAAACCGTCCTTACGTGACATGTCACGTTTTCGCGCAGTGAATCCGGGCACTCCGCCAGCCGCCGCTTCCTGTCCTCCCTGGTCTCGCCGGCGGCTACGTAGGCATTCCATTGCCCGAGGCTGGCGCTGTCCGGCTTCATACCTCCGATCGTCAGTCCGCAGCTACGCTGATCGGGTCTGCGTCAAGGTTCAGGGGCTGGTCAGCCACGAAGTACTTCAAGCCGCTCAAACCGATGAAGGCGTCCGTTTCTGCGTCGAAGAAGAAGGCCTCGCCGCTGTTACACCCGCCGGTGTAATAGACGCCGTCCAAACCGGGTGAGGCCATCTTCATGTCACCTGACCATTCACCAAGGTCAGCCCGCTCCTTTCTCTGCGGAGGGGTGAGAAGGGCGCACTCTGTAACCGGGCGGGTCTGGGCGACGTAGTAGCCAATGACGTTTCCGGTGTCCGCCAGAACGTAGACGTAGAACAGCTTCTGGGGTGCATCCATTCTCTCGATCCACTTGGCCACAGCTTCTCGGGTGAGGAAGTTGTTGACCTTGGGAACCGGCACTGCCGCCTGGGCACGCTGCATTACCCGCTCCTGCTCAGCCTGGCCTTTCTCCGAGCTCGATGGCTCACTAGTTGCCGGGCAACCGGCCAGGGCCAGCCCCACGAGAACAACAACGGCGATACTAGTCAGTTGACGCATATGGTTTGCTCCTGCTTCGGGTCGATATGGCGAGGAAGGTCCTCACCGAGAAAGCGAGCTCGCGTGTACACTTTGCGAGCATCGGCGTTATAGCGGTGGATATTCCGTTGGCGCTGGGCTTCGATTCCCGCGATGTTGGCCCGGTACCGGGATCGATCATCTTCCGGGGCGCTGGCCATGGCCGACTGTTGGGCCGCAAGGGAGGCCTCGTTGCCCTGGATTACGGCGCACAGGTCAAAGAAGTGTTCGTAGTTGGCGATCCGGCTGGGTGCCGACTCGATCTGGACCTCTGCCTCCGCCTTACCTTTGATGGGGGCCGTTAGGTACATCCAGGCCCAACCGCCGAGAGTCATGATCATCAGAATGACGACCACCATGATCCCAATAAGCACGTTTCGCCCCATGGGCACTTCCTCCGTTCTCGTTTATGGAAGCAGGGGCCGGATTTGCACCGACGACCTCCAGGTTATGAGCCTGGCGAGCTGCTACTGCTCCACCCTGCTGTGAACCGCATTCGAGGAGGGCTCTGCTGACGCAGGAGCGGGACTGCCCTGGTCATCCTTGGCTGAGGGAACAGAGCCCTCCCGAATGCGGACTGCTTGCGGCAGTCAGTCGGCGTGATCACCTGGGGCGGCGGAGGTCGGAACCTTCGGCTCACGCTGCTGGCGTTCTATCGCCGGTACCCAAACACCGGCTGCAACGATCGGCACATGGGCCCAGGGCCCGGCCAGCTTTACCGGCTGCTTCTGGTGGCGCTGCAGCTCGCGCACTCCCCGTCATCCTGTATATCCATCCACCACCCATTAACCGGGTATCCGCCAGCGACGGATCCGGTTTAATACCCACCCTCAGGCGGCCTTGACGGGCTTATCGCTCAACTCGGACCCGAGCCGCTTCTGATACAGCGCATCAATCGCCAAAGCCGTGCGTTCAAGAGGCTGAGAATGCTTGCCTCTCGCAATTCGCCAAATGGTTGGCTGAGGGATGCCGGACTCTTTCGCCATGGCGGTGAAAGAGAGGCCCGATTCCTCAAGAGCTTTAATTTTCTGGAGCGTCGTCATGGCTTTCATAGAAAGCAATATACGCCAACGTATACATTCGGGCAATACGTCGGCGTTGCTACCACGCAAATATACGCCCGCGTATGATTATCGAATGGAGACTATCTACTCAGAATGGCTCAGAAAACTGATGGATAAGCGAGGCATTAGCCAATACAAGCTGGCCAGCTTGTCTGGAGTGCCTCAGCCGACTATCCAAAGAATTCTGAGCGGCGAAAGCAAGAACCCGAAGGCAGACACGCTAAGTAAGCTTTCACGCGCACTAGGATCGGATGACTTTGATGACAGATACGACCTATCTCGTGGTGAAACTTCGGTCCCGCCAGAACTTAATTCCCTCCTGTCAGAGGCATCACCCAGGTCGTATAAGCAACTGATGAAGATCGCTGAGGCGGCAGCCAATGGACGCCTCACCGAAGATGACGTCAATCTCCTGAACGCTATTGCAGAAAGGATTGCCAACAAGGAGTAATCGTATGGAGCCGATTGGTTATGCGACGCTTTATACGCAACCACGGCAACTGACTGGCCTGGGGAACATTTCCGAGATATGGATTGCCGACGCCCTCAGCCATGAGGGCGATGTCCGCCTGTACATTAAGCGAGCCACCAACCCGGAAATTCTTGCCGAGTGCCTTTCTGCACTACTGGCCCGCCAGCTTGATTTACCATCACCCAGGGTCTTCGTCGTCGCCGATCCCGAGCGGCTTATCGACGGAGACCTGTTTGTTGGTAGCGAGGACGCTGGCTCACCGTCCATAAAGCAACGACTGGAAAGTGGTGACCCCGCCGTGGAAAAGGTCCTCCGGAAATGGGAGAAGCTCCACCAGTTGACGCTGTTCGACGAGTGGATAGCGAACCCCGACCGGAACCTGGGGAATTTGCTATGGGGCGGAGGTGACGACTGGAACCTGATCGATCACGCCTATTCACTATGGTCTGCCATGGATGAGCCGAGACCGAGACACCCGGTGACGAACAAGTTCGCGGAAATCGTAAAGGCCTTCGAGGGGGATCTGGGCCCAGCGCGACTAAGGAGGGAGTGGGCCGAGTTCGGCCCCAGGTGCGAGGAGATCGACCACACAGAGATCCAAACGGCGTCGCAATGTGAACGCTTTGGAATGTCGGAACGCAGTGAAAATACGCTATCATGTCTGAAAGATCGGCTTAACCAGATGCCGAACCTCATTGCACGACACGGCGACCAAATGGATCTGCTGCCATGAACACGAGCGCTTCCCCATTTCCCGAGTTACCCGCTTACCAGGCTGATGGCATGGCCATCTTCATGGAGCCCGTGGCCGGGTCAGGCGAGCGGCTTTGTGTTGCGGTTGCCGCCCAGGGGGTTGATCGTGCCTTCGAGGTAGTGACCGTCGTTCGGGACTCCACCGCGAAGTGCATGTTGGGCGAGGCTGGCCCGAAGTTCATGGATATGATTGGCCTGGTCGTCGACAGCCTGCAGGGTCACCTGAAAAGCGGTAACCCCTTGTCAGCTTGGGCACCCCCTATGAGTGGTGTTACGTCCGGGCCGGTTCAGGCTGGGCGGGTAGCGGACCTCACGGTGATGCTGCGGACCATGGCCCGGAATAGTGCCTTCCTGGCCAGGATGTCAGACTTCGCCGCAGATGCGGAAGAATTCGAAACGCCAGCTCCGGACCGTTGGATTACCCAGGTGAAGGATGTGATGGCCATTCGCCACCCGAAGCTGGTGCGAAATTTCACCAGGAAGCTGCAACTGTACACCGGGGGCGCGCCCACCAATTTCGACTATGTTGGCACCAGCTACGTCGCTCAGTTGTCGAGGATTATCCCTGGTAATGGCCTGTCTACCTACAACCGAATTGCGAAGGCAAAGATGTGGGAGCTGATTTCTCTCAGGGATAAGGGCCACACGGGCCTGTTCCAACTCGATGACTTCGAGCTGATCCTGTATCGCCCACAAAAGAGTGACCCTAGCTTCAGTGAAAGCGAGATCGCAAGGGTCTACGAGGTCTTCCACGAACTGGAGGAGGAGGCCGATAAACAGGAGCTACGTGTTCATGGGGTGTCCAGCCCCGAAAGCGCGGTGGATTGTATCCTTAAAGGCGAGGCCGCCTGATCGTACGCGCCTACACCAACTTTATCCTCCCTTAACCCGCCACTGAGCGGGTTTTTTGTTTCCTTAATTACCTCTCTAAGCCAATCCAGAAGAAAATTTCGAGCCTATGTATACGCAGACGTATTGACTTAATAAATACGCGGACGTATATTTGCCTCATGTTCTTTTTGGGGAGGCGAGAAATGCCACGCAAGTTGTACTTCGAACGAATGGAAGCCGAGCTGGCGGACCGTGAGGTTCTGCCGGAGCGTCGGGGCCTGGTCCTGGAATGTGCGGCTGCCGGCATGACCAACAAGGAAATTGCCCGGGCCCTGGGTATCAGCATCGATACCGTGGCGTGGCACCTGGGCGAGCTGATGGATCAGTTCCACGCCCGTACCCGGCAGGACCTAGTCAGCCAGGGTTGGATGCACGGCATCCTGCAGGCCCGCAGGGCAGTCATCACCACCGCGTTTGTTCTGGCCGTGTTCGCCAGCTTCCCCATGGCCCGTACCCGGGTCACCCGAGTTAACACCACACGTCCGGTGGCCAGCGCTATGCGACTGGGCCGCCACGAAATCGCCGGGCTTTACGCCTGATGCATCAACAGAAGGACATAACCATGGATCGTTTTACCGACAACGGCGACAACACCATCACCGACACCCAGACCGGGCTGACCTGGACGAAAAACACCATCGCCAGCGATGTCACCCACGAGCAAGCGGAGAAGGCAGTGGCCGATCTGGGCGGCGAGTGGCGCCTGCCCACCATCCAGGAGTTGTTCACCCTGGTGGATCACAGCAGGCACTTGCCGGCCATCAACACCGAGGTTTTTCCGGACACCGAGAGTGACTGGTACTGGAGCAGCACCGAGGCTTCCTTCTCCGCGTCTGCCCGCTGGGTGGTCTATTTCGGCTACGGCGATGTCGGCGGCTTCCCCCGCACGCACGACGCCTGCGTGCGTGCGGTGCGTGCCGGTCAGTAGTTTTTGCCTATCTGGTCAGTCAACAAAAGGAGAGCACCCATGGCAACGCTCACCATCGAATTGCCTGAGAACGTCACCCAGGGGCAGATGATCGCCATGCTGGAGACCATCAACTGTGACCTGCGCCTGGCAGGGGATGGCCGGAACTACAAGGCCCATCCACGCAAGACAGGCCGGAGGGTCACCGGGGACGCCCTGGAGCAGGTGGCCCGGGACTACCGGGAGGCCTGGGGACACGAGGGCGGGTACATCGTCCTGTGTGACGGGGTGCCCGTGGCCTGGAAACGGTTCCTGGACGGCGCGTCCAGTTGGGAGCCTGGCTGCATTGCCATCGATGAGGACGGCCGCAAGTGGGTAGCCGCCGGCGGTGACGAGAATCGCGGGGCACTGCGGTGGGACGCCCTCGGCGAACCGGGCAATGTGGCCCGTCTTCCGGCCCGGCTCCGGACAGTTCCGACCCGAGGATCCAGTGGCCCGGGCGCTGCGTGAGCCCCGGGGACATTTACTGATAGGGAGATCGACCATGACGGACGCACTGAATGCCAAAGTTCGGCACCTGGTGGGCATTGCCCGGGCAGCGAACCTCCGGGTCCTGGCGGCCAAGCGCCTCGGGTTCCGCCACCCGGGCGCCGAGTTCCTCCGGTCCAAGGCGATTATGGATGCCCGGCTTCTCCGGCGTGACGCCGGCGGGAGTTCTGGCAACAGCCTGAAGATGTCCCTGGCCCGGCTGGCGGACCTCACCTGTGAAATAGACGAGGAAAAGAATCGGCTGCCTGAGCAGTACCGGTACAACTTCGAGCAGGTGGTGGAGGGCACCCACGACTACATCAAGGCCATTGCGGAATACCACGGCCTGACGATCTACATGGAACAGCGGGAGGCCGCGCCTCATGAAAAACAAACTCACTGACCTGAACAACCATCTGTTCGCTCAGCTTGAGAGGCTTAACGACGAGGAACTGGCCGGGGAAGAGCTGAAGGAAGAGATCATGCGTAGTCGGGCGATCACCGGGGTTAGCAAGGAAATCGTCTCCAATGCCCGCCTGGTCCTCGATGCCGAGCAATACAAGCGGGAAAACGGGCTGGAGGAAGGGCCGGCCATGCTGGAGCAGGGCAATGGCGACGCCTAAGCCATGGACTCCCCAGGCTGACGCCTGGCTTCGGGAGCTGTATCCGGACCACAACAACCGGGAGATCGCTCGCCTTATGGGCCGGACCTACTCGGCAATCAAAAACCGGGGCACGGTCCTGGGATTGAAGAAGTCACCGGAGTACCTGGAGCGAGAGAAGCCCGGATGCTTCCGGAAGGGGGAGGCGTCGTGGAACAAGGGCAAGAGTTACATCCCCGGCGGGCGAGGGGCCGAGTACCGCTTTGGCCCCGGGCACAGACCGCATACCTGGGTACCGGTGGGAACCGAGGCCGTACATAGCGACGGCTACCTGAAGCGAAAGGTCAGTGACGACCCGAATATGCCCAGCCGGCACAACTGGCGAATGGTTCACGTCCTCAAGTGGGAGGAATACCACGGGCGCCCGGTACCGGACGGCTACCTGGTCCGGATGAAAGACGGCGGGAAGCGCAACTTCTCCAGGGAGAATCTCGCCCTGGTGAGCAGGGCAGAGAACGCAATCATGAACAAGTTCTTCGCTATGAAACATCCACCAGAGGGCGGCTTCGATGTCCTGCTGAATCTGGCCAGGATCAAGATAGCGACAAAAAAACGACAGAAAGCAGCGTGAGCTGCAATCACAGTAGAGGACCTAACCATGAAACACCTCAACATCCAGACCCCGGAAAAAGCCATCCGGATCGACCTGGCTGGGGACGACATGTCCATCATCGTCAGCCCGGACCAGGTGCCGGCCAGCGAGCCCGCCCTCGAATGGAGTCACACGCTCCTGGACGGCGAAACGGCAACCCTTGAGGAAGCCGAGGAAGCAGTAGCCAACCTCGGAAAAGGCTGGCGCCTGCCCACACGGCAGGAGCTGGAATCCCTGCTGGATCTTACGCGCCATGATCCGGCAATTGATACGGAAAGGTTCCCGGATACCCAAAGCTGCCGCTACTGGACCAGTACACCCTGCGCCTGGAATACGTCTGCCCGCTGGGTGGTCAGTTTCGGCCTCGGCAATGTCCACGGCGGCCACCGCGGCGACCTCGCCTGCGTGCGTGCGGTGCGTGCCGGTCAGTAGTTTTTGCCATTTGAGGTGATGCCATGACAAACGCCCGACTCCCCGACATAGCCCGTAAGGCCGAACGACTGCTGGTGGATATCGAAACAGCCGTCCGGACCTTCACTCGGTACCACAAGTACACCCTGGGCAGCGACCTTCGCACCCAGGCGATGACCGTGGTGCGCATGTGCCACCGGGCATGGCGGGACCGGGCACGTCAGGCACACTGGGTGGCAGAGCTGATATGGGCCATTGATGAACTCAAGCTGTCCCTGCAACTGGGCAGCCAGTTGAGGGCCTTCAAGAATTTTCGCCAGTTCGAGTCCCTGATCCGGGCCGCCGAGGAAGTCGGGCGGTGTGCCGGGGGCTGGAAGCGTCAGATGCACCACAAGAGCCAGAATCCGACGAACCAGGTTTCGCCGGAGCGTGCTCAGATACTGAGTGGCCGGGCCGCCTCCGGAACACACAAGGGGGCCAAGCCATGACGAATCCGTGCTACCAGAAAGGATGCCCGGACCAGTCGCAAGGGCCCGGCAAAACGTCTGCCCGCTGGGTGGTCAATTTCAACAACGGCAATGTCAACGACAACCACCGCAACAACAACGCCTGCGTGCGTGCGGTGCGTGCCGGTGAGTATCAGGGTGAGGGGCCGGTCACACTGAAGGCCCTGCACGACGCCTGGCAAGCGGCCAGAAAAGGCAAGAAGCCCAGCCAGAACCAGATGGCCTTCGACGGTCGCTGGATTGATGGCCTGCTGAACCTGCAACAACGGATTAACACCCACACCTGGAAGCCGGGGCCCAGCGCCTGCTTTGTCGCAGCCAGGCCCAAGGCCCGGGAGATCCACGCGCCGGACTTCGCAGACCGGGTTGTCCACCACTGGCTGGTACCACAGCTGGAGGCGATATGGGAGCCGGCCTTCATCCACGACAGCTACGCCAACCGCACCGGCAAGGGCAGCCACGCCGCCGTCCGCCGGCTGAAGCGGTTCGTTCGCCAGGTGGACAGTGGCCAGGGTGGCGGCTGGTACCTCCAGCTGGACATCCACAACTTCTTCAATTCCATCCACCGGCCCACCCTGTGGGCCATGCTCAAGAAACGGTTCGCACGCACCAGCGCCACACCGGAACTCATGCGGGCCACCCATGCCCTGCTTCGACGGCCACCCTTAAGCGCGGGTGTCGTTAACCACAGCCGGCCTGACGAGCGGGCCACGGTGCCACCCCACAAGCGCCTTGAGAATTCCGCCCCGGGCTGCGGCCTGCCGATCGGCAACCTCAGTTCCCAGTTTTTCGCCAACGTCTACCTGGACATGCTCGACCAGTTCGTGAAGCACACCCTCAAGGCAAAGCGGTACCTGCGCTATGTGGATGACTTTGTCCTGGTACACCCCGACCGCCACCAGCTGGCCGAATGGCAGGAAGAGATAGAGCAGTTCATTGCCAGCGAGCTCCGACTGAAGCTGAAACCGGACATCCGCCTTCGTCGCCTCGAGGACGGTATCGACTTCTTGGGCTACATCGTCCGCCCGAAATACACGCTGGTCCGCCGGCGGGTGCTCGCCCATGCCCGGGAGACCCTGGGTAACTGGGAACAGCAGCACGTGAAGCACGACCACATCCATGCCACCCCGGCAGAGCTCCGCAACATCCAGGCGACGGTGGCCAGCCTGAAGGGCCACCTGAAGCACGCCAATAACTGGCGATTACAGCAGGCCCTGATCAGGCGATACCCATGGCTGCCAGCAGTCACCACACGGCGACGGTTTCACCACCGCCTGGAGGGAAGGCGGCTGAAGTTGGCAATCCACGCAACCAATTACAGGCAGGGAGAGGTCACACCATGCTGACTTACGACGCAGAGAGAGCCACAAAACTCACCGGCACGTCCGCCAGCGATTGCGAGATATCGATCATGAACGGGGCAGAGACGCACCCGGTGGAAACGCTGGTAGAAGTGGCAAACGCCCTTCATCACCTGAACCTCAAGGGCTGGGAGAGAAAGTCTCACCGGCAGGCTTTGGTGAAGGCGGGACGGAAAGCGCTGAAGAAGCTGGAGAGTATGTGATGGCCATGACCGATGCAGAGCGCAAACGCCGGCAGCGGGAGCGGCAGAAGGGGAGGGGCCTTCAGACCAGCCCCTTCACCATGGACCTGACCAGGGTAGAGCGGGAAAACATCAACGAGGCAGCGGACGCCCGCGGCTTCGAGGACCGGACCGAGTACCTGCTGAATCTGGTTTACATCGACCGTGACAAGTCACGGAAAGAAAACGTATGCAGCTACCCGAAATGCAAATGCCCGTTCGATAAGGGCCCGGACAACAAGTGCCTGCGAGGCATGCCGAACCCGGAGGATCTATGAGCAAATTGACGACACCAACCTTGTGCATTTACCACGGCAATTGTGCCGACGGATTTGGTGCAGCATTCGCAGTCTGGCTCCGGTACGGGCACAACGTCCAGTACGTGGCAGGGAATTACGGCCAGACCCCGCCGGACTGCACCGGTCATGACGTGCTGCTGGTGGACTTCTCTTACAAGCTCCCTGAGCTGGAGCTGATCCTGGAACAGGCCAAGTCGGTCACCATCCTGGACCACCACAAGACAGCGGAAGCCGATATCCAACCCCTGCTGGATAGTGGTCGGGTCATGGGCGAGTTCGATATGAATCGGTCAGGTGCCGCCCTGGCATGGGACTGGTGTTACCCGGACGAAGACCGGCCCCGCCTGATCGAGCACATTCAGGACCGTGACCTCTGGCGTTTCTACATGGTTGGCACCCGAGAGATCGGCTCCGTCCTGTTCTCCTACGAACAGGAGTTCGGTATCTGGCTGCGAATCATGAACGACCTCGAGGACGACGAGGTCCGCCAGCAGGTCATCCAGGTAGGCGAGGCCCTGCAGCGTAAGCATATGAAGGACGTCCGGGAAATGGTGCGCCTGACCAGCCGGCGCATGCTGATCTGTGGGTACTCGGTACCGGTGGCCAACGTGCCGTACATCTTCGCGTCTGACGCCGGCAACCTGATGGCCCAGGGCAATCCTTTCGCGGCCACCTATGTGGACACCGAGTCCGGACGGAAATTCAGCCTGCGTTCGAAGGAAGACGGCATCGATGTCAGCGAGATCGCCAAACGCTTTGGTGGTGGTGGCCATGCCCGCGCTGCTGGCTTCCAGGCGCCCATTGGCTGGGAAGGCTGTGCCGGCGACGAGGCCAACCATAAAGAACTCCTTACTGGTTCGGACCATGTTGTTGAGGCCAACAAGATGGTCGCCGGAGAAGTGACGGTTATGGGGCACATCAGGGATGAAGAAGGCGAAGAGTACCGCAATGCTCTGTTGGTTCAGTTCCCAACCATGGACGAGTGCAAAGAGGCTATCGAGTCCGGTCGCTGCACGTTCACGATTTTCGGGAGCTGATCATGAACCAGATCGAACTGATAGAGCGGCCCAGGCCGCCAGCACCGGCCAATCCGCCAGCAGGGCACTACCGGGACCGGTACGGAATCCGGGAGCTTATGCAGCCCATCCTGCCCAAGGCAGTGGGCGCAATCATGGAAGCCCTGAAGCGCGGGCCAATGGGACGGCGAGAGCTCCACCTTATGTCCTGCCCGTACCTGAATTCGCACACCCTGGGAAAGCACCTGGACATGCTGAGCCAACAGGGGTTCGTGATCGTGACACACAACTTCAACCGCCAGCTGTGGGAAGAGCCCGTGGTTTATTCGCTGGCAGGGAGTGATAACCGATGAGTAACGATATTGAGCGGGAAGCGTTTGAGGCTGAAATGGGCCGGATTTTCAAGCTTGATGATGAGACGCTACGGAAGCTTCCAAGTCAGCGCGTTATGGACGAGAAAGGGACAGAGGTATACGAGGGGTGGGAAGACGAAGAAGCAGCCAGAACCTTCTCTGTCGCGTGGCAAGTGTGGAAAGCAGCCCGTGCCCAGCCGTCTGGCGGTATCCCGGAGGGCAGCAAATACGCCTGCCAGAACTGCGAAACGGAATGGGAGAACCCTGCCAATCCTGGTCAGGTATGTGACGCATGTCTGGAGGCCCGCACCCATAGCGAAGGGGAGGCGGAGCCGTTCGGATACATCAGTCGGACCGGGTTCGATAGCTTGCGGTCAGGCGAAGATGAATATGCCCCATGTTTCCGGGCTGACCTGTGCGGGGAATGGATAAACCGGGTTCCCCTCTACACCCACCCCAGCGCCGGGGCAGTGCCGGATTTTGACGCTGTAGTGAGTCCGGCAATCCTGAAATGGGCAAAAGGTGACAATGAACTACTCGTCCGTCGCATATGGGACGAGGTCAGGCGCGCCCTGCTCACCGCCGCACCTACCGCCCATGTGGAGGGTGGCGGGGTGCCGGAGGAGAAGACAGCGGAGCGAGTTGTGAGGGCTTTCTGGCGTCGGATATACCCATACCGCAACAACTACGGAAAGGAGCTGCCGGATGATTGCCCGGTGGAGTTCGTGGCCAACATGGCAACCGCTCTTTGCGCTTTGACCGTTACCCACAACGGCGAACAGGGCGGGGAGTGGTTTGACGCCTCCGGAACCTCCGGCAACCTGCCCGAGATCGGTCAACCTGTCATGGGTTATCACCCGGCCTGGGTAGACGAAGACTTCTGCAAAGACGGAATTCGGGAGTGCTTCCTGTTCGGGGATGGCTCCGAATGGCAAAGCGCCCGTTGGGATGGGTATAGCGATCAGTGGATTGTTGAGGACGGGGCTCCCGCCCTGTGGCATCCACACCCCAACCCACCAACCGAGCGGGAGGGGGAGTGATGCTTAACGCTTATAGCTTCCACGATGGCGAACCGTTCGACGGCGCAGTCCTGGTATTCGCTCCCAGCTTCCGAGAAGCCAAGAAGATCGCGTACCCGGCTGTCCGCTCGTGGACCGACTGCGACTTTATCGATGTTACTGGCCACCGAATCTGGAATGACGCCTGGCTGAAGGCCAACGCTGCCGATCAAAACAAGTTGGCTGCTGATGAACCGCATGTCATCGACAACCCGCCAACCTGCAACGGTTGCGAGCTTTGGCACGACGAACTGGACGCCTCCGGCTATTGCGAGAGCTGCGCCGAGGAACGGGAGGAAGTGGCGTGAGTTTACCCTATGAAAACGCCACCAGCGGTGACAAGGCCCTGGGTGAGATCCAGAAGATACTGCGCGGGTTTGGCTGTCAGAAGTTCGGCAGCATGGTGGACGACGAGGAGCAGAGCCTGACAGTTCAGTTCCAGCATCGCGGGAAGATGGTCAGCGTGAAGGCCAGCTTCGCCGGGTACGCCGCCGCCTGGCTGAAAGAGCACCCCTACAGCAACCGGATGAGGAAGACCAGGCAGGAGCATGAGCGCCAGGCTTACGACAAGGCCAGCGTGGCGGTGTACTCCATTCTCAGGGACTGGATTAAAGGCCAAGTCATGGCCATCGAAACCGGCATTCTGTCATTTGAAGGAGCATTCCTCGGGCAGATCCTATTGCCCGATGGCCAGACCGTTCTGGACTATGCCGAGCGGCAGGACCTGCTACCTGGGCCTGGAGGTGATCATGACTGAAACACCTGAAACCATCTACCTGATCCCGGGTGAGTGCGACGGGGAACCCTGCATGGTCTGGTGCGACGACCCGGCACCGTCACCGGATCACGACCCCGATGAGGCCGTGAAATACATCCGGGCGGATGTGGCCGCCCAGGAGAGCGCAGAGTGGAAGTAACGATCCAGCCACGAATCCTTCGCGCCGGCCAGGCACCGGCGTACTGCGGAATGGGCAGGGATGTGTTCAACCGGGAAATCCGGCCTTACGTCAGGACGATAGAGATTGGTGACCAGGGCATCGGGTTCGACCGGCTTGAACTGGACGCCGCCCTGGACGAGTATATCTCTCGGCGAGGGCGTGCTCCGGCCCAACAATGGAGCAATGCAACATGCAAAAAAGCGGGAACGGTCTCCGCCTTCGCGGTGGAGTCTGGCACATCGAGAAACGACTTAACGGACGGAGGATTCGAGAAAGCACTGGATCGGCTGACCGGGTAGAAGCTGAGCAGTACCTGGTCAGACGCCTCGAGGAGATTCGGCAGGCATCGGTCTACGGCGTCAGGCCAAATCGGATCTGGCGGGCAGCAGCTCTGCGGTATGTTCGTGAGCACTCCCACAAGCGCAGTATCAAGCGGGATGTCCAGGACCTGAAAGCCCTGGATCCGTACATCGGGAAGCTACCGCTGAACCAGATCCATTCCGGTACCCTGCAGTCATTCATCCAGGGCAGGAAGGAGGCCGGGGTGAAATCTGGAACGGTGAACCGGTCTCTGGCCGTGGCCAGGCGTATCCTGAGGTTGTGCGCGGAGCTGTGGCGGGATGAGTACGGGATGACGTGGCTGGAGACGGCCCCGATGATCCCGGACGTGGACTGGCATGACTCACGGGCGCCGGCGCCAATCACCTGGGCGGAGCAGGGAAGGCTGTTCCAGGAACTGCCGGAACACCTCAAGGACCTGGCCGAGTTCTCAGTGCACACCGGTTGTCGCGAGAGCGAAGTCTGTGCCCTGAAGTGGGAGTGGGAGGTATCCCTGCCGGACAACGGCTTCGGGTTCATCCTGCCCGCCAGCGTGACGAAGAACGCCTGTGACCGGCTGGTGGTCCTGAACACAACAGCGAGAGCCGTGGTAAACCGCCAGCGAGGGAAGCACGAACACCAGGTGTTCACGTTCCAGGGACGCGAGGTGTTGTCGATCTACAACAACGCGTGGAGGAAGGGCCGGAAGAAAGCAGGCCTCACCCATGTGCGCGGGCACGATCTTCGGCACACGTTCGGCAGGAGGCTGAGGTCAGCCGGCGTCAACGAGGAAACCCGGGCGGAACTGCTCGGGCATAAACGGGGATCGGTCACCACCCACTACTCAGCCGCGGAGGTGGCGGAGCTGGTGAATGCGGTGGAGCTGATCGCTGAAAAACGAGGACCGGATTCCGACGGCGTTGCCGTGGTGAAATTCCGGCATGGGCACAAAATGCCCACAGCAGAAAAAAGAAAGGCCGCTGAGTAAGCGGCCAAACGTTGAGAATACTGGTAGCAAGGGGCGGAGTCGAACCGCCGACCCCAGCATTATGAGTGCTGTGCTCTAACCAACTGAGCTACCTTGCCATTTCGGTTGGGAATACGTCCCAAACGAGGCGCGTATTTTCAGTATTTGCGCCTGTTCTGTCAAGGCTTCCGGGGTAGTTTTTTCCCGGAAGTTACACGTTAAAACGGAAGTGGATGACGTCGCCGTCCTGGACGATGTATTCCTTGCCTTCCAGTCGCCATTTGCCAGCGTCCTTGGCGCCCAGTTCGCCGTTGTACTGGACGTAGTCGTCGTAGCTGACGATTTCCGCGCGGATGAAGCCCCGCTCGAAGTCGGTGTGGATCACGCCGGCGGCCTGGGGGGCGGTGGCGCCGATGCGTACGGTCCAGGCGCGGACTTCCTTTTCACCGGCGGTGAAGTAGGTCTGCAGTCCCAGCAGCTTGTAGCCGGCACGGATCACGCGGTCCAGGCCCGGCTCTTCCATGCCCATTTCATCCAGGAACATGGCCTTCTCGTCGTCTTCCAGTTCGGCGATCTCGGCCTCGATCTTGTTGCAGATGGGCACGACCACCGCGTTCTCTTCGGCGGCAATCGCCATCACCTGGTCCAGGTGCGGGTTGTTCTCGAAGCCGTCTTCGCTGACGTTGGCGATGTACATGGTGGGCTTGACGGTGAGCAGGCACAGCTCGCGGATCAGGGCCATCTGGTCGTTGTCCAGGTTCATGCCGCGCACCGGCTTGCCTTCGTTCAGTACCGGCAGCAACTGCTCGAACATCTCAAGCTGGGCCTTGGCGGTTTTGTCGCCGCTCTTGGCGACGCGCTGGACCCGCTTGATGGCTTTCTCGACGGTGTCCAGGTCGGCCAGGGCGAGTTCGGTATTGATGATCTCGATGTCGGACGCCGGGTCGATCTTGTTGGCCACGTGGATGACGTTTTCGTCCTCGAAGCAGCGCACCACGTGGGCGATGGCGTCGGTCTGGCGGATGTTGGCCAGGAACTGGTTACCCAGGCCCTCACCCTTGGAGGCGCCTTCCACCAGGCCGGCAATGTCCACGAACTCCATGGTGGTGGGGATCACCTTCTGGGGCTTTACGATCTCCGCCAGCTTGTTCAGGCGCGGGTCCGGCATGGGCACCACACCGGCGTTGGGCTCGATGGTGCAGAACGGGAAGTTCTCGGCGCCGATTTCCGCCTTGGTCAGTGCGTTGAAGAGTGTCGATTTGCCGACGTTGGGCAGGCCGACAATGCCGCAATTGAATCCCATGGAATGCCTCTGGTGGAACGAAAATGTGTGCGCGGATTATACCGGGGAGCGTTAGCAGGTGCGAGGGCCAGACTACACATGGCGCCTTGTGATCTGGGGTGGGTTGCGGTTGTGAGTAGAACGTACGATGGGGCAGTGTAGCGAAACCAAACAAATTGTGCCGAGTGCCCGCCGCTGTTATCTTTCTTCACCAGAACTTGCGGTTTGCTCCCAGGTTAAGCGGTATAAATTTAGTGTCGGGGAATCAGGAGTTTTCCCCTTTCTCACAAAAGGACTACGAACATGAGTTCTCAAGGAACGAGAAAAATCGAGTTGTCACATCTGCGACAAATTTGGCCTGCCTCGTCTGTTAGCGACAAAACCCTCAAAAAGGTTGCACAAGAATGCACCGTATCCATGGTGCTATGTAAGATCGATACAGAGTTTTGAGCGGCTCATTTCTTCGCCCAAGTTCGCAAAGAAACTGGGGGTAATTTCCGTTTGGAAGAGAGCCTTTACTATAGCCCATCTGCGCTGAAGGCCACTTTTGGCTATTACATGAAGCATCCTCAGGAAGCCGACCAACACGGATACGACAGGAATCTAGGCAAGAAAGCAGATGAACAGGCAATTGCCAACAGGGCTTATGCCAATCGAATAGGGAATGGTCCAGTTGCTTCTGGTGACGGTTGGAAATATCGGGGGCGAGGTATGATTCAACTGACTGGCCGTTCCAATTACCTCCAGGCTCAGGCTACCCATAATAGGTTATGGCAGACTCCGGTCGACTTCGTTTCAAATCCAGATTTTCTGTTTCAGCCGAAGTATGCAGTAAGAACCGCTCTCATATTCTGGCTTGATCATCAGCTTTATTCTTATGCAGATAATGGGATTTCTCGAGCCGTGTCAGATTCTATTACCGCCGTGATCAATAAGAACACCAATACCTACAGGGAGCGGCATAATCTGCTGGAGAGAATGATCCTTACAGGAGTTTTCAAAGGTGTTTTCTGATCGTGTGAAGGTGATGCTCTTTAGTCTTTTTCTTTCAGTCGCTTCCGCTCAAGCCTTGGGGGCCAGCTTGGTTGCTCGGTTAGAACTTGTCGAGGCGGATCAGTACCGGTTGACTGTACTGGATCGAGCCAGCCTGGAAGTCGGTTCCTACGTTCTGTCATTCGGCGATAAGGCTTTCTTGTATTCAGAGCAGTCTGAACGTCTTGAATGTCGAAATGAAACGTTCGATGTTTTTCGCGTTCATGGATTTCAGGGTGAGACCGACAACTATCATCGCCGAGAGCACTTTCTGGTATTCGGGGTGGAGGGCGAGCTAAGGGCGTATCTGGCGATTCCTGACTCTGTGGTTAATGAATCCGGTTTCTTGACTGAAGGGGGGCAGGTTCGACCAGCGATTTGTCCAAAGATCGTCTTCTCCAGTGAATACAGATGGCCGAACCCCGAAAAGGAATCCCCTGATGCTCCAGGGGGAGCGGGTTTGTTGAGGATAGAGGGGCACGAATATCTGTTGTACTTTTCGGGGCTCTCCAGTCCGAAAATCCCGGTGCAGGCTGATGGTGGGGCCGAGTTGAAGTTGATGGATTCCCGCAGATTCGAGTGTGGTGGCAGGCGTTTGGTGGCGGTGCCGGTGATGTTCAACCTTCCAGCACAGGGTGGTACGCACTTTTATCGTTACTTTATCTTCCATGATAAAGGCAGGGCCCTCCAGGCAGAAGGAATGATGACGGCGTCGGATACCGTTGCGTGTGCGGAGATATGTGCCAGGATCGATGCTCTGGATCCTGTGGAGGCATTATGAGTGGTTCTGGTGGAGGGTGATGGCTCACCGAGTCGCTATTCAGCAGGCCTGAAGCTGTGCAGCCGGTTCATGGCGGCGGGAAGTTTGCCGTTGGCGGCATCCGGCAGCACACGGATGATCTCATCAATGACGGCGTTCAGCTCCTCGGTTTCCCGCTTGCCCAGGCGGCCCAGTACGTAACCGGTGACCTGGCGGCTGTCGCCGGGGTGGCCGATGCCGATGCGCAGTCGCTGGAAGCTGTTGGTGCCCAGGTGGGCGATGGTGTCCCGCAGACCGTTGTGGCCGCCATGGCCGCCGCCTTTCTTGAGTTTGGCGGTGCCGGGGGGCAGGTCCAGTTCGTCGTGGGCGACGAGGATCTGTTCCGGGGCGATCTTGAAGAAATCCGCCAGGGCCTTGATGGACAGGCCGCTGCGATTCATGAAAGTAGAGGGATTTAACAGGTGCAGGTCCAGGCCCTGCCAGTGGATGCGGGCGTAAAGCCCGTGGTACTTCCTTTCGGGGCGGAGCGTCTGGCCCGCTTCACGGGCCAGCGCTTCGACGAACAGGGCGCCGGCGTTATGGCGGGTATTCTCGTAGTCGGCCCCGGGATTACCGAGACCCACAACCATGACGATATCCTGTGCCATAGACGCCAACTCCCCGGACAGGGATTACTCCTTGTCTTCGCCGGCTTCCTCGCCGCCTTCTTCGTCTTCGTCGTCAACCTTGGCGCCACGGGGCAGGTGTACGGACGCAACCGCCTGGTCGTAATCTTCACCGTGCTGCAGGGCAGCGGAGCGAACGCCTTTCGGCATCTTCAGATCACTCAGGTGGATGGTCTGATCCAGTTCCAGGTCCATCACGTCGATTTCGATGAACTCGGGCAGGTCCTGGGGCAGACAGATCACTTCCACTTCGTTCAGCTGGTGGGAGATGATACCGCCCTGCAGCTTGACGACCGGAGCCTTGTCTTCGTTCAGGAAGTGCAGCGGTACGTTGACGTGGATCTCGTGGTCCTTGTCGACGCGCTGGAAGTCAGCGTGGGTCAGGATCGGCTTGTACGGGTGGCGCTGCAGATCCTTCAGGATGACGCTTTCTTTCTTGCCCTGAAGATCGATGGTCAGGATGTGGGAGAAGAAGGCCTCGTTTTCCAGGTCTTTCTTCAGTTCGTTGTGCCAGATGGCGATGGGCGTAGCTTCCTTGTTGCCACCGTAGATGATGGCAGGAATTTTACGCTCCTCGCGACGCAGGCGGCGGCTCGCACCTTTCCCCTGGTCATCGCGAGGAAATGCTTCGATCACGAAATCCTTCTTGGACATGGTCATTACCTCGTTCGATCATCCGCCGGGCCCGCGACCAGGCTTGCGACGGTGATGTCAGTGAAGCCGGATTTGTTCCGGCGCTTAAAGCAGAACTGGAGCCCCGTCAGACAGGGCTCCAGTTCCGGATACGTCAGATGTTCTCTGTTCGTCTGGCGTTACGACTGGCTCAGACGTTCTCGAACATGGCGCTGATGGATTCTTCGTTGCTGACGCGACGAATGGACTCTGCCAGCAGGCCTGCCATTCCGAGGGGGCGGATTCTATCACAATTCTTCGCCTTGTCACCCAGCGGGATGGTGTCACAAACCACTAGTTCGTCCAGTTGCGACGCATTGATGTTGTCAATGGCCGGGCCGGACAGCACCGGGTGGGTGATATAGGCGACCACCCGCGAGGCGCCGTGCTCCTTGAGGGCATTGGCGGCCTTGCACAGGGTGCCGGCGGTATCGACGATGTCATCCACCAGGATGCAGGTCTTGTCTTTCACATCACCGATGATGTGCATGACCTGGGACACATTGGCCTTGGGGCGACGTTTGTCGATGATGGCCAGGTCGGCATCGTCCAGGCGCTTGGCCACGGCGCGGGCGCGAACCACGCCACCCACGTCCGGCGATACCACGATAAAGTTGTCGAAGCGCTGCTTCTCGATGTCCTCGAGCATGACCGGGGTGGCGTAGATGTTGTCCACCGGGATGTCGAAGAAGCCCTGGATCTGGTCGGCGTGCAGGTCAACGGTCAGTACCCGGTCCACACCGATAGAGGAAATCATATCCGCCACGACCTTCGCGCTGATCGCCACCCGCGTGGAGCGTACCCGGCGATCCTGGCGTGCATACCCGTAATAGGGGATAACCGCGGTGATGCGCGTGGCGGAAGCGCGGCGCAGGGCGTCGGCCATCACGATCAGTTCCATCAGGTTATCGTTGGTGGGGTAGCAGGTGGGCTGGATGATGAAGACGTCGTGGCCGCGGACGTTCTCGTTGATCTCGACGGTGGTCTCACCGTCACTGAAGCGGCCTACGTTAGCCTGTCCCATGGGAATATGAAGTTTCTGGGCAATCGCCTTGGCCAGATCAGGATTGGCGTTGCCGGCGAAAATCATCAACTTGGACACGGCGGTATCCTTCTGTAACTCAGCGTTGGATTCAGAGGACGAGGAAGAAAGGTGGCTGGGGTGGCAGGATTCGAACCTGCGCATGACGGGATCAAAACCCGTTGCCTTACCACTTGGCGACACCCCAGTATCGTGCTGCTCTTTCGGCATCATGTCAGCTCTGTCAGCTTTTTGTGAAGAGGTGAAAGGTTCACCCCTCTAGCTACGAACCCCGTGATGCCGGTAGGTCTTTCAGCCCAAACAGTCCGGGCTTCAGCTTCTGTTGGGAAACGTCCAAAGACGCAAGCCCCGGTTCCGGTTAATCTTGCGGGTCCGAATGTGCTCAGCCAGTCCAGGCTAATTTTTACCTCTGGATACAGTTGCTTAACTACATCCTCACAATCGTTTCGGTACCCCGAGGCGTCTCCCTCAAAAGCGGGCGCTATTGTGATTCGAGGGGTATTTCTTGTCAACCCTGGATTCGAAAAAATTTCCCCGGTGCTGATCTCAACGTCCGGTTTTAATACAACAAACCAGTCTTCCGGTGGTGAGGCGGGGGTGAGCTTCTCTCCCACGCCTTCACCGAGCGCCGCCTTCCCACGGACGAACACCGGCACATCGGCTCCCAGGGTCAGGCCCAGATCCGCCAGCCGGTCTTCCGGCCATCCGGTCTGCCACAGGTGGTTCAGGCCGACCAGGGTGGTGGCTGCATTGGAGCTGCCGCCGCCCAGGCCACCCCCCATGGGCAATTGCTTGTCCAGTGTGATGTCCGCACCAAGGGTGGTGCCTGACACTTCCTGCAGGCGCTCAGCGGCGCGGACGATCAGGTTCTGGTCCCGGGGGACTCCGTCGATGTCCGGTTGCAGATTGATGGCACCGTCGTCCCGCAGCTTGAAGGTGAGGGTGTCGCCGAACTCCAGGAACTGGAACAGGGTCTGCAACTCATGATAGCCGTCGTCCCGGCGACCGGTGATGTGCAGGAACAGGTTGAGCTTGGCCGGCGAGGGCAGGGTGATGTCGTTCATTCGGTGGTCTGCTTCTTTACTGGCCATCACGGTCGGTCTGCCAGGATGACACCACCAGGCGTACCAGTTTCTCGCCCTTGCGGGCGGTCAGGCGGGCCGGCAATGCCGGTTGGCTGTCGACGAAGTCACGCCAGCGTTCGTAGCGAATGGTCCAGCCCAGTTGCTCAAGCTGGGCCAGATCGCCCTGGGGGTCGAACGCCAGCCGGAAGTCACCCTCCGGTGACGGCAGGCCCCGTACCCACCACACCAGGGCGTCGATGGGCAGTTCCCAGCCGGTAGCGGCGTAGATCAGGCCCTGGGGGTCGCTGGAGGAATAGGTTTCGCCATCGGGCAGTTCCATCCGGATGAACCCCGGCGAGCCTTCCAGCCGGGTGCTGCCCATGCCCAGGAAGCTGGAGGACAGGGACAGTTCATAGTGCTCATGGTCCTGTACCCACTGGTTGATCACGGCGGAGGCGCTGTCCTCCGGCTGGCGGACGGCGAGCTTGCCCGTCAGTTGCCACTGGCTGAAGTTCTGCAGGCTGGCCTGTCGCTGGGCCCAGTCCGCCGGTGGCTGTTCGGTAAGGCCTGCCGGCAGGGGTTCCTGGCGAACGGTGGCGCAGGCACCCAGGCCCAGGGCCAGTGCCAGTATGAGGAAGGGCTTCCAGCAGGTGGTCATGGGAGTGGTCACAGGTCGTCAATGTCCAGTCGGTCGAGGGTTTCCAGGAGCAGTTCATGGTCCGGATCGTCGTCCAGGGCCCGTTCCCAGATCACGCGGGCCTGGGCCTTCTGGTCGGTTTGCCAGAGTACTTCGCCATAGTGGGCGGCAATTTCCGGGTCGGGGTAGATCTCGTAGGCCCTGCGGAGGTACTCCAGTGCCCCCTCGGTATCCCCCTGGCGAAAGAGTACCCAGCCCATACTGTCCAGGATGGCGGGATTCTGCGGTTCCAGGGCGAGGGCTTTTTCTATATGGGAGCGGGCCTCGGACAGGCGTTCGGTGTGGACTGTCAGCACATAGCCCAGGGCATTCAGGGCGGTGGAGTTGTCCGGCGCCAGTTCCACCATGGTGTTGAGGTCGGCCAGGGCCTGGTCGATGTTATCCAGCTTTTCATGACTCATGGAGCGGGCATACAGCAGGCTCTGGTTTTCGGGGTAGGCGGCCAGGGCCTCGTTGGCGGCTTCCACAGCCATGTCGTGCCGGTCCAGTGACTGTAACAGGTTAACTTCCGCCAGCCAGAGATTGGCGGCGTCATCGGGGTTGGCTTCCCGCACCGAGCGGATCTGTTCCAGGGCGGCATCCAGGTCGCCGTCCCGGGCCCTCAGTTCCGCTGCCCGGGAGAGGGCCGGATAATAGTGGGAGCCTTCCGTCACCTGTTCATACAGGGTGATGGCTTTGTCGTTGTCACCTTCCTGCTCGGCTACCTGCCCCAGGTAATAGTAGGCCTGGCTGCTGTACTGACGGCTGCGGGTCAGGCGTTCAAGCTGTTCCCGCGCCAGGTCAAGCTCGCCGTTCTCAATGGCTACCAGGGCCCAGGACAGGCGCAGGCCGGGTTCGTCGGGGAAGCGTTCCGCCAGGCGGGCGAACTCATCCTGGGCGGCGCGCAGCTCGTCTTCGTTCACCAGTATCCGGGCGTACAGGGTGCCAAGCTGGCGGTTGTCCGGGTAACGCCGGGAACTCGTTTGCAGGTGTTGCAGTGCCTCGCTGGTACGGCCCAGGTCGTAGAGCACTTCGCCCTGCAATACCAGGGCGGGCTGGAACTCGGGGTCCTGTTCCAGCAGCGGTGCCAGGGTGTCCAGGGCCGCCTGCGGTGAGCCGGTGAGGTCCTGGAGCAGGGCGTTGCTGTAGCGGATTTCCTCGTTGTCCGGATGGCGCTCCTGCAATTCGTCGAACAGTCGCAGCAGCTCCTGTTGTTGGTCCGCCGGTAGCCGTGGCGCCATGGCAGCCAGGCTGTCAAAGTTGGCATCGCCACCCAGGTTGAGGATCTGCTCCAGTTCGGTGAGGGTGGCCTCCATGTCGCCATCCCGCAGGGACTGGATAGCAGCGGCGCGGCGGGCGTCCTGGCTGTAGGGGGCGGCTTCGATCCAGGTGTTGGTCAGGGTGCGTGTTGCCTCCTGGCTGTTCAGGGACTCGGCAATCAGCAGCGCCCGGCGGATAACACCGGTGTCCCCGGTCTGGCGCGCCGCTTCCACATAGTTGGCCAGGGTGACGTCGTACTGGCCCCGCTGGGCGGCGATCTCGCCAGTCAGCAGCAGGTAGAGTTCCTCAGGCCGGAAGGAGCGTTCGGCGACGGGTTCCTCTGCGACCGGTTCCACTTCGGTGACGGTTTCCTGCGGTTCGGCGGGCTCTGCCGGGGCTGGCGCTTCCCGGTCCATGCTGGCACAACCGGTGAAGGCGAGAAGGCTGATGGCGAGATACAGGGCTTTTCTTGGCATTGGGCTTCCTGACGTCTTGGGCATGGACACGCTACCTGTGCCGCTGATTGGAGAACCTGGGAGTCTGCGCGGCAGAAATCGCGCGGACTCCCAGGGGGTTCTCCCGGCCTATGATGGCATAAGCCGTTGTTGTGCCCAAGTCACCGGAGTCGCACCCGGGTAACGGGATAAGGGGATATACCGTCAGCACTGGGTGGCAGTAGCCCGGTTGCGCCGGTAAAATACGGTTATTCATGAGTCTGCGTCGGCACACTCGTTCCGGCTACGGAGTTTCCGCGTTCACTATGGCATTGATCACACTGGGCATTAACCATCGCACGGCGCCGCTGGAGATCCGCGAGCGGGTCGCCTTTACGCCCGAGCGCATGCCGGATGCGTTCCGTGAACTGCAACTGGCCACCGGTGCCAGCGAGGCGGCCATCCTGTCCACCTGCAATCGCACCGAGCTGTACCTGGCCGGTGACGACGACTGCGGCCCGGCGGTATTGCGGTGGCTGGCCGGTTTCCACCAGGTGGCGGCGTCAGATCTGGAGAACTCCATCTATGTCCACCGGGACAGTGATGCCGTACGTCATGTCATGCGCGTGGCGGCGGGGCTGGATTCCATGGTACTGGGTGAACCCCAGATCCTCGGGCAGTTGAAGGATGCCTATGCCCTGGCCCGGGAGCATGGCGCCAGCGGCTCGTTCCTGTCCCGGCTGTTCGAGCATACCTTTTCGGTGGCCAAGCGGGTGCGCACGGAAACCGCCATTGGCGAGAACCCGGTGTCGGTGGCCTATGCCGCTGTCAGCATGGCCCACCACATCTTCTCCGACCTGTCCCGCAACCGGGCGCTGCTGATCGGCGCCGGCAAGACCATCGAACTGGTGGCCCGGCACTTGTCGGATGCAGGTGTGAAAGATTTCATCGTGGCCAACCGTACGGTGGAGCGGGCCCAGGCCCTGGCGGAGGCCCATGGGGGCCACGGCATTGTGCTGTCGGAGATTCCGGACCACCTGCAGGATGTGGATATCATCATTTCCTCCACCGCAAGCCCGCTGCCCATCCTGGGCAAGGGGGCCGTGGAGCGAACCCTGAAGAAGCGCAAGCACCGCCCCTACTTCATGGTGGATATCGCCGTGCCCCGGGATATCGAACCGGAGGTGGCCAGTCTGGCGGATGTCTACCTGTACACGGTGGACGACCTGCGCCACGTGATCGAGGAGAATCTGCGTTCCCGGGAAGGTGCCGCGAAGGAGGCCGAGAACCTGATCATCTCCGGTACCCAGGACTTCCTCAGTCAGATCCGGGCGCTGGATGCGGTCTCCACCCTTAAACAGTACCGCCAGCGGGCCGAAGACCTGCGGGACCAGGAAGTGGCCAAGGCCGTGAAGGCCCTGAACAACGGCAACGATCCGGAAACCGTCCTCCGTGGCCTCGCCCGGGGCCTCACCAACAAGTTACTGCATGAACCTTCGGTCCAGGTGCGCAAGGCATCCGCCGAAGGGCGTCCCGAGGTGGCCGAGTGGCTGCGTGAACTGCACCAACTGGAAGCCGTGGATCCACGGGACGCCCCCATTACACTGGAAAAACTATGAAAGCATCCATTCAGGCCCGCCTCGAACAGTTGGTTGACCGCTTCGAGGAGGTCAGCGCGTTGCTGAGCGATCAGGGCGTGATTGCCGACCAGAAACAGTTCCGGGAATTGTCCAAGGAATTCGCCGAAATCGAACCCGTCGTCCATTGCTTCCAGGCCTGGCGTCGTACCCTGGACGACCTGGCCACCGCCGAGGAGCTTGCCCGCGAAGGGGATGCGGACATGCGGGAGATGGCGGAAGAGGAAATCGACACCGCCCGCGCCAGGCGCGACGAGCTGGACGAGGAACTGCAGCGCCTGATGCTGCCCAAAGACCCGGACGACGGCAAGAACGTGTTCCTGGAAATCCGCGCCGGTACCGGCGGTGATGAAGCAGCCCTGTTCGCCGGCGACCTGTTCCGCATGTACAGCCGCTACGCCGAAACCCGCAAATGGCAGGTGGAAGTGATCAGCGCCAGTGAGGGAGAACACGGCGGCTACAAGGAAATCATCAGCCGGGTGACCGGTGATGGCGTATACGGCGCGCTGAAGTTCGAGTCCGGCGCCCACCGGGTGCAGCGGGTGCCGGAAACCGAATCCCAGGGCCGCATCCATACCTCCGCCTGTACCGTGGCGGTAATGCCGGAAGCGGACGAGGCCGAGGCCATCGAGATCAACAAGAACGATCTGCGGGTGGACACCTTCCGGGCGTCCGGTGCCGGTGGCCAGCACGTCAACAAGACGGATTCGGCGATCCGTATTACCCATATTCCCACCGGCATCGTGGTGGAGTGTCAGGAAGAGCGTTCCCAGCACAAGAACCGGTCCAAGGCCATGAGCTTCCTGCAGTCCCGCCTGAAGAACATCGAGGCGGAAAAACAGGCCCAGACCCAGGCCGCCACCCGCAAGAGCCTGGTGGGCAGCGGCGACCGTTCCGAACGCATCCGCACCTATAACTTTCCGCAGGGGCGGGTGACGGACCACCGGATTAACCTGACCCTGTATAAGCTGGACGAGGTGATTGCCGGCGACCTGGCCCCGGTGCTGGGCCCCCTGCAACAGGAACACCAGGCCGACCTGCTGGCCAGCCTGTCGGATGAGTGAGCAGCCACTGACCTGCGGACAGGCGCTGGCCGGGGCGGTCGACCGTATTGGCGGCGAGTCACCCCGGCTGGATGCGGAGTTGCTGCTGGCGGAGGTCACGGGCTGGAACCGCAGCCGCTTCCGGGCCTTTCCAGAGGCGCAACTGACCCCCGACCAACAGGCGGGCTTCTGGCAACGGGTTGAACGGCGGGCGTCCGGCGAGCCGGTGGCCCATATCCTCGGCCACCAGGATTTCTGGACGCTTACCCTGGAAGTTACCCCTGATACCCTGATTCCCCGACCGGATACCGAGTGCCTGGTGGAAGCGGCCCTGTCACTGCCCCTGCCGGAGAAGGTGCGGATGGTGGATCTGGGCACCGGCACCGGCGCCATCGCCCTGGCGCTGAAGAGCGAGAAGCCAGACTGGCTGGTGCTGGCAACCGACTGCGTACCAGAAGCCGTGGCCCTGGCCAGACGCAATGCCGAGCGCTGTGGACTACCGGTGTCTGTCATCCAGAGTCACTGGTTCGAGGGTCTGGGGCATCAACCTTTCGACCTGATCATTTCCAATCCCCCTTATATAGAGGAAGGCGATCACCATCTGCACGAGGGCGATGTCCGTTTCGAGCCGGCTTCCGCCCTCACGTCCGGCCCCGACGGCCTGGATGCGATCCGTCACCTGGTGGCGGAAAGTCAGCACTGGCTTACCCCGGGTGGCTGGCTGGTACTGGAACATGGTTACAATCAGGGCGAAGCGGTCCGCGATCTGTTCCGGCAGGTCGGACACTCCGGGATCGAAACGCGGCGGGATTATGGTGGCAATGACCGGTTGACCCTCGGTCGTCGATAGACGGGAGCACTTTCATGCTGAACGATGACGAACTCCTCCGATACAGCCGACAACTGCTACTTCCCCGCTTCGACGTGGAGGGCCAGCTTGCGCTGAAACAGGCCAAGGTCCTGGTGGTGGGCTGCGGTGGCCTGGGATGTCCGGTTGCCCTCTACCTGGGTGCCGCCGGCGTGGGCAACCTGGTGCTGGCGGATGACGACCGGGTGGAGCTGGCCAACCTCCAGCGCCAGGTGGCATTCGACCAGTCCGCGATCGACCGGCACAAGGCGGAGGCCCTGGCGGACCGGGTTCGGGCCATCAATCCGGAGATTTCGGTAACGGCCCACATTGGGCGGCTGGAGGGTGATGCCCTGGCAGCCAGAGTGGCGGATGTGGATCTGGTGCTGGACTGCACGGACAATTTCAATACCCGCTTTGCCCTGAACCGGGCTTGCGTGGCCGCCAGGGTCCCGCTGGTGTCCGGGGCCGCCATCCGGGGCGAGGGTCAGGTGTCGGTCTACGACTCGCGGGATGAAGTGAGCCCCTGCTATCACTGCCTTTACCCGGAGCAGGGCAATGAGGACCTGACCTGTTCGGAGGCGGGGGTAATCGGTCCGCTAGTGGGCATGATCGGCGCCACCCAGGCCATGGAGGCCATCAAGGTGTTATCGGGGAAGGGGCGGCCCCTTGTGGGTCGGTTGCTGATTCTGGATGCCTGGCAGATGGAGTGGCGGGAGATGAAGCTGGCCCGGGATCCTGGGTGTCCAGTTTGTTCTTGAGTCTTTTAGCTTTCTAATTCGCGGCAGCAGCGAATAGCACCCAAGATATCAGCCTGTGAGGTGAGGACCTTTTCCGGGACCTTCAAAAACAGGGACGTTTTTGAAGAGCCTCCATGGATGGATTCACGGCGTGTCCCGGAAAAGGTCATCGCCTTGCAGGCCTGGCATGGAGTTCCAGTCTTGCAGGACTGGCAGCTAGGGGGCAGGGCACGCGGGGCGATATCTTTTTCCGGGACACGCCCGGCAAGTACGTCCATGTAGGGCTCGACGAACGCCGTCCCTGGCGTTCGACGGTCCCGGAAAAAGCTCTCACCCCACGCGCTTCGGGCTGAGGTGCTATTCGCTGGCGGGTTATTCGGCTTTCTTTATAGATTGAAACCGCGCAATAGCCTCCTTCCGACTCTCTTTCAGATCCACGATGGGTCTGGGGTAACCCTTCGGAATCACGCCACCTGAGCCGGGGTTGTGAATCCGTTTTGCATCGAGATCCTTCAACTCCGGCACCCAACGCCGGATAAAGTCCCCCGTCGGATCAAACCGCTCGCTCTGGGTGACCGGATTGAACACCCGGAAATAGGGCGCCGCATCCGTGCCGGTGGACGCACTCCACTGCCAGCCGCCATTGTTGGACGCCAGGAACCCATCCACCAGATTCTGCATGAACCAGGCCTCACCCTGGCGCCAGTCGATAAACAGATTCTTGGTCAGGAACATCGCCGTCACCATCCGCAAGCGATTGTGCATCCAGCCGGTTTCCCGCAACTGGCGCATGGCTGCATCCACCAGGGGAATACCGGTGCGGCCTTCCTTCCAGGCCTCGAAATGCTCGCCGGTGGGGTTCCAGTGCAATGCCTCCGTCTCCGGCTTGAACGCCTTGTGCATGCTGACCCGGGGGTAGTGGTACAGGATGTGGATATAGAAGTCCCTCCAGGCAATCTCATTCACCCAGGTACTGAACCCCTCCTGATTGCCGCCTTGCCCCTGGGCTTGCCGGGCGGCCAGCAGGCACTGGCGACCGGAGAGAGTGCCGACTGCAAGATAGGGGGACAGTTTGCTGGTGCCGTCGACGGCGGGAAAGTCCCGCTCGGCCTTATAGTCTCCGCAACGCTCATCCAGAAACTGGTCGAGCTGGTCATGGGCCGACTGCTCGTCCGGTTTGGCCAGGGCCGGCGGGGGAGTGCCAAAGCCCAGGTCCTGGGCCGTGGCGGTGTAGGGTGACCACTCCACCGAGGCGCCAACCGGTTTCGGAACAGGGAGTATGGTCGGAGACGTTTCCTCCACCCACTGGCGCCAGCGGCGGGAGAACGGTGTGAACACCGAATAGGGCTCGTCCTGGCCGGTGCGGATGCTTCCAACTGGGGCGACTGTCTGGTCACGGTACTTGCAGACGTCAATGTCCGATTTCCGGAGGACATCCCGCACGGACCGGTCCCGGCGGCGCTCGTTGATGCCGTACTCTTCATTGAAACGCAGTTGGCGGATGCCATGCTGGTGGCAGTGGTCCTCCAGGGCCCGGACGCTGGCGGCGAAATCGTCGCACTTGATGACCTCCAGCGGAATGCCGAGCCCGGCCAGTTGCCGGCCGACGTCACCCAGCAGGCCCAGCAACAGTTGCACCTTCGCAGGCGACCAGTCGTGCTGTCGCCATTGACCTGGAGTTACGATAAACAGGGCCCGTACCGGCTCATCTCGCTGGCACGCGGCAGTCAGAGCGGGGTTGTCGGCGAGTCGCAGATCATTGCGGAACCAGACCAGTTGGGTCATGAGGCAGTCCTGAGATGGTGTTGGAGAATGAGATCGGCTCTCCTATATTCGCCGCATTGCCGCAGCTGGATTATAGTGAATGTAGATTGTTGATTCATTGATGGTTCTTCGTCGGCAATTATGCGTATTGAGTGCATACCCATTGCCGCTTCTAATGCGCCTGTCCGACGGGTAGGCCTGAGCTGGCTATCACCAACAGGGAGCAAAACACGATGCCCGGAAATACACCGTCCAAACAACGCCCCGGGGAAGGTGTCAGCAAACGGGTTCCCCTGGGCTGGCGCGAATGGCTGGCCCTGCCCGAACTGGATATTTCCCGGATCAAGGCAAAAGTGGACACCGGCGCCCGCACCTCCTGCCTGCACACCTTCCGCACCGAACCCTACACAGTGGACGGGCAGCGGCGGGTGAAGTTCTGGGTACACCCCGAGCAGCATAACCTGCACAAGGTGGTGGAGTGCGATGCCGCCGTGATCGACGAGCGGCCGGTGACCGACTCCGGTGGCCACAAGGAGCTGCGCATGGTCATCGAGACCCGGGTACAGGTGGGCGAACTGAGCTGGCCTATTGAAATGACCCTGACCAATCGTGACACCATGCGTTTTCGTATGCTGCTGGGACGCACGGCCATGGCCGGCCGTTGCACCGTCATGCCTGAAGCCTCTTACCTGGCCGGAGATCCGGTACTAAGGAATGATGAATGAAGATAGCGATTCTCTCCCGCAACCGGCACCTGTACTCCACACGTCGCCTGGTGGAAGAGGGCATCAACCGTGGCCACGAGGTGCGTGTTATTGATGCGCTGCACTGCTCCATGAACATCACCTCGGCCAAGCCACAGATCCACTATCACGAAGAAGTTCTGGAGGACTTTGACGTCGTCATCCCGCGAATCGGCGCGTCGGTCACCTTCTACGGCACGGCGGTACTGCGCCAGTTCGAGATGATGGGCGTTTTCCCGGTAAATGAGTCTGTCGCGATTTCCCGCTCCCGGGACAAGCTTCGCTCCCTGCAGTTGCTGGCCCGTAAAGGTGTGGGCATGCCCGTGACCGGCTTCGCCAATAAACCGGACAACGTACCGGAACTGCTCAAAATGGTGGGCGGTGCCCCAGTGGTGATCAAGCTGCTGCAGGGCACCCAGGGCATCGGCGTGGTGCTGGCGGAAACCCGCAAGGCGGCGGAAAGTGTCATTGAGGCCTTCATGGGCCTGAAGGCGGACATCCTGGTGCAGGAGTTCATAAAGGAGGCTGGCGGGGCGGACATCCGCTGCTTCGTGATCGGCGACAAGGTGATCGCCGCCATGAAACGCCAGGGCGCTGAGGGCGAATTCCGCTCCAACCTGCACCGGGGCGGCACCGCCTCGCTGGTACGGATCACCCCGGAAGAACGACGCACCGCCATCATGGCCGCCAAATCCATGGGTCTGAACGTGGCCGGCGTCGACCTGCTGCGCTCCTCCCGTGGCCCGCTGGTGATGGAGGTGAACTCCTCCCCGGGCCTGGAAGGCATCGAGAATGCCACCGGCAAGAACGTGGCAGGTATGATCATCAACTGGACCGAACGCAACCAGAAGCCCTGGAAAACCGGCACCAAAGGGGGCAGGGGATAACGCCCGCTGGCTGACAGTCCCCAATCCGAATACCGGCTCTACCGATCAACAAGAAGGACAACAACCCCATGGCCCGCGCCCCATTTGTCATAGCGGACACGGAAATCAAGGCGGGCACCCGGCAGACCGTCGAGGTGCCCGTTGCCAAGCTCTACACCCATACACCGCTACACATCCCGGTGGAAGTGGTCCATGGCCGTCGGGACGGACCAGTGCTGATGGTTTGCGGCGCCATCCACGGCGACGAGATCAATGGCGTCGAAATCGTACGCCGGGTATTGAAGAACTCTGCCCTGCGGCACCTGCGGGGCACCCTGGTGGCGGTGCCCATCGTTAACATCTTCGGCTTCGTGCAACGCACCCGCTACCTGCCGGACCGCCGCGACCTGAACCGCTGCTTCCCGGGCAGCGAAAGCGGCTCCCTCGGTGGCCGCATCGCCTACCTGCTGCGCACGCAGATCATGGAAAAGGTCACCCACATCATCGACCTGCATACCGGCGCCATCCACCGCTTCAACCTGCCGCAGATCCGCGCCGAACTGAAGAACCCGGAAACCGTCCGCATGGCCGAAGCCTTCGGCGCCCCGATCATCCTCAATGCCAGCCTGCGCGAAGGTAGCCTGCGGGCGTATGCCGATTCCCAGGACATCCCGGTTATCACCTTTGAAGGCGGCGAAGCCCTGCGGTTCGACGATGTGGTGATCAGCAGCGGGGTGAAAGGCGTGGTCCGTGTCATGCGTGCCCTGGAAATGGTCCCCAGCAAGAAAGGCCCGAAAGCCCCACGCAAGCGCTCGGAGACCGCCGCCATGTCCACCTGGGTACGGGCGGATCTCGACGGCATCATGCGACCGGTGGCCCGCCTGGGCCAGAAAGTCCGCAAGGGACAGCGCCTGGCGATGGTGGCTGACCCGTTCGGTGAGACCGAGGTGAGTATACTGTCACCCATCTCCGGCATCGTTATCTGCGTCAATAACCTGCCGCTGGTAAACGAAGGCGAGGCCATCTACCACGTGGCCCGCTTCGACGAGCTGGGCGAGGCGGAAAAGGCCATGGACTACTTCCGCTCCTCACTGGATCCGGAAGTGACCGAGGCGGTGTTGCCGGTGCATCCTTGGGATAATGACCCCAAGTAGATCTTTGGTTTTCCGACAAGACTACAGCCGTGGGGTAAACCGGGATGCTTGATCGGCTGGAGTGGCGGGGTAGGATTTCGTAGCAGCGCCATGGATGGCGCGGAGCAAGGTCGGTCCATGGAGGGACCGTGAATTGCGGCGGAGAAAGCCTCCCCCGGCACTCCAGCCAGCCCCCAGTGTCCAATCCTGTATAGTGATAGTTCCGCAAAGGTACGGAAGGGGAGCCAAAATGATCTGGGACCAGACCACCATCCAGCTTCAGGAATACCCGAGAGGCGTCCACCTCATCACCAACGAGGTTCTCTCAAACGGGCCGGAACTGGTTAACTGCCAGGTCGGCCTGTTGCACCTGTTCATCCAGCACACCTCCGCCTCCCTGGCCATCAACGAAAACGCCGATCCCGACGTACGTGGCGACGTCGAACGCCACCTCAACGTCATGGTGCCGGAAAACGCGCCCCACTATGAACACACCCTGGAAGGCCCTGACGACATGCCCGCCCACATCAAAAGCATCCTCGTGGGCACCAGCCTTACCATCCCCGTCAGCGATGGCCACCTGGCACTGGGCACCTGGCAGGGTATCTACCTCTGCGAACACCGTAACCGTGGTGGCGGCCGACGCATCGTGGCGACCCTGCAGGGGCGCTGGTAAAAGCCGCCGGGGGTTGAGGTAGAATGACGCCTCGCCATGAGAGGAGGCAGTACCGTGGCCCAGCAACACCGCCCAACAAGAACAACACCCACCAGGCGCCAGCGCCTGGCCATGAAACTCATCAACCTGGCCGGCTGGCGGGTCCCTCCGTTTCCGGACGTGGACAGGGCCATCGTCGTGGGCGGCCCCCACACCTCCAACTGGGACGGTGTTATCGGCCTTACCGCCGCCGTTGCCCTGGGCCTGAACGCCCACTTCCTGATCAAGCACAGCGCCTTCAAGGGGCCGCTGGGGTGGTTGCTGCGTAAACTGGGTGGTATTCCCGTGGATCGCAGCAGGGCCGGTGGCGTGGTGGGGCAGGCTATTGAAACCCTCCGGCAGAGCGACCGCCTGATCCTCGTCGTGGCCCCTGAGGGCACCCGCAGCAACGCCCGCCAGTGGAAGACCGGATTCCACCACATCGCCCGGCAAGCGGGGGTGCCCATCGTGGTCACCGTGGCGGACTACGGCACCCGCGAACTGCGGTTTCCGCTGGTCCTGCAGCCTACCGACGATCTGGAAGCAGACCTGGAACAACTCTACCAGTGCTTTGCCAGCGTCACCCCGAAACACCCTGACAAACTGTCCGATCCGGTCAGGGAGAGATTTCAGGCCCGTCATCGGCAGTAGGCGGCAGATTCTCAAAGTGTGACGAGGTTTGCATTCCTCATGCGTGCCAATCCGTACTATTCCCGGGTTCGTTACACGGACGTCATACAACCAACTCAAGGAGATTCAAGAGTGAACGTGAATAAACCGGTTTCCCTCATTGGCGGTATCGTTGCCTCCCTGATGCTGGCCAACAGCGCCCAGGCCAGTTGCGACATGGCCGTCGTTGGTCATATGTACCTCTCCTACGTCAGGCAGATCACCCTGGAAGAAAGCCCGGCGGAAGCCTACAAGGCCGTCAAGGCGGATCTGCAGGCCCTGGCCGACGACCAGAAAGTGGAGAACTTCTCCATCACCTCGTCAGACATGTCCGTCAGTGCCGGCGGCTACAGCCGTGGGCTTAACCTGCATATTTCCGTGGGTGCCCAGATGGCACCTAACGCGGATGTCATCGATGCCTTCTTCCGGGAAACCCAGCCGGAAAGCTTCTCCTACTCCGAATCCGTGTGCATGGGTTACGGTGAGGACGAAGAGGCGGAAGAAACCGCAGACTCCTAGACCCTCTGATCAGTCCAACAGTCAGGAGCCGGCACCTGCGGGTGCCGGCGAACCGCTCATGACCCGACCAGCCGTTCCGGCAGAGCAAGCCTACCTGGCGGCCCTCGACCTTGAAGCCGAGGGCCGTACCGATGAGGCATTGGCCGCCTACCAGTCGGTCATTGATCACCATGGCCAGTCGCTGTGGTCCGATGCTGCTACCCAGGCCATGGATCGCATTGCCGGGGGTGTTCCCCTGAGCATCCGGTTGAGTGAGGCCCGGGTACCTTTCTACAAACGCTTCACCCGTCCATTGTCATTCCGGCATGCCCTGGTCACGGCCTTGATCGTGATTATCCAGTCAGCGGTAACGGGCCCGCCCGTTGCCGGGAGTTGGCTCGTTCTGGTGTCCATGCAACTCGATCCTGTTCCATTCATTTATATGGTGGGTGGTATTCCCGCCACGGTGTCGGGGGTGTTGTTCGCCGCCTGGATTCTGCGTTACTGCCATCTGAGAGGTTATATGCCTGAACATGTGGTACCTGCTGGCATGATTTGCGGTGCCATTGGCGTGGTTTTTTCCTATTGGGTGCTGTGGTTGATGACGACCGGCAACGCGCTGCCTGCGTGGGCTGTCATGTTCCTGGTAATCCATGGCCTGGCTGGTGGTGCATTCACGGGCTGGCTGGGGGCAAAGCTGGTCTGGTACCGGATGGACCGGGACGCTCCACCATACCCGGTTTAGAATACTGGACGACGCCCCCGGAAATCATTAGCCTACGATCTTTATCGTATGCATCTTATATCTACACAATTTATCAGGGAGGATGAACCGTGGCGTCACCCATTGCCAAGGGTAAGCAGATCGGCGGTCGGGCCGGTGAAAAGCTCAAGGACATGGACCACCACGACCTGGTCAAGTCCGGCTTCTGGATATCCCAGATGTTCGTGGTGGCGGCCACCATCATCGGCGTCTACCTGGCCGCCCACGCAGGCCTCAAGCAGGCTATTATCTTCGACAGCCTGACGAGCCAGGAATCCAGCTACTACCTGCGCAAGTCCCTCCACGACGAGCTGGCGGACAACGTGGCTGCACTGCATGCCTATAATGACGATACCCTTTCCCGCAGTCCGCCCCAGTCGGAGCTGGAGAATAACCGGCCGGTGTTGTCCAGGTTCGTCTGGGACACCATGCGCTATTCCCCCAATACCTTCGAAATTCCCAGTCCGTTCCTCACCGGTGCCCGACGGTTTCACCTGAAGGCGGACGAGATTGTCCGCAAGGCCGAGGGACGGGTGTATGGCGCAGGCTATGCGTCGCAGCAACTGACGGCCCTGCTGGACGACGTGGAGGCAAACCTGCTGCCGAACCTGCGGGATAACCATGAAGCCCTGGCAGCGGACCTGGCCGCCCAGGGTATCGATGTCACGGTTCTCAAGGAGACAGAGTAGATGAGCGCCAAGAAGTACTGCCCCACCTGTGAACGCCAGCCACTGGAGGAACATGACTTCCACGGGGAAGAGGTGGATGTGTGTCGCCAGTGCCAGGGTGTGTGGTTCGAGAAGAGTGACCTGGACAACCTCATCGCCGCCAAGTGCGACCAGGTGGAGGAAGCCGATTACACCGACAACCTGGGTGAACACCAGCGCCAGGCCCGGTGCGACTGCCCGGACTGTGGCAAGCGCATGCAGGTGTTCCATTTGCTGGAGGAATACCACCTGGACCTGCGGGTTTGCGTTGCCTGCTCCGGTGCCTGGGCCACCCGGGAGACCGTGTCCCAGGTGGTCAACTCCTCGGCCATCAAGCATGCCCTGGAAGACATGAACCGCAATATCTCCTGGAAGACCTGGGTGTTCGAGTTCCTGTCCCGCATGCCGGTGGAGTATAACGTCAAGGCCCGCCGAACCCCCTGGGTTACCTGGACACTCATCATCGTCAACGTCCTGATATTCATGGGGTATGCGTTCGACAACCAGGCTACCTGGCAGGTGATCGAGCAGTTCGCCATGACTCCCTCCGACATCCAGGCCGGCGAGAACCTGTGGACCCTGATCACCGCCACCTTCCTGCACGGGGGCTGGCTGCACCTGGCCGGCAACATGTACTTCCTGTGGCTGACCGGTGACAACCTGGAAGATGCCCTGGGCCACTGGCCGTTCCTGCTGCTCTACCTGTTGTGCGGTGTCCTCGCCGGCCTGGTGAGCGTGCTGGCGAACCTGGGCGGTACCATCCCCTCGGTGGGCGCCAGCGGGGCGATTGCCGGGCTGTTCGGCATGTACCTGATGTGGTACCCCAATGCCAGCCTGACCTTCATGTTCTTCTTCTGGCAGAAGAAACTGGCTCCGGTCTGGTACTTTGCCCTGTGGCTGGGCCTGAACTTCCTGGGCATGGTCCTGGGGGAGCAGGGCGTCGACTACTGGGCCCACATCGGCGGCTTCGCGGCGGGGCTGGCCATTGGTGCGGCCATGCGTGGCTATGTCTGGCGGTCGAACCCGTTGCTGGCCCATCTGGCCGGGCCGGAGGTCCAGGTACGGCGATAGCAGCGGGTCCGCCTGTCGCCATCCATTCGCCAGCGCCGGTTGGACAAACCACCAAGCGTAGTCAATAGTTCCCTACAGGTAGTGAAGATCGGTCAACTGTCCAGTCTTCACCGCCTGCTACCTGACACTACAAGAACAAAAGGATCGCTCCGCCCCGGTGGTTTGCCGAAACGGGGGAGTGAGGGAGATATGGACTATGCAACTTCTTACCCGCCTGACGGCTGTCGGGCTAGTGGGCCTGTGCGCCCTGTCGGCACAGGCCGACACCGCCGATGGCATCGATACCGCCGCCATTGTCGCCAATGACCGCACCACGGAAAACTGGCCAAGCTACGGCCTTAACTACGCGGAAACGCGCTTTTCCCGACTCGACCAGATCAACGCCGATAACGTGGGCAAGCTGGGGCTGGCCTGGTCCTATGACCTGAAGTCCCGCCGGGGCGTGGAAGCCACGCCGCTGGTGGTGGACGGGGTCATGTACGTGACCGCCTCCTGGTCCGTGGTCCATGCCCTTGATGCGGCCACCGGCGAAGCCCTCTGGACCTACGATCCCCAGGTGCCGCGGGAATGGGCGGTCAAGGGCTGCTGCGACGTGGTCAACCGGGGCGTGGCCATCCACGACGGCAAGGTCTTCGTGGGGGCCTTTGACGGCTACCTTCATGCCATCGACGCCGCCACCGGCGAGCGCCTGTGGAAGGTGGATACCCTTATCGACCGCGACAAGCCCTATACCATCACTGGCGCGCCGAGGGTGATCAATGGACGGGTGATCATTGGTAATGGCGGCGCCGAGTATGGCGTGCGGGGCTACCTCACCGCCTATGACGCCAAGACCGGCGAACAGGCCTGGCGCTGGTTCTCGGTGCCGGGCAATCCGGACGAGCCGTTCGAGAATGAGAGCATGAAACGGGCCGCCGAGACCTGGGACCCCGCCGGCAAGTGGTGGGAAGAAGGAGGCGGTGGCACCATGTGGGATTCCATGGCCTACGACCCGGAGCTGGACCTGCTGTATGTGGGGACCGGCAACGGCACTCCCTGGAACCGGCTGCAACGCAGTCCCGCCGGTGGCGACAACCTCTACCTCGCCTCCGTGGTGGCCCTGGACCCGGACACCGGCGAGTACCAGTGGCATTACCAGCACACCCCGGGGGATTCCTGGGATTACACCTCGACCCAGCATATTATCCTGGCGGACCTTGAGATCGACGGCGAAAAGCGCAAGGTGCTGATGCAGGCGCCTAAGAACGGCTTTTTCTTCGTCATTGACCGCACCAACGGTGAGTTTATTTCGGCGGAACCCTTCGTGCAGGTGAACTGGGCCGAGGGCTATGACGAGGACGGCCGCCCCATCGAAGTGGCGGGTGCCCGCTCACGCACCGATCCCTGGGAAACCATTCCGTCTCCCTACGGTGCCCACAACTGGCACCCCATGTCCTTCAACCCGGAAACCGGTCTGGTCTATATCCCGGCCCAGGGGGTTCCCCTGGTGGTGCAGAACAACCCGGGCTACGAGTACAACAAGCCGACGCCGGGCAGCCCCAACGCCGGGCTGGGCTGGAACACCGGGTATTTCTTTGCCAATGTGGCGCCGGAGGCAACGCCCTTCGGCACCCTGCTGGCCTGGGACCCGGTGAAGCAGGAGGAAGCCTGGCGTGCGGAGTACGTCTCGCCCTGGAATGGCGGCACCCTGTCCACCGCCGGCGACCTGGTGTTCCAGGGCACCGCCGATGGCCGCTTTATCGCCTATAACGCCCGCACCGGTGACCTGCTCTGGCAGACGCCCGTAGGGTCCGGTGTGGTGGCGGCACCCTCCACCTGGGAACATGACGGAGAGCAGTATGTGTCCGTTGCCGTCGGCTGGGGCGGTGTCTACGGTATCACCCAGCGTGCCACGGACACCGTGGGTCCGGGCCGGGTGTTCACCTTCCGGCTGGAAGGGGACGCGGACATGCCGGAATCCATGGTGCTGCGCCAGCCCGGGGAGCTGTTGCAGGGCGTGAGCTACAATCCGGACGATGTGGCGCCCGGTGGTGCACTGTATATGACCAACTGCCTGCTCTGTCATGGTGTACCGGCGGTCAATAACGGTGGCAACCTGCCCAACCTGGGGTATTCGCACCCGGCGATGATCCGCAATATCGAGGATATCGTCTTCACCGATGCCCGCAAGGTTTTGGGAATGCCCAACTTCAAGGGCGAATTGACTGAGCGTGAGCTGGAGCAGATCGTGGCCTTTATCCAGGGTTCCGCCGATGCCGCCCGGGCGGCCATGGCGGAGCAGGAGAAAGCTGCCGCATCGGATAACTGATAGTCACTTCATAACACCCGTTTCTGGTGCACCTCGTGAGTGCGCCAGAAACGGGCCTGCCCGTAACTGGTGCGCCCCTCCGCACCCGATAATGCCCCTGCCATTCGTTAACTGCACGGTTTCAGGGAATTTTCTCCTGTTGGAACTGTTCTTGCAGAACGGTGAATGTCTTAGAAAACCGGTTACGGCTGCTGGCAATGGTGTCACCGCTGAAGAATACGACGCTTGCCAGCGTCTCCGTAACAGCCTGCGAGCCCTTCAGCGTGACCCATCCCGCCGCCCGACCGGAGCAAGTTCATCCGTTGACAGGGCAGGTTTATGTCAGAACAGGCATTTCGATTCTTTTCCTTCCAGGGACGCACGCGAATCCTCCACCTTAGCTGGGTGGCGTTCTTTATCAGCTTCCTGGTGTGGTTCAACCATGCGCCCCTGATGTCCGCCATTCGCGAGCAGTTCGGGCTGTCCACCTCGGAGGTCAATACCCTCCTGCTGTTGAACGTGGCACTCACCATTCCCGCCAGGATCCTGATCGGCATGGCGGTGGACGCCCTCGGCCCCCGCCGGGTCTACAGCCTGGTGCTGGTGCTGTCCGGCCTGTTCTGTCTCGCCTTTGCCATGGCCGACTCCTTTGCCCAGCTTGCCGTGACCCGTTTCCTGCTGGGCTTTGTGGGCGCCGGCTTCGTGGTCGGTATTCGCCTGATCAGCGAGTGGTATCCAGCCCGGGAAGTCGGGTTTGCCGAGGGCATCTATGGTGGCTGGGGCAACTTTGGCGCCGCCTTCGCGGCCCTGTCCCTGCCCACCGTCGCGCTGATGTTCGGCGGTGATGACGGCTGGCGCTACGCCATCGGCAGTACCGGGGTGATCGCCATCCTGTATGCCGGTGTCTTCTATCATCAGGTGCGGGATACCCCGAAAGGCTCCACCTACTTCAAGCCCAAGAAGGGTGGTGCCATGGAGGTGACCTCCAAGAGCGATTTCCTGCTCTATTCCATAATGAATCTGCCGCTGTTTCTGGCCCTGGCGCTGATCGTCTGGCAACTCAGCCCGGCCCGCCTGGGACTGCTGGGGGATATCACGTCCCTGGCTCTGTACGGGGTGGTGCTGGTGATGGCGGCCGTGCAGTTCCTGCGAATCTGGCAGGTGAATGGCCATGTCTTCTCCCAGCCGGTGCCGGAGTTCGACCGCTACCCCTTCAAGCAGGTGGCCCTGCTCAACCTGGTGTACATGGCGGCGTTCGGCTCGGAACTGGCCGTGGTGTCCATGCTGCCACTGTTCTTCCTGGACACCTTCGACATCTCGCCTCTGATGGCCGGCGCCCTGGGCGGCACCTTTGCCCTGATGAACCTGATTGCCCGCCCCGGCGGCGGTTACATCGCTGACCGCTTCGGGCGCAAGTTCACCACTGGCCTGATGCTGCTGGGTATCTGTATCGGCTATGGCCTGATGTCCCGCATCGATGGCAGTTGGCCGTTGCCCATGGCGGTGGCCCTGGTGGTGGTCTGCTCGCTGTTTGTGCAGGGGGCCTGCGGTGCGGTCTATGCCTCGGTGCCTCTGGTCAAGCGCCGGCTGACCGGGCAGGTGGCCGGCATGACCGGCGCCTACGGTAACGTGGGCGGTGTGGCGTTCCTGGTGGTGCTGGCCATGGTGACACCGGCCCAGTTCTTCCTGGTGCTCGGGGGCATCGCCTTCCTGATCCTGGTCATGGTCTCCGTGTTCATGGAGGAGCCTGGCCCCCAGACCAGCGAGGTCATGCCCGACGGCACTGTTCGAATGATCGAGGTACCCTGATGGACCTGGTCTCCATGCGCCCGGACAAACCAGCGGAAAAACCGGTGCAGCCGGAACGGATGCTGGTACGCTGCGGCCAGTACACGGATGCCGGGCGCAAGCCGGACAATCAGGACTGCCTGGGGGCCCTGGTCCCGGAAGGGGAGGCCCTGCGCATGAAAGGCATGGCGGCGGCGGTGGCCGATGGGGTCAGTGCCGCCGAAGCGGGCCGGGAAGCGGCGGAGGCCTGCGTACGGGGCTTTATCAGCGACTACTACAGTACCCCGGATTCCTGGACCGTGGAAACCTCCGCCAGCCGCGTGCTGGGGGCGCTCAACCGCTGGCTCCATGGCCGTGGTCACCAGCGCCACGGGGATACCTCGGCCCTGGTCACCACCTTCTCGGCGGTGGTGATCCGCAACCGCATGGCCTACCTCTTCCATATCGGCGACAGTCGCATCAGCCTGGTGCGGGACGGTTGCCTGGAACGCCTGACCCGGGATCACCATGCCGCCATCGGCAACCAGCGTTTTGCCCTGTCCCGGGCCATGGGGGTCGAGCTCAACGTGGAGATCGACGTACACCGGGTCGCCCTCAAGTCCGGTGACCGCCTGCTGATGACCACCGACGGCATCCACGGCGTTCTGGATGACCGTGCCATGGTGCGGTTCGGGGGCCACGGGGATCCGGAGCAGGCGGCGGAAAGCCTGGGCAAGGCCGCCTATCGCCGTGGCAGCGACGACAACCTGAGCGCCCTGGTGTTGGTGGTGGACGAGCTGCCCCGGGAGGATCTGGCCTCCCACTACGAACGCCTCACCAATCTGCCGTTTCCGCCCCTGCTCAAGCCGGACCAGGTGCTGGATGGCTACCGGATCATCCGCGAGATCCATGCCAGCACCCGCACCCAGGTGTACCTGGCGGAACCGACGGATGGCGGTGGTAAGGTAATCCTGAAGACACCGTCCCCCAACTACGTGGATGACCCGGCCTATATCGACCGTTTCCTGAACGAGATCTGGGTCAGCCGCCGGGTGAGCAGCCCCCATGTGGTGCAGGGGCTGGCGCTACCGGAAGACCGGCAGTGCCTGTATGCCCTCACCGAGCATGTGCAGGGCCAGACATTGCGGGAGTGGATGCAGGACAACCCCAACCCGTCCCTGGCCACGGTACGGGACCTGATCCGGCAGGTGGCCCTGGGCCTGCGGGCCCTGCACCGGCTGGAAATGGTGCACCAGGACCTGAAGCCGGAGAACATCATGATCGACCAGCGGGGCACCGCCAAGCTGATTGACCTGGGCTCGGTGCGCATCCGGGGGGTGGAGCAGATTGCCGGACCCTGGGCCAATGGCGCCTGGGCGGGCACCGCCAGTTACGCGGCCCCCGAGTGCCTGGATGGCCAGCCGGGTACACCGGCGTCGGACCGTTATTCCCTGGGTGTGATTGCCTACGAGATGCTGACCGGGGCACTACCCGGCCAGCCGCCGGACCGCCCCGGGGGCCGGCGGCGCACCGGTTATCGCAGTGCCCGGGAGATCAACCCGGAAATCCCGCCCTGGGTGGATGCCTGCCTGGGCAAGGCGGTCTCCGAACGGGTGGGCAACCGCTACCAGGCCCTGTCCGAGTTCCTGCAGGACCTGGAGCACCCCAACCCGAAACTGCTGCCGTCCTCCAGCCCGCCACTGATCGAGCGGGTACCGTCGGATACCTGGTGTTTCGTGGCCACCCTGTCGCTGCTGCTGAACCTGGTGTTATTGATGGTGCTCTATCAGACCTGGCCCTGAGCCTTGCCAGAGTGTGCCGGACTATCCATTGACCAGTGCCTGGCCGGTCAGGTGATGATCTATGACCGCCAGTAGCTGCCGGGTGGCGTGGGTCAGGCTGCCATCGTTGTGTATGGTGGCGAACCGGTGTTCCAGCCGGGCCGGCAGGCGGCGGGAGCGTGCGATGCGGGCGTCGATCTCGTCCGCGCTTTCCCGCCCCCGGTCCGGTCACCACACGGTATTACGCGACGGTGGCCACCCGTTGCTGGCTCTTGCGGCTGTACCAGCAGAGCACCACGCCGCCGGCCATCAGCGCGGAGGTGATGGCGAAGGCCCGGCTGAAGCCTCCCATGGATTCCACGATCACCCCGGCGGCGGCCGGGCCGACCAACTGGCCAATGGCGAAGAACAGGGTCACGAAGCTGACCGCCACCGGTGCCAGTCTTGGATGTACGGTTTCGGTGGATGCTGCCAGCACGGAGGTGAAAAGCCCGGACACGCAAAGGCCCATGACGATGTAATGCACGGCGAAGGCGGGCAGGGTGGGAGATACCACCGGCAGGGCCATGGCGAGGGAGCAGGCACCCATGGACATGACCAGGGAATTGGAGCGCCCCAGTCGGTCCGACACCCAGCCCCACAACGGCCCGGCTACCAGGCCCAGCAGCCCCATGGCGGCGGCCAGCCGACCGGCGACCAGCGACGGGATGCCGGACTCCAGGGCGTAGCTGTACATGAAGATGGTCTGCACGATATAGGTCAGGCCCACGATGCCGTAGATCAGCCCGACATTGATCACGTGGGGATTGCGATAGACCCCCGACCGGGCCGCCGGTACCGGGTCCGACGAGCTACCGCTACCTCCGCCCTGGGGCGGGTTGCGCAGGAACAGCCCCACCACCACGCCGGCAACTACGGCGAAGGCGCCGAACACGCCCCACACCATGCGCCAGCCCTGATCCGGCCAGGTGGTGGTGAGCCAGGGCACCAGAGCACCCGCCAGAAACAGGCCGAGGCCGACACCACCGTTGGCAAAGCCGATCACCGCGCCGCGCTTTTCCGGATACCAGCTTCCCAATAGTGAAATCAGCGGGGTGTAACCGAACGCGGTGCCAAAACCCAGCAGTGCCATCAAGGCCATACTCAGCCAGTAGTTGTCGGACAGTGCCAGCCCGGTGAAGCCGGTCGCCGCGAAGCACAGGCCGATAAAGATGGCCTGCTTGCCCCCGTAGCGGGAGGCAAAGACGCCTGCCACCATCAGCATGGTCAGATAGCCCAGGGCGGTGACCGTGCCCAGGTTGGCCCCTTCGGCATAGTCCAGGCCGAGTCCTTCCAGCATGCCGGGCATCACCAGGCCATAGGCCAGGCGGGCGAAGACCACCAGGGTAATGGTGCACAGCATGCCAATGGCAACCATCAGCAACAGAGGGGGACGGGTCGACTCATTCATGGGGGTTGGCTTTATCTTATTAGTAGACTATCTAAAAGTAAGTGAATCAGCACCACGGGTCAATGAGGGGCTGTCGGGGCCGGCGGAAAAGCCTATGAACTCCCTTGAACTGTCGGTTTCTGTCCACAAGCTGAAAGTTAGAGACCGCGCAAAAGGGGACAGCCATGGACTTGCCGATACCAAACCGCACAGAGGCCGGTCGTGAACTGGCCGCCGCGCTTGCCGCCGGGCCCGGCGGCCCTCCACCCCTGGTGCTGGCCCTGCCCCGGGGCGGGGTGCCGGTGGCGGCGCCGATTGCCGAGCGCCTGGAGGCGCCGCTGGACCTGATGGTGGTCCGCAAGCTGGGCTTTCCCGGCCACGAGGAATTTGCCATGGGGGCGATTGCCAGCGGCGGGGTGCGGATCATGAATGATGCCATGCTGCATCGCCAGCCGGTGTCACAGCAGGTCATCGACCGGGTGGCCCGGTCCGAACTGGCGGAACTGGAACGCCGGGAAAGGACATACCGGGGTGACCGGCCGGCGCCGGACCTGGTCGGGCGTCCCGTGATTCTGGTGGACGATGGCCTTGCCACCGGGGCCACCATGCGTGCCGCTATCCGTGCCTGCCGGGAGCAGGGCGCCACCTCGGTGTGCGTCGCGGTGCCGGTGGGTCCGCCCGATACCGTGGCGCAACTGCGCGGGGAGGCGGATGAGGTGGTGTGCCTGGCCACACCGGAACCGTTTGCGGCGATTGGCGAGTGGTACCGGGTCTTCGATCAGACCGGCGACGACGAAGTCCTGCAGTTGCTGGAGTCGGCCTGGCAGCGGGAAGGGCCGTAGCTTCTCTGTCCACGTTCAGGCGGTTTGTGAGAGCGGTCGTCCGGCTCCTGCATCGGATCGGCAGGATCCTGCTGGCGGGTATGGTTTATGCTGACTGACAGCACTTTACTGCGAACGGGAGATTGCCATGGCAAACGAACAACGTCACCTGCTGGTGGAAGGCCATGTACAGGGGGTTTCCTTCCGCGCCTATACCGAACAGAGGGCCAGCGAACTGGGCCTTGAAGGCTATGTAAGAAATCTGCCCGATGGCCGTGTGGAAGTGGTGGCCGAAGGTCCGGAAGACCACTTGCAGGCGCTGGAGGACTGGTGCTGGCAGGGGCCGCCCGCGGCCAGGGTCAGCCTGGTGAGGTCCGAGGCCCGGCCCGCCAGTGGCGGCTTCAGCGGTTTTTACATCCGCTGAAGCCGGTCTTCCATCTGGTTAGCGGTGGCTACAGGTTGGCCTCGGCGAATTCGGCCAAGACCGATCGTGGCACGCCCTGCAGGTGTACATGGGCACCATGGCGGAAGCCCTTGAAGCGCTCCGTCATGTAGGTCAGGCCTGAACTGAGGGCGCTCAGGTAGGGGGTATCGATCTGCGCCAGGTTGCCCAGGCAGATCACCTTGGAGCCATTGCCGGCCCGGGTGATGATGGTCTTGATCTGGTGCGGCGTCAGGTTCTGGCTCTCGTCGATGATGATCAGGCTGTGCTGGAAGCTGCGGCCACGGATGTAGTTCATGGACTTGAAGTGCAGGGGCACCTTGCTGAGGATGTAGTCCACGCTGGCGGTCATGTTCTCGTCGTCCTCGTGGAGAGCTTCGAGGTTGTCCACGATGGCCCCCAGCCAGGGCTCCATCTTTTCCGCCTCGGTACCGGGCAGGAAGCCGATGTCCTCATCCAGGCCCTGGGTGGACCGGGTGGCGATAATGCGCTTGTAGGCCTTGCTGGCCACGGTCATCTCGATGCAGGCGGCCAGCGCCAGGATGGTCTTGCCGGAGCCGGCGGAGCCGGTCAGGTTCACCAGGTGCACCTCCGGGTCCAGCAACAGGTTCAGGGCCATGGCCTGGTAGATATCCCGGGGCACCAGGCCCCAGACTTCCTCGTCCATCAGGTCCTGGTGGTGCATGTCCTGCAGTACCAGGGTGTCCTCGTCCACATCCACCACCTTGCCGATAAAGCCCTGCTGGTCGATCACGAACTCGTTGATGTTCAGCTTCGACAGTTCCCCTTCACGCTTGAGGAGGTGTTCGGTGACCGCCTCCCGCTGCACGGTTTCCACCTTCTGGATCTTGTCCCAGAAGGAGTTGGGGAACTCATGGTAGCCCTTGGGCAACAGGTCGATATCGTCCAGCAACTGGTCGTTGTGGTAGTCCTGGGCCTCGACCCCGAAGCCCCGGGCCTTCAGTCGCATGTTGATGTCTTTGCTGACCAGGATGATGTCCCGGGACTTGAAGCGGGACTGCAGCTCCGCCAGGGTGTTGATGATCTTGTTGTCATTCAGGTGCTCCGGCAGGGAATGGTTGCCGGTGTGTCCGGTGCTCATGAGAATGGACAGGGTGCCCAGCGGCTTCGCCTTCTTCGCCCGCACGATGGGTACGCCCTTCTCGATATCCTTGGGGCTGGCATCCCCCAGCAACTTGTCGATATTGCGGATGGCCTGACGGCAGTCCGCGGCAACCGCCTGCTTGCCGGACTTGAGACTGTCGAGCTCTTCCAGGACCGTCATCGGCAGGATGACATCGTGTTCTTCGAAATTGAGGAGGGCGTTGGGATCGTGAATCAGGACGTTGGTGTCGAGAACGTACATTTTTCGGCGAGCTTGCGATGCTCTGGGCATAGGGCGCGATACCTCTCTGGCAGGCGTCTAGCAGGTTCAAACCCCCGTGGCAGCGTCGGGTTCAGTCACCGTCGGCACAGCGCCGGGTCAGGGATTTGTCGGATATGAGTTTCAGCATGTCGTAAGTGGTTATGATTCCCGTAATTTTCTTGTCCTTTCTGACGAAGATCCGATGCAGGTGTTCTCCCATCATGATATCCGCAATGTCTCTTACCGGCGTCGTCTCGTCAACCGAAAACACTTGCGGCGTCATGATATCGCGAACTTCCACCGGTAATCGGGTCATCTCTTCCAGGAAGGCCATGCGCAGCCGGCGCACTTCCCGCTGCTCCTCGGGGGTCAGTCGGGCCCAGGCCCTGGGCTTGCGGTCCGACGACCAGCGGAATTCGGCGATGTCCTTGAGGGTGGCAATGCCGACAATGTCACCGTGATCGTCCGCCACGGGGCTACCGGTGATTTCGTGTTCGGTGAGAAAGCGCGCAAGGTGATCCATGGTCCAGGATTCCGGAACTGCCTTCACGCTGGGGGTCATGATGTCGCGGGCAAGAACGGTCATGGGGTCCCTGTATCCTTCTGGCGCCTGCCATGCGCCGGTGATTACCGGCCCGGCCACTTCGGCCGGGCCAGCGGGTTATCGGTGTTCGGGCAGGGTGACGTTCAGCTCGAGAACCGAGCAGTCATCATTCCGGTCCACCTCCACCTGAACCATATCATCCTCAATCTGGACGTATTTGCGGATAACCGCAAGCAATTCCTGCTGGAGCTGGGGCAGGTAGTCGGGCTGATCCCGTTTGCCCCGCTCGTGGGCCACGATGATCTGCAGGCGCTCCTTGGCAACGCTGGCCGACCCGGTGTTCCTGCGGGACCGGAAGTAGTCGAGGAAGCTCATCCTGTTTACCCCTTGAACATCCGTGCGAAAAAGCCTTTCTTCTGGAGGTTCATGAAGCGGTGTTCCCGCTCCTCGCCCAGAAGCCGTGCGACGGCATCGTCATAGGCCTGACCGGCATCACTCTGATCTTCCAGGATGACCGGGGTGCCCTGGTTGGAGGCGTTGAGCACCACCTGGGATTCCGGGATCACGCCCAGCAGGGGAATGGCCAGGATTTCCTCAACGTCCGCCACCGAGAGCATTTCGCCTTTTTCCACCCGCTCCGGGTTGTAACGGGTCAGCAGCAGGTGTTCCTTCACAGGATCCTGGCCCATCTCCGCACGGCGGGACTTGCTCTGCAGGATACCCAGGATACGGTCGGAGTCCCGCACCGAGGAAACCTCGGGGTTGGTGACCACAACGGCCTCATCGGCATAGTACAGCGCCATCAGGGCGCCATGCTCGATACCCGCCGGCGAGTCGCAGACAATATAGTCGAAGGTTTCCGACAGCTCGTTGAGGATCTTTTCCACGCCATCCTTGGTGAGGGCTTCCTTCTCCCGGGTCTGGGAGGCGGGCAGGATGTAGAGACTTTCGACCCGCTTGTCGCGGATCAGGGCCTGGTTGAGGGAGGCATCCCCCTGGATGACGTTAACAAAGTCATACACCACCCGGCGCTCACAGTTCATGATCAGGTCGAGGTTGCGCAGGCCAACGTCGAAATCTATCACCACTGTCTTGTGGCCACGGCGGGCCAGGCCGGTACTGATGGAGGCGCTGGTGGTGGTCTTGCCAACCCCGCCCTTTCCTGATGTGACAACAATGATTCTAGCCAAGGTTGCGATCCTGTGTGCTGATAATGGGTTTCCGGGATTGTCGCCCCTCAGGAACGTTCCAGCGGTGTCACCACCAGCAGGTCGTCCCTGAGCTGGACCTGCGCGGCGGCTTTCCAGCCCGATTCCTGCAGGTCTTCCGAGATTTTATAGTGACCGGCGATGGACACAAGCTCTGCTTCCAGAGACTGGCAGAATACCCGGGCGCTTTCCAGCCCGTGAACCCCGGCCAGTGCCCGGCCACGCAGGGGCCCGTAGACGTGGATGTTACCTGCCGCCAGCACTTCTGCGCCAGCCTGTACGGGTGCCAGGATGATTAAATCCCCTTCAGGAGCGTACACCTGCTGGCCTGAGCGCACCGGTTGGGATACCACCCGGGCCGCGACAGGTTCCACCGGTGCGGAGGGCGCGGCTTCCGGTGCGGGCTCGCTGGCTTCAGGGGGGGTATCCCGGTCCTGGCGGCTGTTGCCGGGCAGTATGGCCAGGGCGGCGTGACGGGCCAGCCGGCGCTGGTCATCGTTGCCGCCCCTGACGCCAACCACATGGATATTGTGGCGACGGCAGGTACCCAGCAGTTTGAAGAAATCCAGCTCCCCGGTCGGGCCCTCGTAGTTATCGAGGCTGACAATAATGGGAATGTCCTTGAAGAAGCCGGGGGCCTGGCGGATCTTTTCCCGAAGTGCCAACTCGAAGGAATCCTCGTCAAAGAAAGCCAGCTCCAGGGCGGTGAGGGAAACGGTGGTGCTCTTGAGCTGGAATGCGGGCCGTTCAGAGGCCTGCGGGGCGTCAGTCATGCTGGATTGTCCTGGTTTGGGGAAAGATGGGGCGTCAGTGGCCGCAGCGGGGGGGCATCAAAGCGGATGCCGGACCAGCCGGTGGTCATGAACTGGCGGATGTTGCCATGGCTGGTGCCCGCCGGGTCATCGAGCACACCCTGGTAGTGACGGCCGAACAGGGACAGTACCTGGGCCTCGGTCAGGTTGCCGAACTGACCCAGGGCAAACACCTTGCAGGATCCCTCATTCTCGCCGGCGTCATTATACAGAGGGCCGTTGCGGAAGCCCGTGGGCGCGTAGTCGAAATGGCGATCCACCAGCGCCAGGGTATCCTCGAAGTCGGAATGCCCGGCCTGCAGTGAGGCTAAGTGGATTCTCAGGGCCTCGTTCACTTTCATCCCTGGTGCTCTCCGTCATGGGCCTGTTTCGGTCCGGTCTGGTAGCGGGCTTTCCACTCCTCGTAGGGCATGCCGTAAATATGTTCCCGGGCTTCGGGATCGGACAGTTCCACGCCCCGGTCGGCGGCTTCGGCCCGCACCCACTTGGACAGGCAGTTGCGGCAGAACCCGGCCAGGTTCATCAGATCGATGTTCTGGACCTCGGTGTGCTCCTGCAAGTGCCTGACCAGTCTGCGGAAGGCGGCCGCTTCAATCTCGGTTTGTGTCTGCCCGGAGAATTCGGTGCTCATGGTGCTGGTGTCCCGTCGGGTAAATGTCTGACATTCTCGGCATGATACCGTAAGATACAAGGCTGTACATTTATACAGAGCCCCTGAAGCATAGCCATGCCGCGCAAGATCATCCACATCGACTGCGATTGTTTCTACGCCGCGGTGGAAATGCGGGACGATCCCTCGCTCCGGGATCTGCCCATCGCCGTGGGCGGGCAGGGCGGTCGTGGGGTGGTCACCACCTGTAACTACCGGGCCCGGGATTTCGGCGTGCGCTCGGCCATGCCCGGCGGCGAGGCCCGCAGGCTTTGCCCCGATCTGGTCATGGTACCCCTGGACATGCCCCGATACCGTGACGTATCCCGCCAGGTGATGGCGATTTTCCGGGAGGTCACCGACCTGGTGGAACCCCTGTCCCTGGATGAGGCGTTCCTGGACGTCAGCGACGTGGAGGCCTTTCAGGGCAGTGCCACCCTGATCGCCCGGCATATCCGCGAGCAGGTACGCGAGCGTATCGGCATCACGGTGTCCGCCGGCGTGGCCCCCAACAAGTTCCTGGCCAAGATTGCCAGTGACTGGCAGAAGCCGGACGGACTGTTCGTGATCACCCCGGATGAGGTGGATGACTTTGTCAGGGAGCTGCCGGTGGAAAAGCTGTTTGGCGTGGGCCGGGTTACCGCCCGCAAGCTTCATGACCTGGGGGTGATTACCTGTGGCGACCTGCAGCAGGTGGGGCAGCCGGAACTGGTCAGGGCCTTTGGCAAGCAGGGGTTGCGCCTGTGGGACATGGCCCATGGCCGCGATGAACGCCCCGTGGTGGTGACCCGGGTGGCCAAGTCGGTGAGCGTGGAGCGGACCTTTTCCCGTGACCTGCCGGGCAAGGCTGCCTGCCAGCAGGTGATGCCCGGTCTGGTGGATGACCTCAACCGTCGCCTGGAGCGCAAGAGTGACCGCAAACCGTTGCACAAGCTGTTTATCAAGATTCGCTACAGTGACTTTTCCACCCACACCCTGGAGCGCGTCAGGGAGCCAGGAGCGGCCCCGGAGCCGGAGGTGGGTGAGTTCAGTCCATTGCTGGACGAGCTGGTCACCGATGAGCAGCGACCGGTGCGGTTGCTGGGGGTGGGGGTTCGTTTCCGGGAGGACAGCGCGCCGGTTACCCAGCTAAGGCTGTTCGAGTAGCCGTCAGGATCATCAAGGGTTCAATGGCCCACACCGTGGCCGTCAGGCCCATCAGGCCGCCGATCACGGCGCCGGCCAGTACGTCACTGGGATAGTGCAGGCCCAGCACCACCCGTGAGGCGGCCACCGCCAGGGTAAACGGCAGCACCAGGATCGCCAGCGCCGGCAGGGTCAGGGCCAGCACCGTGGTAAAGCAGACCGCATGCAGGGTATGCCCCGATGGGAAGCTGTAGCGATCCAGGGGCGGTGTGCCGCAATGGATCACCGGGAAGGAGATGAACGGCCGCTCCCGCACCAGCCAGCGTTTGAGCAGCTTGTAGGTAATGGTGCAGGCAAGTCCGGCACCGGTCATCAGCAGGGCGATGGCCAGGCCCTCTTCAGGGTAGATCAGGGGTAGGGAAAGGATGAGGGCGTACCACAACCAGCCGTCCCCCAGCCGGCTGACCACCTTGAACAGGGTCAGCACCGGCCAGTAGCGGAGGCTGCGGTTGATGGATCGGCAAAGTGCGAACTCCGCCTGGTCCACCTGACTAAAGAAGCGGGATACCCGGGGTGACGGCATGGTAACGGTCTCTCCTGTTCAGCTTCAGGGTGAGTTGTTCGAACTGTTCCACCTGGCTGTCCCAGTCCAGGTCCAGGGCATCAAGTCTTGCCTGGTGCCGGATATTGGCCAGCAGCGTGTTCTGCTGCGCCAGTGTCAGGGCGTGTTCCACAAAGGCTTCATCGTCGTCCAGTCGCGCCATCATGCCATTCTCGCGATGGCGGATATGCTCGCTGGCGGCGGCGTCATCGAAGGCCACTACCGCCAGGCCACTGGCCATGGCTTCGGTGACCACATTGCCAAAGGTATCGGTCTTGCTGGGAAACAGGAACAGGTCGCCGGAGGCATAGTGCCGTGCCAGTGCCTCTCCCTTCTGGATGCCGCAGAAGACGTAGTCCGGGTGTTTCTGCTGTAGCCGCCTGCGCTGGGGGCCGTCCCCCACCAGGATGAACCTGGCTCGCGGATGGAGGGCTCGGATGCGCTCGAAACAGGACACGGCGAGCTGCAGGTTCTTCTCCGACGCCAGCCGTCCCACATACAGGACCGCCCGGTCCTGGGGTTGCAGGCCCCATTCGGCCCGCAGTTCCTGGTCCCGCTTGTGGGGGGTGAACTGGCGACAGTCGACGCCCCGGCTCCACAGCCCGATTGGGTGGATGCCCATGGCGTCCACCTGGACCGCCATGCGCCGGGTCGGTACCAGGGTCAGGGCGGTGCGATTGTGGAACCAGCGCCCGTAGCGTTTCAGCATCCGCTCCAGAAAGGCCGCGTGATAGTGGCGACTGTAGCTGTGGAAGTTGGTGTGGAAACCGGAACATACCGGGATGCCCAGCCTGCGGGCCACGGCAACCGCAGTCACGCCCAGGGGCCCCTGGGTGGCCACGTAGACCAGGTCCGGGCGCTGCCCTTTCCAGAGGGCCAGCAGGCGCTTGCGCCGGGTCAGCCCGAACTGCAGTTCCGGGTAGCCGGGCAGGGGTAGGCCGGCTACCTTGACCAGGTCCTGGCAGAGGGCGGTGGTCTGGGCGGCATCCGCCGCCGGGGCCCGGTCCGAACGCTGCACCGGCCTGACCACCTGTACCTGGTGCCCATTCGCGCTCAGCCCCCGGCAAAGGTACTTGAGAGTGTTCGCCACACCGTTGATCTCCGGAGGAAAGGTTTCGGAGACCACGGCAATGCGACGATTCAGGGGCTGACTGCTGGCTTCATTCATTCAGTAACCTTGCTGGATGATTCTGTTGGTTGCGGTTAACCTCTTGATCTGTTGATGAGACAGATGGCTGTATTTCGTTATTCCACTATGGAAACCCAATGTGACAGCCAGACTTCAGCAATGTGACATTCCCTTGAAACCCGCGTCCTGACTGAGTTCCTGGGCGCGCACCTGTAACCGGAACAAGCCGTTGGAGGAAGGATGGAGATGCGAAAGCTGGGTCGTAGTGACCTGGACGTTAGCCTGATTTGCCTGGGTACCATGACCTGGGGAGAGCAGAACACCGAGCAGGAAGCCTTCGAACAACTGGATTACGCCGTGGGGGAGGGCATCAACTTCATCGATGCCGCCGAGATGTACCCGGTGCCGCCCCGGGCGGAAACCCAGGGGCTTACCGAACAGTACCTGGGCAACTGGCTGGTCCGCCGTGGCCGGCGGGACGACCTGGTGATTGCCTCGAAGGTGGCTGGGCCCGGCAACGGCCTGACCTACCTGCGGGACGGTCCCCGACTGACCCGGGACCACATCCGTGCCGCCTGCGACGCCAGCCTGAAGCGGTTGCAGACCGACTATATCGATCTCTACCAGGTGCACTGGCCGGACCGTAACGCCAACTTCTTCGGCCGGCTCGGGTACAGGCACAAGGAGAACGAAGACCAGACGCCCATCGAGGAAACCCTGGGCGCACTCCATGAGCTGGTACAGGAGGGCAAGATCCGACACATTGGCCTGTCCAACGAAACCCCCTGGGGCACCATGAAGTACCTGCAACTGGCGGAACAGCATGGTTGGCCACGACCGGTCAGTATCCAGAACCCGTACAACCTGCTGAACCGGACCTTCGAACAGGGGCTGGCGGAAATCGCGCACCGGGAGGATGTCGGGCTGCTGGCGTACTCACCCCTGGCCTTCGGCATGCTGACCGGCAAGTACCTGGATGGCAAGCGCCCCGAGAACGCCCGTATCACCCTGTTCCGGCGGTTTGTGCGATACCAGGGGGAGCGTGCGGAGCAGGCTATCCGTGCCTACTGCCAGCTGGCCCGGGAACATGGTCTGTCACCGGCCCAACTGGCCCTGGCCTGGGTCAACAGTCGCCGTTTCCTGACCAGCAACATTATCGGTGCCACCAGCATGGAGCAACTGCGGGAGAACATCGGTTCCGCCCGTGTGGAACTGAGCGATGATGTGGTTGATAAGCTGGAAGAGCTGCATCGGGAGTTCACCTACCCCTGCCCCTGAGAATGGACGGCAGCAGCCTGGGAGGCTCCCTGCCCGATCGGGGCGGGGTGGTCTCCCGCAGGCTATGATTGTTCTCCCTGCCGGAAGCCGTGATCCAGCCTGGAAATATGCTGTTACAAATAATAACAAAAGGCTTCGAAAAGTCGGGCGCTGCTGTGCAAGGAATCACAGAGTTCCATGACCAAACCATTAGACTTTAGCCATAAATTGTAAAACCTATTTTACAAAGAGCTGAACGGCTCGTGCTGGCTGGATTTCTGATGATTATTCGTATTTTCGTCGCATTACTGATACTCAACACGGTGGCTTTCGTCGTCCGTGCTGAGGCGGGCGAGCGGGAAACACTGCCCGACGAGGTGTACAGTGGTGAACCTGCCGAAGTCCAGGACCGTATGTCCGGCGACTTTATCTATGACGACGAGGATGCCATTATGGATCTGGGGTCCCGCCTGCTGAGCTGGCAACTGTCCGGCCAACCAGGGGAGTCCCGCCGTTACGCGTCGGATCCTGCCCGGGCCGACCACTCCGTCGCCCTGATCAGGGAGGGGGCCGCCCTCAACCTGAGCTGGAAGTTCTGACCCCCTGTATCTGAAAGCCGCCTGTCACACCTTTCTCTCCTGAATTGTCAGTTTCCCGTTGACGTGGGATCATCGCCGGACAGCACCAACGACGGGAGACTGTTGCCTATTATGTCGGATACTCCGGAGAGGTTCAGGGAAACAACCGCCGAGGCCTGTGTCGAGGCCATCATTCACCGGGTGGGAAAGACTCTTGTGGTGGGCCTGCCGCTGGGGCTGGGCAAGCCGGTACGCCTTATCAATGCGCTCTATGAGCGGGCCCGACAGGACAGTTCCATTGACCTGCATATTCTCACCGCTATCTCGCTGCTTGCCCCCCGGGGCAGTTCGACCCTGGAGCGCCGGTTCCTGGATCCTTTCGTGAGGCGTCTGTACGGCGATGTCCCGGAACTTGCCTACGCCCGGGATGTGCTGGACAAGCGTCTGCCCGACAATGTGCGGGTATCCGAATTCTTCTTCAAGGCGGGCAGTTTCCTCAACAATGAGGACCAGCAACGCCACTATATCTGCACCAACTACACCCACGCGGTAAGGGACCTGATGGCCCAGGGGGTGAACGTGGTCTGCCAGATGGTGGCGCCGGCCCGGGAAGAGAGGGGTGACCTGAGCCTGAGTTGCAACCCCGACCTGACCCTGGATCTGCTGCCGTTGCTGAGGCAACGGGAAGCCGCCGGCCACAAGGTGGCGGTGGCCGGGGAGCTCAACAGCAACCTGCCCTGGCTGGGGCACCAGGCGGCGGTGCCGCCAACGGATTTCGATGTGCTGCTGGACCAGCCGGACACCGACTATCCCCTGTTCCCGGTCCCCGAGGGTTCCATCAGTCCCGCGGATCACCTGATCGGCTTCTACGCCAGCACGTTGCTCAGGGACGGCGGTACCCTGCAGGTGGGCATCGGTTCACTGGGGGCGGCGGTGGTCCACAGTACGATCCTCCGTCACAAGCACAACGATCAGTGGAATGCCCTGTATGAACGACTGCGGGTGGCCAGCCGCTTCCCCTTCGTCACTGGCGAGGGGGACACGGGCATCTTCCGGGAAGGGTTGTACGGCTGCAGTGAGATGATGGTGGATGGCTTCATGCACCTGATGCAGGCGGGCATCCTCAAGCGGGAAGTGTACGACGACCTGGAGACCCAGGAACGGGCGAACCGTGGTGAGCCGGTGCATGAGCCCGGTGTGGTCCTGCACGGTGGCTTCTACCTGGGCCCCGGTGATTTCTACCAGACCCTGCGGGACCTGGGCGAGAGCGACCGCCGTCGCATCGCCATGACCAGCGTGAATTTCATCAATGACCTCTATGACCACCGGTTTGGCAGCCAGCGGCTGAAGGCCGCCCAGCGCCGTCATGCCCGGTTCGTCAACTCGGCGATGATGCATACCCTGTCGGGGGCGGCGGTGTCCGACGGCCTGGACGATGGTCGCGTGGTCAGTGGGGTGGGTGGTCAGTACAACTTCGTGGCCATGGCCCATGACCTGCCGGAGGCCCGTTCCGTCATCACCCTGCGCAGTACCCGCCAGAGCGGTGGCGAGACCGTGTCCAATATCGTGTTCAGCTATGGGCACTGCACCATCCCCCGCCACCTGCGGGATATCGTGATCACCGAGTATGGCCTGGCGGACCTGAGGGGCAAGCCTGACGAAGAGGTTTACCTGGCCCTGATCCGCATTGCCGACGCCCGCTTCCAGCCGTCCCTGCTGGCCCGGGCACAGAAGGCAGGCAAGGTGCGCAAGGACTTCCGGCTACCGGACGCCTGGCGGGAGAATACCCCGGAGCATGTGAGCCGGATGCTGGCGTCCGTAGGGGAGGGGGACGCGTTTCCGCCGTTCCCGTTCGGCTGCGACTTTACCCCCGAGGAACTGACCCTGGCGAAAGCCCTGCAGGGGCTGAAGTCGGCAACAGCAGACACCCGTGGTAAGCTGCGCACCTTCGCCAGGGCCGTGCGCGTGGATGTGAAACGTCCGGAGCTGAAACCCTACCTGGAGCGCATGGGGTTGTTGTCCACTGGAGGGCCCTCGGCCTGGCTGAACCGCCGGCTGCTGACGGTTGCCCTGGAGCAGGCCGGCGCCCTTGAACAACCTTGAGAGTCCCGTTACTGATGCAACGACCCATGATCTATACCGTCCACTACCGCCTCAAGAACCAGACCGGTGAGGTGGTGGACACCTCGGAGGGGGGCGAGCCTCTGCACTTCCTGGAAGGTTCCGACAACGTCATCGAGGGTATCCAGAAGGCAGTCAGCGGACGCTCGCCGGGGGATTGCCTGGAAGCGACTATTCCGCCGGCCCTGGCCTACGGTGAGCACAATCCGGATCTGATCAGGAAGGTGCCCCGTTCTGCCTTCGAGGGAGTCGAGAACCTGCAGGTGGGCATGAAGTTCCAGACCAATACCGGCGAGGAGGCCCAGGTGGTGCAGGTGGTCGGCATTGACGGCAACCTGATCCGGGTGGACGCCAACCACCCCCTGGCGGGTTTTACCCTCTACTTCGATCTGGAGATCATCTCCGTGCGTGAAGCCACCGACGACGAGGTAGCCGCCGGGCAGCCTCTGACCCCCGCGTCCTGATGACTGCTCCGTAGCCCCTCGACGATCACGTCCCGGACCCGGTTGCTGAGGTCCCGGGCGCTCTCGCCGGGCTGCGGTACCACCGGCTGGTGCCAGGTAACATGCACCGACGGTGCCGGAGCGGCCAGCATGCGCATCAGGTGGTGGTGGAATTCGTCGTCGCCGATAAACGGAGCGATGTGGCATGGGTCACCTTCCCTCAGGTAGGCAATGCTGACCGGCACGATGGGTACGTCCGCCGCGGTTGCGGCACCGATCAGTCGCGGGAAAAAGGGCAATACCGTCAGGCCCGCGGAGGTTGTGCCCTCGGGGAAGATCAGCACTGACTCGCCAGCTTCCAGGGTTTTCCGGATATCGTCCCGCCTTTCCGCGGCTTCACCGCTGCCGCGCTTGATGAACAGCGTCCCCGCCTGCCGGGCCAGCCAGCCCACCAGCGGCCAGTTACCCACTTCCGCCTTGGACAGGAAACGGACTTTCATGAGACCGCCGAGGACCGGAATGTCGGTCCAGGAAATGTGATTGCTCAGCAACAGCGCGGGCCCCGGAGGTAACGGTCCGGACTCGTGGATACGCACACCGATGCAGCGGCAGCAGCACTTGAAGCAGATCCTGGCCACCGGAGAACGGTTGAGCCGTCGAGGGCTTACCAGATCGGCGACCAGGAACAGGATGGCAATGATGGTGGTGATGCTCAGGATGAGTATCAGAAGGGGCAGTCTGATCAGCAGGCGCAACGCTGCCATAAATATCTCCACAATGACGCCGGGGTACAGGGCGGGGCTTTGCCCGCCCTGTACCCCGGCGTTAGCTGCCCGAGCCGCCCCGGCGCATGAAGTGGCGGCTGTATCGGGCGGACAGTTCACTGACTTCCAGCAGTACCAGCACGTCGGCGCAACGGAACTCCGGATCCCAGCAGGGTTCTCCGCACACCCTGGCCCCAAGGCGCATGTAGGCGCGGATCAGCGCCGGAATATCCACCGGGCGTTCCGAATCGACCTGGGTCAGGTGGGGCAGTGCACGTCGCGGCCAGACGCGGTCGTCTTCGCAAGAAAGATACCGGTCCTGGAGGTGTCGGGCAATACGCCAGGCCCTCAGGCCGCCATCGGTCATGCTGATACTGGCGCAGCCGATCACCCGGTCGATCCGGTGTTCGATCAGCCAGCCCGCCAGTGTGGCCCAGAGCAGGCTGATGGTAGCGCCGTTGCGATAGTCCGGGTGGACGCAGGTGCGACCGAGTTCAGCCACCCGTCCGGGGCGAGACAGCAGCTGTGACAGGTCGAACTCGTTTTCCGAATAGAATCCGCCGGATTCGCCGATCTGGTCCTGACGCAGGATCCGGGTGGTGGCCACCAGTTCACCGGTGGTGCTGTCGGTGACCATCAGGTGATCACACCAGGCGTCAAAGGGATCGGCGTCCAGGCCCGGGATGTCTGATCCCAGGTCCGAGTCATATTCGGCCGAGAATACGTCGTATCGGAGCCGCTGGGCCTGTTGCACCAGTTCCGGTTCCCGGGTGACCCGGGTCAGCAAACGACGGGAAACAGCAGCGCGAGCGGTTTGGGCAGTCATGGCAAGCTCTCTTTTTGTCCATTTCAGGACAAGGCTATGAAGGACCTGTGACACCCCCATGACCTCACAATGACGACTTTGTGACGGTGTCAGCTTTCCGGGGCAGGGCTACTATGGCGGCTGGCCCAGAAGCTGCTATCTTTTGTGACTGAAGGTAACAGTGCGTGGCATCATGTATTTCCCGCATCAGTATGTATAATCGTTGTTACATGATTCGGGTAAGCTGCTGACTTTACTCGTGACCGATAGCCGCCCCGAACCGGCAGGCGGGGCGAAATGTAAAGCAAGGCCGGGGCGCCCCCATGCATGGGCGCTCCCGAACGCATAACAACATAATCAGAGATGGACGGCGTGGAACAGACAAACGAAGGCTGGAGAATCCTCATTGTCGAGGATGACGAACGTTTGGCGGACCTGACACGGGAATACCTTGAGAGCAACGGTCTGGTGGTCAGCCATGAAAGTCATGGCGGCAACGCCGTTGAACGTATCCGCAATGAACGCCCTGATCTGGTGGTGCTGGATCTGATGCTGCCGGGGGAGGATGGTCTGTCCATCTGCCGGCGCGTGCGTCCCTTCTTCCAGGGGCCGATCATTATGCTGACCGCCCGCAGTGACGATCTGGATCAGGTGCTTGGCCTTGAAATGGGGGCTGACGACTACGTGGGCAAACCGGTCAAGCCCCGCGTCCTGCTGGCCCGTATCCGGGCCCTGTTACGTCGTGCTGGTGGCCCCGCCGGGGCCGAGGGCGAGGATGCCGGTGGTGAATCCGGCGAGGAACCGGTACGCCTGCAGTTCAACGACCTGGTGGTGGACCGTTCCATGCGGGAAGCCTGGCTCAATGACGAGAGCATCGACCTGACCAGCGCCGAGTTCGACCTGCTCTGGCTGCTGGCTCGTAGCGCTGGCCGGGTACTGAGCCGGGAGGAAATTTTCACCGCCCTGCGCGGAATCGAGTACGATGGCCAGGACCGCTCCATTGACGTCAGGGTGTCGCGCATCCGGCCCAAGATCGGGGATGACCCGGTACATCCCCGTCGTATCAAGACCGTTCGCAGTAAAGGCTACCTGTTCGTCAAGGAAGCCTGACCGAGAATCGGGCGGTACTGCCAACGGGACACTAGATGCCCTTTACCTTCACGATCAAGTTGTTCGCCCGTCTGGCCGGTCTTGCGGCGCTCATTGTGCTGATCTGTTCACTGGTCTGGAGTGGACTGTCCGCGGTCCGGCACCAGGCCTGGCAGGAACGCCTGACGGAGCCGCTGATGACCTGGTTGGCCCGTACCCCCATGCCGGAGCAGCAGTACCACTGGCTATCCCCCCTGTACGATTTCCGCGTGACCACCGCCGCCAGGTTGGGCCTGGAACCGGTGGTCCGTGAGCGATTGCAGTATGGGCAGACCGTGGTGCTGTCCGACCGGATCGGCCCGCGGGCCCTGGCCGCCCGGGAGAATGGCGGTATCGTCACCATGCGCCTGCGTAACCTGTACCGGGATCTGGCCGAAGCCACGGCGATGACGGTGCTGTGGCATCTGAACGAGGCCCGTCCCGCCGACCGGGCCGATACCGCGAGCCTGTTGGCCAGGGAGCTGAACGTTCGCCTCGATGCCATTGATAAGACCGGTCAACTGCCGCCACCCGAGGTCCTGGAGGAGGTGTCACGGCGGGGGATGGTGTTCTTCGGGGGGGCGCGGCAGGGGCAGGTGATGCTGCGACTGGAGGACGGTTCCCTGATGCATATGGCCATGCCGCCGGGCTTCCGGTCGCTGCCCTGGCCGGTATTCCTGCTGCTGGTGGGGCTGGCGGCGCTGGTGCTGACCCTCGCTGTGCGCCTGCTCATGCGCGACCTGGACCAGAATCTGCGAACCGTGGAGTCGGTGGCGGTGCGCATTGCCCGGGGTGAACTGGAGGCCCGCATAGAGCCGGGGCAGGGCAACCTGGTATCCCGCCTGTCCCGTTCCTTCAACGGCATGGCGGACCAGATCCAGCGGCTGGTGGAGGTGCAGCGGGAGATGATCCATGCGGTGTCCCACGAACTGCGAACCCCGGTGGCCCGGATTCGTTTCGGGGTGCAGATGATCGAGACGGCAAAGGATGAGCAGACCCTGCACCGGCAACTGGATGGCATCGACAACGATATCCAGGAGCTGGACGAACTGATTGACGAAATACTCACCTATGCCCGCCTGGAACAGGGCGGCCCGGTCTTCAGCCTGCGTCCGGGCAGCGTTACCGACATCGTGCGCCAAGTGGTGGAGGAGCAGCAGGTTATCCATCCGCAGACCCGTATCGAAGCCGTGATCCCCGAAGCATCGGAAATCTGTGCCGAGAGTGATATCGAACCCCGCTACCTGCACCGTGCGATCCAGAACCTGGTGGGCAATGCCTGCCGCTACGCGTCGGGCGAGGTCAGGGTCCGTTGCCTGCTGGATGAGGAGAACTGCCGCATTGACGTCGAGGATGATGGCCCCGGGGTTCCCGAGCAGGACTGGGAGAAGGTTTTCAGTGCCTTTGCCCGCCTGGATGACAGCCGTACCCGGAATTCCGGTGGTTACGGGCTGGGGCTTTCCATCGTCAAGCGGATCCTGTTCTGGCACGGTGGCCAGTCTTTTGTGGGGCGCAGTAACGAACTCGGCGGTGCCCGGTTCAGCCTGGTCTGGCCGCGCCGGCAGTAGCGGGCTATCTCCGGCCTGGGCCCGCCAGGGAACAGTCCGAGCCGACCCATAACATGATTTTACAAACAAACACCAAAGCACAACGGACCTTCCCGCCGGAACGACTAGGATGGAAGGTGAAAGGCAGGGTGATTTCCCCCAGCGGGTAAAGTGGTTGTTCTGCCAGGAGTGTTGTTCTTACGAACTTTCCTTGTTTCATTCGTCATTGTATGGCCGGCCATCCCCGATGACCGGTCTTTTTTTGCCTTTGTTCCGGGAGGGGCCGCCGGGGCTTCAGGTGCGGGGGAAGGCGATCAGGTGGTCTGCCTCCACCCGCACGGGAACGTGTTCCCCCAGCCGGAAGTCCAGATGACTGCGGAACAGGGCCTCGAACTCGGTATCGTCCGAGAGGTGGAAGCGGTAAAGAGTTGAGGTACCCGCAAAGGTCTTCTCGACCACCTTGGGTTTCAGGTCGGAGTCGGCATCGTAGACGATGTCATCCGGCCGGATCAGGACATCCAGCAGGGTGCCCGGTTGCCACTGGCTGGTACGCTTGCCGACCAGCCTGCCCAGTTCCGATTCGATGGTGCCGGGCCCCAGGGCCTGGCCCGGAATGAACGCCCCCTGTCCCACAAAGCCCGCCACGAACCGGTTCGCCGGCTCATGGTAGAGATTGTAGGGCACGTCCCATTGCTGTACCTGTCCATCCCGGAGCACCGCCACCTGGTCACACATGGCAAAGGCTTCCTGCTGGTCATGGGTAACCAGCAGTGCGCTGATGCCAAGGTCCTTGAGGATATCGCGGACATCCAGGCTCAGGCGCCGGCGCAGGTCCGCGTCCAGGCTGGAGAAGGGCTCGTCCAGCAGGATCAGTGTGGGTTCGGGCGCCAGCGCCCTGGCCAGGGCCACCCGTTGTTGCTGGCCGCCGGAGAGCTGGTGGGGATACTGGTCCGCCAGGTCCTGCAGATGCACCAGCTCCAGCAGGCCAGCCGTCTTGGCGTGTCTTTCCCGGCGACTCAGCCCTTTCAGGCCGAAAGCCACATTGTCGGCAATGGTCAAGTGAGGGAACAGGGCATAGTCCTGGAACACCATGCCAATGCGCCGTTGTTCCGGTGGCAGGGTAAAGCCCGGCAGGCTGATGGCCTGGTCATTCAGCCGGATCTCTCCCGTACTGATGGGCAGGAAGCCGGCCAGGGCCCGGAGGATGGTGCTCTTGCCGCAGCCACTGGGGCCCAGGAGGCAGCCGATATCGCCATGGCCGAGGGCAAAACGTACGTCGGCCACCACGTTCTCCGCACCATAGCCGCAGCCCAGTGCTCGTACGTCCAGCAGCCAGCTGTGGGGCGGATTGGGTGGGGGCATGGGGTGACTCCGCGTGGGTCCCTGTGGTGATTGGTTAAGGTTCCAGTGTTCCCAGGATCAGGAATTCCAGCAATGCCTTCTGGGCGTGCAGTCGGTTCTCCGCCTCGTCCCAGACTACGGAGCCCGGGTGGTCCAGCATGTCATCGGAGATCTCCTCGCCCCGGTGGGCCGGCAGGCAGTGCATGAACAGGGCGTCACGGGCCGCCAGGTCCATCAATGCCGGATTGACCTGGTAGGGGGTGAAGATGGCCCGGCGGGCATCCGCCTCCTGTTCCTGTCCCATGGAGGCCCACACGTCAGTGGCGATCAGGTTGGCGCCACGGGCCGCTTCCCGGGGATCCTCGAACACGGTGACGCAGTCCCGGTGACTGTCCAGCAGGCCGCTGTCCGGCGCGTAGCCTTCCGGGCAGGCCACGTTCAGGTGGAAGCCGAAGATCCGGGCAGCGTTGATGTACGAGTTGCACATGTTGTTGCCATCCCCGACCCAGGTCACGGTGGCGCCGGCGATATCCCCTCGGTGCTCCCGGAACGTCTGCATGTCGGCCAGCAACTGGCAGGGATGGAAATCGTCGGTGAGGGCGTTGATCACCGGCACCCGGGAGACGCTGGCGAAGCGCTCCACCTTGTCATGGGCGAAGGTCCGGATCATGACCGCATCCACCATGCTGGATATGACCCGAGCGGAATCCTCGATCGGTTCACCGCGGCCCAGCTGGGTGTCCCGGGGGGAAAGGAACATGGCGCTGCCACCCAGTTGGGACATGCCCGCCTCGAACGAGACCCGGGTGCGGGTGGACGACTTCTCGAAGATCATCGCCAGTACCCGGTTACCGAGACTGTTGCGGACCTTTCCCGCTTGCCATTCACGGCGCAGGAAGCTGGCATGGTCCAGCAGGCCCGTCAGTTCATTGAGGGTCAGGTCATTGAGTGTCAGAAAGTGTCTTACTGCCATGGCGATGTCCGTTGTCTTTCCCTGGCCGACAGCAAATAGGAAACCATCCGGGTTGCGGGGTTCGCACCGGCTATACGGCCCTGATTGTGGGGGTGCCCCGGCATGGCTCGGGTAACAGCTTTTGCAGCCTGTCAGGGCGTTCCTGCTTGTCCTCCGGGACCAAAAGGGTCAAAAGAAGCCCCGCAGGACGAAAAGAATCAAGTCTATAGGGTTCCCCGGGGGATGACAATCCAGTGTGGCGTGCCCCACCTGGCGATTGCCATACCTGAGTCTGTTGGTCGGAATTGGGGTTCCCGTGTACAATGCAAGTCAGTTCGATACCGTTTGAAGAGGTGTGATTGTGGATATCAATGAGCAGATCAAAGGCCAACTGGAAGAAAATCCGATCCTTATCTATATGAAGGGCACCCCCCAGGCTCCCCAGTGCGGTTTCTCTTCCCGTACCGTGCAGGCGCTGATGGCCTGTGGTGAGCGCTTTGCTTTCGTTAACATCCTGGACAATCAGGAGCTGCGTGAGGCCCTGAAGAGCTACTCCAACTGGCCCACCTATCCTCAGCTCTACATTAACGGCGAGCTGGTGGGTGGTTGCGACATCGTGCTGGAGCTGTCCGAATCCGGAGAGCTGGCGGAGATGGTCAAGGCGGCCGCCAAGCAGCAGGAAGCCTGAGCTGCCGCTCACGTAGAAGTAGCCTTCCGGAAATGCGTTGACAGTCCGGGCTTACAGGCATGAAAAAAGCGCCCCACAGGGCGCTTTTTTTGTTTCGGGCCGGAATCCGGTCAGGCCTGCTTGCGGAGGCTTCCCACCACGGCGTCCAGGGCCCGGTCGATGAGGGCGCCCTGTTCCAGGACGGTGAGACGGCCCCTCTGCATCTCGTGGGCGAGGTCGACACGGGTTTTCTCGATGACTTTCAGGCCCATGCGGTTGACGAAGACAAAGCAGTCGGCCTCGTCGATAATCGCGGACAGCTTGCAGCGGAAGCTGGAGCCGTTCACCAGGCGGAACTCCACCCACTGGCCGACGTTGATCGATTCGATGTGCGGCAGATATTCCGCCACGCCGGCTTCCAGCGGCTCTTCCTGCTCAAAGGTCTCCTCGATGACCGGTTCCTCGGGCTCCATGTCATCCGGCTCCCTGGCCTCTGCCAGCGCCAGGTTGCGGAACGCCTCGGTCAGCTCATGCTTGAGCTGGGCCATCATCTCGTCCAGCCGTGACGAGTTGTAGGAAACCTCCTCCAGGCCGGCCCGCAGGGCCTTGAGCAGGCGGGGAACCACCCGTACCCACTGATCCCGCTCGTCGTCGTCCAGGTGGGGGTAGAGGCACCAGATCAGGTCGTCCACCACACGCACCGACTGCTCCCAGCGATGTTCCACATCGTTACGCAGATAGGCCAGGAACATGACGCGGCTCCAGCCGTTCACCAGGATGTCGTGAATGGTCGGGGGCACGGGGCGGCGGGCCAGTTTTTCCCGGAGCAGGCGGTCCACCGTGTCCTGGGCTTTCTGGGACTTGATGCGGCCTCGTTCGGATTCGCGGGTGCGCTGCTCCACCAGGGAGGCCTTGCGATTCTCCCGGGTCAGGAACTGGTCGAATTCCTCGCCCAGGGTTTCGAACAGCTGGATGTCGCCGTCGAACTCGTCGAGGATACGGGCGACGATGTTGTGGATCTGCTCGTAGAGCTTGTCGCGGGATTTCTCATCCGCATTGCTCCAGCCGATACCGGCCCGGGCCAGGGAGTTCAGCAGCTTTCTGGCGGGATGGTTGGCGCGGCTGAAGAAGGACTTGTCCTTGATTACCACCTTCAGGATGGGAATCTGGAGACGGCTGATCAGTACCTGGATCGGGGCAGACAGGTTGTAGTCGTCCAGGATGAACTCGAACAGCATGGAGACCAGGTTGATCAGGTCCTCGTCCATCTCCTGGAGGGCGGCGTGCTTGCCTTCCTCAGGCTGCTGGCTCTCCAGGACATGCTCGATCAGGTCCCGCAGATCCACGGTAACCGGTTCGCCGGCGCTCAGGTTGCCCTGGGGCGCATTTTGCCGGGCGGTGTTGGCGGACGCCTGGGACAGCATCTGCAGCAGTTCGGCACCGCCGACGATATGGATCTCGGTGCCACCATGGCCCTGGGCGTCACCATAGTAGCTGGTGCTGTAGCTGCGGTGGCCCCGCTGTTCGGCCAGTAGCTGCCGGATCTGTTGGAACAGAGCGTCGTTTTCCCGGACCTGGTAACTTTCCTGTGCTTCCGCGGCCCGGGTCTGGTCGCCGGTGGTTGCCTGGTGGCTGGAGGGCGACGGAGCGCCGCTGGTCTGCGGGGTTTCCTGGCGATTCTTACCCTGGTAGCGGAAATTGGGCACGATGCCGGCCTGGACCAGGATGCGGTTTGCCTCGTCCATCAGCATGCCGAGGTTGGCCACCACATAGCGGTCGAACTGCTTGAGCACGATGAGCCGTTCGCGGATCTGGATCTCAAAGGCGCCGGCGGCCTCGGCAAAGGCACGGCAGACATGGTCCGGCAACATCGGATTGACCGGCCGCTCCTCGGAGGCGTTCGGGTAGATCACGGTAAATCGTGTCTGCAGTTGCAGCAGGGGCCCCTGAAAATAGACGCGGGCCTTGGATATCATGGCGTTAAGGGCGACCTGCTCTTCCAGGTCGTCGTCCTGTACCAGAGACAGGCTCTCCGCCGAGGCGCTCTCCTGATGCTGGAGGTTGTCCTGGGACTGCTGGTCGGCGTTTGCCAGGGGAGGGTGGTCGAACAGTGCGCCCACGGAGTGCTGGAACTGCTTCTCGACACCCTTGCGCTTGATGCGGATTTCCCGCATCGCCTCGAAATAGCGGTTCTGCTCGTTGTTGCTGCGGGCGTTATTGGCAAGCTCGAACAGGGAATCATCCACGGCATCGAAAGCCCCCTGCAGAAGGTCGCCAAGGCCGGCTACCACTGTGTCCCGGATCCGGGACACTTCCGGAGGAACTGATACCGGCGACCCTGCACCCGGACGGTCGTGCAGGTAATGTATGCCGGATTGTCTGTTCATGGCTGACTCCTGATACGCCTCAACCGGATACGTTACCGAGCTTACTCTCTGGATTGGTACTTTATATGCGTAATCTATCGCAAAATATACTGAGGTTACACGATTAATTATTGTTAACCGGATAACGGGTTCAAACTCCGGGTATCCGGCACTTCCGTTATGCTCCTAATAAACAGGCCGGCCCTTGCGGGTCGGCCTGTTCGAAAACTGATGGTTGTCAGGATCAGCTGACGTACTGTGGCCCTATTCCCATGCTCCAGACCACCACGCTGATGGCTAGCAGTCCGACAAACATGACCAGGCCCACGGTGAGTACGGACGAGGCAAACATGAAGCCCCGGTCTTCCGGAATCTTCATGAGAATGGGCAGGCCCTCGTACAGCAGGTACACCGCGTACGCGATGGCTGCGGTACCAACGGCCATGTTCACCCAGATATTGGGATACACCGCGATCACACCCAGCAGGAAGATGGGGGTGGCTGTATAGGCGGCCAGGGTGACACCCCGGGGGGTGGATTCTTTCACGTCATAGGTGGCGGCGAAGAAATCAATGAACTTACCGATGATGTAGATCCCTACCAGCATGGCCATGTAGGCAAGGGCGCAGAGCTGGAGCGCGCTGCCGGTGGTCAATCGTATGAGCTGGGAACCGCCCACCTGCCAGCCGACCTGTGTGGTGCCATAAAAGGCAGCCGCGGCCGGAATCAGGGCCAGTAGCAGGATGTGGCCGAAATAGAGTTTGCTGACCGATTCCGAGTCTTCCCGGATCGCTTTCCACTCTTCATCAGGGTGTGTAAACAAACCAACTGTATGTGAAAGGCTCATGGACCTTCTCCTCAACTATTATTGTTGTTGAATGCTATTGCTGTTGGATACGTAGCTACTCGCACAACTCAAGTTTTGGGTAAGGGGGTAGGTCCGGTCAAGAAACTGGTTAAATCATGATCTTTCTAAAAAAACGTAGTTAGATCGCACGGATATAAGGGCGGTCAGCCGGTTTTCTTCCTGCGGAAGGATTTCTTTCGTGGCAGGGGGTGCACGATTGCAGCCTTCACCACATTATCCTTGATCTGCAGGACCTCGGTGCGATAGCCCCGTATCACCAGGCACACGTTGGTGTCGGGTATGGTTTCCAGGGTTTCCGTGATCAGGCCGTTGAGGGTCTTGGGGCCGTCGGTGGGCAGCTTCCAGCCCAGGTCCCGGTTGATGATACGCACGGCGGCCGTACCGTCGATGATATAGGTGCCATCGTCCTGGGGAATGATATCCGGGCTGGTTTCCGAGTAGTCGGTGGTGAAGTCCCCGACGATCTCCTCAAGTATGTCCTCCAGCGTGGCAAGGCCCAATACGTCGCCGTACTCGTCCACCACGATGCCGAAGCGCCGTTTGGCCTTCTGGAAGTTGATCAGTTGGGTGTTCAGCGGCGTGCTCTCCGGGATGAAATAGGGCTCTCGGGAGAGCTGCATCAGCATGGCCTTGTTGACGTCCTCCTGCATCAGCAGGCGGGAGATGTTGCGCAGGTGCAGCACCCCCTGGATGTTGTTGATGTCACCCTTGTAGATGGGCAGGCGGGTGTGCTGGCTGGTGCGGAGCTGGCGCAGGATGTCGTCGATGTCGTCTTCCAGGTCCACCCCCACAATCTCGTTGCGCGGCACGATGATGTCGTTGACCGTGACCTTTTCCAGGTCGAGGATGCTGACCAGCATGTCCTTGTGTTTGGACGGGATCAATGCGCCGGACTCGTTGACCAGTGTGCGCAGTTCCTCCCGGGACAGGTGGTCGGAGCTGGCCTCGTCCGGAGAGATTCTCAGCACCCGAAGGATGGCGGTGGTGAACAGGTTCACCGACCAGACCACCGGGTAGAGGATTTTCAGCAGTGGCCCCAGTACGTAACTGGCGGGAAAGGCGATTTTCTCGGGAAAGAGCGCGGCCAGGGTTTTCGGGGTTACCTCCGCGAAAATCAGGATGACAATGGTCAGCAGTACGGTGGCAATGGCAATGCCGGCGTCCCCCCAGAGACGGATGGCGATCACCGTAGCGATGGACGAGGCAAAGATGTTGACGAAGTTGTTGCCGATCAGAATGACGCCGATGAGCTGGTCGGTGCGCTGCAACAGGGACTGCGCCCGGCGTGCGCCCCGGTGGCCGGTCTTGGCCATATGTTTGAGCCGGTACCGGTTCAGGGACATCATCCCGGTCTCGGAACTGGAGAAGAAGGCGGACAGGACGATCAGGCCGGCAAGGAGTATGAACAGCGCCGTAAGCGATGCCTCGTTCAAGGGAGCGGGTCCTTATATTGCGGATGAACGGGAAAAATAGGAACAGGGCCGGCGGGTGTCAACCAGTCCGGTGGAAGATCAGTTCCAGCACGAATTTGCTGCCGTAGTAGGCCAGCATCAGCAGGGCGCATCCCGCCAGCGTCCAGCGGCTTGCGGTGATGCCGCGCCAGCCCTGTGTCTGGCGGCCGATCAGCAGGGCCGCGAACACTGCCAGCGAGATCAGCGAGAAGATGGTCTTGTGGGCCAGGTCCTGGGCGAACAGGTCGCTGACGAACAGCGCGCCGGTAACAATGGCCAGCACCAGCAGGATAACACCGGCCCAGAGCAGCTCGAACAGCATGGATTCCATGGTCTGCAGTGGTGGCAGGTTACGCACCAGGGGGCTGTTGTAGTTGCGCTTGAGCTGGCGGTTCTGGAAATAGAGCAACAGCGCCTGTCCCGCCGCCAGGGTGAACAGGCTGTAGGCGGTGACCGACAGGGCAATGTGGGACAGGATGCCCCAGTCATCCCGCTGTATAAAGCGGGGCGGCGTGTGGGTGAGCAGGGCGAACACCACAGTCAGGCAGGCCAGGGGATAGGCCCCCAGGAACAGGCTGTCCACGGGCTTGGTCAGGTTCATGACCAGCAGGATCGCCACCACCAGCCAGGAAATCAGCAGGGAACTCTGGAAGAATCCCAGGTTCAGGGCGCCGCCGGTAAACAGGGTCTGCCAGAGCAGCATGCCGTGGGCCACCAGACCCAGGCCGCCGATTACCGTCACAATGTGCTTGTTGACGCTGATGCGTCCGCGAAAGCCCAGGGCCTGAAAGGCAGTACCAATGCTGTAGAGGAACAGGGTGGTGACAGCGAGAATCAGCGTTCCCATGGCATTCCTGGCTGGTGGTTATGTGATATGGTCCGGGCTTCCTGCGTTCAGGAGATGGAATTTGCCGGGCTGGTCGTTTCAGCGCGTTAGTCTGGTTATAATGTCGCGATTGTGCAACCGGAATCAACCGGTAAGTGCCTGACGTTATTCTATAGGGTCGTTTATACGCTGGCCCGGTACGACGTCGGCAACAGGCAATTCATTTTTCAGGGCTTACGGGTACCACCATGTTTGAAAACCTGACAGACCGACTCTCGGGGAGTCTCAGGAAAATTTCCGGCCAGGCCAAGCTGACCGATGACAATATAAAGGAGACCCTGCGGGAGGTCCGCATGGCCCTGCTGGAGGCCGATGTGGCCCTGCCGGTGGTCAAGTCCTTTATTGAGGGGGTGCGTCAGCGGGCCGTGGGGCAGGAGGTTCAGCGCAGCCTGACGCCGGGCCAGGTGTTCGTGAAGGTGGTTCAGCAGGAGCTGGAACAGGTGATGGGTTCCGGCGATGAAAAGCTGAACCTGTCCGTGCGCCCGCCGGCAGTCATCATGATGGCCGGTCTCCAGGGTGCGGGTAAGACCACCACGGTGGCCAAGCTGGCCCGGCTGCTGAAGGAGCGGGAAAAGAAATCGGTGATGGTGGTCAGTGCCGACGTCTATCGCCCGGCCGCCATCAATCAGCTGGAAACCCTTGCCGGTGAGGTGGGGGTGGAGTTCTTCCCCAGTTCCACCGATCAGGACCCCGTGGCCATTGCCGAGGGCGCCATCGATGCCGCCCGCAAGAAACACCTGGATGTGGTGATCGTGGACACCGCCGGTCGCCTGCACGTAGACGAGCAGATGATGGGCGAGATCGGTCGCCTCCACAAAGCGGTGGATCCGGCGGAAACCCTGTTCGTGGTGGACGCGATGACCGGTCAGGACGCGGCCAATACCGCCAAGGCGTTCAGTGAAGCCCTGCCGCTGTCTGGTGTGGTGCTGACCAAGACGGATGGCGACGCCCGTGGCGGCGCCGCGCTGTCTGTGCGCCACATCACCGGCAAGCCCATCAAGTTCATGGGTGTGGGCGAGAAATCCGATGCCCTGGAGCCCTTCCATCCGGACCGGGTGGCCTCGCGCATCCTGGGCATGGGGGATGTGCTCTCCCTGATAGAGGACGCCGAGCGCAAGCTGGATAAGAAGAAGGCTGACAAGCTCACCCGGAAGATCAAGAAGGGCAAGGGCTTCGATCTGGAGGATTTCCGCGACCAGCTTCAGCAGATGAAGAACATGGGGGGTATGGCCGGCCTGCTGGACAAGTTGCCCGGCATGGGGCAGATGGCCCAGGCGGCCCAGAGCCAGGTCAATGACAAGACCTTTGGCCAGATGGAGGCGATCATCTGCTCCATGACGCCGAAGGAGCGCCGCTTCCCGGACAGCATCAATAACTCCCGCAAGCGCCGTATTGCGGCTGGTTCCGGCACCCAGATACAGGACATTAACCGCCTGCTGAAACAGCACAAGCAGATGCAGAAGATGATGAAGAAATTCGGCAAGAAAGGCGGTATGCAGAACATGATGCGGGGCATGCAGGGTATGATGCCTCCGGGTGGTGGCGGTGGTGGCATGCCACCATTTGGCCGTATGTAGAAATCGGGACGGGATGCCTGTTTTCTTTGCCGGGGAATTAGCATAGAATAGCGCCCCTTTCGAGTATGGGTCGACGTGTGGTTGCCATGGCAGCCGGCACGCATCGTACAAAGTTCGTACAACTGAACAGGATATTGGTCGAAATGGTAACAATCCGTTTGGCTCGTGGCGGCGCCAAGAAGCGTCCGTTCTACCACTTGGCAGTAACAGACAGCCGTAAGGCCCGCGATGGTCGTTTCATCGAGCGCGTAGGTTTCTTCAACCCGATCGCCCGCGGTCAGGAAGAGCGCCTGCGTGTGAACCAGGAGCGTGTTGACTACTGGATCAGCCAGGGCGCCCAGCCTTCCGAGCGTGTCGCTCAGTTGCTGAAGACTGCCGCCAAGTAACACGATTGTCCGGGGTCCTGGCATGGCACAGCATCCACAGGAAACTGTGATCGGCCGGATTACCTCGGTCTTCGGGGTCAAGGGGTGGCTCAAGGTCTACTCCTATACCGATCCCGTCGACGGCATACTGAACTACCATCACTGGACGCTGATCCAGGACGGCAAGCGGTTTGCCGCGGAGCTTGAAACCGGTCGCCGCCAGGGGCAGGGGATCGTGGTAAAGCTCAAGGATATTGACGACCGTGACCTGGCCCGGACCTACGGCGGTGCCGAGATCCGGGTGCCGACCTCCGAGCTTCCGGAACTTCCGGAAGGGGAGTATTACTGGCACCAGTTGGAGAAACTGGCCGTGTTTACGGTAGAGGGTGAGCGTCTGGGTAAGGTGCATCACCTGCTGGAAACGGGCTCCAATGACGTTCTGGTGGTCAGGGCCGACGAGGCCTCCATCGACCAGCGTGAGCGCCTGATTCCCTATCTTCCGGACCAGGTGGTTCGCGAGGTGGATCTGGCGGCAGAACGCCTGGTGGTGGACTGGGACCCGGAGTTCTGAGGGTGTGGATTGGCGCTGTCAGTCTGTTCCCGGAAATGTTCGGCGCGGTGACCGATGTGGGGATTACCGGCAGGGCGGTACGGGATGGTCTGCTGACCTTCCGTAGCTGGAACCCCCGGGAGTTCACCCATGACCGGCATCGTACCGTGGATGACCGGCCCTATGGTGGCGGCCCCGGTATGCTGATGAAGATCCAGCCGCTGCGGGATGCCATCCATGCCGCCCGCGAGGAAGCGCCGGGCAGGGCCTGTGTGGTTTACCTGTCGCCCCAGGGCGAAAGGCTCGACCAGCAGGTGGTGGAATCCCTGGCGTCTCAGGATAGTCTGATCCTGGTGGCAGGTCGCTACGAGGGTGTTGACGAACGCCTGATCTCGACGGAAGTCGATCGGGAAGTGTCACTGGGGGATTTTGTCCTCTCCGGTGGCGAACTGGCGGCCATGGCCGTCATTGATGCGGTTACACGCCTCATCCCCGGAGCGCTGGGTCATGCGCAGTCAGCGGAGCAGGATTCCTTCGCTGACGGGTTGCTGGATTGTCCGCACTACACCCGGCCCGAAGTTTACGAAGGTCAGGCGGTGCCGGATGTATTGTTAGGCGGTCACCACGAACAGATCCGGCGCTGGCGGCTGAAAGAGTCGCTGAGGCGAACCCGGGAGCGACGCCCCGACCTGCTGGCGCAGCGGGTGCAGACGGACGAAGAGCGTGAGCTGCTGGACGAGATTTTAAACGAACCGGGTGCCTCTGATTGAATCAGGGCATTGAGAGATTGGGTATCAGGAGCACATTACGATGAGTGGTAAGAACGACATCATCAGTCAGATCGAAGCGGAGCAGATGACCAAGGAAATTCCCGAGTTTGCACCGGGGGATACCGTGGTTGTTCAGGTTCGCGTAACCGAGGGTAACCGTGAGCGTCTGCAGGCCTTTGAAGGCGTGGTTATCGGCAAGCGCAACCGGGGTATGAACTCCTCCTTCACCGTTCGCAAGGTTTCCTACGGTGTGGGCGTTGAGCGTACCTTCCAGACGTTCTCCCGTCTGATCGACAGCATTTCCGTGAAGCGTCGCGGCGATGTTCGTCAGGCCAAGCTGTACTACCTCCGCGAACTGTCCGGCAAGGCCGCACGGATCAAGGAAAAGCTGAACTGAGTTCCAGTTCGGTTGGCATCAGAAGCGGCGGGTTCATGAACCTGCGACGGTTTCCGGAAAAGGGCGGCTCTGGCTGCCCTTTTTTGCGTTGCGGGCTCCGGTTTTCCGGCAGGAAGGTGGAACACCATGGCCAACAGGTCTGAGAAAACCTCCGTCAGGGATGAAGACCAGCGTCTGCTTCAGATGTTTCTGGATGCGATCTGGCTGGAGGACGGTCTGGGGGAGAAGACCCGGGCTGCCTACGGCAGCGACCTGCGCAAGCTGTCCCAGTGGCTGGCGGAGCGACCTGGATCGCCACTGCTGCAGCAGGCGAGGCGCGATGACCTGCTGGGCTGGATATCTGCGGCGTTTGTGGAAGGGCGCAAGAACGCCACCGCCGCCCGGCGGCTGTCGGGGATCAGGCGCTTCTACCGTTACCTGCTGCGGGAGAAGCTGATCGCGGAGGATCCCACTCTGCGTATCGAAAGCCCCCGGCTGTCCCGGCGGCTGCCGGATTCCCTGTCCGAAGGGGATGTGGAGGCGTTGCTGGACGAACCCCTGGGGGACCAGGTGCAGGATGAGCGTCTGGAACTGAGGGATCGGGCCATGCTGGAAATCCTCTATGGCTGTGGGCTGCGGGTCAGTGAGCTGGTGTCGTTGCGGGTGGATCAGGTCAACCTGCGTCAGGGTGTGGTCCGGGTCATTGGCAAGGGTGACAAGGAGCGCCTGATTCCCGTGGGTGAAGAAGGGGTGGACTGGCTCCTGCGCTATATGAACGAGGCCAGGGGTGATCTGCTCCGGGGCCGGATGTCCGATGATCTGTTTCCCGGCAACCGGGGCACGGCCATGACCCGGCAGGCCTTCTGGTATCGTATCCGGCACTACGCCCAGCGGGCCGGCATCCGCAAGAAACTGTCCCCGCACACCCTGCGCCATGCCTTTGCCACCCATCTGCTGAACCATGGCGCCGACTTGCGGGTGGTGCAGATGCTGCTGGGGCATGCGGACCTGTCCACCACCCAGATCTACACCCATGTGGCGCGGCAACGGCTACAGGATCTCCACCAGAGCCATCACCCGCGTGGGTAACACGGCGTCCGGGTGTCGTAGCCCACTGAACTTTTTCACCTCGTCCCAGTCACATTACCGGTGTCGGGCAATTGCTTCGATACCATCGCTTTGGTTTACTGTGACCCCGGTGGTTGTCGGAATGGCTTGGCCTGGATGGCTTGAAGGTGACACGACTTCCGGCAGGGATGCAGCCACAATGGCGGTGTTGCTGATTGCCCGGCATTGACTTCATTTACCCAGTACGCAGGATGATCCATGAGCCTTTCGTTCTTCCGTTTTTTCCCCCTTCCATCATCAATTGCCCTGGCCGCAGGCCTGGTGCTGGGCCTGACCGCCATTGCGCCCACGGCCCACGCTGAAAGCGCCGAGGACGTTATCACCCAGCGGCTGGGGGAGACCGTGCCGGGTTTGCAGGTGCACGGCGTGACGGAGTCGGCGGTGCCTGGTCTGTACGAGGTCCGGACCAACAACCGCAGCATGATCTACGCCACGGAAGACGGCGAGTACATTATTGCCGGTGAGATGCTGCAGCTTACCGACAAGGGTGTGGTGAATGTCACCGAGCAGACCCGGTCCGTTGAGAGGGCCAGGGTGATCTCCGGATACGACCACGAGGAACTGATCACCTACCGGGCCGAGGGTGAAGAGAAGGCGGTGATCGGGGTGTTTACCGACATTGACTGCCCGTACTGCCGCAAGCTGCATGACGAGATGGATCGCCTCAACGAGCTGGGCATTACGGTCAACTACTACGCCTACCCCCGTTCCGGCCCTGGTACCCCGTCGTTCCGCAAGTACGAGTCGGTATGGTGTGCCGAGGACCAGCAGGCGGCCATGGATCAGGCCAAGGCCGGCGAAACGGTGCCCCAGGCGTCCTGCGACAACCCGGTGGGGGAGCAGTTCCAGTTGGGGGGGCTGGTTGGCGTTTCCGGCACCCCGGCAATCGTGCTGGAGGATGGCAAGATGATCAACGGCTACGTGCCGGCGGACAAGCTGGCTGAGGGTCTGGGCCTTATGTGAGCGTCCACCGGTAATGGCACGGCTGATGCTGTTCTGAGCCCTGCTAATCGGTATACTATGCCCGCTATTCATTCATCGGGCATTGAGGTGGAAGCTTGAAAGAAGTCAGGGTCGGAATCTGCGGACTAGGAACCGTCGGTGGCGGAACATTCAATGTGCTGGCCCGGAACGCCAGCCTGATTTCCGGTCGTGCCGGTTGCAACATCCGCACAGTGCGGGTGGCCACCCGTACCTGGCGGGATGATATCGACCTGGGGGAAATTCCCTTCAGCACCGATATCATGGATGTGGTCAATGACCCTGACGTGGATGTGGTGGTCGAGCTGATCGGCGGCTACGAAGCGGCGCGGGAACTGGTCCTGGCGGCCATTGCCCGGGGCAAGCACGTGGTCACCGCCAACAAGGCACTGATCGCCGTGCACGGCAACGAAATCTTCGAGGCCGCCGACAGGGCCGGCGTGGTGGTTGCCTACGAGGCTGGCGTGGCCGGTGGCATTCCCGTGATCAAGGCCATTCGCGAGGGTATGGCGGCCAACCGTATCGACTGGCTGGCGGGCATCATCAATGGTACCGGCAACTACATCCTTACCGAGATGCGCAAGGGCCGTGCCTTCAACGAGGTACTGCAGGAAGCCCAGGACCTGGGCTACGCTGAGGCCGATCCCACCTTTGATGTGGAAGGGGTCGATGCCGCCCACAAGCTCACCATCATGGCCTCTGCCAGCTTCGGCGTACCGCTCCAGTTCGACCGTGCCTACACCGAAGGCATCTCCCGCCTGACTCCCTACGACATTGCCCATGCCGAACTGCTGGGCTATCGGGTCAAGCACCTGGGTATTGCCCGCCGCCGTGAGGGCGGTATCGAGCTGCGGGTGCATCCCACCCTGGTCCCCCAGAGTCACCTGATTGCCCAGGTGGATGGCGTGCTGAACGCCGTGCTGGTGGACGGCGACGCCGTGGGCCAGACCATGTACTACGGTCCGGGCGCCGGTGACGAGGCCACGGCCTCCGCCGTTATCGCCGATATCGTGGATGTGGCCCGTGCCATACAGGGCGGCGGTGAAGGTCGCGTGCCATACCTGGGCTTTGCGCCGGAGGCCATCGAGGACCTGGAGGTGCTTCCCATGGAATTCACCCAGTCTGCCTACTACCTGCGCATCCAGGCCCTGGATCGTCCGGGTGTGCTGGCCAAGGTGGCCTCCATCCTCAGTGAGCACGGCATCAATATTGAGTCCATCATGCAGAAGGAGTCCGAGGTTCAGGATGGCCGGATTCCGGTGATTATCCTGACCCACACGGTCCAGGAGCGTCAGGTCAACCAGGCGATTGAAGAGCTGGAAGCCCTGGATGAGGTGGACGACCAGGTGGTTCGCATCCGCGCTGAAAACTTCAACTGACAGGTACGCACGTGAGATACATCAGTACACGGGGCGAAGCCCCCGCCCTGGGCTTCGAGGACGTTCTGCTGACCGGTCTGGCGACCGATGGCGGGCTCTATGTGCCGGAATCGCTGCCCCATTTCAGCCTGGAGGAAATCCGTAGCTGGCGCGGGCTGTCCTACAGCGAACTGGCCTTCAACATCATGTACCCGTTTGTGGACGACGCCATTCCGGAAGCCGATTTCCGACGGATGCTGGAAGACACCTACGACGTGTTCGCCCACAAGGCGATCGCGCCGCTGGTGCAGCTGGATGCCAACGAATGGGTGCTGGAGCTGTTCCGTGGCCCGACCCTGGCGTTCAAGGATTTCGCCCTGCAACTATTGGGTCGCCTGCTGGACTATGTGCTGGAGAAGCGCGGCGAGCACGCGGTGATCATGGGGGCCACCTCCGGCGATACCGGTTCCGCCGCTATCGAGGGCTGCCGTCGCTGTGAGCATGTGGATATCTTCATCCTGCATCCCCACGAGCGGGTGTCGGAAGTCCAGCGCCGGCAGATGACCACGGTGCCGGGGGATAACATCCACAACATTGCCGTGAAGGGCAACTTCGACGACTGCCAACGCATGGTAAAGGCCAGCTTCGGCGACCAGTCCTTCCTGGGGGGCAAGGCCCGGCTGGCGGCGGTCAACTCCATCAACTGGGCGCGGATCATGGCCCAGATCGTCTACTACTTCCAGGCGTCCCTGTCCCTGGGTGGTCCCGACCGTTCCATGGCGTTCTCGGTGCCCACCGGCAACTTTGGTGACATCTTTGCCGGCTACCTGGCGAAGAAGATGGGCCTGCCCATCTCCCAACTGGTGATCGCCACCAACCGCAACGATATCCTCCACCGCTTCATGAGCGGCAACCGGTACGAACAGCACAAGCTGGAGCATACCCTGTCGCCGAGCATGGATATCATGGTATCCAGCAACTTCGAGCGTCTGCTGTTCGACCTGCACGGGCGTGACGGTGCCGCCGTCAAACTGCTGCTGGAGAACGCCGCCAAGGGGCCGGTCAGCATAGAGGACTACCGCTGGCGTCATGCCCGCAAGCTGTTTGACAGTGATGCGGTGGACGACAGGACCACCTGTGAGACGATCCGCCAGGTCTATGACGACAACGAATACCTGCTGGATCCCCACACGGCCATTGGTGTCACGGCCGCCAGGACCTGTCGCCGTGACCAGAGTGTTCCCATGATTACCCTGGGCACCGCCCATCCGGCCAAGTTCCCGGATGCCATCGCCCAGGCCGGGCTCTCCGTGAAGCCGCAACTGCCGGCCCATATGGCCGACCTGTTCGAGCGGGAAGAACGTTACACGGTGCTGGAGAACAACCTGACTTCCGTCCAGGATTTCATGGCCAAGCACTGGAAGTTCGCCTGATGATCCCGGGAAGGGCTGCCTTCCCGGGCACCGTTGAGTGTCTATGACTCCCAAGAAGATCCTGCGTCGCCCCGGCCCGGACACTGATCCGGACTGGGGCAGTGACCTGCCGCCCCTGTTACGCCGGCTCTATGCGGCCCGGGGGGTGTCCTCCGATGCCGAACTGGCCTATACCCTCAAGCACCTGGCGTCGCCCATGCAGTTACAGGGCATCGACCGTGCCGTGGAACTGCTGGCCGACGCCATCGGGCAGCAGCAGAAAGTGCTGATCCTGGGGGACTTCGATGCCGACGGCGCCACCAGTACGGCAGTGGCCATGCTTGGACTGTCGATGCTCGGGCTGGGCCAGATCGATTTCCGCGTACCGAGTCGTTTTGCCGATGGTTACGGGCTTACGCCGGGGATTATTCACCGGTTGGTGGAGGAGGGTGAGACGCCTGACCTCCTGGTGACCGTGGACAATGGTATTTCCGCCCACGAAGGCGTGCGGGCCGCCCGGGAGGCAGGCATGCAAGTGGTGGTCACCGATCATCACCTGGCCGGTGACACCTTGCCGGACGCCAATGCCATCGTGAACCCCAACCAGCCGGGGTGCCCATTCCTGAGCAAGCACGCCGCCGGGGTGGGGGTGATGTTCTATGTGCTCACAGCCCTGCGCAAACACCTGCGGGAACAGGGCAGGCTGCCGCAGCCGGAGCCCAACCTGGGCAACCTGCTGGACCTGGTGGCCCTGGGTACGGTGGCGGACGTGGTGCCCCTGGACCACAACAACCGCATCTTCGTGGAACAGGGCCTGCGCCGCATCCGGCAGGGCCTGGCCCGGCCCGGTATCCTGGCGCTGCTGGAGGTGGCAGGCCGTGATCACACCGCCATCAGCTCCACCGACCTGGGCTTTGTGCTGGGGCCGCGCCTGAATGCCGCCGGCCGTCTCGACGACATGAGTATCGGTATCGCCTGCCTGCTGGCGGATGATCCGGATGAGGCCCGGCGACTGGCCCGGGAACTGGATACCTTCAACCGGGAGCGTCGCTCCATCGAAAAGGACATGAAGGCCCAGGCCCAGGACCTGCTGGCGTCCATGTCACTGGACATCGAGGGGCTGCCCTGGGGGCTGGCCCTGTTCGATCCGGATTGGCACCAGGGCGTGATCGGTATCCTGGCGGCCCGTATCCGCGAGCAGACCCACCGGCCTACCATCGCCTTTGCCCCGGACGACGACGGTGAGCATATCAAGGGATCGGCCCGGTCCATTCCCGGCCTGCATATCCGCGATGCCCTGGCGGTGGTGGATACCCGTCACCCGGGGCTGCTGAAGAAGTTTGGGGGCCATGCCATGGCCGCTGGCATGACCATCGCTGGCGACGACCTGGAACGCTTCAGCCAGGCCTTCGACGAGGCGGTGAGGGATTCCCTGACGGAAGCGGACCTGGAGGCGGCGGTGATCACCGACGGGCCGCTAAGCCCCGAGGAGCTATGCCTCGAAACGGCCCACCTGCTGAAGCGTGCGGGACCCTGGGGGCAACACTTTCCGGAACCCATGTTCGACGGCGAGTTCCGGGTGATCAGCCAGCGCATTGTGGGGGAGAACCACCTGAAGCTGGTGCTGCAACCGGTGGATGGCCGTGAGGCGGTGGATGGCATCGCCTTCAATACCGGGCCGGAAGTACCCGACTATACACGCAGCGGTGCCCGGGTGGTCTACAAGCCGGATGCCAATACCTTCCGGGGGCGTACCAGCCTGCAATTGCTGATTGATTACCTGGAGCCCTGCTCTGCACAGACCTCACGTTAACCATTCCCTGGAGAGGGTCTACACTGAGTTCGCGTTAAACCTTCCCTCTCCTCTTGAGGGAGAGGGCCAGGGAGAGGGGGAGCGCCCGAAGGGCGCCTGAGATCGGACTTAGGAGTTAACTTCTCCCCCTCTCCCTCCAGGGGAGAAGGGCTACAGCCTGCGTTCACCATTCCTGGGGAGTCAGACAGGGCAAGGGGGGGCATCAGGGCTTGGGAATCACCCGCTCCCGCACAAACACGATCAGTATCGCTACCAGCGTCAGCACCGGCCAGGAGCCGGTCAGCATGAACGGTGTGTTGCCACTGGCGGTGCGGATCTCGCCATCCATGACCGCGCGCTCGAACTGGGGAATCTGCCCGGCTATCTGTCCTTTCTCGTCGATCACCGCCGTTACCCCGTTGTTGGTGCCCCGCAGCATGTAGCGTCCGGTTTCCAGTGCCCGCATCCGGGCCATCTGCAGGTGCTGGTGGGGGCCGATGGAGTCGCCGAACCAGCCGTCGTTACTGATGGTTACCAGCACGTTGCCCCGACGGGCGTTCATGGCGACGAAATCCGCATAGGCCACCTCGTAACAGATGGCTGGCGTGAGCCTGGCGTCGCCGGCCACCAGTGGGTCCTGGTATTCCGGACCGCGGCTGAAGCTGGACATGGGCAGGTCGAAGAAGCCGATAACGCCACGCAACCACTGTTCCAGGGGAACATACTCCCCGAACGGCACCAGTTTCTGCTTGTGGTAGACCCCGCCGTCCTGGGCGCCAATGGCCATAATGGAATTATGGAAGGTGTAGTCCTCCCGCGCGGCACTGTAGGTGTACCAGGGGATGCCGCTGATCAGCGTACTGCCTTCACCGAGTTTGGATTGAATATGCTCGATGATCGGGCCGGCCTGGTCCTGGGTGATGGGGATCGCGGTTTCCGGCCACAGGATGATATCCCGGTTCCAGTCGTCCTCGGTGAGCCCCAGGTAGATCACCAGCTGATCCCGCAGGAAATCCGGGTCCCACTTGATCTGCTGGGGAATATTGCCCTGCATGGTGGCGAAGCTCAGGGTGTCATCGGACACCTGGGTCCACGGGATACGATTCAGGGCCGGGCCGGCGAGCCAGATGGCGAGAGTGCAGGCACCAAGGATCGCCGCCTGTGTTACCCGCCTGGCGCGGACCAGCCCGTAAAGGGCATACAGGGCTGCGCCGGTGGCGGTGACCATCAGGGTGATGCCGTGGACGCCAGTAACCGGTGCCCAGCCCGCCAGCGGGCCATCCACCTGGGCGGTCCCCAGGTACAGCCAGGGGAAACCCGTCAGCAGCCAGCCACGAACCCAGTCCGCCAGCACCCACACCGCCGGAAACAGGATCAGGCGACGTACCGGGGTGTCCTTCGCCAGTTTGCCCCAGAACCAGAACGCCAGCCCGTGTACCAGCGCCAGGCCGGCGACGAACAGCGCCATCAGTGTGATGGCGATGGGGGTCGATGTATTACCGTACTCGCTGATGCTGATGTAAATCCAGGTCACCCCGGACGCAAACAGCCCCAGCCCGGTCAGCCAGCCGGCCAGGAACAGGTGGCGGGCAGCCAGGGGCAGGGCGGCGAACACGATCAGGGCGGTGGACAGGGGGCCGAACCACCACCAGTCCCAGGGGGAAAAGGTGAGTGTCTGCAGCGCCCCTGCCAGTAGCAGAATCAGACCGTTGAGCCAGCGTGGTGTCCTGGCCAGGGGGTTACTCAGCATCGTCCCGTGTCACCTGCAGTAACCGGATCACGCGGTTGTCGGCGTTGGCGATAGTGAAGGTGAAGCCGTGGAAGCTGGTGGCTTCGCCCCGGCGTGGCAGGTGGCCGAACTCCTTGAGCACGATGCCGCCAATGGTATCGAACTCCTGCTGGTCCATTTCGGTCCCGAAGAACTCGTTGAAGTCTTCCACGGAGGTCACCGCTTTCACCGCCCAGGAACCATCGCCGTGGGGCTTGATATTGGTTTCCTCGTCGAAATCGTGTTCGTCCTCAATCTCGCCGACAATCTGTTCCAGCACGTCCTCAATGGTGATCAGGCCGGCAGTGCCGCCGTACTCGTCCACCACGATGGCCATGTGGTTGCGGTTTTCCTTGAACTCCTTGAGCAGCTGGTTGAGGCGCTTGCTCTCGGGCACAAAGGTGGGTGGACGCAGGATCTCGCGGATGCGGTTCCAGTTGAGGTCGTTATTGAGCGCCAGGGGTAGCAGGTCCTTGGCCAGCAACACGCCGGTAACGTCGTCCTGGCTGTCGCCGATCACCGGGAACCGGCTGTGGGCGGAGTCGATGATTTCCTGCAGGAAGGCCTTGGGCTCCTGGGAGGCCTTGACGGTCACCATCTGGGAGCGGGGAATCATGATTTCGTCGACGCGCATGTCGATGACCTGCATGGCGCCTTCGATGATGCTCATGGCATCGGTGTCGATAATGTTGTGTTCTTCGGCGTCGCGAAGGATCTCCAGCACGTCCTCGACGGACTCAGGCTCGCTGGAGAAAGCCTGGGATATTCGCTCCAGCCAGGATTTTCGGTCCTGGCCGCGACTCGACTGATCGTCGCTCATGAGTGTGGTTCCGATTCCTCTGTCTCATAGGGGTTGCCGTAGCCAAGGTCGGCCAGCAACCGGATTTCCAGGGCTTCCATAGCCTCGGCCTCGTCATCTTCAATATGGTCGTAACCCTGAAGATGCAACAGGCCATGGATGACCATATGGGCCCAGTGTGCCTCTGGTGTCTTGTCCTGTTCGGCGGCCTCCCGGGCCACCACCGGCGCGCAGATCACCAGATCTCCGGCCAGAGGGACTGTTATACCGGCTGGCGCCTCAAATGGGAAGGACAGCACGTTGGTGGGCCGGTCCTTGCCACGATACTGGTGGTTCAGGGCCTGACTCTCCGACTCGTCCACCAGGCGCAGGGTGACTTCCGAATCATGGGCCTGTTGCCAGCCGGCCCGGGCCCAGCGGGTCAACTGGTCGTCTCCGGGCAGTTCACCGCTATCGATGACCCGTTGGATGTCGACCGTCAGTTCGCTCATACCGGGTCGTCTTCGTTGAAGCTGTCGTAGGCTTCCACAATCCGCTGCACCAGCGGATGGCGGACCACGTCGCCGGACTCGAAGCGGGTGAAGCCGATACCCGACACCTTGCCCAGCACGCTGGCGGCATGGATCAGGCCGGAGTTCTGCCCCCGGGGCAGGTCCACCTGGGTGGTGTCGCCGGTGATCACCGCGGTGGAGCCGAAGCCGATCCGGGTCAGGAACATTTTCATCTGTTCCCGGGTAGTATTCTGACTCTCGTCGAGAATGATGAAGGAATTATTAAGCGTCCGTCCGCGCATGAAGGCCAGGGGGGCGATTTCGATCACGCTCTTCTCGATCAGGCGGGTCACCTGGTCGAAGCCCAGCATTTCGTAGAGGGCGTCGTAGAGCGGACGCAGGTAGGGGTCTACCTTCTGGGCCAGGTCGCCGGGCAGGAAGCCAAGTTTTTCGCCGGCCTCCACCGCCGGGCGGACCAGCAGGATGCGTTTGACCTGTTCGTCCTTCAGGGCTTCCACGGCGCAGGCCACGGCCAGCCAGGTCTTGCCGGTGCCGGCGGGGCCAATGCCGAAGTTGACGTCGTGGTTGCGGATGTTGTGGACGTACTTCTGCTGGTTCTTGCCCCGGGGCCGGGCCTGCAGTTTCGGGGTCTTGATGACGATCTGGTTGCCGTCCCACTCGGAGGCTTCGGGAAGGCGCTCGAAGCCGGATTCCCGGATGAACAGGTGGACGGTTTCCGGGCTGATGTCGTCGGTGGCTTCGGTTTCCCGATACAGGTGGCGGATGACTTCGGTGGCGGCGGTGGCGTTCTCCGGCTGGCCTTCGATGCGGAAGTGGTGGCCACGGCGGCCGATGCGGACGTCCATGCGGCGTTCGATGTGCTTGAGGTGCTCATCGAACTGGCCGCACAGGACGGCGAGCCGGCGTTGGTCGGCGGGGCTCAGATCGAATTGTCGGGCTTCGGTGGTGGTAGTCAATCTTTCCTCTGTTCTGGTTTTGGGGGTTGGGCCACGGGAGAGGGTGCTGGAGTCAGCCCTCAGTATAGTTCGTCGTTGACCGGTATACCCCTCAGGGAGTTCGGTAAAGCTTCCTTGATTTCCACATCAATAAAGTTACCAACCACCTCGGGATTGTCGTGGCGGAAGTTGACGATGCGGTTGTTCTCGGTACGGCCGGCGTATTCGCCGGGGTCTTTCTTGGACAGGCCGGTGACCAGGATACGCTGGGTGCTGCCCACCATCTTGCGGCTGATGTCCATGGCCTGCTGGTTGATGCGCTCCTGCAGGATGGCCAGGCGCTGTTTCTTGACGTCCATGGGGGTGTCGTCCGGCAGGTCGGAGGCCGGAGTGCCGGGGCGGGCGCTGTAGACGAAGCTGAAGGAAACGTCGAAACCGATGTCGTTGATCAGCTTCATGGTGTCTTCGAAGTCCTTTTCGGTTTCACCCGGGAAGCCGATGATAAAGTCGGACGAGAAGCTGATCTCCGGGCGGATCCTGCGCAGGCGACGGAGCTTGGATTTGTACTCCAGGGCCGTATGGCCACGCTTCATGGCTGCCAGGATGCGGTCGGAACCGCTCTGGACCGGCAGATGGAGGTGGCTGACCAGTTCCGGTACCTTTTCGTAGACGTCGATCATGGCGTCGGTGAATTCCACCGGGTGTGAGGTGGTGTAGCGGATGCGGTCGATACCGTCGATGGTGGCAATAACCTCGATCAGTTCCGCCAGGTCCATGACATCACCGTCGTGGGTGTCGCCCCGGTAGGCGTTGACGTTCTGGCCCAGCAGGTTGACCTCGCGCACGCCCTGGCTGGCCAGGTGGGCCACTTCCACGATGACGTCGTCCACCGGGCGGCTGACTTCCTCGCCCCGGGTGTAGGGCACCACGCAGAAGGTGCAGTATTTGCTGCAGCCTTCCATGATGGAGACGAAGGCGGAGGGGCCGTCGGCGCCAGGCTCCGGCAGGTTGTCGAACTTCTCGATTTCCGGGAAGCTGACGTCCACCACGCCGACGCCGTTACCCTTGGTCTTGATCTCGGTGATCATGTCCGGCAGGCGGTGCAGGGTCTGGGGGCCGAACACCATGTCCACGTAGGGGGCACGATCGATGATGGCCTGGCCTTCCTGGCTGGCAACGCAGCCACCCACGCCGATGATCAGCTCGGGCTTGTGCTTCTTGAGACTCTTCCAGCGGCCGAGCTGGTGGAAGACCTTCTCCTGGGCCTTCTCGCGGATGGAGCAGGTGTTCAGCAGCAGGATGTCGGCGTCTTCCGCCGTATCGGTCATTTCCACCGCTTCGCCGGTCTTGAGCAGGTCCGCCATACGGGCGGAGTCGTACTCGTTCATCTGGCAGCCGTGGGTCTTGATAAATAGCTTCTTGGCCATGGGTCTCAACTAACGTGGTGAATTCGGCGCCTGCGGACGCTGGCAGAACTGGACCGGGTATTATAACGGTGTGGCTAATCATCAACCACCGTTGTCTCGGTTAGTTGGTAGCCGATTGTGGTAAAATGCCTGGCTCTTCGGCACTCGCCACTACCGAAAGCAGTTAATGAACCTGATATGACTCCTGAACGCCTTGCCCGAATCAAGCACGTCCTGGACACTCGTCAGCCCGACATCAGCGTGCTGACCGACCAGGTCCACAAGCCCCGCAACCTGTCCGCCATTATTCGCTCCTGCGATGCCTTTGGCCTGGCCAATATGCACGTGGTGTGGCCAAAGGAGGGCTTCCGGGCGTTCCGCAAGACCGCCGGCGGCAGCTATAACTGGGTGCGCACCCACACCCATCCCACCATGGATGACGCGGTAGCGAGCCTGAAAGCCAGTGGCCACAAGCTATACGCGGCACAACTGTCAGACCGGGCGGTGGACTATCGTGAGGTGGACTATACGGTGCCCTGCACGGTGATCATGGGCAACGAGGTAGACGGCGTCAGCGCCAGCGCCTCGGACCATGCGGACGAGCACATTGTCATCCCCATGATGGGGATGGTCGAGTCCCTGAACGTGTCATCCGCCTGCGCCATCATCCTGTCCGAGGCCCAGCGCCAGCGCAAACTCGCCGGTCTGTTCGACCAGCGCCGCCTGCCGGACGACGAGTATAGGCGCCTGCTGTTCCAGTGGTGCCAGCCCACCGTCAAGCGCTACTGCGATGACCGCAACCTGCCGTACCCGCCCATTGATCCGGAAACCGGTGAGTTAATTGATGGGGTGGGGTGGATGAATGAAGTTCGCAGGCAGCGGCATCCGGATTTGATCAGCGACTGACACGCCCTTCGTCTGGTCAAGACTCAGGTAGTTCACCTGGTTTTCCTGAATCCGGGAAGTTCTGTGCTGTAGTTCTTCACCGTGCCATTGGGGTGAAGCAGGCAGCTCACTGTCGCGGGTCAAGGCGTCCCAGAGCTGTTCCATGGCTCTGATCTTCTCAAGACTGGTCATGCGGTCGACGTTGTCCATGGTTTTGTCCGTGCTCATGAGTGTGTACCCATCGTATGCATCAGATGCCGAACGGGTTCACGACACCTTCACTCGCTATCGCGCCCTTCCAGATACCGCTGCAACTGCTCCCGCAGGGCCTTGGGCAGTCGGGTGATGGTGAGGGCGTCCTTGTCCCGGTCGTAGTAGACCGCCTGGTTGACCAGGTCGGAGGAGAAGGACAGGCTCATGCCGCCGCCCGAGCCGGCGATGCGGACCAGTTTCTTGACCTTGCGGTGGTCCGGGTGCAGTACGCCACTCTCGGGTACTTCGGCATTCTGTGAGGCGAACTCCCGGAAGCGTTCGGGCTGGCTCTCGTCCAGATAGCCGGACAGGGCATCGATGGCTACCGGCTCACCCAGGGCATGCTGTTCCTTGCAGAATTCGTAGGCTTTGGCCCGTACCTCGCCGGCTTTCTCCGGTTCCGAGGACTTGGCGAAGGCTTCCACGGCGTCCAGGAAGGTGACGGTTTCCTTTTCAACATCGACCTGGTTGGTGAAGCCGCACAGGCGGATAAACAGGTCACCGCCTTCCCCGGTGCCACGGCCGTGGACCAGGGTCAGGTAGTTTTCCCCGGCGTTGTTACCCAGCCAGTCATCCAGTTCGATGCGCACCGCCAGGTTCAGCCTTGACAGGCTCAGTACGTCGGTGGCGTCCAGGGCCTGGTTGTTGTCGAAGCGCATGGCGCTGTCGGATTCCAGTACCAGCAGATAGACTACTTCGCCATCCGCCAGGGCCTCGTGGACCAGCATCAGGTGGCCGGCAAATTCTTCCTGGGCGCCGTTGAGCAGTTCCTGGAACTGGCCGAACAGGCGGTCGGTAAGTGAGGCGAAGGTCTGCTTCTCTTCCATGTAGTCCTTCAGCCAGGCGCTGAAGGGGCTTTCGCCGATATCCTCGGAGAAACGACCGTATTTCTTGCCGGGCTTGCTGTTGAACAGCCGCTTCATCTGCTTGTGGAGCATCTCGTAGTCGCCACCGGGTTCCTGCAGGGGCTCTCCGGATTGCAGGCGGGCGGGCTGGCCGGGTTGGTACTGGCTGGCAAAGGCGGTTCGGAGTTGCTTGATGGCCATAGACGAATGAATCCTGATGGATGGGTAAAATGGAACAGGGCCCGATTTTGCCATGGTCGGGCACGGGGTGACACCGGTATAAACGCAAACAGCCCCGGCTTCGTGAAAAGCCGGGGCTGTTGCGACAGGGATGGCAGTCCGTATTAGACGCGCTTGTCCCGGACCAGGCCCTGGATCAGCTCGTTCACCGCGTCGGGAATGGCGTCCTCGCTATCCGCAGTGACGCTGGCGGAGGCCACGTCGGAGCCGAGATTGACGGTAACGGCGATCAGGCCGTGGGCGGCCAGCAGTTGCGCCGCGCGACGGCGATCATCGGCGGAGCCGGCGTTCTCCTCGGTGAGCACGACCGAGGTCTTGCCCTGGTCGAACAGGGCCCGCTCCACGGCAATGGCCAGGTCTTCCGCCTTACGACCGTTGCAGGCCACGATGGCCGGTTTCTGGGCCAGGCGGCGCTCACGCTCTTCGGCAGTCACCGGATCGAGCGACTCCACCTTGCCTGCTGTGCCGGCCACCATGCCGGCGCCGACGGTGACGTTGGTCAGCCGGTCGATGACGATAAAGCTTCCGGTGGCGTGGTTGCGCGGGTAGGCGTCAAACGCGATGGGCTGGCTCAGGGTCAGTTCACAGAGGCCAATTTCATTCAGCGCGAGCTGGCTGGGGTTGGCCTTCTGTTCCAGGGTGTTCACGTCGGTCTGGTGGTGAATCTTCTTCACCGTGCCGGAGGTGAAGGTGGGCCCCAGCTTGATGTCATAGAGACGACCGGTTTCCAGCGGGGCGTCGGTCATCCAGACAATGTTGGCGGTGAAGCGGTTGCCCACCTCCGGCTCATCATCCACCTTGACCAGCATGTCGCCCCGGCTGATATCGATCTCGTCGTTCAGGGTCAGGGTCACGGCCTGATCGATGTACGCTTCCTCAAGGTTGCCGTCGAAGGTGACGACTTCCTTGACGGTGCTGGTGCGACGGGATGGCAGGGCCATCACCGCATCACCCGGACGTACCACGCCGGAGGCGATAGTGCCGCAGAAGCCCCGGAAGTTGAGGTTGGGGCGGTTGACGTACTGTACCGGGAAGCGGAAATGCTCCAGGTTCTTGTCCCGGGAGACTTCCACGGTTTCCAGGATTTCCATCAGCGGCTGGCCGGTAAACCAGGGCGTGCTCTCGCTCCTGTTCACCACGTTGTCGCCTTCCAGCGCGGAGATGGGCACGAAACGGATGTCCTTCAGGCCCAGCTTGGCGGCGAAGGCCAGATAGTCTTCCTTGATCTCGTTGAACCGTTCCTCGCTGAAGTCCACCAGGTCCATCTTGTTCACCGCCACCACGATATGGCGAATGCCCTGGAGGGAGGCGATGAAAGAGTGCCGGCGGGTCTGGGTCAGCACGCCGTGACGGGCGTCGATCATCAGGATCGCCAGTTGTGCCGTGGACGCACCGGTGGCCATGTTGCGGGTGTACTGCTCGTGGCCCGGGGTGTCGGCAATGATGAACTTGCGCTTGTCGGTGGAGAAGTAGCGATAGGCCACATCAATGGTGATGCCCTGTTCCCGCTCCGCCTGCAGGCCGTCCACCAGCAGGGCCAGGTCCAGCTTCTCGCCGGTGGTGCCCATCTTGGCGCTGTCGCTCTTCAGGCTGGCCATGTGATCTTCGTAGATCATCTTGGTGTCGTGGAGCAGGCGCCCGATCAGGGTGCTCTTGCCGTCGTCCACGCTGCCGCAGGTGAGCAGGCGCAGCAGCTCCTTGTTCTCGTGCTGTTTCAGGTAGGCCTGAATATCTTCTGCAATCAGATCTGACTGGTGTGACATCTTAGAAATACCCTTCCCGCTTCTTCTGTTCCATGGACCCGGCTGAATCGTGGTCAATCACGCGGCCCTGGCGCTCGGAGCTGGTGGCCAGCAGCATTTCCTGGATGATCTCCGGCAGGGTGTCTGCCTCGGACTCAATGGCGCCGGTCAGCGGGTAGCAGCCCAGGGTGCGGAAGCGCACGGATTTCATCTCGGGCTTCTCGCCTTCCTTGAGGGGCATGCGGTCGTCGTCGACCATAATCAGGGTACCATCCCGCTCGACAACCGGGCGCTTGGCGGCATAGTAGAGCGGAACGATCTCGATATTTTCGAGGTAGATGTACTGCCAGATATCCAGCTCGGTCCAGTTGGACAGGGGGAACACCCGGATGCTCTCACCCTTGTTGATCTTGCCGTTGTAGATGTTCCACAGCTCCGGGCGCTGGTTCTTCGGGTCCCAGCGATGGTATTCGTCCCGGAAGGAGTAGACCCGCTCCTTGGCGCGGGACTTTTCCTCGTCCCGGCGGGCACCGCCGAAGGCGGCGTCAAACTTGTACTTGTCCAGGGCCTGCTTGAGGGACTGGGTTTTCATGATATCGGTGTGTTTGGCGCTGCCATGGGTAAACGGCCCCACGCCCTGCTTAACACCTTCTTCATTGATATGGACGATCAGGTCGAGGCCATATTCCTTCGCCTTGCGGTCCCGGAACTCAATCATCTCTTTGAATTTCCAGGTGGTGTCCACATGCATCAGGGGAAACGGCGGTTTACCCGGGTAGAATGCCTTGCGGGCCAGGTGCAGCATGACCGCGGAATCCTTGCCGATGGAGTAGAGCATCACGGGGTTATCAAACTCCGCGGCGACCTCCCGGATGATGTGGATGCTTTCAGCTTCCAGCTGTTTCAGATGGGTCAGGTTGTACGTGGTCATAGTTCCGCTCACCGAGTGCCTGGGGACGTGCCCAGACAGGGAAAAATAGGATTAATTTGAGGATGGGTACTATATCAGGGAGCGGTACTTATAAGAAGGTGAGCTAGTAGAGTTTACAGCTATAACAATATGCTGCCGGCGATGGGCCGGCCATCGCAGCATGGGTGTTTACGACCGTGGATGATCAGACCATGCGGTCGGCCAGCAGCCGGTGGACGTACTGGTCCACGTAGTCGAAACCGCGCCCGTCGAAATCCACGAATCGGATGCCCAGGTGGAACTCGTCCCTGGCCATGCGTCGCAGGTGGGCGATATGGCAGCGGGCCGAGAGCTGGACGGACTGCTGTGACAGTACCGGTACTTCAAAGCGGGCGGTGACGTCGATCCAGTCGCCGGGAGCGGGGGCCCGCTTGCCGGGGATCAGGGTTTCGGTGACCTTGCTGGTGCAGCGGATCATCATCCCGGAACGGGACAGGTTGCAGATTTCGCATTCGATGGCCGGCTGGCCGGGGCGATTGAGGGTGACGCTCAGATTTACATCGGCTCGCTGTTGATCACGCAGGTTGGGTTCCGCAGCACGGGGCTTGACCCGCATTGGCTTGGCGGACTCGACATCGAGTGGCTTTCCCATGGTGACACCTTGTTCGATCATGTTACCTGTCGTTCCCCGAAGCGAGGACGGTAACGAATCTCTGAAAAAGCCCCTGGTCCGCATCCTGCGATCCTAACAACTACCTCTTCTGTCGGTGACTCCTCGCCGGTCGGAAAATCAACCGGTGCCAGGCCTCTTTTTCAGAGGCTCGTAGAAACCTAACGTAACTTCGGGCCAAGATTATAATTTTAGCTATCTGCCGGAGTGTAATTGGTTGATTGCTGACCAGCAAGGTGGTGTGTCGTGACCTGGGTCATATAAATAAACATCCGTTTGAGATTTTGGCCTTGGATGCATGGGCGTCGGGTCGGGGGATCTTTTCGTAGCAGCGCCATGGATGGCGCGGTGCAAGGTCGGTCCAGGGAAGGGCCGTGAATTGCGGCGGAAAAAGGGGTGACACCCCGGTCCCAGCCACCCGGTTAGGGAAGGCTGGGACCGGGGCTGGCTATCAGGCAGTCAGCCGCCGAGCTTCTTCTGCAGAATCTCGTTGAACAGCTTGGGGTTACCCTGGCCCTTGGAGGCCTTCATCAGGGGGCCCATAAAGCCGCCAAGCATCTTCTTGCGCTTCTTGGGATCCTCCTCGTTCTGGTACTGGGCCACCTGATCCGGCATGCCGGCCAGGACCTCGTCCACCATTTTCTCCAGTTCGCCAGTGTCGGACACCTGCTTCAGGCCCTTGGCGTCGATGATGGCGTCCACATCGTTGTTTTCACCGGTCCACAGCGCTTCGAATACCTTCTTTGCACCAGCGGAAGAGACCGTGTTGTCGGCAATGCGGGTCACCAGGGCGCCCAGTTGTTCGCCGGAGATGGGGGCGTCGGCAACAGAGCGTTCCTCGGCGTTCAGGCGTGCGGAGAATTCGCCCAGGATCCAGTTGGCGGACAGCTTCGCGTCCTTGCCGGACGAGGCGGTCTGTTCGAAGAAGGTGGCCAGCTTTGAGTCTCCCGCCAGCAGGCCGGCATCGTAGTCGTTCAGGCCGTACTGCTCCTGGAAGCGGGCCTTACGGGCATCCGGCAGTTCCGGCAGGCTGTTGCGTGCCTCGTCGATGAAGGCCTCGTCCAGCACCACCGGCAGCAGGTCCGGGCAGGGGAAGTAACGGTAGTCGTTGGCTTCCTCTTTTGTGCGCATGGAGCGGGATTCGTCGCGATCGCCGTTGTAGAGGCGGGTTTCCTGCACGATCTCGCCGCCATCTTCCAGGATGTCCATCTGCCGCTCCACTTCGTGGGCGATGGCCTGCTCCATGAAGCGGAATGAGTTCAGATTCTTGGTTTCGGTGCGGGTACCCAGGGTGTCGGAGCCCTTCGGCTTGAGGGAGATGTTCACGTCAAAACGCATGGAACCCTGGGACATATCGCCGTCGCAGATGCCCAGCGAGGTGACAATGCCGTGGAGTTTCTTGGCGAACGCCACGGCTTCGTCGGCGTTGTTCATGTCCGGCTCGGTGACCACCTCGATCAGCGGGGTGCCGGCGCGGTTCAGGTCCACTCCGGTCATGCCATGGAAGTCCTCGTGCAGGGACTTGCCGGCGTCTTCCTCCAGGTGAGCGTGGTGGATACGGACCCTCTTGCTCTCACCGTTGGGCAGGTCGATGTCCACAAAGCCTGGCCCCACGATGGGGCGTTCGAGCTGGGTGGTCTGGTAGCCCTTGGGCAGGTCCGGGTAGAAATAGTTCTTGCGCTCAAACACCGAACGGCGCTCGATTTCGGCGTTGACCGCCAGCCCGAACATCACCGCATAGCGGAAGGCATTCTCGTTTGGCACCGGCAGGGTGCCGGGCATGGCCAGGTCTACGGCGTTGGCCTGGGTGTTGGGCTCGGCGCCGTAGGCGGTGCTGGAGCCGGAAAAGATCTTGGTCTGTGTGGCGAGCTGAACGTGAATTTCCAGCCCGATGACAATATCCCATTGCATGTGACACTCTCCTCTGTCGGGCTTATTGGGGCTCGCGCTGGTGCCAGTCGGTCACCTGCTGGAACTGGTGGGCGGCATTGAGCAGCCGGGCCTCGGAGAAGTAATCCCCGATGATCTGCAGACCCACCGGCAGGCCGTCGACGAAACCGGCCGGCACCGACATGGCGGGGACGCCGGCCAGGTTGACGGCGATGGTGAACACGTCCTCCAGGTACATGGTGACCGGGTCGGTGTTCTTCTCGCCCTGCACAAAGGCTGGCGATGGCGACACCGGGCTCATCAGTACGTCGACCTCTTTGAAGGCATTGATGAAGTCCTGCTGGATCAGACGGCGTACCTTCTGGGCCTTGAGGTAGTAGGCGTCGAAGTAGCCGGCGGAGAGGGCATAGGTGCCCACCAGGATGCGGCGTTTCACTTCCTCACCGAAGCCTTCGGCCCGGGTGCGGGTGTACAGGTCCATCAGGTCCTTCGGGTCCTCGCAGCGGTAGCCGTAGCGCACGCCGTCAAAGCGGGACAGGTTGGCGGACGCCTCCGCCGGGGCGATCACGTAGTAGGCGGCGATGGCCAGCTTGGCGTTGGGCAGGGAGACTTCCTTCACCGTGGCGCCCAGTTTCTCGTATTCGCGGACGGCGTTGCGAACCTGTTCTTCCATGGCGGGGCTGAGCTGGTCGGAGAAGTATTCCTTCGGCAGGCCGATGGTCAGGCCCTTCATGGACTCGTTCAGGGTGGCGGTGTAGTCCGGCACCTCGCGATCGATGCTGGTGGAATCCTTCGGGTCGAAGCCCGCCATCACGTTCAGCATCATGGCGTTGTCTTCGGCGGTACGGGCGATGGTGCCGCCCTGGTCCAGGCTGGAGGCAAAGGCGATCATGCCATAGCGGGACACGCGGCCGTAGGTGGGCTTGAGGCCAGTGACGCCGCACAGCGATGCCGGCTGACGAATCGAGCCGCCGGTATCCGTGGCGGTGGCCGCCGGTACCAGTCGCGCCGCGACCGCCGCCGCTGAACCACCGGATGAGCCACCCGGTACCCGGCGCTCACCCCAGGGGTTGGTGACGGCGCCAAAATAGCTGGACTCGTTGGAGGAGCCCATGGCGAACTCGTCCATGTTGGTCTTGCCCAGGCAGACCGCGCCCGCCTGGCGGAAGTTGGCGGTGACCGTGGCGTCGTAGGGCGGGATAAAGTCCTCCAGCATCTTCGAGCCACAGGTGGTGCGGACGCCATTGGTGCAGAAAATGTCCTTGTGGGCGAAGGGAATGCCGGTCCAGGGAGTGGCATTGCCGGCAGCGCGCTGCTGGTCGGCGGCTTCGGCATCGGCCAGGGCCTGTTCTTCGGTGACAGTGATGAAGCTGTTGTAATGCCTGTCTTCCTGGCGGATGCGGTCCAGGAACTGCCGGGTCAGTTCCACGCTGGAGACTGTGCCGCTGGCCAGTTCGCGGGAAAGGTCTGCTACGGATTTGTTGTGCATGATGAGTCCTGGTGTCGCTGGTGGATCACTCGATAACGCGGGGAACGAGGTAGAGGCCATTCTCCGTGGCCGGCGCGATGGCCTGGAAAGCGGCCCGCTGGTCGCTCTCGGTGACCTCGTCCGGGCGCAGCTTCTGGACCGCGTCCAGAGGGTGGGCCAGGGGTTCTACCGACTCGGTATCGGCGGCGCTGAGCTGGTCCACCAGGTCGAGGATATTGCCCAGGTCCTTTTCCAAGGCGGACACCTGCTCATCATCCACCTGGATGCGGGCAAGCACCGCGACTTTTTCGATGTCCTTGCGGGAAATGGTCACGCATTGCCTCCGGGGTCGTGAAAAACGACCATGTTAACAGATCAGGGGGGGTGCGCAGTACCCTGACAAGGCGGTAACAGCCTGTAACGCGGCGGATCACGCCTTGCCTGCGGGGGTGCTCGCTGCTAAAGTTGCGGCATCATTTCCCTACGGCATTTCTCAGGTTGAAATAAAGCGAATGTTGAAACGTATCCGAGGCCTTTTTTCCAGCGATCTCTCCATTGATCTTGGTACCGCTAACACCCTTATTTATGTCCGTGAGCGGGGGATCGTCCTGAATGAGCCATCGGTCGTGGCCATCCGCACCAACAACTCCCAGAAGACGGTTGCGGCTGTCGGTACCGAAGCCAAGCGCATGCTGGGCCGTACTCCGGGCAATATCACCGCCATCCGCCCCCTCAAGGACGGTGTGATTGCGGATTTTGTGGTCACTGAGAAAATGCTGCAGCACTTCATCCACAAGGTGCATGAGAACAGCTTTATCACCCCCAGCCCCCGGGTGCTGGTGTGTGTGCCCAGCAAGTCCACCCAGGTGGAGCGCAAGGCCATCCGTGAATCGGCCCTGGGTGCCGGAGCCCGTGAGGTGTTCCTGATCGAGGAGCCCATGGCCGCGGCCATCGGCGCCGGCCTGCCGGTGGAGGAGGCCAGCGGTTCCATGATCGTGGACATCGGTGGTGGCACCACCGAGATCGCCATCATCTCCCTCAACGGCATTGTCTATGCCGAGTCCGTGCGGGTGGGTGGTGACAAGTTCGACGAGGCCATCGTCACCTATGTGCGCCGTAACTATGGCAGCCTGATTGGCGACTCCACCGCAGAACGCATCAAACACGAGATCGGCTGTGCGTATGAGGGTGTCGAGATCCGTGAGATTGATGTGCGCGGCCGTAACCTGGCGGAGGGCGTGCCCCGTTCCTTCACCCTCAACAGTGAAGAAATCCTCGATGCGTTGCAGGAATCCCTCGCCCAGATCGTGCAGACGGTCAAGAGCGCCCTGGAACAGTCCCCGCCCGAACTGGCTTCCGACATTGCCGAGCGTGGCATCGTGCTCACCGGTGGTGGCGCGCTGCTCCGTGGCCTGGACAAGCTGATCAGCGAGGAAACCGGTCTGCCGGTGATTATTGCCGAAGACCCGCTGACCTGTGTTGCCCGTGGCGGCGGCAAGGCCCTGGAAGTGATCGACCGCAGCGGCATTGGAATGTTCTCCCAGGAGGGGTGATCATGGCACCAGGTGCCGTCCTGACAGCCTCGCTCCCGACACCGCCGCTGGAGGGAAACCTCAGCGGCGGTCGCGTAATCGGGGCAGGGGGGCTGTGCCATTAAGACCATATTCGTTCAGGGCCCGGTCCCCGGCTTTCGGCTCCTGGTGGTACTGGTGCTGTCACTGGCGCTGATCGTGGCGGATGACCGGTTCGATCGTCTGGAGCCGGTACGCAGCGGCATCGCCAGTGCCCTGGCCCCGGTGTTCTGGCTGGGCAATGCGCCGGACCGGTTCGGTGGCTGGTTTGCCGGCGTGATGACCCCTCGCGAAGATCTCCTGGAAGAAAACGAGGCCCTCAAGGCCCGGCTGATGATTCTGGAGCGCCGGGCCCTCAAATACGGCGCCCTGGCCGCCGAAAATACCGAACTCCGGGAACTGATGAACGCCTCCGCCTCCGTGGACGACCGTGTCGTGGTGGCGGAAGTGGTGGGGGTGTCACCGGACCCCTTCTCCCATGAGGTGATTATCAACAAGGGCGAGCGTGACGGCGTTACCGCCGGGCAGGCCATCCTTGACGCCAATGGCCTGATGGGCCAGGTGTTGTATACCTCCGCGTTCACCTCCCGGGTACTGCTGGTATCCGACAGCAGCCACGCGGTGCCGGTGGAAGTGCTCCGTAACGGCCTGCGGGCCATCCTGCTGGGCAACGGTGATATCGGTCAGCTTGAGCTGGTCCATGTACCGGATACCGCCGATATCCGTGAAGGGGATGTGCTGGTCAGCTCCGGGTTGGGCGGCCGCTTCCCCAAGGGTTACCCGGTGGCGGAGGTGTCATCCATCACCAAGGATCCCGGCGCCCCGTTCGTCACCATCCATGCCACGCCACTGGCCAGCCTGAGCCGCAGCAAAATGGTGCTTGTGGTCTTCCAGGAAGCCGGTGCCGCCAGTCCCGATGAACTATACGACCAGCAGCGCACCGCCCCGGATGGCAACGGCGGGGAGGGTAACTGATGCTGTCGATCATCAGCTATCCGGTCATGTTCGTCAGTATCCTGGTGTCCCTGGTGCTGAGCATCTCCCTGTTCCCGTCGGGGTGGTTCGAGTTCCGCCCGGAATGGCTGGGATTGATGGTGTTCTACTGGACCTTCCGGGCACCGGCCCAGTTTGGCATTCTCATGGCCTGGTTCCTCGGGCTGTTGCTGGATGTGCTGGAGGCAACGCCCCTGGGCGTCAATGCCCTGGGTATGGCGATGATCGCCTTCCTGGTGCTGACGGTACACCAGCGACTGCGGATGTTTCCCCTGATCCAGCAATGCGTGATCGTATTCCTGCTGCTGGGAATCAACCAGATGCTGGTTCACTTCATCAAGCAGCTTCTGGGGGCGGAGTCCGCCGGTTTTGACTACCTCTGGCCGGCTGCCACCAGTGCCGTGCTGTGGGTGGTGCTGTGCCCGGTGCTCGACAAGCTCAACCTCAGGCTCGGTTGAAGCAGGTAACAACGGGAACGATACCATGACGGAACGGGTCATACTGGCCTCGGCGTCACCACGCCGGGCGGAACTGCTCAGGCAGCTTGGTCTATCCTTTGATACATTGCCAGTCGATATTGACGAGACAGCGCACCCGGGAGAAGCTCCCGCGGACTATGTACTGCGACTGGCACGGGAAAAGGCCCTGGCTGGCTACCGGCGTAACAACCGGCCTGACGCCCTCGTACTGGGTTCCGACACCACCGTGGTTCTGGGCGATCGTATCCTGGGCAAGCCGGAGGATACAGACGGCGCCAGGCGTCTGTTACAGTCGCTGTCAGGCCGTGAGCATCAGGTGATGACCGGGGTGGCACTGGCTACCCGGGATGGCGTGGAGGCCAGGGTCATCGTGACCGACGTCCGGTTCCGCACGCTGGACCCGCAGGAGATTGACGCCTACTGTGCCACGGGCGAACCCATGGACAAGGCCGGCGCGTACGGTATCCAGGGGCGCGGGGGCGCCTTTGTCACCACGATCCGGGGCAGCTACAGCGCCGTGGTGGGACTGCCCCTGGATATCACCGCCGGCCTGCTGGCCGATGCCGGCCTGCCGGTCTGGAATTACTGGAATTCCTCAACAGACGGAGAATGACATGAGCGAAGAAATCCTGATCAACGTTACCCCCGTGGAAACCCGGGTGGCACTGGTTGAGAACGGGATGCTTCAGGAGGCTTATGTCGAACGTACCAGCCGTAAGGGCATCGTCGGCAATATCTTCAAGGGCAAGGTGGCACGGGTGCTGCCGGGCATGGAAGCGGCCTTCGTGGACATTGGCCTGGAGCGGGCCGCCTTTATCCACGCCTCGGACGTGTTACCGGTCAATGCCGATGACAACGGGGAGCCGTCGGATGGCCCCCGAACCGTACCGGATATCCGCACCCTGTTGCGGGAGGGGCAGTCGCTGGTGGTCCAGGTCACCAAGGACCCCATCGGTACCAAGGGCGCCAGGCTGACCACCCAGCTTTCCATTCCCTCCCGCTACCTGGTATTCATGCCCGGTGTCCGTCATGTGGGTATTTCCCAGCGTATCGAGGATGAAGACGAGCGCACCCGGCTCAAGAATACCCTGGAAACCGCCATTGGCGAGCAGGAATCCTGCGCCGGCGGCTTCATTATCCGTACCGCGGCGGAGGGCGTCTGCGATGAGGATATCCTGGCGGACATGGCCTACCTGCAGCGCCTGAACCAGTCGATTATCGACCGCATCGAACACGCCAAGGCCCCTGCCATTGTCTATCAGGACCTGCCCCTGTTCATCCGCACCATCCGGGACCTCATCCGCCCCCAGACCGAGAAGGTCCGTATCGATTCCCGGGAGAGCCACCAGAAGGTCATGGAATTTGTCCGGGAGTTCGTGTCGGAATTCGAGAACAAGGTGGAGTACTACCCCGGGGAGCGCCCCATCTTCGACCTGTACAGTGTCGAGGACGAGATCCAGAAGGCCCTCAGCCGTAAGGTCCAGCTCAAATCCGGGGGCTACGTTATCATCGACCAGACCGAGGCGATGACCACCATAGACATCAATACCGGCGCCTTCGTCGGCCATCGTAACCTGGAAGAGACCATCTTCAAGACCAACCTGGAGGCGGCCCGGGCCATCAGCCGGCAGCTTAGGTTGCGCAACCTCGGTGGCATTATCATCATCGATTTCATCGACATGGATGATACGGAACACCAGCGCCAGGTGCACCGCATGTTGGAGAAGATGCTGGAACGGGACCATGCCAAGACCAAGATCACCGGCGTCTCCGAGCTGGGTCTGGTGGAAATGACCCGTAAACGGACCACCGAGAGCCTGGGGCAGATCCTGTGTGAGCCCTGTCCCATCTGTGACGGCCGCGGCTTCCTCAAGACCGGGGAAACCGTATGCTATGAGGTCTTCCGCGAGATCTTGCGGGTGAACCGAGCCTACGAGGCAGAGAGTTACCTGGTGATGGCGTCCCAGAAGGTGGTGGACCGACTGCTGGATGAGGAAGCCGACAATGTGGCGGATCTGGAAACCTTCATCGGCAAGTCGATCCGGTTCCAGGTAGAGCCATTCTACAGCCAGGAACAATATGATGTGGTCCTGCTCTGAGTGTGATGTCCCAGCAACCCCCACCGCCCCCGGCCGGCCCGGCCCCTGACCGAAGTCGCCGCCGACCCTTCCACGGCCTGTTGCTGACAGCCGCCGTCTGGCTGCTTGTATTCCTGCTGCTGATCGTTGCCGCCGCCACCACCGGGGCCCGGTATCTGGCCAGGCACATCGACGATTACCGCCCCGCTATTGAATCCGTGCTGAGTGAACGCCTGGGTCAGGACGTGACCATTGGCAGTCTGTCCGCAGACTGGCAGGGACCTGATCCGGTCTTGCAGGTGAACAACCTGCAGATTGACCACCATTCCGATACTGATGCCCGGGCGGTCGGCCTCCAGCACCTGCTGTTGCGGCTCGATGGTCCGCGGTCATTGCTCCGCCTGGGGCTGGTTTTCGAGAGGATGGAAGCGGACGGCCTGGACCTGGTCCTGGCCCGGGGGGCCGACCGCGGCCTGGGCATCGAAGGCCTGAACCTGCCCGAAATCGGTCCCGGCCTGGCGGACGGCGCCGAGCTGTCGGGAGAACAATGGCTGCAACCCCAGCGCTGGTTGGATGAGCTGGCGGGCCGTATATCGAATCCGCAGGTCCGCCTGACCCACCTGACACTGGGGCTGCGGGCGCCGGATACCGAAACCGTGTTCGTGGATATTCCGCAACTGGACCTGGCCTACAGTGACCAGCAGATGTCCGCCTCCGGTCGCGTCATGCGCCAGGGAACCCTGGACCAGCTCGCCACCTTCTCGATCCGGGGGCGCGACCTCTTCGAAGGCCGTTTTACCGGACGGGTGTGGGCGGACATCACGCCCGGTGGCGTGCTTGAGGCAATTACCCGTGGGCTTGAATGGCGCGACTTCCAGTTGCAGGAACTGGACGCCAGCGCCAGTGCCTGGCTGACGTTCAACAATGGCCGGCTGGAGCGGGTCAATGGCCGGCTCCGGATGCCCCGTCTGCGGCTGACCAGTGACCTGGCTAACCTGCCCGCTCTGGAGGAACTCACCGCGAGTGTCGGCTGGCGCCGGAGCGACGATGGCGGCAGCCTCCACATCCGGGACCTGCAATGGCGCTGGCAGGACGAGATGGTCACCGGCATGGCCGTGAAACTTGACCATGACCGGCTGTCGTTCCGGATCGGGGCCTCCGGGGTTTCCCTTGGCCCCCTGGTTCATATGGCGGTGACCTCGAACCTGTTGCCCGCCAGGGCGGAACCCGAAATCGCGGGCCTGAAGCCAGCGGGCCGACTGTCGTCCCTGCAGGTGCGGGTGCCACGAAACCAGCCCGGCGAGTTCGAGCTGTCGGCCAGTCTCGATGGCGTTTCCGTCCAGCCCCACCGGGGGGCGCCTGGGGGCCGTAACGTCCGGGGAGAGCTCTGGCTGAGCCGGCACGGCGGCAGGATCAGGGCCCGGGGTGAGGACATGATCCTGGACTTCCCGAAGTTGTTTGCCGGGCCCCTGACTTTCAGCCGGGGGGACGCGGATGTGGCCTGGCGGCTCGATGGCGGCATCACCCGGGTGTTTGCCCGGGACATGGAGGCCACCTACGGAGAGGGCACCCGGGTGGGGGGCGCCTTCGATCTGAGGCTGGACCGTTACGGCGAGGATAACCTGGGGCTGAAGCTCGCCATTGAGAATGCCGACGCCGGCATGCTGCCCTCGGTCCTGCCGGTGGGGGAACTGGATCGCGACCTCTACGAGTGGCTGACCACCGCGATCACCGGGGGCGAGGTGGTTAGTGGCGAGTTCTACGGCCATGGCCAGATCGGGGAAGGGCTGCCCCGGCACAGTTTCAGTACCGCCATGGAATACCGGTTCCGGGACGCCAGTATCGTCTACGACCCGCAATGGCCGGAGGTTACCGGCGCTGCAGGCACGGTCACCATCCACAACGGCGATGCCCGTGTAGTGCTGGACCAGGCGGTGACCGGTGGATTGCGGCTGAACCGGGGCGAGGTCTCGGTAGTCGGGGGTGACGGGGCACCCACAATCACCGTGGACACCAGTGCCCGGGTCAATGGCGAACAGGCGGGGTACTGGCTCAACGAGACCCCGCTGGGTGAGATGGCCGGCGAGGCGAGGCAGGGGGTGTCCCTGGGGGGCAACTACGAACTCGACCTGGCCCTGGGCGTACCCCTGGCGGCCGGACAGGCGGTGTCGGTCAACGCCAGGCTGCGGACGCAGAACGGCAGTCTCCGGTATCCCCCGGCCGATCTGGAGTGGCAGGACATCCGTGGCGGGCTGCGGTACAGCACCCGGGATGGCTTCAGCGATGATGCCCTGTCAGCGACCTTCATGGGTCAGCCAGTCAGTGTACGATTCCGGGCGGATCCGGCCCGGGGGGCGTTGACCATCATCCAGACCGGCCAGGCGGACCTGGTCACCCTGGCCCGTGAGCTGATGCCCCAGGAGCAGCGAGTACCCGGTGTGTCGGGAACACTGCCCTATACCGCCCGACTGGATTTCGTGCCCGGTGCCGACGCCCGTCTGGCGGTCACCGCCGATGCCTCAACGATCCGGTCGCAGTGGCCGGCGCCCCTGTCCCGGGAGACCGGTTCCGGCGACAACCTGGAGGCACTGCTGCGCTGGCCCGAGGGCGATCAACTGCTGCTGGAGGCCCAGTGGGGCGAGCGTCTGTCGGCGGCACTGGAATGGCGGGGGTCCCGCTTCCATGGTGGCCAGGTGGTCATCGGTGACGGATCGGCCCGCTTCCCGGTGGAAGGGGGGCTGCTGGTTCGTGCCGCATTTGACCGGTTCGCGCCTGCCCGCTGGCTGCCCTGGCTGGAGCAGTTGGGCGTGACCGGTGACGCCCCGTCGGGGGCGGAGTCCGGGGGTACCGGTCAGCGGTTTGACTGGCTGAACAGTGTCGATCTGAGGATGAACGAGCTGATCCTGGGAGATCATGCGGTTCCCGGTCTCCGGGTAACGGCACGGCCCAGGGAGGACGGCTGGCTGCTGACAACCAATTCCGATCGTGCGGTGGGTCGGGTACGGATTCCCGATTCCGGTGATCGCATCTGGGTCGACCTGGACCGGCTCAGTCTGGCCCGGGACCACGAACAGGATACCGGGGGTAGTGCCGTGCCGGCGTTGCTCACCCCCTCTGAACAGCTTGATGCGTTCCGGGGCATGGCGGCGGGGCAGTGGCCGGAGGTGGAGGTTCGTATCGCCTCATTGATCCTGGGGGACGATCCCGCCGGCTCCTGGTCATTCGTATTGTCACCGTCACCGGATCAGGTGACGTTGATGGACCTCCAGGGCCGCCTGGAGTCGCTGGTATTTGATGGTCAGCTTCGTTGGGGGGTCACCTCCGGCGAGGAGGTCACCCTGGTGCAGGGGGTACTGGAGGGCGGCGGGCTCCAGGGCCTGGCCAGCCTGGTGGGCAAGGAAATACCGATGACCAACAAGAACTCGGTGATCGACCTCAATATTGCGTGGCCCGGTCGCCCCGACCAGTTCGCCGCCGGTCGCCTGAGTGGGGAATTCAGTGTCAGGCTGGATGATGGCGTAATCCTGCAGAATAACGAGACGGCCCAGATCTTCCGGGTCTTCAACCTGCTCAACACCGACACCCTGCAGCGTCGCCTGCAGTTTGATTTCTCCGATCTCTATGAGGCGGGGGTCGCCTTTGATGCCATCTACGGCAAGGCAAAACTGGATAACGGCGTGTTGACCTGGGATCCGGACCTGCAACTGGCGGGCCCCTCCGGGGCGCTGAGGCTATCGGGGCTAACCAACCTGGCGGCGGAAACCCTGGACATGCGGCTGGTGGTGATCCTGCCGCTGACCCAGAACCTGCCCCTGGCGGCAATCCTGATGGGCGCCTCGCCGCCGGTGGGGGGTGCCCTGTTCGTACTGGATAAACTGCTGGGTGAACCGTTGAGCAAACTGACCAGTGCCACTTATAGTGTAAGGGGAACCTGGGATAATCCGAAGGTGGACCTGCGGAACATCTTCGATTCCGGGAACCAGGAATAGTCCGTCCAATCAGGCAGCCCCGATGGAGATCGCCATGGCGAATGCCCAGACCGTCGCCGCCATTCAGATGGTGAGCACAAGGGATATTGACGACAATCTTGACCAGGCCTCCCGGCTGCTGGCCCGGGCGGCCGAGCAGGGAGCCCGGGTGGCGGTACTGCCGGAGAACTTTGCGGTGCTGGATACCGCCAACATGCCGTTGCACGGTGGTCGCGAGGTGGCCTCAGACGGCCCCATCCGCAGTTTTCTGGCGGAACAGGCCCGCAAGCACGGGCTCTGGATTGTTGGCGGCTCACTGCCCATTGCTGCCCGGCCAGATGGCTCCGCCCTGGAGAACCGGGTAAGGGCCAGTTGTGTGGTGGTGGACGACCAGGGCACGGAAGTCGCCCGCTATGACAAGATCCACTTGTTCGATGCCATGGTGGAGGACAGTCAGGGACAGTACCGGGAATCGGACACCTTTGAACCCGGCGAGCAACTGGTGACGGTGGACACGCCCGTGGGCCGGCTGGGGCTGGCGATCTGCTATGACCTTCGCTTTCCTGAGATGTTCCGGCAGTTGCGCGAACGGGGAGTGGACTGGGTTACCCTGCCCAGCGCCTTCACCTGGCATACCGGCGACGCCCACTGGCACCCCCTGGTCCGGGCCCGGGCCATTGAGAACCAGGTCTGGATGGTGGCGCCGGGGCAGGGGGGGCAGAACAGCGAGCGCCGCCGCACCTATGGTCACTCGGTGATCGTCGATCCCTGGGGCAAGGTGGTCAAGGAGCTGGCCGAAGGGGCTGGGGTGCTCGTCACCGAGCTGGATCCGGACTACCTGCAGCAGGTCCGCAAGCGCATGCCGGTGTGGGAGCACCGGCGACTGTAGTCTGTCGATCAGCGGATGAACCCGAGGGAATGCCGGAACCGGCGAATCAGCCAGCCTGCTCGGCGTCGTCGATACACTCCCGCAGGTAGCGGAACAGTTTCCGGCCCTGGCCGGTGTTCTTGTCCGTCTTGACATCCCTCTGGGCGTTCCTCAGCAGGTTGCGGAGGTGCTGCACGTCCGCCGTCGGGCAATGGCCGACAAATTCCGCCACGGCGGCGTTGCCCTCGGCGATCAGGCGGTCACGCCAGCGCTCGGCCAGGTGATGGCGGCGGGTGTGTTCCTCGCTGCCGGCGTCAAAGGCTTCCACGGCGCGGCGCAGGGCCTCGGGATCGTCCTCGTTACGGATCACCTTGCCGATGTATTGCAGGTGCCGGCGCCGGGCCTCGTGCTGTCGGATACGGCGGGATTCCTGGATCGCCGCCTTCAGCGTCTCACTCATGGGCAGGGTGGCAAGCTGTTCATCGCCCAGGTCCAGCATGTGTTTGCCCAGCTCCTGCAGTGCCTGCATTTCGCGTTTGACCTGCGACTTGCTCTTGATCAGCTCGTCTTCGTCGCCGGTCGCTTCCCGGGATGGATCGTATTTGCTCACGGCTGTTCTCTCATGGGTTACTGGCCCTCACCAAAATAGTCATTGATCAATGCCTCAAGGGCTTCGATGGCCTGCTGTTCATCAGGACCGTCCGCTATCAGTTCTACTTCCGTTCCCTGGCTGGCGGCCAGCATCATCACCGGCATGATGCTCTTGGCGTCCACCTCGCGGTCACCCTTGGACAGCAGTACATGGCTTTCGAAGGCCGATGCCGTCTCGACCAGTTTGGCGGCCGCCCGGGCATGCAGCCCGAGCTTGTTGATGATGGTAATGGGTTGGCGGATCATGCCGTACCGCTGGTTTTCGGGTTCAGGTGGGGCAGTTCCGTGTGCCGGGTCTGGACCCGGTTGTACTGCCGGCTGAAATAGCGGGACAGTTGTTCGCACACGTAGACGGACCGATGCTGTCCGCCGGTACAGCCGATGGAAATGGTCATGTAGCTGCGGTTGCTCTTGCTGAACTGGGGCAGCCAGCTTTCCAGGAAACGGGTCAGGTCATCGATCATACGGTTAGTCATGTCGTCAGAGCCCAGGAAATCAATGACCGGCTGGTCCATGCCGGTGTATTTGCGCAGTTGCGGGTCCCAGTAGGGGTTGGGCAGGCAGCGGACGTCCAGAACATAGTCGGAATCCACCGGCACACCGTGCTTAAACCCAAACGACTGGAACAGCAGTGCCAGCTCCTGCTCACGGCGGCCGATAATTCGCTGCTTGACCATATCCCGGAGCTCGTACATGGACAGCTCGGTGGTGTCCAGGTACAGGTCCGCCAGTTGGGCGATGGGTTCCAGCAGTTGCTTCTCGTAGCGGATGGCCTCAGTGAGCGAGGTGTCGTCGTCGCTCAGGGGGTGCTTGCGCCGGGTGGCATGGAAACGCTGCAGCAGGGACTGTTCGGTGGCATCCAGATAGATGATCTCGGTGGTCATCCCCGAGTCCAGCAGCCGCTGATGGATAGCCTCGAAATTGGCAATCTCGCTGGACAGGTTGCGGGCATCAATGCTGACCGCAATCTTCTCCAGCCGGCTGCCGGAGTTGCGTGAGGTGGCCTCGGTGGTCAGCGGGAACAGCAGCCCGATGGGCAGGTTGTCGATGCAGTAGTAACCCAGATCCTCCAGCACATGGAGGGCGGTACTCTTGCCCGAACCGGAACGTCCGCTAACGATGATCAGCTTCATGAAACTTGTCCCCTGGCGACTTGGCCGACATTGAGCGCGAGTATACGCGACATGCCGGGAAAGGATCAGGTGTTGCCGGTCATCTTCTGGTGGAGACCTTCGGCGGTCTCGCAGGCCCGAAGGGCATCGCAGAAGCTGCGGTCATTGAATTGCTCGGCAAGCTGGCTGAGTAGCTCCAGGTGCTCTGAGGTGGCTTCGCGGGGCACGATCAGTGTGAACAGGAGATCCACCGGCTGGTTGTCGATGGCGTCGAAGGCTACCCCTTCCTCCATCGTGACCAGGGCCCCGACCACGCGGGTGCACCCTTCGAGCCGGCAGTGGGGAATGGCAATACCCTGACCGATGCCGGTGCTCCCCAGCCGCTCCCGGGCTACCAGGTTATTGAAGATCTGGGTTTCATCCAGCTCCGGATACTGTCCGGCCACCTTTTCCGCGATAAATTCCAGAATCCGCTTCTTGCTGGTGCCATTGACCCGGCAATGGGTGAGTTCCGGCGCCAGTATGTTGTTGATGGTCAAGGTCGAATCGGTCATGGATGCTCGTCGGTCCCGATAAAAAAATGCTGCGGTACGAGTCCGTACCGCAGCGTTGTGAGTCAGATTATAGCCGTTCCGGTATCGCAATGGTTAGCGGGCAGTTGCTCCGTGCATCCGGTCAACGTTCTTTTCCTTGTGCTTGAGGATCTGCCGGTCAAGTTTGTCCACCAGGGCATCGATGGCGGCGTACATGTCATCGTTTTCAGCCTTCGCGTGGATTTCGCCGCCGACCACATGCAGCGTGGCTTCCGCGATCTGGCGCACCTTTTCCACCTCCAGGGTTACCTGACAGTTGCTGATGTGATCGAAGTGGCGCTCAAGTTTTTCGAATTTCTCGTTGATGTAATCCTTGAGGGAGGGAGTCAGTTCGACATGATGACCGGAAATGTTCAGTTGCATGGGCTTCTCCTGTTTGTCAGACCCTTTGTGTCAGACCAGTCGCTTCCGCTCGTTGGAGGGCGGAATATGCATGGCTTCACGGTACTTTGCCACCGTTCGCCTCGCCACCTTGATGCCCTGCTCTCCCAGCATGGTGGCAATCTTGCTGTCACTGAGCGGCTTTTTCGGGGTTTCCGCCGCAATCAGTTTCCTGATCATTGCGCGAATGGCTGTAGACGAGCATTCGCCGCCTTCCTCGGTGCTCACGTGGCTCGAGAAGAAGTACTTCAGCTCGAAGATGCCACGGGGCGTGTGCATGAACTTTTGCGTGGTGACCCGGGAAATGGTGGATTCGTGCATTTCCACAGCCTGGGCGATGTCCGACAGGATCAGCGGTTTCATCGCCTCTTCCCCATGGTCCAGAAAACCCTGTTGATGTTCAACTATTCGTGTCGCCACCTTCAGCAGGGTCTCGTTCCGACTCTGCAGGCTCTTGATGAACCATTTCGCCTCCTGGAGCTGATCCCGCAGATAGGTGTTGTCGGCACTGCTGTCGGCACGCCTTATAAGGGAAGCATAGCTGGCATTGACACGAATGCGCGGGGCAATTTCAGGATTCAGTTCCACCCGCCAGCGGCCCTTGTCCTTGCGTACGATCACGTCCGGAATCACGTAGTCCGGCTCGGAGGTGTCCAGGGCGTTGCCCGGGTGCGGGTTGAGGGCGGTGATCACCGCCAGCACTTCCCGCAACTGGTCTTCCTTCAGGCGACTGCGCCGTAACAGTTGTGCGTAGTCGCGGTTACCCAGCAGGTTGATGTAGTGGGTGATCACCAGTCGCGCCTTGTCCAGCCACGGGGTGTCTGCGGGCAATTGGTTAAGCTGGATCAGCAGGCATTCCTGCAGGTCACGGGCAAAGACACCGGGCGGGTCGAAGTGCTGCAGGCGGCGCAGGACGGCTTCCACCTCGTCCATTTCCACCGGGTCCTCGTCTTCGTCGTCCATCAGCCCGGAATGGATTTCCTCCAGTGCGGAGGTCAGGTAGCCGCGCTCATCCACGGCATCCAGCAGGGCATGGGCGATGGCGGCATCCCGCTCGCCCATGGGGGTCAGGTTGAGCTGCCACTCCAGATGGTCGTGCAGGGTCTCGGTAGTGGGACTGCGGCTTTCGAAATCGGAGTCATTGTCGTCATCGCCCCGGGAGGCGGGAGCCGGCGCGGACTGGTAGATATCGTCCCAGGCGGTGTCCACCGGCAGGTCGTCGGGGATGTTGTCGGACGGGTTGTTGTCCGCCGACCAGTCCGATTCCTCCCAGGTATTGTCGGCTGCGGACTCACCTTCCGAGGCGCTGACCGACTCCTCGTTGTTGTCCTGCTCGGCGTCGGAAGACTCGTCGGTGTCTTCCTCCTCGGAGGTTTCCAGCATCGGGTTGGAGTCCAGGGCCTGCTGGATTTCCTGTTGCAGGTCCAGTGTGGAAAGCTGGAGCAGACGGATCGCCTGTTGCAGTTGTGGGGTCATCGTCAGGCTCTGACCCATCTTTAACTGTAAGGAGGCTTTCATCACCATGGTTTCACATCCATCGCCCTTCTGAGGTAGCCGGTAACAGAATCGTTGCTAAAAAACACTGATTCAGCTCAAAAAATAGCTGAAGTCAGGCAAAAAAATCAGCATTACCGGATACTTGGAAATAACAAGCAAGTTCTTTGCCGAGTGTACCCCCTTGCTGCTGTCAACACAATTGCAGGGCGTGCGGACTGTGTTGCAGTGTGTAATGGGCACGGTCTGGCGTCGGATTACAGCCTGAACTCGTTCCCCAGGTAGACTTCCTTCACCTGCTGGTTGGCCAGGACTTCATCCGCGGACCCAGAGGCAATGATGTGGCCGCTGCTGACGATGTAGGCCTTTTCGCAGATATCCAGCGTTTCCCGCACGTTATGGTCGGTGATCAGTACGCCGATCTGCTTGTCCCGCAGGTGGCGGATGATCTGCTTGATGTCGCTGACGGAGATGGGATCCACCCCGGCAAACGGTTCGTCCAGCAGGATAAAGGCCGGTTCCATGGCCAGTGCCCGGGCGATTTCCACCCGCCGGCGCTCCCCCCCGGACAGGGCCATGCCGGCGCTGTCACGGATATGGGTAATGTGGAACTCCTGCAGCAGTTCTTCCATCTTGTCCTGGCGCTGCTTCTTGTTGAGGTCTTTCCGGGTTTCCAGGATCGCCATGATGTTGTCGCTGACCGACAGCTTCCGGAATACTGACGCTTCCTGGGGCAGGTAGCCGATGCCCTGCCGTGCCCGCCCGTGCATGGGCAGGGGGGTGATGTCCTTGCCGTCGATGCTGATGTGGCCGTGATCCGCCGGCACCAGGCCGACGATCATGTAGAAGCAGGTGGTCTTGCCGGCGCCATTGGGGCCCAGCAGTCCCACGATCTGGCCGCTCTCGATGCTCAGGGATACATCGATAACCACCTGTTTCTGTTTGTAGCTCTTGGCGAGATGATTTGCCTGCAATAGTGCCATGGAAACAGCCGTCAGTTGTTGTTGCCGGAGTTGTTGCCCCGGGGCTGGATAACCATTTCAACCCGTCCGGACCCCTCGCCCTCCGCGGTCCGGCCCTCACCGGTAACCACGCGGTTGGCGGTGTTGTAGTTGATCACGGCACCACGGAACTCGTCACCGCCTTGCTTCACCACGGCCTCCCGCTCGAAACGCAGCAGGTTGTCGGGAGCGGAATAGTGGATGAGCAGGGCTTCGGCGTCCACCGGGCCTTCGGTCTCGGTGGCGGGCCGGGAATAGGTGGCAGGTTGTCCGCGGGCGTCGATACGGTCAAGGCCCTGGGCGTTTCGGTGGACATCGACCCGGTCGGCGGTGAGCAGGATCCCCCCCTGGCGGACCTCGACGTTGCCCCGGTAGATGGCGATGCCCTGGTTGTCGTCCAGGCGGGCCGAATCCGCGGTCACCCGGATCGGTTCGTTGGAGTCCAGGTTGAAGGCCAGGGCGGGCAGGGCCGGGCCCAGAACCAGCGTTGACAGCAGTAGCAGGCGACCTGCCAGGTTACTGACGGGTTTCATAGATCCCCTCGACTGAGTTTTCCAATTCCAGCACCCGTTCATCGAACCAGCCGGTCATGCCTCGGGCGTGGGTGATGCTGCCCGGCGACTTCAGGGTGACGGGGCGATCGGTTGTCGCCCTGCCGGCGGGATTATCGATGCGAAGGTACTCGGTGAGCAAGATGGCATTACCGCCTTCCACGCTTCGGGTGACTTCCACGTTGCCTTCCAGTTCCATCACTTCGGTGTCCATGTGGTACAGGCCATGGTTGGCGTCCAGCAGCCAGCGCAGGTCGGCCTCATGATCATACAGAGTGGCGTCCGGCGCTTCCAAAACTGCCTGCCGGCGGTCGTCGAACTGTTCCGTACGAGGGCTTGAGGCTACCAGCTTGGGGCGGCCCTGGGTATCGAACGAGCGGAATTCACCGTCATTGATAAAGGTGTCGGGCTCACTGGCGCCCCGTAGCTCCATGGCGTCGGTATCGACGGTGGCTGGCTCATCGCTGTGCCACAGCAGGAAACCCAGGGCCACGACGGCGATCAGCAGGCCGGGGTTGCGGATGCCCGGGCGGGCCAGGAAATCCAGGACCCTCAGCAGCAGGTGGCGGGGATTCTCTGACGCCATCAGGTGTCCCCCAGCCAGGTCAGCAGTTCGCCGTCCAGGTGCCCCCGGGCCGACAGCAGCAGGTCGGTGAGCTCCCGCACGGCACCCGAACCGCCGGCGGCGTGGGTGCAGAAATCGGCGTGCTGGCGCACGAACCAGTGGCCGTTAGGCACGGTAACACCAAACCCGGCATAGCGGATGGCGGCCAGGTCTGGCAGGTCGTCGCCAATGTAGGCCACCTGGGCCGGCTGCAGTTGTCGCTCGGCCATAATTTCCCGCAGGGCGGCGATCTTGTCCTCCCGGCCCTGGAGCAGGGTGGTGATGCCGAGGCTGGTCATGCGCCGCTCGGTGAGCGGGGACTGGCGACCGGTGATCACCGCCACCTCAATGCCGGCGGCCATGGCCTGCTTGAGGCCAAGCCCGTCGAGGATGTTGAATGCCTTGAGTTCATCGCCGCTGGCAGAGAACAGCAGGGAGCCGTCGGTCATCACGCCGTCCACGTCCAGGGCCAGCAGGGCAATCTCCCGGGCCCTGGTGAGTGCGTCGTCCGGCCACTCCGGCCGGCTGTTGGGTGCCGTCTCCTCGGTCATTACCACTCCGTCAGATCACGCCGGCGCGCAGCAGGTCGTGCATGTTGAGGGCGCCCACCAGTTCGTCGTTGCGGTCCAGCACGGGCAGGGCGTTGATCTTCAGCTCCTCCATGATGTGCAGGGCCTCGGCGGCGAGCTGGTCCTCATGGATGGTGCGTCCGTTGCGGGTCATGACATCACGGATCAGGGTCTTGTGGATGTCGATGGACCGGTCCAGGGTCCGGCGCAGGTCGCCGTCGGTGAAGATACCCACCAGCTTGCCGTCCTCGTTGATGACCGTGGTCATGCCGAGGCCCTTGAGGGAGATTTCCAGCAGGGCGCCGGACAGGGGGGTGTTCTCCTGTACCTTCGGTACCCGGTCATCGATGTGCATGATGTCGGACACCCGCAGCAGCAGTCGCCGTCCCAGGGTGCCACCGGGGTGGGAGAAGGCGAAATCCTCGGCGCTGAAGCCGCGGGCCTCCAGCATGGCCACGGCCAGGGCGTCGCCCATGACCAGGGTGGCGGTGGTGCTGGAGGTGGGGGCCAGCCCCAGGGGGCAGGCCTCCTTGGCCACGCTGATGTCCAGGTTGGCCACGGCCTCCCGGGCCAGGGTGGAATCCGGGTTGCCGGTCATGCTGATCAGGGGGGCGCCCATGCGCTTGATCAGGGGCAGGATGGTGAGGACTTCGGCGGTGTTGCCGGAATTGGAGATGGCGAGTACCACATCCTGGGGCGTGATCATGCCCAGGTCGCCATGGCTGGCTTCACCGGGGTGGACAAAGAACGATGGCGTGCCGGTACTGGCCAGGGTGGCGGCTATCTTGTTGCCGATATGACCGGACTTACCCATGCCGGTCACCACCACGCGGCCCTGGCATGCCATCATCACCTCGCAGGCATGGACGAAGTCATCGCCGATGCGCGTGGACAAGGCCTCCACGGCCTGGCGTTCCACTTCGATGGCCTGCAATGCGGCAGAGACATAAGGCTTGTTCATGGGGCTCCTGGATTGCTCCGATCCGGGGCTGGTGCCACCGGGGGTGTAACAGGGGCGACAGTATATCATCAACCCGGCCTCCGGGCCTTCTCGCAGGGGGTGTTCGCTGGCTGCCGGGCCTCTCCTGCCAAACTTTAACACCCCCGACCATTGAGCGGCAGCGCAAGTTGGCATACTGTACGCCAAATTTTCCGGCAGTTTCTGACATGTCTGACTCATCCTGCATCACTCTCGATGATGTTGTCTTTACCCGGGGGAACCGGCGCATCTTCGACGGCGTGACCCTGAGCATCCCCCGTGGCCGGATCACCGCCATCATGGGGCCCAGCGGTACCGGCAAGACCACCCTGCTGCGGCTGATCGGTGGCCAGCTCAGGCCGGATAGCGGCCGGGTCACGGTGGAGGGTGAGGACGTGCCCAGGCTGGGCCGCAAGGCCCTCTACCGGCTGCGTGAGCGCATGGGCATGCTGTTCCAGAGTGGCGCGCTGTTCACCGACCTGAGTGTGTTCGAGAATGTGGCCTTCCCGCTGCGGGTACACACCGCCCTGCCGGAGGACATGATCCGGGACATCGTGCTGATGAAGCTGGAGGCCGTGGGACTGCGGGGTGCCCGGGACATGATGCCCGCTGAACTCTCCGGGGGCATGACCCGCCGGGTGGCCCTGGCCCGGAGCATCGCCTTGGACCCGGAGCTGATCATGTACGACGAGCCCTTTGCCGGCCAGGATCCCATCGCCATGGGTGTGCTGGTGAAACTGATCCGTGACCTCAATACCACCATGGGACTGACCAGCGTGCTGGTGTCCCATGACGTGCCGGAATCCCTCAGTATTGCCCATTACGCCTGCATCATCGCCGACGGCCAGGTAATCGGCGAAGGCTCGCCGGACGAGCTCAGGAATCACTCGTCGCCCCGGGTGCAGCAGTTCCTCCATGGTCAGCCGGACGGGCCGGTGCCGTTCCATTACCCGGCACCGGATGCCGGAGCGGACTGGGGCAGCGCCGACCGGGTGGGGGAGGGGCGCCATGGTTGACGGGCTGGTGGATCGTGTCGCCGGGCTGGGGCGCAGCGCACTGGCCGTGGTGGCCTCCCTGGGGCGGGCATCTATGTTCCTGTGGGGCGCCCTGGCCGGGGTGCCCCGGCCGGCCGTCGGGTTGCCGCTGCTGGTGCGCCAGCTCTATACGGTGGGGGTGCTGTCACTGGCCATCGTGGTGGTGTCGGGGCTGTTTATCGGTATGGTGCTGGCGCTTCAGGGCTACTCGATCCTCAGTGACTTCGGGTCGGAAAGCGCCATTGGCCAGATGATTGCGCTGACCCTGCTGCGGGAGCTGGGGCCGGTGGTGACGGCGCTGCTGTTTGCCGGCCGGGCCGGTTCCGCCCTGACGGCGGAAATCGGCCTGATGAAGGCCACGGAACAGCTTTCCAGTATGGAGATGATGGGCGTGGATCCCCTGCGCCGGGTGATCGCGCCCCGCCTGTGGGCCGGTTTCATCTCCATGCCGGTACTGGCGCTGATCTTTTCGGTGGTGGGCATCTGGGGCGGTATGCTGGTGGGTGTCCAGTGGCTGGGTGTATTCGAAGGCTCCTACTGGGGCAACATGCAGGCGTCCGTGGCGTTCCTGGATGATGTGGTCAACGGCCTGGTCAAGAGCCTGGTGTTCGGGTTCGTGTGCACCTGGATCGCGGTGTACCAGGGGTACGACTGCGTGCCGACCTCGGCGGGTATCAGTTCGGCCACCACCAGGACGGTTGTGTATTCATCATTGGCGGTCCTGGGGCTGGATTTTGTCCTCACCGCTGTCATGTTCGGGAGTTTCTGATGGCCCAGAGAACAACGGAAATCATGGTTGGTCTGTTTATCCTGGCGGGTGGTGCGGCGCTGCTGGTGCTGGCACTGCAGGTGAGCGGGCTGACTTTCAAGCCGGGTGGTGAGACCTACACGGTGTCCGCCTACTTCAACGATGCTGGCGGTCTGGCGCCGCGCTCCCGGGTCTCCATGGCCGGTGTAACCGTGGGGCGGATCCGCGAGGTGGCCCTTGATCAGGAGGCCTTCCAGGCGCGGGTGGTGATCGATATCGAGGCAGGGTACGACAGCATTCCCGCCGACAGCTCAGCAATCATACGTACATCAGGCCTGCTGGGTGAACAGTATATTGATATTTCACCGGGTGGGGACCTGGAATCCCTGGCGGACGGAGATATTTTCTACGAAACCCAGTCAGCGCTTAACATTGAGCGTGTGATCAGCAACTTCGCCTCCGGTCAGGGTGGCGAGTAGTCAGGCAAGGACATAAAACAGGAGAGACCCATGACCGCGGTTCGATCGATCAACCAATACGCCTTCATGCCCTGGGCGCTGGCCGTTTTCGCGCTGGTAGCGGCCTTGCTGGTACGGCCCGCCGCCGCCAACAGCGAGCAGTTGGCGAGCTATGTGGACGAGAACACCCAGAAGCTGGTGCAAAGGCTCAATGAGGAAAAAGGGCTGTACAACGAGGACCCGGATGCCTTCTACCGGGAAATGGAAAAGACCCTTGAGGGCTTTGTCGATTTCCGCCGTATTGCGGCCCGGGTCATGGGCCGTTACGCCAGACAGACGACACCGGAACAGCGTGACGACTTCGTGGTCCGTTTCAAGCGCAGCCTGTTCGAGAGCTATGCCCAGGCCCTGGTGAATAACTCCGATGGCTTTGAGATCGCGGTCCAGGGTGCCCGGATCAACCCGAGGGACGAGGACCGGGCCTCCGTGGACATGCTGGTCACCACCGAGTCCGGTGACCGCTACCAGGTAACCTATTCCATGTACCGCAACAAGGAAGGCGGCAACTGGATGATGGAAAATGTCATTGTGGAGGGCGTGAACATCGGCCTGGCCTTCCGTGACCGGTTTGCCCAGGAGATGGAGTCCCGTCGCGGTGACGTGGACGCGGTGATCGAGAACTGGGGCGATGCCGTGGCCTCCCTCAACCTGGACGAGGAAATGGATAAGGGCGCGGACAGCGAATGAGTGCCGCCGCCGAGCCCGCCGGTGACTGTCTGACACTGGCCGGGCGTATCCATGCCGGCAATGTGCTCGAGATCAGGCGGCGGGGTGAAAGCTGGCTGGCCTCCCTGTCGTCGGGCACCAACGCCCGCGTTGACCTGGCCGCCACCTCTACCGCCAGTAGCGTGTTGCTGTCGCTGCTCCTGTGCCTGCATCGTCAGGCGGACCGGCGGCAGGTCTCGCTGACCTTCATCGGAGTACCGGACGACCTGCTCGGGCTCTCCCGTCTCAACGGTGTTTCCCGCTGGCTGACCGCCTCCTGATAATCCGGTACAATTCCGCTTTCGTTTCGCACAAATTGAGGTTATACGCGTATGCAACCCCAGGACGTTGCCGAACTGGTTCGCAAAGAGCTGCCCGACTGCGAGATCGAGGTACAGAGCGAAGGGAACCATTATCTGGTCGTGGCCGTTGGCGACCGCTTTGAAGGCATGTCTCCGGTGAAGAAGCAGCAGCTTGTCTATGGCGCGCTGCGGGAGCAGCTGGATGACGGTACCATCCATGCCCTGACCATTCGCGCATTCACTCCGGCCCAATGGGCGGCCCGGCAACAGTAAGCCGACGTACAGCGGCCGGTTCCTGACTACCGGTTCATAACGGTTGGCTCACAACTACAGGAATTCATCGTGGACAAACTACTTATCCGGGGTCGCCAGCCGCTTGACGGCGAGATTCGCATCTCCGGAGCCAAGAACTCAGCCCTGCCGATCCTGGCGTCAACGCTGCTGGCGGATGAGCCGGTAACGGTGGGCAATCTGCCGCACCTCAACGACATTACCACCATGATCGAGCTGCTCGGCCGCATGGGCATTGAGGTGATGATTGACGAGAAGATGAGTGTGCAGGTAAATGCCAGTACCATCAAGGAAACCGTCGCGCCTTACGAGTTGGTGAAGACCATGCGGGCCTCCATCCTGGTGCTGGGGCCGCTGGTGGCCCATTTCGGCGAGGCCGAGGTGTCCCTGCCCGGTGGTTGTGCCATCGGCAGCCGGCCGGTGAACCTGCACATTCAGGGGTTGGAGCAGATGGGCGCCGAGGTGCGGGTGGAAAATGGTTACATCCACGCCAAATCCAATGGTCGCCTGAAGGGCGCCCATATCTTCCTGGACACGGTGACCGTGACTGGCACCGAGAACCTGATGATGGCGGCGGCCCTGGCCGACGGTGTCACCATCCTGGAAAACGCCGCCCGGGAGCCGGAAGTGGTGGACCTGGCGGAATGCCTGATCGCCATGGGCGCGGATGTCCGGGGCCATGGCACCGCCACCATCGAGATCCACGGTGTGGAGCGGTTGCACGGCTGCCATTACGATGTGCTGCCGGACCGGGTGGAAACCGGTACCTATCTGGTGGCTGCTGCCGCCACCGGTGGCCGGGTGCGGCTGAAGGACACCCGGGAAGACCTGCTGGAAGCGGTGTTGCTCAAGCTGGAAGAGGCCGGGGCCCATATCAGCACCGGCAAGGACTGGATCGAGCTGAACATGAAGGGTAACCGGCCGAAGGCGGTATCCCTGCGCACGGCCCCCTATCCGGCATTCCCCACGGATATGCAGGCCCAGTTCGCGGCCATGAATACCGTGGCCGAGGGTACCGGCACCATCGTGGAGACGGTGTTCGAGAATCGCTTCATGCATATCCAGGAGCTTGGCCGTATGGGGGCCGATATCACCCTGGAAGGCAACGCCGCGATCATCAAGGGTGTGCCGCATCTGACCGGCGCGCCGGTGATGGCCACGGACCTGCGGGCTTCCGCGAGTTTGGTGATTGCCGGGCTGGTGGCGGACGGTGACACCATCGTGGATCGCATCTACCATATCGACCGTGGCTATGAGTGCATCGAGGAAAAGCTCCAGCTGCTGGGCGCGAGTATCCGCCGGCTGCCGGCCTGAGGCCGGACCGGACAAGACATTCAGACCGGACTGATCACCGATGACCGAGACATCGATTACCATTGCGCTGTCGAAGGGGCGCATCCTTGACGAGACGATTCCTTTGTTGAGGGAAGCCGGCATTGAGTTTGTGGACGACATCAAAAAGTCCCGCAAGCTGGTGTTCCCGACCACGGATCCGAATGTGCGCCTGCTGATCATCCGCGCCACGGATGTGCCCACCTATGTACAGTATGGTGGTGCGGATCTGGGGGTGACTGGCAAGGATGTGTTGATGGAGCATGGCGGCGAAGGGCTGTATGAGCCCCTGGACCTGAATATTTCCCGCTGCCGGCTGATGACTGCCGGGGTGAAGGGTCAGGAAGCGCCCCAGGGCCGCCTGCGGGTGGCTACCAAGTTTGTGAATCTGGCCCGGCGCTATTACGCGGCCCAGGGGCGGCAGGCGGATATCATCAAGCTCTATGGGGCGATGGAGCTGGCGCCGTTGCTGGGGCTGGCGGATGAGATCGTGGATATCGTGGATACCGGTAATACGCTTAAGGCCAATGGGCTGGAGCCGCGGGAGCTGATTGAGAATATCAGTACCCGGCTGGTGGCGAACCGGGCTTCCATGAAGATGAAACATGACATGTTGCAGCCCATTATTGAGAAGATGGGGCAGGCGGTTGAGGCTCGGCGGGTTGTCGAGGCCTGATTTTTGATTGTGGATTTAGGAATTTGGCCTTACGCCCGGCTAAGCGGTAGTGCTTTCCGGGACACGCCGTGGATACGTCCCTGTAGGCTCTTCAAAAACGTCCTTGTTTTTGAAGGTCCCGGAAAGCACTACCGCTCATCCGGGCTTCTTCCGGAGTTGCCTGCAAACCCGGCTTGATGCTACTGAAAAGCTCCTCCCATGGGGGAGTGTATTCAGGAGCTTGTTTGGTCTGGATTGCGTGTCCGGACTACTTCGGAGATATCTCCAACTTGGTTGAAAATCTCAGGTGATTTATGACTGATGTGACTATTACCCGATTGTCTGCTTCCGATGCAGGCTTTGATGACGCGCTCAGCAAGCTGTTGGCTTGGGATGACAGCGTGGACCATCAGGTAAACGAGTCGGTCCGTCATATCCTGAGCGAGGTAAAGCTGCGGGGCGATCAGGCGGTGATGGAGTTTACCGCGAAGTTTGATCAGCTTGAGGTGGCTTCCATGGCCGAGCTGGAGATTTCCCAGACGCGTCTGGAGCAGGCCCTGGAGAGTATTCCCTCGGACCAGCGGGACGCCCTGGAAGCTGCGGCTGATCGCATCCGTGACTACCACCAGCGTCAGAAGCAGGATTCCTGGCAGTACGAGGATGCCGATGGCACCGTGCTGGGCCAGAAGGTGACGCCGCTGGACCGGGTGGGGCTGTATGTGCCCGGTGGCAAGGCGGCCTATCCGTCGTCGGTGCTGATGAATGCGCTTCCCGCCAAGGTGGCGGGTGTCGGCGAGGTGATCATGGTGGTGCCCACCCCGGCGGGGGTGGTGAATGACATGGTTCTCGCCGCTGCTGCCATTGCCGGTGTCGACCGGGTGTTTACCCTTGGTGGCGCCCAGGCGATTGGGGCGCTGGCCTACGGGACCGAGACAGTGCCGGCGGTGGACAAGATTGTGGGGCCGGGCAATATCTTTGTGGCTACGGCCAAGCGTGAGGTGTTCGGGACCGTGGGCATCGATATGATCGCCGGGCCGTCGGAGATTCTGGTGATCTGTGACGGCAAGACCGATCCGGACTGGATTGCCATGGATCTGTTCTCCCAGGCGGAGCACGATGAGCAGGCACAGTCCATTCTGGTGAGCCCGGACGCCGCGTTTCTGGATACGGTGGAAAACAGTATCCGTAAGCTGCTGCCGACGATGGAGCGCAGTGAGATTATTGCCCGGTCGCTGTCCGACCGTGGGGTGCTGATCCAGGTGAAAGACCTGGATGAGGCGGCGGTGGTGTCCAACCGGATTGCTCCGGAGCACCTGGAGTTGTCTGTTGAGGAGCCCCAGGCGCTGGCGGAGAAGATCCGTCATGCCGGTGCCATCTTCATGGGCCGCTATACCGCCGAGGCCCTGGGTGACTACTGCGCGGGTCCCAACCACGTGCTGCCCACCTCCGGTACGGCGCGGTTCTCGTCGCCGTTGGGGGTCTATGATTTCCAGAAGCGCTCGTCGCTGCTCGGGTTTTCCGCCGCCGGTGCTGATCGCATGGGGCGGGTGGCTTCGGTGCTGGCCCGGGGTGAGGGGCTGACGGCTCATGCCCGGTCCGCCGAATACCGCGTCGATTCCGACAGCGAGTCCTAAGGAGCCGCCATGAGCAAGTTCTGGAGTCCCCTGGTACGCGAACTCAAACCCTACGTGCCGGGGGAGCAGCCGAAGATGCAGCGGCTGGTGAAGCTGAATACCAACGAGAACCCCTACGGCCCCTCGCCCAAGGTGCTAGAGGTGATCCGTCAGCAGGCGGACGACAGCCTGCGCCTGTACCCGGACCCGGAGAGTGAGCGGCTTCGTGGGGTGATTGGCGATTACTATGACGTATCGCCGGAGCAGGTCTTCGTGGGCAACGGCTCGGACGAGGTGCTGGCCCATATCTTCCAGGGGCTGCTCAAGCAGGACAGGCCTATCCTGTTTCCGGACATCACCTACAGTTTCTATCCGGTTTACTGCGGGCTCTATGGTGTGGAAAGTCGCCTGGTGCCCCTGAACGGGGACTTCGGGATCAACCCGGAGGACTACCGGGTGCCCAACGGTGGCGTGATCTTCCCGAACCCGAATGCGCCCACGGGCCGGTTCCTGCCACTGGATGATGTGGAACAGATCGTTGCCGGTAACCCGGACAGTGTCGTGGTGGTGGATGAGGCATACGTGGATTTCGGTGGTGAGAGTGCTATCACCCTGGTGGACCGGTACCCGAACCTGCTGGTCACGCAGACCCTGTCCAAGGCCCGTTCACTGGCCGGGCTGCGGGTTGGCTTTGCGGTGGGGCATCGGGACCTGGTGGAGGCCCTGAACCGGGTCAAGAACAGCTTCAATTCCTACCCCCTGGACCGGCTGGCGCAGGCGGGTGCGGTGGCCGCCTTTGAAGACGAGGCCTGGTTCGACCATACCCGCAAGCAGGTGATCGCGGAGCGGGAGCGGGTGACAGAGGCCCTGACTGAGATGGGCTTCGAGGTGCTGCCGTCCGCCGCCAACTTCATCTTCTGTCAGCATGGATCGGTGTCAGGCGATACCCTGGCCGCCCAACTGCGTGAGCGCGGTATTGTCGTGCGACACTTCGACAAACCCAGGATCGACAACTTCCTGCGTATCACCATTGGTACCGACGGACAGAACGACGAATTACTGTGGGCACTCGGCGAACTGACCGGCTGAGAACGGCCGGGTTTTCCGGGCCTGCCTGTCCGCTGACCGATAGGAGTCACTCATGGCAACACGCAACGACATCCTCCAGACCCTTAACCAGTGGCTGACCCCCGAAAACTTCCAGGACTACTGCCCTAACGGCCTGCAGGTGGAAGGTCGCGACGAGGTCTCGAAGATCGTCAGCGGCGTGACCGCCTCCCAGGCCTTTATTGATGCGGCGGTAGAAGCCGGCGCCGATATGATCCTGGTGCACCACGGCTATTTCTGGAAGGGCGAGCCCCAGCCGGTCACCGGCATGAAGAAAGCCCGCATCAAGACCCTGCTGACCCATGACATCAGTCTGGTGGCCTACCACCTGCCGCTGGATGATCATCCGGAGTACGGCAACAACCGCCAGCTGGCGGAGACGCTGGATATCCGCAACCCGCGACCACTGGGTGGATTGCTGTGGGAAGGGGAACTGGCGGAGCCCATGACCCCGGAGGCCTTTGCCGGTTTCCTGCAGGAGCGGCTCAGCCGCCAGCCCCTGCACGTGGGCGCCGGGCCCGAGCAGATCCGGCGGGTGGCCTGGTGTACCGGTGCCGCCCAGGGATTCCTGCCCTCGGCGGTGGAGGCGGGCGTGGATGCCTACATCAGTGGTGAGGCGTCGGAGCCCACCACCCATACCGCCCGGGAATGCGGCATCCATTACTTCGGGGCTGGTCACCATGCCACCGAACGCTACGGTGTGCAGGCACTGGGCAAGGCCCTGGCGGAGACGTTCGGGGTCTCACACCAGTTCATTGACTGCGATAACCCGGTGTAACGGCGACGCCAGGCCGGTTGGCCTGGCAGACGCGGTCTCAAGTCAGGCCTTGGCCTTTTCCTCGTCGGTCAGGCCGTAACCCTCGTCCAGGGTGCCTTTCTCGTCGGGATCCTTCTTGGGCGCATAGTCCCTGGGGGGTTCCGCCACGTCGCCATCGCCGCTCTTGGCTCCGGTCAGACGGGCGCGCTGCTTCTCCTGTTCAAGCTCGTCCAGCCACTCGTCGTCGTTGGCCAGGCGGTTGGCGCCGCGGGCCATGTGGTGATTGACATCGCGGAAGGCATCGTTGAAGCGCCGCAGCAGGTGCGCCGATTCCATGAAGTGTTCGTTTACCTGTGCCTGGTAACGGGTGTACTCGTTGCGCAGTTCTTCCATCTGCTGTTCGGTACGGCGCTGTCGCAGGGTCGTGCCCTGGCTGGAGCGGCCAATCAGAAGGCCAATGATCAGTCCTACGGCTAATGCGGCAACAGCTGCCAGAATCAGGTTGGTCATAGGGTTATCGTCCTGTCGGAAGTCCTTTTTAGCGTCAAGGGCGGTGTTGTCCGGAGGAGCGGGTCGGTCGCACCACCGGTTACCCCGCTATGCCTCCAGCCCGCCCCGGCCGGGAACATTATGATTTCAGTATACCCGTTTAGGGCGGGCCCTGCCCATGGTCTCATACCCCTACGAAGGTTTTGTTGATTTATTGCAACTTTGATCTGTCGGGTGTTTACCGGCGTTGCCCGCAAGATGGCGATTTTTATGAAAATCAGCGACAATAGCGACCCTTTCGATTACCACTGCTCCCGACAGGAGAAGGCTCTGAATGACACCCTGGGAACGATACCAGCAAGACCTGGAACGCCCTGATTTCAAGGCGGATGCGGCTCAGGAAGACGCTGTGCGCCGACTGCATGCGTTGTACGAGAAACTGGTTGAAGCGGAGAACGAGCGCAACCGGCCGCTGAAGAAGCTGTCGCTGAAGGTACGGAAAGGTCGTGAGGAACCGGTCAAGGGGCTCTACTTCTGGGGTGGCGTTGGTCGTGGCAAGACCTATCTCATGGACACCTTCTATGAATCACTGCCCTTCGACCGCAAGATGCGGGTGCACTTCCACCGATTCATGCAGCGGGTGCACAATGAACTCAAGGCCCTGAAGGGCGAGAAGAATCCCCTGGAAAAGGTCGCGGCCCACTTTGCCGAGGAGGCCCGGGTCATCTGCTTTGATGAGTTCTTCGTGTCCGATATCGGCGATGCCATGATCCTGGCGACACTGATGGACGGGCTGTTCAGCCGTGGCGTGTCGCTGGTGTGCACGTCCAATATCGAGCCGGACGGGCTGTACAAGGACGGTCTGCAGCGGGCGCGGTTCCTGCCTGCCATCGACCTGGTCAAGAAGTACACGGATGTGGTGAATGTGGACGGGGGAGTGGACTATCGCCTGCGGACTCTGGAACAGGCCGAACTCTATCATTCGCCCCTGGACGAACAGGCGGATATCAGCCTGCAGAAGAGTTTCGATGGCCTGGCGGTGGAAGCTGGCAGCCATTCCCTGAACCTGGAAATCAACGGTCGCAAGCTGCAGGCCCGGGCCCATTCCGACGATGTGGTGTGGTTCGAGTTCCGAGAGCTTTGCGATGGCCCCCGCAGCCAGAATGACTACATCGAACTGGCCCGGGAATTCCAGACCATTATCGTGTCCAACGTACCGGTGCTGGGGGGCGACAAGGATGACCAGGCCCGCCGGTTCATCAATATGATCGATGAATTCTACGATCGTAACGTCAAGGTTATCCTTTCCGCGGAGGCCCCGATTACCGAGCTGTATGCCGGTGGCCGGCTCGGTTTCGAGTTCGAGCGCACCGAGTCGCGGTTACTGGAGATGCAATCCCGGGACTACCTGGGCGCGCCCCACAAGGCCTGAGAGCCTTGATAGCCGCGTTGCGCCGGCTCGATTTGGACTCGCCAAACCTTCGCCACCGCGCCTTGCTCTCAAGGCGCTCAGTGACTCAACAGGTTAGTCGACAGAAGCGGTGTTGGTGTCCTCGGCCGGCTCGTAACCCGGCTGCAACCGCTCCTCCGGAGCCGTGGCCAGGTCCATGAGCCCTTCGATATTGTCACGGCTGACAATGGTGTCCCGGTATTGCTGGTCATACCACACCAGGTTGTTGTAGCGGATCATGCTCCGCAACTCCCGGATGTACTCGTGACCCCGTTCCGAATAGTCCCCCAGGCCGGCGGCCAGTTCGCTGCCGGTGGGGTAGCCACCGCTCTGATGAGCCTTTTCCCGCAGTACCCGAAGCTCATGGTAGGCCGGATGCCGGTTCAGGTTCTGCACGTAGGCCCGTACCGAGTGATAGGCGGAGCGGAAACGGGCGACTTCGTAGTTGGCGCCCTCGGGCCGGCTCAGGGGGACCAGGCCGCAGCCCGGCGAGAAGCACCACTGGCCGAACAGGTTGTTGCCCTGGCGAGCGAACCGGGAGGTACCCCAGGCGGACTCGTTGGCGGCCTGGGCGAGTACCAGGGAGGGCGGTATGGTGTCCAGACGGCGCAGCAGCCGCCGGAACATCTCATCGCTGCCGGTCTCCTGATCCACCCGCAGGCGTTCGGCCTGCTTCGCCAGCCACTCGATATCGTTCTCGCTGAGGGTTTCCTTTACCTGCAGGTCCAGCAGGTGCTGGCGTTGCAGCAGTATCCGGCTGTTCACCAGCAGGGTGCGGCTGTACAGGTAGGAGAAGAAGGCGGCCTTCTTTTCCGTCACATCCTGATAGAGATGGAAATCAGGCAGGGGATCGAGGATCCACCGGGGTAGTTCCGGCAGGGTGGCCAGTTCCACGTCCTCTTCCGCGTCATCCGTGCGGGGTTCCGGCGGCGGAGGTGGGGTGTGCAGGACGCCCCACAGCGCCGCCAGGGTAAACGGGATGATCAGAAGGAGACTTCTTGAACCGGCAGACATTCGAATCCTCGCAGTGACTGTGACATCGGGAGTGTAACAGTCACTACGAGGAAAGGTCTGTTCAGGTTTGTATCAGAAGAAGATTTTCATGCCGGCCATGACACCTTCATCCAGATTGATGTCGGCGCTGCTGTCGTCCAGATCGGTGTTCACGTAACGGTAGCCCGCGTACACGTCGGCATTGCGGATGACCCGGTAGCTGACCCTGGCTTCGATGTCGGTGACAGCGTCGGAGTCCCCGAACGACAGGATGCTGGGGGCGTAGTGGGCGCTGCCACCGACCGACAGGCCCGGAACGTTGGGAATGTTGACCGTGGCATAGCCGCCGATGCCAACGCCGCCGCCATCCAGGTCGTCATCGTCCCACAGCAGGCCCCGGAAGCCGATGCCGGCAGTGGTCGGCAGGTTGCCCAGGGCGGTCTGGCCCTGGGCGTGGAACTCGCCATTGATCAGGTGACGGCTACCTTCGTGGTAGGTGTAGCCGGCGCCGGCCTGGATGTCGGACCGGGCATCAAAGAAGTTGACCTGGCCCTTGACGGACTCGTTGGTCAGGCTGAAATCCGCGTCGGCGGCCAGGGCCGGTGCTGCCGCGATTGACAGGGCAGCGGGCAGGGCAATGGCAGAAGTCCTAAACAGCATGGTGGGGTACCTCTGGAGTTGGTTGATTCGTTCCGATCAGATGTTGTTGTGAACGTGGTGGCATATTACCGGTGGGGCGTACCACGCTCAACTTAAAGTCCGTTCAGCCGCCGTTAACGACGGTACGGACGCGGTTGATGGTCGGTTTCAGTGGGAGTGATCGGCGTCCTGCTGTTGCAGGGACTCCATCAGGTCATCCTCCGACACCGGCTCCTGGGAGGGAATGCGGTAATCCTCGCTGGCCCAGGCGCCCAGGTCGATCAGGCGGCAGCGGTCGGAGCAGAAGGGGCGGTGGGGGTTGCTGTCGGTCCATTCCACCGGGGTCTTGCAGGTCGGGCAATCTACAAACATCAGGATTCTCTTGCGGCCTCGGGTTGGGTCTCTGAACAGTATTGTTCCAGAACCGCCCGCAACATGTCGATATTGACTGGCTTGGCCACAAACACATCCATCCCCGCCTCGCGGCTGCGCTCCTCGTCCTGTTCCATGGCGCTGGCGGTCAGGGCGACCACGGGGGTGTGCGGCAGGCTGTGCTCCTGCTCTTCCTGGCGGAGCTGGCAGGTGGCCTCGTAGCCATCCAGTTCCGGCATCACGCAATCCATGAAGATCAGGTCGAAGTGCCCGGCGCGCCACTGCTCAAGCGCCTGTTGGCCATCGACGGCGGTGCTGACCCGGCAGCCCAGCTTTTCCAGCAGGCGCTGGGTCAGGGCCCGGTTCACCGGGTTGTCCTCGGCCAACAGGACGTCCATGGGGCCGCAGGGCAGGGGCATCGGTGTCGGCAGCGGCGCCATCGGGGCCTGCAGAGAGAAGCGGGTCAGGAACCGGCGTTCGCCCCGGTCGGCATCCTCGAACAGCTGGTTCAGCATGGGCGCCAGGCGGGATTCGCGCAGAGCCTTGCTGAGAAAGGCATCGGCACCGGATTCCCGGAAATGCTCGCCATCGCCCCGCTGCGGGTTGGCGGACAGCACGAAGATGCGGGTACTCTGCCACCCCGGGTTTTCGCGGATCTTGCGGCACAGCAGGTCGCTCTCCATATCCGGCACGAACCCGTCCAGGATCACGGCATCAAAGGGTGTGCCGGTTTCGTCGGCGGTGGCCAGGGCTGCGAGGGTCTCGGCGCCGGAACGTACAGCCTCGATGTCCACTTCCAGCCGCGACAGCATCTCCAGGGTAATCTTGCGGGACAGAGCGTAGGAGTCGGTCACCAGGATGCGCCGACCCCGTACCTTGCCAAGGTTGGCCCGGGTTTTCGGGGCCCGGTTGCTGGCTTCCGGCAGGCTGATCTCCAGCCAGAAGGTGGAGCCTTCGCCGGGGGTGCTCTCCACGTCCAGGTGGCCGTCCATCAGCTGTACCAGTTGCCGGCAGATGGTCAGGCCCAGGCCGGCCCCCGGCAGTTGCCGGCGGGACCGGGCGTTGAACTGGACATAGGGCTCGAAGATCAGCGGCAGGTTATCGGCGTCGATGCCGATACCGGTGTCCTCCACCGACAGCCGGAGCTGGGCATTGCCACCCTTACGCCCAAGCAGTTCGGCGCTGACCAGGACATGGCCGGAGTCGGTGTAGCGGATGGCATTGGAGGTGAGGTTCAGCAACACCTGGCGGACCCGGATCGGGTCGCCCACCAGGTGTTCGGGCAGGTTCTCGTCCACCCGCAGCTCCAGGGCCAGGCCCTTGTCCCTGGCCCGGGGGCCGAGCATGCTCACCATATCGTTGAGGGTTTCCCGCAGATCGAACTCGATGGCGTCCAGCTCCAGCTTGCCCGCCTCAATGCTGGAGATGTCCAACAGGTCGTTAATGATGGCAGACAGGCCTTCCGCCGCATGCATGAGGGTGTCCACATAGTCCTGCTGTTCCTGGTCCAGCCGGGTGTCCTGGAGCAGGCTGGCGTAACCCAGCACGGATTGCAGCGGGATCCGCAGTTCATGGCTCAGGTTGGCCAGGAACAGGTTCTTGGCGTGGTTGGCGCGAATGGCTTCATCCCGTTCGTCCATGGACTGGCGGCTGGTCTGCCGCAGGTCCCGGGTTTCCTCCAGCAGACGTTCCCGCATCTGGTTGAGGGCGTGCTCCATCTCGCTCAGTTCGTCGGGCCGGGACGGTGGCGTACGGTTCAGGCGCAGGGGTTCGATCAGGGCGTTGAGGTTGAGGCGGGTGGTGTAGTTGGCCATGGCCTCCAGGTGGCGGGACAGCATGATACGCACAATCAGCAGCAGCCCCAGGGTACCCAGCATGACGATAATCGACTGGAACAACAGCAGTACAATGGCTCGTTCCCTGACCGCCGCCTGCACCTGGTCCGCCGAGGAGGTCAGGATGAGCCGGCCGACATTGGGGCTGTTCACCAGCTCCGAGCGGGTCATCCTCAGCGGATGTTGATGGCTGATCACGTCCCCTTCCGGGTAGTCGCCGATGCTGAATTCACGGCCGTCGGCGGTGACAATCCGGGCGTGCTGGATAACCTCGAAGGACAGCAGGTCGCCCAGCATGTGTTCCACTTCACGGAAGTTCATCAGCCAGAGTTGCTGGCTGAGATTGCCCTCGATGATTTCAGCGGTTTTCTGTTGCAGGTTGCGTATTTCGGCGAGCCGGCGGTTGGTCTCACCGGCCAGTTGCAGCCCGGTGGCCACTACCGCTACCAGCATGCTGAAAAGCAGCACGTAGAGCAGCAGGCGCGCGGCCAGCGGTCGAACGCTGAGGTTGCGGGTAAAGGCAGCAATCACTCGTGATGCAGACAAGGCACATGATTCCCTGTGATACAGAATTCCGTCAGGCAGTGTAACAGACTGTCAATATAACAACACCGACCATGTCAAACCTGAAACGGACATTCAGGTCATAAAGATGCGCGCCGTAGATACGGTCTTCGTCCTGACGGCCTCGCCGGAACGAGGGTCTGGGATCGTAACTGGTGACATCTTCAATTAATCCTTTCAGGTCAGGGTAGCGCTCCTCCCCAAGCGCGGCAAGCTGGGCTTGTGCTTCTGTCGAAAAGCGCACGGGAAGGCGGTCCGGCGCTTCCTCGCCAGCCCAGCCGACCCGGGCATCGGGCACCGAGTCGGCGAACGGCAGGTAGGGCTTGATGTCCAGTATCGGGGTGCCATCGATCAGGTCATGGTCGCGGATGCGAAGGATCAGGTCACCTTCCCGCCGGGCCAGGCCCTCGTTGCGTACCACCGACAGCCCCAGGCTGTTGGGACGAAAGGGCGAGCGGCTGGCGAACACGCCCACCTTGCGGTTGCCCCCCAGCCGTGGCGGGCGCACCACGGGGCGCCAGTCGGCCCTGACCGCTTCATGAAACTGGAAGGTCAGCCACAGGTGGCTGCAGCTCTCCAGGCCCCGGAAGGCATCCTCCCGGTTGAAAGGGGGCTGGATAACCAGTTCGGCCCAGGCATGGCGGGTCAGGCCAGGTTGCCGGGGTACCGCGAACTTGTCCCGGAAGCAGGAACGGGTATAGGCCACCGGGGTCAGTGTCAGGGCGTCTTCGGCGGGTATGGACGGGTGGCGCGGCACAAGGGCTCCTAATCGCGTAGCACGTTGCCGGAGAAGAACATCTCAACACGCAGCAGCAGCGAGGTATCGTCCTTGAAGTCATTCTCCCGTTCGAACTCGATGGACGGTATGACTTCAGCGTACAGCCAGTCATGGTAGAGGCGGTAGCGCCAGGTGACATCGGCGAAGATGCTCTCATGCCGCCAGTTGGGCTCGCTGTCACCCAGCACCCCGAAACGGGGGTTCAGTTCCGAGCGGTTGTTCAGGTGCTTGTGGAAATCGAAGATCTGCGCCACCTCGAAATTGCGGTTATCGTGGTGCCAAACCGCTTCGGAGCTTGCCAGGAAGGTCCAGCCGTCGCCGATGTCCTTGCCGAAACCAAGCCAGGTGGAAGCCCCCCAGCCATCCTGGTGGAAATAGTACACCCGCTGGCGTGCGGACAGTTTCCAGTCAGCCAGGTCCCAGCGGCCACGGGCGGTGGCACGCCAGAAGGCGTCCGGGGGAAATCGCAGGCGCGCGCCCACGTCGTTGCTCAGGTTGATGGCGTCGGTAATGTCGGTCAGGTAGCTCAGGGCGCCAGTGGGGTCGGTGTCGGTGCGCTCATCGGAGGTCAGTTGCCGGTTCCGTCGACGTTCATCGAGGGGGACCAGGTCATCACTCTCGCTCTCCACCACCACCCGCAGTTTTTCTTCCGCAGTGGGCAGGTCCAGCTTGAAGCGGGCCTCGGGGTCAAAGTCGAAGAGTTCGCCGGTGCGTGATTCCGTGGCCAGCCCAAGGCGGAGATAGCTGGCATTGTTGGGCGCGGCGCGGGGGTTACCGGACAGCGTGCGGTCCGCCCAGGCGCCCAGTGCCTGCACCCGCCGCGACTGGGTGTGTTCCTGGCGGATCACCCAGTTGGAGAAGTGTATCCAGTAGGAATCCTCCGGCTCCAGCCAGTACTCGTCCGGGGTGAAGGTGAAGAACTCCGGTGGCAGGCGGTCCGGTGACAGTTCATCGGACGGGCGGATTTCCGCCCGGGTGATGCCGGCGGCCAGGGTTGCCGCCAGGAACACACCAAGTACGGGCCAGGGCCGGACGCCGGTCGTGAGATCAGGTACCACTAGTTGCTCAGCCCCGGGTCATGTCCGTTAGTTGTTGATGCAGCGATGCCACCTGCGACCGGACCTGTTCCAGGGGCTGGTCGTTGTGGATGACATAGTCGGCACGTCCGAGCCGGTGCTGGCGGGGCATCTGGGCGGCGATAATTCGCTCCACCTGGTCCCGGTCGTTGCTGTCGCGGCTCATGGTCCGTTCGATCTGGGTTTCCTCGGGGACATCCACCACAATGGCCTTGTCGACCAGCGTGTGCTGGTCGGTTTCCAGCAGCAGTGGTGACACCAGCAGAACGTAGGGCTGGTCGTAATCGGTGGGCTGGAGCTGTCGCGCCAGTTCGTCACGGATGGTGGGGTGCAGCAGCCCCTCCAGCCATTCCCGCTCGTTGGCATCCTGGAAGACGATGGTGCGCAGGGCGGCCCGGTCGAGGGTACCGTCCGCCTGCAGGATCTGATCCCCGAAGTGTGCGGCGATTTCTGTCAGGGCGGGGGTGCCGGGCTCGACCACTTCCCGGGCAACGATGTCCGCGTCCACCCAGTGTACGCCCAGATCGCCAAACATGGTTGCCACAGTGGATTTCCCGCTACCAATACCACCGGTCAGTCCGATTACTGCAGGGTTGCCCATTCACACCTCTTTTTCTTGTGGTTGACGACGCTGCCGGAATCGATTGTCCGCACAGGCGCCGCCGTGGAATCCTGGCGGATTTTGCCATGGACCCGGTACCACTTGCACCTTTCCTGTTCCGTTATCGCAAACGGGCCAAGGCGTTATTCAGAGTCTCCCTCGCACGGAATCGCCGATTTCTCGGGTGTCACGACGGGTTCCGCCGTTTTCCGCCAGGTCGGCGGCAACGGCATCAAAAAGCTCAAGCCCGGCGGTGCCCAGCAGCGGTTCCCGGCGGCCCAGCCACTCCAGCATGCGGGCGGTGGTGAACAACATCGCGGTGGGATCGGCAATGCCCTGGCCGGCGATGTCCGGGGCGCTGCCGTGGGTGGGTTCGAACATGGAGGGCAGATCCGGGTTGTCCGGGTTCAGGTTGCAGGACGGGGCCACGCCCATACCGCCGGAGAGCACGGCGGCCAGGTCGGTCAGGATATCCCCCTGAAGGTTGCTGGCCACCACCACGTCGAACGCCCAGGGAGACTGCACGAATTTCATACAGGCGGCGTCGATCAGCTCGTGGTGAGTGGCCACATCCGGGTAATCGGCGGCCACTTCCTCAAAAACCTCGGTGTACATATCACCCCAGTAACGCAGGGCATTGCGCTTGGTCACTACGCACACCTGGCTCTCGCACCGTTGACCGGAACGGGTGGGAAATTCCCGCTTCTGGCCATCCCGGCGACGGGCATCGGCCCGCAGGCGGGCCTGTTCGAAACCGTAGCGGATGATGCGTTCGGTGCCACGGCGGGTGAACACCTCCATCTGGGTGGCCACCTCATGCTCGGTACCCTGGCGCAGGCGACCGCCCTGGCCCACGTACTCGCCCTCGCTGTTCTCCCGGATCACCAGCATGTCGATGTCCCGGGCGCGGTCGTCCGCCAGGTACTGCCGGGCGCCGGGCAGCAGGCGGGCGGGCCGTTCGCAGACCCACTGGTCGAAGCCCTTGCGCATATCCAGCAGCGGTGCCAGGGACACGCTGTCCGGCAGCAGGTAGCGGTCCGGGTCGTCCATGGGGCCCGGATCTCCCAGGGCGCCCAGCAGGATGGCGTGGTAATCCCGGAGCTGTTCCAGCGCGTCCCCGGGCATGACTTCACCGTACTGCTCGTGCCAGGCGTGGGAAGGCCAGGGAAAGCGGGTCCACTCGACGGGAAGCTGGTGCTTTTCCCGTAGTGTCTCCAGGCAATGAACCGCCTCGGTTACCACTTCCGGACCAATCCCGTCACCGGGCATGACAGCGATACGCAGGGGCTGGGGCATGGGGCCGCTCCTTGAGAGGGAATTTACAGAGTTTTGCAACAGGACCCCCGAGTAATGCGTATTCTTGGTACAGAATCCGGGCGTCCGGGTTGATAGACAGTGTAGACACCCGGGCGGTTTTCGTCAGTATTTCAGGACGTTTACCCCTGGCGGGACGCTGTCTATAGTGAGTGAGGTAAACCTTGGTTCATCAGATCAGAGGAGTAGGCGTGGAACGACCCGAAGTACTGTTTGACGAGTCCCACTGTGATCAGTGTGCCTGTGGTGAGGGTCTGGACTTCCAGTTCTCGTTCGCCTACCAGCCGATTGTCGATGTTTCGGATAACAGTGTGTTTGCCTACGAGGCCCTGGTCCGGGGGCCGGAGGGCGAAAGCGCGTGGAGTGTCCTGTCGAAGGTGAACGAGCGGAACCGCTACGCGTTTGACCAGATCTGCCGGGTCAAGGCCGTCAAGCTGGCGTCCCGGCTGGGTATGGAGGCCATGCTCAGCATCAACTTCATGCCCAATGCGGTCTACCAGGCGGAATACTGTATTCGCACGACACTGGCGGCAGCGAAAACCTACAATTTCGATACCCGCAGGATCATCTTTGAACTGACGGAGAGCGAGGATCTGTCTTCAATTGATCATCTGGTTTCGATTATAAAAGCCTATCAGGACATGGGGTTCAGTACAGCCATTGACGACTTCGGCGCGGGTTTTTCCCGTTACAATATCATGACGGCCAGCCCGCCGGACCTGCTCAAACTGGATATGGGCCTGATCCGCAATATCGACCACGAGCCAAACAAGCAGGCGGTGGTCAACGGTATTATTACCATGATGGCGGAACTGGGTGGCCGTATCGTGGCCGAAGGCGTGGAAACCGTTGAGGAATATGCCTGGTTGCGGGGCCGTGGTATCCGGTTGTTCCAGGGCTACCTGTTCGCCCGGCCCGGGTTCGAATTGTTGCCCAGGCCGCATTTTCCCGATCTCGGATAATCTGGAGAGAATCCCTTGTTCTATCGTCTGGTGACCCTGGCTGGCGGCGTACTGTTTGTCGGCGTGCTCTATGGACTGATCTGGCTGTTCTGCCGCTGGTTCCTGCGTGGTCACCAGGTGACCGACCAGCTCAACGACCGTGCCACTGTACTGGCGACCTGGACCTTCACCGGGGTTTGCCTGGGGATCGTTTTCGCCGTGTTCGGTGCCTTCGTGCTCGGGCCCTGGGCTTTCTATCGCACGGCGCGGGCCCACGATGTGGCGGTATCGGACGGCGCCGCTGTCTGGTGGGGGCTGGGCGTGGTGACGCTGGCCATGGCCCTGACGGCGGCCGGGTTCGCCGGTTTCCTGTGGCTGGTCGGGGTCTTCTGAGCCAGGACTGTTAGCGGATCAGCTTTTGCTGTTCAGCCACCACGGCGTGGAACTGTTCCCGCAGCCAGATCAGCGCCGGTTCCTTTTCGTAGGCCCGGTGCCAGTACAGGTGCGCGTCCACGTCCGGTAGTCCTTCCGGCGGGTTGAGGATCCGGGTATCCGAGCGGGTGGCGATCTGCCGGGCGTAGGCTTCCGGCATGGTCAGCAGCAGGTCGGAGGTTTCCACCACCTGGCAGGCGGCATAGAAGTGCTGACAACGCAGGCGGATCTGTCGTTGCAGGCCGAGCCGTGACAGCTCGAAGTCCTCCACACCCGGCCCCTCGCTGCGGGACGATACCAGGATGTGCCGGGCCGAGAGGTAGTTCTCCATGGTCAGTGGTTCCGCGGCCAGGGGGTGGTCTTTCCTGACCAGCACCACCAGGCGGTCCTTGCGCAGTCGTTCATGGGCGGTCTGGTCACTGACCGGTAGCAGCACATCCACCGCGAAATCCACCTTGCCGGCGGCCAGCAGGCTTTCCATGTCCCGCCGGGCGATGCGCTGGCTGTTGATCTCGATCTCCGGGTAGTCGTCCAGCTTGCGCACCAGTTGTGGCAGGAAGGTGGACTCCAGCACATCCCGCAGGGCCAGGGCGAAGGTCTTGCGGTGGCTGGCCGGGTCGAAGGCGTGGAACTGGTTGACGGCGCTGTGGATCTGGTTAAGCCCGGGGCGCATGGATTCCACGAACCGGCGGGCCAGGGGGGTTGGCACCATCCGATTGCCCTGGCGTGAAAACAGAGGATCGCCGAAATGCTCCCGCAGGCGCGCCAGGGAATGACTGACCGCCGGCTGGGTCAGGTGGAGCGCCCGCGCGGCCCGGGTCAGGCTGCCTTCCCGATAGATGGTATCGAACACGTGAAGAAGGTTAAGATCTAGCCGGTTTGAGGCCATGGATTGCTCCCGGGATTGTTGCGGCGATAAGTTCGGATTATGGTCAGGGATAAGAATAATTCAGTCGTGTAATAGTATACAGGCCTATAGACTGCCCCGTTGCGAAAAAAATGGGTGTATCGGAGGACCGAGTAGTGGCAACCATTTACCTGATCCGTCATGGCCAGGCCAGCTTCGGCAATGACAACTATGACCAGCTTTCACCCACGGGCTGGGAGCAGGCCCGCGTTCTGGGGCGCTGGCTGGCCGGCAGGGTGCACCCGGATGTGGTGATTGGCGGTGACATGCAGCGCCACCGGGAGACCGTGGAGGCCATCGCCAGCGGCTACCGGAGCCCCTTTCCGGACATGCAGGTTGCCACCGGCTTCAACGAATTTGACCACACCGCCGTGGTGCACCGTTTCAGGCCGGAGTGGGCGGACCGCGAACGGATGCAGGCGGACCTGCAGGCGGCGGACAAGCCCGCGAAGTTCTTCCAGCAAACCTTCGTCCAGGCGGTGGACCGCTGGACCAGTGGCGAGTACGACAACGAATATCCGGAAACCTGGCCCCAGTTCAAGGCGCGGGTGCAACAGGCCCTGGATGACCTGGTCGACTGGGCCAGCGGTGGCGATGTGTTTGTGTCCACCTCGGGCGGTCCCATCGCGGTGATTATGCAGAGCCTGCTGGGGATCAGTGACCGCAAGGCCCTGGGCCTCAACGAAGTCATTGCCAACACCAGTGTCACCCGGGTGCTGTACTCCGGGCGCCGTCGCAGTCTGGCGGTCTTCAACAATTACAGCCACCTGGAGGCGGAAGGGCCGGAGATGGTCACCTTCCGCTGAGGCGGAATCCGACACGATTAAGGAGAGAAACATGAGCAAGAAGAATCTGTTTGACCTGCAGGGCAAGGTGGCCCTGGTCACCGGTGCCAGCCGGGGGATTGGCGAGAGTGTGGCACGCCTGCTGGCGGACAACGGTGCCCACGTTATCGTCAGTAGCCGCAAGATCGACGGTTGTGAGGCGGTCGCCAGCAGCATTCGCGAGAACGGTGGCAGCGCCGAGGCCGTGGCGTGCCATATCGGCGAGATGGCACAGATCGAGTCCATCTGGCAGCACATCCGCGACAACCACGGCAAGCTGGATATCCTGGTGAACAACGCTGCTACCAACCCCTACTTCGGCAAGATCGAGGACACCGACATCGGTGCCTTCCAGAAGACTGTTGACGTGAACATCCGGGGCTACTTCTTCATGTGTGCCGAGGCGGCCAAGCTGATGAAGGCAAACGGCTGCCAGGGCGCCATCGTCAACGTGGCCTCGGTAAACGGCGTCACACCGGGCATGATGCAGGGCATCTATTCCATCACCAAGTCCGCGGTGATTGCGATGACCCGTTCCTACGCCCGCGAGCTGGGCCCGGACAATATCCGTGTCAACGCGCTGCTGCCGGGGCTGACCGACACCAAGTTCGCCAGCGCCCTGACCAGCAATGACAGCATCCGCGACCGGGCCCTGGAGCATATTCCCATGCACCGTATGGCCGACCCGGACGAAATGGCCGGCACCGTGCTGTACCTGGTGTCCGATGCCTCCAGCTACACCACCGGCACCTGTGTCAACGTGGATGGCGGTTACCTGACGGTCTGATCAGGCAGGGTCGCCGTCATGAAAAAGCCCCGGCAGTACCGGGGCTTTTTTGTGCGTCAATGAAAACCGCGTTACTGGGTGCCGGCCTGGGACAGGGCGGTACCGGTGGGCGGGTTGGTGTGCAGGGTATACAGCACCTTGTCGAGGATGGACTGCCCCTTCCAGGCGGGTGAGTGGTTGATGATGCCCACCACCGCCCAGGTGGTGTTATTGTCATCCCGCGTGAAACCGGCCACGGAGCGCACATCCTGCAGGGAGCCGGTCTTGATGCGGCCCATGCCCTCCATGTCCAGGTCACGCAGGCGCCGGGCCATGGTGCCGTCCATGGCCGTCAGCGGCATGGAGGTCATCAGGTCGGCACTGTAGGGGCTGGACCAGGCATTGGTGAGAATGGCGGACAGTTGCCGTGCAGTCATGCGGGCATGGCGGGACAGGCCGCTACCATTGTCGATAACCATACCCTGGGTATCGATGCCCTTGCCTTCCAGCCAGTCGTAGATGGCGCGGATACCGGACACGCGGTCGTCGTTATCCGCCGGGTGACGGTTTTCGGCGCCTATGGTGATCAGCAACTGGCGGGCCATGACATTGCTGCTCCACTTGTTGATGTCACGGACCATGGTGACCAGGTCCGGAGACGTGGTGCTGGACACCAGCCGGCTGCCGGACGGGGTCACGCCCTGGCGCCAGCCACCGCTGATGGTGCCGCCCAGTTCCTGCCACATGGCGATAATGAGCTCGCCGCTGTACTGGTCCTGGGGCAATAGCGACAGGTAGGAGGTAGTACGACAGCCTTCCGGCAGTTCCCCTTCCACGGTCACGGTGACATTGCCCCGATTGTCGAAGACCGGTTCCCAGGTAAACCGGCGGCGGCTCGGGCAGGGGCCTTCCTCGATGGCGGTGATGCGGTTGTCGATGGTGATGGCGGGCAGGGCAGGCGTCGCCCAGGCCTGGGTCCCGCGCTCATCGGCGCGGACCTGGAAGTGCACCAGGTTCATGTTGAGCAGTACCGGTGACGGCTCCACCAGGAATGGCCGGTGGGGATTGTTGCCGTTGTCATGGAACTTGGGCAGGCCGTCCGGCAGCGCGAACACCCGGCCGTCCAGCACCACATCGCCCTCGATATTACGCACGCCCATGGCGCGTATTTCCCGCAGGACCACCCAGAGGCGTTCGATGGTCAGCTTGGGGTCACCGTCGAAATAGACATAGAGGTCGCCCTTGAGGGTGTCACCCTCGAAGTCGCCATCGGTGTAGAAACGGGTGGTCCAGCGATAGTTGGGCCCCAGGATTTCCAGGGCGGCATAGGTGGTGAGCAACTTCATGATGGAGCCGGGGCTCATGACGGTATCGGCATTGATAAACTGCTCGATACCCGGGCCATCAAGGGGAACGGCGGCGACGCTGAGACCATTGACGTCGTCCAGGGATTCCTGGGCCAGCCCCTGGACTTCATTGCTCCAGAGGCGGGGCTCGGTGGTGGTTCCTTCGGCCGCGGCGGTGACCGGCAGGGAAAGCAGGGCTGCCGCAGTCAGGCCCGCGCCCAGGGAGCGGTAAAGGCCGGTCAGGTCGACTGCGATGGATCGAAGTTGCCACATTCCACAAGCTTCCGTTCTGTTGGTTTCAGTGTCCCTTCGACAGGACACCAGGTGCTTCGCCAGCGTTTGTTGTCAGGCGCCCCGGGACGATGCCGGTCCACAGTCCGGCATTCTGCGCAGACTCTAGGTCAGACAGAAACAACAACTGGATTAACAATAGCTCATTTTCTGTTCCGCTACTATGTTCTGAGCCTATACATAACGTTAAAAAATGACAGCAGGGTGCCGGAATTACAGCAATTTTGTGACGAGAAGTTACAGAATGTGCTGCCCGCGTTAGCGCGGGTTGCTAGAATGCCGGCCAAACGTTCACTGATGTATTCGATAAATCAAGGGGTTGGGGAAATGCTGACAGGACACTGCCTGTGTGGTGAGGTGAAATTCGAGTATGACGGCCCCCTGGGGCCCGTGGCCCTGTGCCACTGCAGCCAGTGCCGCCGCGCCCACGGCAGTGCCTTTTCCGCCAGCGCCCCGGTGCAGAAGGTGCATTTCCGGTTTACCGGAGGAGAGGACCGGATTACCGAGTACGAGTCCCGGCCCGGCAAGTATCGGGCGTTCTGCCGCACCTGCGGCAGCCAGCTCTATAGCCGGGTGGACGCCATCCCCGGCATCCTGAGGTTGCGGGTGGGGGTGATCAACGAGCCCCTGGGCAGGGGCCCGGCCGCCCATGTCTTCACCGGTTCCAAGTCAGACTGGTTCACCATCACCGATGACGTGCCCCAGTACGAGAAGACAGAGCGGGCCAACGACCCCCACTGATTATTCCGCTGGCAGGATGCGCAAAACCTGGCCGTCGGATTCGTCGGTCAGCAGCCACAGGTGCCCATCCGGCCCCATGATGACCGAGCGGAGTCGCTTACCGAAATCCGTGAGCAGGTCCTCCTCCCCGGTTATTTCACGGCCATCCAGTTCCAGTCGCACCAGTTTTTCCATCTTCAGGGCCCCTACGAACAGATCACCCTGCCATCGGGGAAAGTCATCCCCGGTATAGAAGGCCATGCCGGACGGGGCAATGGATGGGTCCCAGTAGTGCAGGGGCTGGGCCATGCCTTCCTTGTGGGTCTGTTCGGTGATGGTGGTTCCGCTGTAGTTGATGCCGTAGGTGATCACAGGCCAGCCATAGTTGGTGCCCGCCTCGATCACGTTCACCTCGTCGCCACCGCGAGGGCCGTGTTCATGGCTCCACACCGCACCGGTATCCGGATGCAGGGTCATGCCCTGGATGTTCCGGTTGCCCAGGGTGAACAGGGTATTGGCGCCCTCCTGACCGTGGAAGGGGTTGCTGTCCGGGGCATCACCGTCGATGGTGATCCGGTGCACCGCCCCGGCATCGTCGTTGATGTCCTGGGCCCGGTCCCGTTCGCCCCGGTCACCCACGGCCACGTATAGGTAGCCGTCTTCCGGGATCACCATACGACCGGCAAAGTGCCGGCTGGCACCGGAGCGGGGCAGGGCCTCGAAGATAACACGCACGTCCTGCAGGGCCTGGTCACGGTATTCCGCCCGGGCAACCCGGGTGGTCAGGCCGTCGCTGTTGCGGTGGGCATAGCTCAGGAACAGCAGCCGGTTGTCCTCGAAATCCGGGTGCAACAGCACGTCCAGCAGGCCGCCCTGTCCGGTGGCTGCTACCTCAGGGACACCGGAGACCGGCTCGGCCAGCAATTGCCCGTTGCGGATCACCCGCAGGCGACCGGCCCGTTCCGTCACCAGCTTGTCGCCGCCGGGCAGGAAGGCAATGGACCAGGGGTTTTCCAGACCAGAGGCAACGGTCTCCAGCCTGAAATCCGCCTGGTTTGAGGTGTAACGGTCCGCCGCCATGGTGGCCAGGGGAGTGGCTGCCAGGGTCAGGGCGGCGGTCAGTGTCAGCAGTCGTTGCATGGTCGTCTCCGCAGGTTGGTGGCGCTGTGTGAACGGCGCTGTGTGGAGGGAGAGCCTCAATGGTTTGATCATATCAACCACGCCGGGCCCGGCGAGGTGAGTAAGATTACTGTTTCTTCATCGGACGAATGCCCGTCCGGGGACCACCAAATTTACGAACGGGCTGATGACTGGATCATTATTGCAAATAAGAATCAATATCATTAATGTGTGAAGTAGGTTGTAATCACGCAATCCATTTCCGTGATTGCCTTGGCGATAGGGAGACAACCGTGTTCGAGCACGAACTGAAAGAGGGACTCAAGATTGCCGCTGCCGCCGGCCTGTTCATTCTGACCCTGGCGACCATCGTCGCTTTGGTGGGAACCGGAGTCTGACGCCAGCCGCGACAGCGAAAACCTGTGGGTTAAAAGCCACGTAATCGACCAGGTCCTTGAAGACCGGTACGACGGGCCTCAGGGATATCCTGTGCCATACTGGGGTTGTCACCCCGGTGACGCGCTTTTACGAGGAAACCGACAGGAGGCTTTTCCCATGTCTGATCATCACGTGTACAAGAAGACCGAGGTGGTAGGCTCCTCAAGGACCAGCATTGAAGACGCCATTGAGAATGCCCTGGCGGAATGCGCCAAGAGCATTCGCAACATGGAGTGGTTCGAAGTCACCGAAACCCGTGGCCATATCGAGAATGGCAAGGTGGGCCATTACCAGGTCAGTCTCGTGGTGGGTTTCCGTCTCGAGAACAGTTAGCCTTCCTGTTATCCCGGTCAGCGGTGGTGGTTCTTCTGCAGCCACCGGTCCAACTGGTCGGCAAATTCCTTGCGGTCCTGTTGGCTGAAGGCCGACGGGCCGCCGGTCACCTGCCCGGCGTTACGCATCTCTTCCATGAAATTCCTCATGGCCAGACGCTGGCGGATATTGTCGCGGGTGAAGGCCTGCCCCCGGGGGTTGAACACATCCGCCCCCTGCTCAATGGCCTCCGCCGCCAGGGGAATATCCTGGGTAATCACCAGGTCGCCGTTGCTGAGCTGGGCCATGATTTCATTGTCTGCCACATCAAAGCCGTGGGCCACCTGCCGGGACTTGATCCAGGGGCTGGGGGGGAGCTTGATGATGTGGTTGGCAATAAACGTGGTTTCGATCTGCCAACGGGTAGCCGCCCGGCAGAGAATTTCACGGATGGGCACGGGACAGGCGTCGGCATCGACCCAGATCGGCATGGTAATGGCCTCCGGAACAGGAATGGCGGGAGTGTAACCGGCTGCGGACGGTATTGGTAGCCGGTCACCCTGTCCGGCCTGTGCCCACCGGGGATGCTCCCCCGGGGTAACTGCGGCCCTGAAACACGAAAGCCCGACAGATGCCGGGCTTTCAACGATCAGAAGGCCGCCTCTGGAATTACAACGTCTGCAGGAACCCGTTGATGGTCTCACGCTGGTTCTTGGCGTCTTCCTTCGTCTGGAACACCACCTTCTGGCCATCGCGCCCCAGGTTCATGCTGTCGGCGAAGCCGCAGTCCACCTCGGAGACTTCCCGGACCCGTTCCTTGAAGCCGTCGTCGCTGAGGCAGAGGTATTCCATTTCCGCCGCCACCTGGCCGCAGTAGCCGGAGATGCTCAGGCTGTTCAGCTGTTCATTGCTGAGTGCCTCCCAGTCAACCCGGGTGGTTACCGGGCTGCCGCACACCTTGCTGGCGGACTCGTCGATGGCCTGCAGTGCACTCTGCTGGCGTTGCAGGGCCTTGCCCCGGTCAAAGCGGGCCAGTTCGGCCTGTACGCCTTCGGTCATCTGCTGCTCGTACTGGGCCGTCAACTCATCAAGGCTGATCTGTGCGCTGCGTTTCTCGTCGGTCTTGACCGCGTAGGGTTCCTGATGGCCGGGTACGTAGGCGGTGTAATCCGTGGGTGCCCAGTAGGAGTTGGTGTACACCACCAGCGAGCGCATCTTGCCGTCAACCTCGGCCCGGTAGGCGCGGCTGCTGTCCTCGCGCTCCTCGATATCGGCCAGCACGACCACCCCGTCCAGGGGGTGGTTAACACCGCTGAGTTTTACCAGTGCCTGGCTGTCGTCGGCGGTATGGGCCACAACGGCCTCCAGGTCGCTATCGCTGACCAGGGCCAACGGGCTATCCCCCAGCTCCAGGGCATGGGCCGACAGTGACAAAAGCGCAAGGGCTGCAGAAGCAACAAAAGTGGAAAGGGTCCGGGTCATGGGGTGAGTCCTTGTGTCCTGTTGAGCGGGGGATACCAGTGCGTCCGTCAGCGATTTACAAACAGACGTCTAGCTTCCTACCGCTGCCGATTTTGATGTCATTCCCTGTCATGCACAAGACGATAGTACATAACGTCTCAGATTCTATTTCGCAGCGAGAACTGTGTCTCGTTTTCGTTGATCAAACTTTCATCATCGACTAAAACCTAAAGGAGTACAGCTAATTCTGTACCCCACGTAAGCCGGTGTGATCCACCGGTCAGTGAACCAACAGCCAGCGTGACCCGACGGCCACAAGCCGGAACGGTGACGGTGTGAGGAGACGGGGATGAAACAACATCACGACTTCACGGTGGTGAGCGCCCGCTATCTGGATGAAGCCGGCCAGCCACTGGACAACCTGCCTGAACTGGCATCGGATACCCCGCGACTGCGGGACGCCTATCGCAACATGGTGCTCACCCGCACCCTCGACCAGAAAATCATTGCCCTGCAGCGTACCGGCAAGTGCGGCACCTATCCCTCGGTGCTCGGCCATGAGGTGATTGGCACCGCCATCGGCCAGTGCATGGACCACCACGACGTGTTCGTACCCTATTACCGGGACCAGGCCACGCAGCTCATCCGCGGTGTCCCCATCGTCAACATGCTGCTCTACTGGGGCGGCGACGAGCGCGGCAGCGCCGGCTGGGAGCGCTGCCCCGAGGACCTGCCCATAGCCGTCCCCATTGCCACCCAGTGCTGCCATGCCGTGGGCATCGCCACCGCCATGCGTATCCGCGACGAAAAACGGGCGGTGCTGGTCACCCTGGGTGACGGAGCCACCTCCAAGGGCGACTTCCTGGAGAGCATCAACCTGGCGGGCGCCTGGCACCTGCCGGTGGTATTCGTGGTGGCCAACAATCAGTGGGCCATTTCCACGCCCCGGGGCCTGCAGACCGGCAGCGAGACCATCGCCCAGAAGGCCATCAGCGGCGGGCTGCCGGGCCGGATCGTGGACGGCAACGACTATTTCGCCGTCAGTGAGGCGGTGGACCATGCCCTGGAGCGGGCCCATGGCGGCAAGGGCGCGTCGGTGATCGAGGCGGTCACCTACCGCCTGGGGGACCACACCACCGCCGACGATGCCACCCGCTACCGCAGCGCGGAGGAGCTCAAGGCCGCCTGGGAGCAGGACGGTATCAAGCGCTTCCAGAGCTACCTGCACAATGCCGGACTGTGGGACGCCGACCAGGAGAAAGAGTTACAGGCCCACTGCAAGGATATGGTGGAGAAGGCCGTACAGCGGTATCTGGACAAAGCGCCGGAACCACCCACCGCCATGGTGGACTACCTCTTCGATACCCTGCCGACAGCCTTGCAGGGCCAGCGTGAAAAACTCGCCCGCATCGGGCAGGGAGGTAACCCATGAACGCGTCCGTGGAGAAAGCCATCAACCACCAGCAGGGGGATGAAGTGAGCCGCGACGTCACCCTGGTGGAGGCCGTCAACATGGCCCTGGCCCGGGAAATGGAGAACGACGACAACGTGGTGGTGCTGGGGGAGGACATCGCCACCAACGGCGGCGTGTTCCGGGCCACCGTCGGCCTGAAGGAACGCTTCGGCTACAAGCGGGTGATGGACACGCCCCTGGCGGAAACCCTCATCGCCGGCACCGCCGTGGGCCTGGCCACCCAGGGCTTGAAACCGGTGGCGGAGTTCCAGTTCATGGGCTTTATCTACGCCGGCCTGGAGCAGATCATCAGCCACGCCGCCCGCATGCGGAATCGCACCCGGGGCCGGCTGCATTGCCCCATTGTCTATCGCGCGCCCTTCGGCGGTGGCATCCATGCCCCGGAACACCACAGCGAGAGTACCGAGGCCCTGTTCGCCCACATCCCCGGCCTGCGGGTGGTGATCCCCAGTTCCCCGCAACGGGCCTACGGGTTACTGCTGGCGGCCATCCGCAACCCGGATCCGGTGATCTTCCTGGAGCCCAAGCGCATCTACCGGGCCGTCACCCAGACCGTGAAGGACAACGGCGATGCGCTGCCGCTGGACACCTGTTTCACCCTGCGGGAAGGGGACGACGTCACCCTGATCAGCTGGGGCGCCCCTATCATGGAAACCCTGCAGGCCGCCGACCGGCTGGCGGAGCAGGGGGTATCCGCGGAGGTGATCGACGTGGCCACCATCAGCCCCCTGGACCGGGAAACCCTGCTGTGCTCCGTGGCCAAGACCGGTCGCGCGGTGATTATCCACGAGGCCTGCCGTAACGGCGGCTTCGGCGCGGAAGTGGCGGCCAGCATTGCCGAGGGCGCCTTCCTGGACCTGCAGGCGCCGGTGGTTCGCGTTACCGGCTACGACACCGTCATGCCGTACTACCGCAATGAGGCCCATTATCTGCCGAAGACGGAAGACATCGTCCAGGCGGTGGAGGAGGTGATCGCACTATGAAGTACTTCAAGCTACCCGACCTGGGCGAAGGCCTGCCGGAAGCGGAAATCGTGGAATGGCATGTGAAGGTGGGCGATACCGTGGAAGTGGACCAGACCCTGGTCAGCGTGGAAACCGCCAAGGCCATCGTGGAAGTGCCGTCACCGGAGGCCGGTGTGATCGCCAAGCTGTTCGGAGAGGCCGGCGACATCATCCACACCGGTGAACCCCTGATGGCGTTCGAGGGGGAGGGGGATGACAGCGGCACAGTAGTAGGAGAGCTAAAGGGCTCCGATAAAGGTGAGGAAGGCAGCCAGGAGGACCAGTTCATCATCGGCGCCGCCCCCTCCAGCAAACGGGCCAGGGCCAACCGCGCCACCCCGGGCGTGCGGGCCCTGGCCGAGCGCCTGGGCGTCAGCCTGGAGGCCATCAAGGGCAGCGGCCCCGGAGGGCTGATCACCAACGACGACGTGCACCGCCAGGCCAGCCACCAGAAACAGCTTGGCGAAGCGGAAGGCCTGCGCGGCCCCAGGCGCACCATGGCCAAGAACATGGCCCTGTCCCACGCCCAGGTGGTGCCGGTGTCCATCTTCGAGGACGCCGATATCCACGACTGGCCGAAGGGCACCGACATCACCATGCGCCTGGTGCAGGCCATCGCCCACGCCTGCGAGGCCAGCCCGGCCCTGAACTGCTGGTTCGACGGCGACAACCTCAGCCGCCGCCTGCTGGACGAAGTGCACATCGGCATCGCCGTGGACACCCCGGACGGCCTGTTCGTCCCGGTGCTGCGGGACGTCAACCACCGCACCATGGACGACCTGCGAAAAGGCCTGGAAAACCTCCGCGAAGCCGTCGCCACCCGCAAGATCCCACCCCAGGAAATGCAGGGCGCCACCATCACTCTGTCCAACTTCGGCACCATGACCGGCCAGTACGCGAACCCCATCGTCAGCCCTCCCCAGGTGGCGATTGTCGGCGCCGGCAAGATCCGGGAGAAGGTCGTGCCTCACGAGGGTAAACCAGCGGTGCGGCGAATCATGCCCCTGTCCGTAACCTTTGATCACCGGTCCGCAACCGGGGGAGAGGCTGCGCGGTTTATGGCGGGGTTGGTGGATTCGTTGCAGAGCGTACCGTGATGCGGAGCAACCCTTGACCCAGGCCCCGCCCCGGCGGGGCTTTTTCGTTTGAGGCAGGGTGAAGATTGGTGTAGGTTGAATTCATTAAAGAATTTTTAATGATTGGGCGGTAAAAGGAATACGCCAGATGATTGCGGAGATTCTTTGGCTGGACCTGTAAGTCATTTTTATTTTTGAATGTTTTTTAAGTGCGCAAGCGGTTCATTTTGCAATAATGAAGCGGTCAGATTTTTACAATCATAAAGAGGTCTATCTAACTGCTGTTAACTTCAATGGACATCGAACAATTACGTCGAATTCGGAACAAGAACGTCCAGTAGCAGAACCAACTGGCGTATCTTGAAATGGAGCTGGAGGCCGATTCATTTCTTGGACTTCCCCCGATACGCCGGCGTTAAAAATCAGAGGGAATCGTGCTTAAGCTAGATACACAGCCAGTTGTCTATTATTCACAGCTCGATGAGGACCATTTCTTTACTTGGGCGCAAGAAATCCCATGTGTAAAAAGTATCGACCGTGGTTATCTGCATATCCAAGAAGCTGAGGTAGACGAGCAGGCAATGAGAGATCTCCTCGCCCTCTTGGAGCGTTACGGGCTGTCACCAAAGCCTCTCGCAGCACTGTGTACTCCCGAGAATGAGTCGTGGTTCAAAGACAAGGAAAAGTTCTGGTACCACGATGTCTTCGAGAGCTTTTAACAAGCAAGGGCACGATCCAGGGCTATAACGACGTCGCCACGGTGGACAGGAAACACCAGGTCATCATTGGCGCCCAGGCCTTTGGCGAACGCCAGATCAACGGCTACGTGCCGGACAACCAGTTCCGCAGCCGGGCCCCGAAGTTCGCCCACCAGAAAGACAAGTCCGGCAAGCGACAACAGAGCCTGCCCGACAATGGCTGGAAGGAGACCATTCCGGCCAGTGACTTCCCGTTCGAACCGGTCAACCTGACCTGTGTCTACCCAAGCGGCGAAACTCTCACCTACCGGGGCCAGCGGGAAGCCGAAAATGGCAAGATCCGGGTGCACTTCAAAGGCCGTTTTCTGCAATGCCGGCATAGCCTGAAGAAGCACCAATGCATCCAAAACTCCCGCATCAGCCAATCGCCGGAATGGCTCTGGCCGCCAGGTCTGATTCTCTTTCGCAAACACACGTCTCGAGCTATACCGACTGGATGACACACCGGGTAGACAGTCCGCAGTGCAAAGAGATCTACAGTCATCGAATGTCGGTGGCGGAACCGGTATTTGCAACATTGGCACCACAAAATGGTTGAATCGCTTCAGTCTGCGGGAAAGGAAGTAGGTGCAGGGCCAGTGGCAGCTATACTGCCTGATGCACAATGTTGAGAAACCGGCCGATAAAGGAGACTGAGCGGATATTGCCGACAGCAAAAAACGCACCTGCCAGAGGTGGGTGATCAAAGAACAACTGCAGTGGTTGGTGGAAATGGCCCGGGATCGGGTTTTTCTGCAGCCTTGTTGGACAGGATGGTCAACAATACGAAGGAGGACAGTATGAAGAAATATAGCGCAGAGTTCTTTGGAACATTCTGGCTGGTTCTTGGTGGATGCGGCAGCGCCGTTTTAGCGGCTGCGTTCCCGGATGTTGGCATTGGCCTGCTTGGCGTGGCACTGGCATTTGGTCTGACCGTGCTCACTATGGCCTTCGCCATCGGGCATATATCTGGCTGTCACCTCAACCCGGCCGTTTCTTTTGGCCTCTGGGCCGGAGGTCGCTTCCCCGCAAATGAGCTGCTGCCCTACATTGTTGCGCAGGTCTTGGGCGGGGTGGTAGCAGGTGGTGTTCTGTATCTTATTGCTTCCGGTAAGCCAGGCTTTGATTTATCCGCCGGCTTTGCCTCAAATGGATACGGTGCCCACTCGCCTGGCGGGTATAGTTTGCTGGCAGCCCTGATAACTGAAGTGGTCATGACCATGATGTTTCTCCTTGTCATTATGGGCGCTACTGACAAACGGGCACCACAGGGTTTCGCACCGATTGCCATTGGTTTGTGTCTGACTCTCATCCATTTGATTAGCATCCCGGTTACAAACACCTCGGTGAATCCTGCACGCAGTACGGGCGTTGCTGTGTTTGTAGGCGATTGGGCGATTTCACAGCTTTGGCTTTTCTGGGTGGCTCCAATAATTGGCGGTATGCTCGGTGCGGCGATCTATCGGTTTATCGGTAGTGAAAAAAACTAAACAGGAAAATGCCCAACACATATGAGCCTTCTCGGAATCAGTAGGCAATAGTCATTTTTTGGGGCAGCGCCAGCGGCCAATCATGAACCCAGGAGCGAGAACGCCTGCTTCGCTAGTCTCGCGGGGCTGTCAAGCACTCGGGAAAATCGGGACAGATTTATTCTTTGGGCCGTCCGGGTGGCCTGGCTTTGATGCGGAAGCCAATAAGGCGCTCGACCTCCTCGAGGAAGCGGTCGCCGCTCTTCAGCTTGTTTTTGTCGATGGCAGCCTGTATCGCCAGAAAATAAATCTGTCCCGGTTTTCAGCCTGGAAGCAACCTGAGGCATGCCCGCGGGCGGGCCATCAGGGCGTGGGGAAAGGCCTGCCCCTGGACAATTGGCTGGTTGCAGTAGCTAACCGGTCCTGGCAGCGTTCCCGTGAAAAGTGGCGAAGCTGCCAGGACTCGCGTGTATCGCTGTCGGAGAGCTCAAGTTCCTGATAGCGCTCCTGCGCAGAAACCAGTGCCGAATCGAACTCGGTTTGTTCCCAGCCGGCCTCACTCGACGCATCGCTTAGAGCGAATGCCGTCTCGCGGTACGTCTCAGCAGCGGTTGGGTCTGACTGATACTCCGACGCCGTGTTGGCGCACATCAGGAGATCCAGGTAGGTTCTTACCACTGGTGTCAGACGTTCTCCAGGGGCGGCAGGACTGTCTGCGTTAGCGGAAGCGGCAAACCCCACACCGGCCGCAAACAGAACCGCGAGCTTCTTCCCTGTGTTGAACCTCATTCCTTACCTCCGTTATCCAGCGCCGATGGTCTGAGGTCGCCTTCTGCTTTCACCGCCACTGAATAACCAGCTTGCAGCGGCAGAAAGATAATTGGCCAGATAGCGACGCTAAGCCAGAGGGTGGGTTTGGCCCCGAACCAATGAGCCACCACGCTGGCGGCAATCGCCAATAGAAATGCGCTGCACCCCGTACAGCAGAACCAGTTGACCCAGGTAGCAGACAGCGACTTTCGCTTTATGCTGGCCAGCAGCGCGTAATAGAGGAATGAGCCGGCAAGGCCGGAGCCCAGGAGGACAATCAGCATTTCAGAGGTCCTGATAGGCGAGAAGGCCTCGCGCAGCAAGTTCCCGCCTCGCCACTTCCGATTCCTTACTGGCCATGATGTTAAGTCCGGAAATGACGATGATTGTCGGAATACTGGCGATGCCAATGGCCGAAAGTAACCGGCCTCCAATGCCGAGTCGCTTGCTGATTTCCTGCACCAGTCCACTTTTCTTCATGAGGGCATCGATCTGTCCCTGGGCCTGCTCTTTCAATGCCGCTCTTGGCCCTTTCAGGGACATAACCACAAGTGCCGTTGCCAGGGAGCCCACACTGAAATCGGGCAAACTACCGACACTAAGGGGCTCCGTGGCAGAGGTTTTGGCCTGGGAAAAGTTGAAGAACTCCAACAGTTCTTCGTCCGACAGGGACCACATATACCAGTAGGGTTGAACAATCTGGCTGGTAACCAGGCCCATCAGCTTATCCGTCAGTTGACCGCGGGGAACATCGTTCCTGATCGCCGACAGGATTTCCCGACGCTGCGGGCTTTCGATATGACGATAAACGGATATGCCATTCAGGATCGGAGAAAACAGCTCCGGTGATGCCATGATCTGGCTTTGATAACCGTTTAGCCCCATCAGATCGGCGAGGGCAGCCAGAGGGGCCGAGTTGAAATCAGAGGTGACGTAGCGATCAGTAGCCACTGCGGTCATAAGTACGCTCCTTGTCTGAGTGCTTGATAACAATCCACTGTTATTCTGCTGGTCAGGAATGGTTCCAGAACCCTGATGACCGTGTCAAGACGACGCTGGACTAGCCTTTAGACACTGAGCCTTTGGACACAGGGCCATGATCAGGGGGAACCGTCCTGATCTACGAACACGTTGATTGACCCAGGGGCAAGGACTTCGCGACGGGGTAGCACCGGGTTCCCCCCTCGCTTCGGAGAGATTTTCTGTTTGAGGCAGGGTGAAGATTGGTGTAGGTTGAATTCATTAAAGAATGTTTACTGATTGGGCAGTAAAAGATAGATGTCAGATGATTGCGGAGATTTTCGGCTGGGCCTGTAAGTCTTTATTATTTGGGCTTGCTTTTTATGTTAGCAAACGATCCACAAAACCAAATAAGGAAGATCGTTGCTGAACGCTTTTTTGGCTACCCTCGGAGAGGCCCGCTTGTGCGTGACAAGACGCGGCTTGGATACACACAAGCGGGTCTCCGTGGGCTCACCATTCATCAGCGATGGGGGTTACCTTCGTTGGTTGCCATTCGCTTCTCTACAGCACGCCTCGAACTACTCGCCTGGAGCCGTATCGCATGCCTGGTAATCCTGAGTGGTCAGAGAGGAAGGTGAATCCTGATGCTCTGATAGAACTGGGCAGTCAAACTGTTGTTAGGTCTCAGCCCGCTATGGACGGGCTGAGTAACCGGCTTTCAGATTTGGGGAGCAAACTCTGTGGCATCAAGAGTGCTTTCTTGCTGATCCTTGATCAGCGCGCGAGCTTGTTTGGCTGTGAGAACGACCCTTGTTTCAGAGTCCTGGTACAACTTTGCGTAAGAATCAACATCTTGAGCCGTGTATTTCTGACCATTAGGACTGTTTTTAGTCATTTGCAGTGCGGTGACTTCTGGGTCGACGCCTTGTTCAGTCATTTTTCCAGACCGTTCAACAACTGAACCGGAGCGAGAAGCAGGGCTAGACACTTTTTCGAGCAGGTCCGTCGTCCTATCTGCGACGCTGCTGGTTACATCTGTGAGATTAGACATATGGCACCTCGTGTTTTCAGTTAGCAGGGTGGGGCTGATTAAGGCTTACCAAGCCCCGTTATGATGTATAGGAGTGGCCTCAGCGAATTTCAAGGTCACGTCACAGAATTAACAAGTTTCTGAGCAAGGCGTTAAACAAAAAACGAGGAATTGAATAAAGGAAAATTTATGCCTTTGAGTAGAGAAGTAAGAAGGTTGGCAGGAAAGTGGCAGAGAGGTGACTTTCCGAAACATCTCGAATGGATTGAGATTAATGGTATAAGAGGTTGGGCTGGCCAACGAGTTGATTTTAATTTTCCGATAGTCGCTATTTGTGGCGAGAACGGATCGGGGAAAAGCACGATTATCCAGACCGCGGCGAGTATTTATGAATCGTCATCTGATGAAACCCACTTCGCGTCTAGTTTCTTCCCTGATACAGCTTGGGATTCTCTCTCAGGGATTATTTTAAAGGCATCTATCAAAGAAGGGAAAAACTCAACAGAGGTTTCTCTTCGAAAGCCTACTACAAGATGGAGAGGTAATGAGAAAAGGAAGTTAAGGCCTGTAAAGTATCTTGATCTCCGGCGTATTCAGCCCATCGCTGCAAGGACCGGGTATGCTCGCCTAGCTAAGCCTGCACTCAATGAGGCTGACGCTCAGGCCTTTGAGCAAGAAGCCTTGCAACGATTCTCATCCATTATCGGCAAAACCTACTCGTCTGCGAGACAGGCAACGACTAACTTTGATCCCAATCGTATGGTGCCGGTTGTTTCTCATGACGGAGAAGAATATTCGGGTTTTCACCAAGGAGCGGGTGAGGCGACTATTGCAGATTTGATCTCAATCGATATACCTAAATATAGCATTGTACTCATTGATGAGATAGAAACTTCCTTGCACCCTCGGGCCCAACGACGGTTGATAAGAGATCTTGCAGAGATAGCTCGCACGAAACTTGTCCAGTTTATTCTTACCACTCATTCGCCCTACGTTCTAGAAGAATTGCCTCCCTCCGCTCGGGTATACGTTTTTAAAGAGGGAGACCAAAAGGCGGTTGTTCCAGGTGTGAGTCCGGAGTTCGCTCTTTCAAAAATGGATGAAGAAATCCATCCAGAAGTTGATGTCTACGTCGAGGATGAGACGGCCAGAATTCTTTTAGAAGAAATTATGGCAAAAAGGGCTCTCGATAAGCTTGCACGATGCTCGATATCGGCATTTGGTGCAGCCTCTGTAGGGAAATCTCTAGGACAAATGGTAGATGGTAATCGATTCCAGCGGCCAACCATTGTGGCACTCGACGGAGACCAAGACCCTTCGCCTGGCTGTCATATTCTTCCCGGTGGTGATGCGCCTGAACGGGTAGTTTTTGAAGACCTTGAACAAATCGGGTGGCAGGGTATCTCTCCATTAATAAACCGTTCTCATGCGGATTTCGTCAGCGCAGCAAGCAACGCATTAACTTTACCTGAGCACCATGAATGGATTAAATCTGTAGCTGATAGGATGGTTATTGGTAAGGAAGAAGTTTGGCGCGCAATGAGTAGGGTTTGGCTTAATGAATGCGCAGAACCAGACGTAGCCGAGGATATCGTTGAATCTTTGGCTGACTTCTTAGACAACAACGTTGCGGTTGTTTAACCAGTGAATCAAGCCGACTGTTTTGCGCTAGCGCTCAAAACGGCGGCTTATTCTGGTGTTAGCTTTTACGAAGTCCCGAGGTTACATGGAAATCTATTTATCGATAGCATCTGTGATCGTGGCGCTCTGTGCTCTTGGATTTACCGCGTGGCAAACAAGTGTACAGCGGGCCCACAATCGGATTAGTGTAAGACCCCATTTATTCACCCTTACCAAGCGGGAGAAGCACAATGACATGGCACGCCTCCAAGTGCTTCTGATCAACAATGGGCTTGGCCCTGCCTATGTCAATCAGTTTCAAATTTATCACAAGGGTAAACAGTGTGAACCAGAGGCCGCCCTTTCCGCTGCTTTAGGAGAGTTGTCGAAAAACTCCACACGAACAATCCTAGGCAATGACTACGCAATGCCTGCAAACGAAAAGAAAGTATTGCTGGCAATCACTTTTCCGGCAACTTCAGATGAGGAAATTGCTAGTGTTGAGGAGAAGATCGATACCTTAGATTTGGTTATCGATTACTCATCTGCCTACGAGAAAATGGCTCCTTTTGATAGCCGAAACAAAAGCTAACAATCGACTTCCGTCAGTGTTTGAGACGTTAAAAATCAGAGGGAACCGTGCTCAAGCTAGATACACAGCCAGTTGTCTATTATTCACAGCTCGATGAGGACCATTTCTTTACCTGGGCGCAGGAAATCCCATGTGTGAAAAGTATCGACCGTGGTTATCTGCATATCCAAGAAGCTGAGGTAGACGAGCAGGCAATGAGAGATCTCCTCGCCCTCTTGGAGCGTTACAGGCTGTCACCAAAGCCTCTCGCAGCACTGTGTACTCCCGAGAATGAGTCGTGGTTCAAAGACAAGGACAAGTTCTGGTACCACGATGTCTTCGAGAGCTTTTAAGCAAGCGCGGCAGGCGGATTAAATTTCCGCTCCTCCATAGCTGCAATTTTCCCGCTGTGCGGGACATTATGAGTCTAGTGATTGGATAGCTAATTGAAAGATCGAGAAATTATTGATGTGGCGCTTGATGCTTGCAGAAAACTGGCTGCTGGTGAGGTTTCGGCCCGTGAGGCGGCCCTGCGTATAGCTAATGCTGTTTACTCGAGCGACACTGAACCTGAATTACCGGAATTCTTCGTGATGGCGGCCCTTGAAGATGAATACGGGGAGTTCGGTAAGGACTATAGGATTCAGTTCTATGGCGAGCAGCGAGCCCGGGAGCTTCAGCTAGATGTAGAACGAAAAATCATTGAAACCGCAAAGAGTATATTGGCCAAGTATGCATGAACTCAACAAAGTGTTGTGGTTCGCTCCGACTTACGGCCTTCACTCGATTCCCTGACGGCCCTCCGCTAAACCAAAGCGCTACAAGGTACAACATGACTGTTGATCAAGACACTAGAAAGGCTCTCCGCTGGAACGCAGGATTACGGAGCAGTGAAACCAAGAAAAAGGTTTCTGGGCCGGATTATTCGATGTCATACGCCTGTCTTACCTGCAAAACTGCCAATAAACGCCATGTGGAAGGATTGCCCTCCGACTACCCTCTTAAGATGCAGTGCCCGGTCTGTAACGGCACCATGTTCAATGTCGGTCGTCATTTTAAGGCTCCTAAAAAATCTGACCTTACTCAGTGGAAGAAGGTCCAGTTTTTGATTGAGCATGGCTTTCTGTTCCAAAAAATCAGGCTGGAGCCCAACAGCTACGAATCTGTTCCGTACCCGGCTACTCTGGAAGAGGCAAGAGAATTCGTGGTTAAGTACAGAAGTTGGGCAATAACCGACACCTTGTAGAAAATCCGGCCTGCGGATGTGCTGCATACGCCGTTGCCTTCAGCGTCACGCATGTGAATCGGAGAATTATGGCCACAATCAGTCAGACAAAGGCAATACTTCGGGTGATCGGTGATGATCTTCTGCCCGAGGACATAACCGATTCGCTTGGTGGCTTTCCAACACATTGGCAGGCTAAAGACCAGAAAGTCGTTGCCAAGTCCGGGAAGGTGCGAATAGCTACGGCAGGGCTGTGGGGGTTGTCTGCTGCCGATCAGATGCCCGGCGATTTGGATGTTCAGATTTCCGAAATTCTGGACCAGCTCACAGATAATCTTGATGCGTGGCAGGAGCTGGCTGATAACTACCGAATTGATCTTTACTGCGGAGTTTTCTTGGACGGGAGTATGGAAGGGCTCAGTCTTAGCCCGGCATCCCTTTTGAAGCTTGGTGAGCGAAATATATTGTTAGATATGGATATTTATGGGGCTGATTGAGGCCCCGAACTGGATTTCCCCAGTGTAGTGGACGCGCGTCGTTAGCCCAAAAAACAGTGTAACCATCCCCTAAAACCGGCGCTCTGATCGATCGCTGACGCATAAAACCGGTTGCAGCGGATGGTCTGCTACGCAGCCTCCGGGCGGGGAGTCATAATGTCTAAGCTCCATTGTTGCGCGATGCGCAACATGCTGCCATCCTCTCATGATTAAATCATTCCGTCACAAAGGACTGAAACGGTTCTACTCGACCGGCAGCACCGCAGGCATACAGCCTGACCACGCCAGGAAACTGCGTATGCAGTTGGCTGCTCTGGATACCGCCACTTCGGTGGAGGACATGGATATCCCTGGCTTTCGGCTTCATCCATTGAAGGGAAAAGACAAAGGGCGTTGGTCGGTTCGGGTTAACGGTAATTGGCGCATGGCGTTCGAATTTCAGGACGGCAATGCCTACATTCTTGATTATGAGGATTATCACTGATGACTATGCATAATCCGCCGCATCCTGGTGAATTCATTCGGGAAGTGTACCTGGAGCCTTTCGGTATCAGTGCCCGTCAGCTTGCGTCCAGTCTGGGGGTTTCACCCTCCACGTTGTCTCGGCTGCTCAAAGGGGATAGTGGTATTAGCCCGGAGATGTCTCTTCGGCTATCCAGGGTTCTCGGGCGTAGTCCTGAAAGCTGGTTGGCGATGCAGGATATCTACGATCTTTGGGTGGCCCGCAATACGGTCAATCTGGATGGAATTCATCCCCTGGACTTCGAAGCAGCTTAGCCAGTGGCTGTGTAACCGTCCCCTGCCTGCTGCACCACCCTGGGGAAGGGTGGCTCTGAAAGGAGAAAACCATGAACTTCGGAATCGTCATCTTCGACCAGGCTGAAGAACTTGATTTTGTGGGTCCGTGGGAGATGGTCACCATGTGGAGCCGGTTTGCCGATGGGCCGGAGGAGTGCCTGCTGGTTGCCGAGAAACCAGGGCCCGTGACCTGCGCAAAGGGCATGTCGGTCAATCCGCACACCACCTTTGCGGAATGCCCCCCGCTTGACTATCTGCTGGTGCCGGGCGGTGAAGGCACACGGCGGGAAGTGTCGAATCCCGGGATGCTCTCCTTTGTTTCAACTCAGGCCCGGAGTGCCAGGGCTGTGCTTTCGGTATGCACCGGGTCGTTCGTGCTGCATGCGGCCTCGCTGCTTTCCGGCAAGCGCGCGACAACACACTGGGGCTCCCTGGACAGGCTGCGGGCGTTGGGGGATGTGGACGTCCTGGAGCAGCGTTATGTGCAGGACGGAACGATCTGGTCATCTGCCGGGGTCTCCGCCGGCACCGACATGGTGCTGGCCTTTATTGCCGAGGTGGCGGGCGAGGAGGCGGCTGGCAAGGTTCAGTTTGGGGCCGAGTATTACCCGTCCACCAGAAAGTACGGGGGCTTCGAGAAACACGCGAAAGCGCCAGCGTATGTGCGGAGCACCTGAGGCTTGCGGTTTCGGGATGCGCCAGCAGTCACGCCGCTGTTGCAGCCTCAGTACAGGCTACCCATGATTCGTCCACTTTTGATGTTTATGTGAACGTTTTTTTATCTGTAGATCAGACACATAGCATTCATCGTAACGAAACGTAACCGTCACGGTACCGTCAACTAATTCTCTCATCCTGCCAAGGCTATCAACATCACAACCATGGCCGCGAGAGAGAACAAAGATGGACCAGAAACACTATAGTATTGAACACATTACCGGTGACCACGAGCACGAGCCGGTGGTTAACCATTCCGGCAACCGTCCCTTCCAGTCCGTGCTGTCTGCACGTATGGAGCGCCGTACCGTGATGAAGGGCGGCGTGGGCGCCGCGCTGGCGAGCCTGATGGGGGTGTCTGCGCTTGGCCTGGTGGGCTGTTCCAGTGACGACGATGACGATGATAGCGCTGAGCAGCCCGGCGACGGCGGCTCCGGTGGTTCGGTGACGCTGGGCTTCGAGGCGGTCATGCCATCTACCGCCAACGAGGTTGTGGTGCCGGCCGGCTACACGGCCACGGTGTTCCTGCCCTGGGGCACCCCGATTACCGGTAGCTATCCCGAGTTCCAGCCGGATGGCACCAACACCGGCGCCCAGCAGGAAGAGCAGGTGGGCATGCACCATGACGGCATGACCTTCTACCCGATCGACGTCAAGACCGGCGGCAACAGCTCCGAGGAAGGGCTGCTGGTGATGAACCACGAGTACATCGACATTGATGCCCTGCACCAGAATGGTCCGACCGTCGATGCCGGCGTTCGCACGGTGACCGACGAGGTTCGTAAGGAAATCGCCGCCCACGGGGTCAGCGTGTGCCATATCCGGAAAACTGACGGCGTCTGGGACCTGGTGTTCGGCAGCGAATACAACCGCCGCATCACCGGCGCCACCGAGATGGACATCCGTGGTCCGCTGCGTGGCCACGACAAGCTGGTCACCGCCTTCAGCAATGATGCCACCGCCACCCGCGGCACCCTGAATAACTGTTCCATGGGCCCGACGCCCTGGAACACCTACCTGGCCGCCGAAGAGAACTGGCACGGCTACTTCAAGAACGACGATACCCCGCTGCCCCGGGAGCACGCCCGCCATGGCATTGGCACCGGCACACGCTACGCCTGGGAAACCGCCACGGGTGGCACCAACGGCGAGTATGAGCGGTTCAATGCCACCAGCATTGAGGCCTCCGCAGACCTGGACTACCGTCACGAGCCGAATACCTACGGCTACATGGTGGAAATCGACCCGTTCGCGCCGGAGTCCCGCCCCAAGAAGCGCACCGCACTGGGACGCTTCGGCCACGAGGGCGTTATCTTCGCCCCCGCCACCGAAGGCGAACCGGTGGTGTGCTATTCCGGTGACGACAGCCGTTTCGAGTATATCTACAAGTTCGTGTCCGCCCAGCCGTACCACGCCGACACCGCCAGCGGTGACCTGCTGGACGAGGGCACCCTGTACGTGGCCCGCTTCAACGAGGATGGCACCGGTGACTGGCTGGCACTGTCCCTGGACGATGCGGATTTCGTCAGCGCGATGAACGCGGCCGTCGGCACCCAGGTGGGCGATATCCAGTTCGATACTCCCTTCGCCGACCAGGGCGAAGTGCTGCTGAACACCCGCCTGGCCGCCGACATCATGGGCGCCACCCCCATGGACCGCCCGGAGTGGGGCGCCGTGGATCCCAACACCGGCGAGGTGTACTTCACCCTGACCAACAACACCCAGCGGACGGAAGACCAGGTCAACGCCGCCAACCCCAATGCCAACAATGAGACCGGTCATATCATTCGCTGGAGCGAGGATGGTGGGGATTACGCCGCCACCAGCTTCCAGTGGGATATCTTTGTGTTTGCTGGCGTGGCTGGTACCGAGACGGTAGTGGACGGCGAAGCCGTGGTGACGCTGGACGAAAGCAATATCTTCAACAGCCCGGATGGCCTCTGGTTTGACGGCAGCGGTCGTCTCTGGATCCAGACCGACGGAAGTGATGCGGCGCCCTACCAGAACAACATGATGCTGGCTGCCAACCCGGAGACCCGTGAGATCAAGCGGTTCTTCGTTGGCCCGGTGGGCTGCGAGGTCACCGGTGTGACCAGCACGCCGGACCAGACCAGCATGTTCGTGGGCATCCAGCACCCGGAAAGCTGGCCGGCCGGTTCTGCCGCAGGCCATCCCCGTTCATCGGCGGTGCTGGTGACAAAGGATGACGGTGGCGTGATCGGCGCCTGATAGCCTACCGTCGCAAGAAAAAAAAGCCGGCCCCCGTGGCCGGCTTTCTCGTTGGCGGCTTCGTCAGGAAACGCCTTCAGGCATCCTTCAACGACTTCATATCAATCACGAACCGATACTTCACGTCGCCCCGCTTCATGCGCTCATAGGCGTCGTTGATGTTGTGGATATCCAGCATCTCGATATCGCACCCGATGTCGTGCTCCGCGCAGAAATCCAGCACCTCCTGGGTTTCCGGCATGCCGCCGATCAGTGACCCGGTGAGGATGCGGCGCTTGCCGATCAGGTTTCGCGAATGCACGGTGGGCTCGATGGGTTCGATCATGCCCACCAGGATGTGGGTGCCGTCCACCTTCAGGGTTTCCAGGTAGGGGTTCAGGTCGTGGTGGACCGGGATGGTATCCAGCAGGAAGTCGAAGTTCAGCGCCACTGCTGCCATCTGTTCCGGGTCTGTGGAAACGACCACGTGGTCCGCTCCCTGCTTCTTCGCTTCCGCCACTTTGCTTTCGGAACGGGTGAAAATGGTGACCTCGGCCCCCAGGGCCCTGGCGAACTTGACGCCCATATGACCCAGGCCGCCCATGCCCAGCACCCCGACCTTGTGGCCCGGGCCCACGCCAAAGTGCTTCAGCGGTGAATAGGTGGTGATGCCGGCGCAGAGCAGGGGCGCGGCGGTGGCCGGGTCCAGTTGTTCGGGCACCCGGACCACAAAACGGTCGCTGACCACGATGCGCTCGGAGTAGCCGCCGTAGGTGCGCAGGCCATCGTGGCGGTCGGTGCCGTTGTAGGTGGGGGTCATGCCTTCCCGGCAGTACTGTTCAAGGCCCTGTTCGCAGGAGGAACACTGACGGCAGGAATCCACCATGCAACCAACGCCGACCCGGTCTCCCACCTGGAACCCGCTGACATCACTGCCAACGGCGGTGACGCGCCCGATGATCTCATGACCGGGTACCACCGGGTACAGGGTGCGGCCCCAGTCGTTCTGGGCAAAGTGGATATCGGTGTGGCAGACACCGCAGTAGTCGATCTCGATGGAGACATCGTCCGGTCGGGGCGTTCGGGGCTGGAAACCGAAAGGCGCCAGTCCGGAGGTTTCCGATTGGGCCGCGTAGGCTTTCACATCTGACATGGTTGTCCTCATTTTTTGGTTTTTGGCGGACGGGGTTGGAACCATCCAATCTCGCATGTGCCCGCAGTCCTGTAAAGGATGGCGATAGGGGGCACCGGGAGTGCGTTGCATTCAGGGAAGGTGTGGCACAGCTGCCGATCAACAGCCGTGCGGCGGCCCGTTCAGGCCAGGCCGGCAGGCATGACACCTGCCGGCTGATCATCAATGGACGGCGCTGAACACCCGGAAGAAATCCGACCGGTCCTGGATATCGATCGGCAACCGGAGTTTCCGGGAGATGTCGCTGGAGGAGAAAATTCCCCGCACCGAGTGGGTCTGCTGGTCGACCACCAGGCAGTGTTGCTGGCGATAGTCCTTGAGCAGGGTGACGACATCGCCAATGGTGGCTTTGGCCACCTCGTCAATACCCATTGCCATCAGTTCGCCCTTGGGGACCATCAGGTCCGTTACCGCGATGTCGCTACGGGAATAACCCTCGGCAACCTTCTGCACGATCTTGCGCTCGGCAAGGTCGTCGGAGCTGATAACGCCAACAAACCGGTCGGCCTCGTCCACCACGAACTTCAGGCGAACGTGGGTGCGGATCATCATTTCCCGGGCCTGGACCGCGGTGACCGAGGCGTCGATCACCAGCGGCTGGACCAGGCTGAAGTCGGTGAAGAACTCCAGCGCTGGCGTTTCCAGGGATACGCTGGAGGTGCCATGGGGCGACGCCAGCTCGTCGACGCTGGAAACGGGGTAAAGGGTCAGTTTCTTCATTGGAGACCACTCCTGATTTCTCGACCAGGCCCCTATGGGCCTGACATAACGGATTGGGTCAGGTGCGGGCAGGGCCCGTCCTGTTGTGCGTTAAATCCGGTGGTCGAGAAAGGGAGGGGCGCGAATGCGGTGGTTGTCCTGGAAGTCTGTACCGGTTTCGGAAACCAGTACCTGTTGGTGGGGCGTACCGGAGGCAAGTGTCAGGGCTTCGAAGCCGGGCGATAGCACTGCATCGCCGGTATCCGTAGCGGGCTCTTTACCCCTGTCGACATCCAGTTGATGCGCGGTGTCAGCCCAGCCGGTGTCGGAGACAATACGATCCTGCCCCGTAGCAGGGCCGGCGGCCAGCAACACGATAAGCAGTAACAGTATGCGCACTACGGTTTCCATGCCCGGTTCTAATGATCAAACGGGACATCAGCGGCTACTACGGGGCCACAATGTCCGGCCATGACACTGATATTAGTCAAAACTTACCGTTAGTATGTCACTCTGTTTGCGGGCACGGAAGCGGGGTGGTATCCGTTATATCCGAGATGGATGCCCGACCGTCCACTCAGCAATATTGTCCAAGCAAGCCAACCGGGATGGCGTTAGAGTATCGGTACGTCGGGGCTGATAGGGCCCGGAAACAGGCCGGGAGAGCGTTGTGGAACAGGACAGCCAGTTTCAGTTCATCAAGAGCGGGCACTTGCCGGAGGTGACCGCCCTGCAGGCGGCCATGGACGGGTTTACCTATGACAAGCATGCCCACGAGGAATACGCCTTTGGCGTGACACTCAGTGGCCGGCAGGATTTCTTCAGCAGTGGCGCCTTCCACCGCAGCACCCCCGGCAATGTGATCCAGCTCAATCCGGATGAGGTTCATGACGGCCACTCCGGCATCGAGGAACCGCTGAGCTACGTTATGCTGTACATCCATCCGCGCCAGATCGAGCCTTTGTTGGTGGAGGCGGCGGGTGTCAATTCCACGGGGGACCTGCGCATGCGCGAGACGCTGATGCAGGACCCGGTCCTTCGCAACCATATCCTGGAACTGGTGCGGCTGATTGCCAGCGGGGTGGGCAGCCGCATCGAACAGGAACACCTGCTCTACCAGATGGCCTCCCGCGTGGTGCAGCGGGTGGGGCGCTATCAGCCGGATGAACGGGTCCGCCGTGCCGACCGGCTGCTTGTGCAGGCCAAGGCGTTCATCCACGAGAATGTGGATGCGGACCTGTCCCTGGACGACCTGAGCGAGGCGGCGAACCTGTCCAAGTACCACTTCGTACGGCTGTTCCGGCGGCAGTATGGCATTACCCCGCACCAGTACCTGATCAACTGCCGCATCAACGCGGCGCGATCAGCGCTGGAGACGGGCGCGTCCCTGGGCGATGTGGTCTACCGCTATGGCTTCTCCGACCTGAGCCACTTCAACCGGCGCTTCAAGCGTATCTATGGCATGACTCCTAAGCAGTACCAGGCAAGTGTCATTGCCTAGGTAACACCCGCGTCTCGCAGACATCCCAAGGGTAAACACCATGATTGAGATAATCGCCTATGCCGTGGGCGTGATGTACACGCCTGGGCCCGTGAACCTGCTTGGCCTGAATGCCGGCATCAATGGCCAGTGCCGTGGATCGGTCGGATTCTTCGTGGGGGTGGGGAGCGCCATGCTGATCCTGTTCCTGCTGTTCGGCTGGGTCGGGACATCACTGGTGTCGGGGCATGGATTGATGGTGGTCAGTGTGCTGGGCTGCAGCTATATCCTCTACCTGGCCATCAGGATCCTGCGGGCCACCGTGGATACGGACGCGGTGGGCCCGGGCACCCGGGCGCTGCGTTTCCGCGAGGGGTTGGCCATGCAGCTGCTCAATCCCAAGGGTGTTGTGGCGACCCTGCCCATTGCCACCATCCAGTTTCCCGGCGCCGGTATCCAGGGCGCCAGCCTGGTGTTCTGGTCGGTGGTGCTGTCGGTCCTGGCCATTGGCGCGCCCGGTAGTTATTCCCTGGCCGGGGCATTGTTGGGTAGCCGTATCCGGAACCCGGTTTTCTTCCGCTGGTTCAACCGGGGGATGGCGGTGCTGCTGATTTACGTGGCCGTTGCCATCGGGTATGAATATATAGCCCTGCCAGTGATCCATGGGTAGGAGACCATGCGAAATCGCTGAACCCATCTGCACCAGAGTCGTCAGGAATCATGCCTGCAACCATCCAGACCCAACGCCTGCACCTTCGTCAGTGGAAACCGGAAGACCGTGAGCCCTTTGCTGCATTGAACGTCGATCCGGAGGTCATGCGCTATTTCCCCTCCCCGCTGACTCGGGCGCAAAGTGATGCCATGGCGGATAAGTGCGAGGCGTTGATACAGGAACAGGGGTGGGGGTTCTGGGCACTGGAAAGCAGGCCGGCCGGGCGGTTCCTGGGATTTGTGGGATTGAATAGGCCCCAGGCGGACCTGCCCTTCAATCCGTGTGTGGAGATCGGCTGGCGGCTGGTACGCTCCGCCTGGGGGCAGGGTTACGCCACGGAGGCGGCCCGGGCGGCCTTGGCATTCGGGTTTGATGAACTGAACCTGCCGGAAATCGTGTCGTTCACGGCTGTTCTCAATACCCGCTCGGAAGCGGTGATGAAACGCCTGGGAATGGTGCGTGACCGAACCACATTTGAGCACCCGGCCGTACCGGTGGGTTCACCCCTGCGGGAGCACTGCCTGTACCGGACGGTTCCCACTGGAAAAATGCGGCCCTGAGGGGCACCCGCCTGCACGGGCCACCCTGGCACCGTTGATGCATCCATGGATGAGAGCATCCAGCGGGAGGGCAGGTATGGCCAGAGGGAATATCGTTTACAGGGCGTATCACAGGATATACCGGTATCTCCGGGTCCGGTTGCTGGTGGGCAGGCTGAGGCTGGGGCAGTTCCGGGCGTTCCACGGGAACGAAGCCGCCAACCTGGTGGTCAGCCTGACGTCGTTTCCCGCCAGGATCGATGATGTGTGGATCACCATCGAGTCCATCTTCCAGCAGCACTACAAACCTTCCCGGGTGGTGCTGGTCCTGGCGGAACCGGAGTTCCCGGGCAGGAGGCTGCCCAGGTCCATCGAACGTCAGGTGGCGCGGGGACTTGAAATACTGTGGGTGCCGCACAACACGAGGAGCTACAAGAAACTGCTGCCGGTCCGGCACAAGTACCCGGACAGCGCCATCGTTACCCTGGATGACGACATTATCTACGAGCCCTGGCGCTTGGGACGACTGGGGGCGCATTCCCGGGAACATCCCGGCAGTATCATCGGTTTCCGGGGGCGGGAAGTCTGTCTGCGGGACGTTGCCGGCTTCCGGCCCTATATGGACTGGCCGTTGGCCACGTTGAACACACCTCCCTACCGGACGTTGCTCACTGGCGTTGGCGGTATCCTGTACCCGCCGGGGGTGATGGACGGCGATATGCTGTTTGATATGGCGTCGGCCCAGGAGCTTGCGCCCACGGCGGACGACATCTGGTTCTGGGCGGTTGCCCTGCACTCTGACGTACCGGTGCGCTGCCTGGGCTACCAGGGGCATATCGCCATCCGGATGAACGACCTCGAGAACTCACTGCAGAAGATCAATTGTGATGAGGGGCGCAATGACCGGCAGCTGGCGGCGGTGGCCAATGCCTATAATCTCTGGGACAGGCTGACAGCAGACAGTGCGGCCCACGATGTCGGCACCGGACAGGCGCAGTGATCCGTGGCACCTGATGGCCCCGGACTGGATGGGTTATCCCCAGGGCGTCAGGCCGTGTGCTCCGGCAGGATCCGACGGTCGTGATCCCGCTTGCTGAAATACTGCTCCACCTTCTGGTAGGCCCGGTCATTGCCGCACACCGGTATGCCCATATACCCCGCCATCCATTCCCACAGCCGCAGGCCAATTTTCTGCAGCAGGGCGACCTGCCTGGGGTGGTTGTGGTTGACCAGTCCGTCATTGTGCTCAATGAAATTCAGCTCCCGCAGTACCTCGGGGATGATCCGGACGCGGGTATCATTGCGCAGCAACAGCTTGGAGTACCAGAGGTCATCGGCGGTTGGCGCCACCTCAAGGAAGCCGTCGTCCAGGATATCCTGCTCGCGGAACATGGACCGTGACAGCACGGCGCCACCGCCGAAGGTGATGATGTAGCCCTCCGAGACCACGGAGGGGTCCCGGAGGATATCCCAGTTCATGTAGGACATGGTCCTGCCGAAGGCGTTGTAACGCTTCTTCCTGACCCGCCCCGCGATGGCCATGCCGCTGCCGGGTTCATAGGCCTGGAGCAGGGTGCTGAGCCAGTGCTTGCCGTAGGCGATATCGTCGTCCGCGGTGATCAGCAGGTCGTCCGGTCCGGCGTCCCGCAGGGCGGGGATCAGTTTGCGGTAGGGGCCGGTATTGGTTACCCATCGTAGCCTGATCCGTTGCTGCCAGTCGGCCGGCAGGTCGCTGAAATACCGGGTGAGTTCCTCCTGATCAGGAATGCCACCGTCACGCAGGTAAGGTTCGGTGGATACCCACAGCCTGATCTCGTCCGGTTGCCGGGATTGCAGGCATAGCGACATCAGGGTGATCTTGCACAGTGGGAGTCGCTGGCAGGTTGTCGTCAGGTTGACCGTTATCATTGGGATAGTCCTTTCGAATGAGCCGGGCTGAACATTAGACGGGCTCCCCCAGGAATCTTCTTGAGAGTGCCCTGACCACCCGGCCCACTGACATGGGGGCGCTTGGCGGCGTGGTGGTCAGCCCCCCCAGGCCCGCCGGATAGCAGTCCATGATCAGCTCCACCGCTTCTCTGATTTCCGCCCCGAACGACGACATGGTGCGGGTATCGTCCAGCCGGTAGGGGGGCCACGACAGTTGCTGGCGGTACATGTTGGTAATCTCCGCCAGTACCTCGTCGCCGCTGTCCCGGAACAGGCTGACCGCAATGGCGTAGGCCCTCAGGGTCTGCAGGCAGGCCTTTTCCACGCTGCCGGATGTGCTGACGCTGGTATCCCGGAACACATACTCGTAGAGCATACCCTTCATCAGGTGCACCGTATTGGCGTCCTTGAAGCATCCGATGTTGAGGATCAGGTCCTCGTTGATGTTCTGGCGCCAGGGAAAGTGCAGGTCGGCGTAGGGCATGATGAGTTCGCGCCGGAACAGCTTGTTCCAGAGCATGCCGGTACCGAACCGGAACTGGCAGAAACGGGGAAAGATATCGCGGGTAATGGTGGCATTGTCGCGGAACCGCAGCTTGGGGCTGATGACCTTGCGGTCGCCGGTTACCCGGTAGGCGCCGCAGACCACGATATCGGCCTGGTGCTCCTCGCCGGCGGCCTGCATGCGTTCGAACATCTCCGGCCGGGCAATATCATCCGCATCCAGGAAACCTATCCACGGCGCGGTGGCGGCCCGCAGGCCATTCAGGCGGGTCTCATGGACGCCCTGGTTGTGTTCGTTGTGGACGGCCCGGATCTGTGGGTGCTTCGCCGCCAGCCGGTCGATCAGGTCTCCGGAGCCGTCGGAGGAACCATCGTTTATCAGGATGATCTCAAGGGCCTTGAGGGACTGGTCCAGCAGGCTGTCCACGGACCGTTCCAGGGTATCCGCCCCATTGAACACCGGCACGATGACGGAGACGAGTGGATCGGTCATGGTGTCGCCTCCCGCAGGTTGTCATCCAGGAACTGCCGGGCCAGGGCCTGTTGCTGGCGGCGGACGGTATTGACCCGGGGCCAGTCGATCTCCGCCTGAAGTTGCTCGGTGGTGATGTCGTCCGCGTGCTCCACCAGCCGGTCCAGCAGGCCGAAACGGGTCAGCAGCGACTGGAAGCGCGACAGCCCCCGGGTGCGGTTGCCGACGGCAATAAAGGGCTTGTTGAACAGGATGGAGAACACGGTGCCGTGGAAAGAATCCGTCACCACGAAGTCCGCATCCCGGAAGCCCTGTAACCAGGCGCCGACACCAGGGTAGAGGCTCTGGTCGAAGGTGTCCTTACGGACTTCCCAGAGTGATTTCCGGGGTTTGATGGTGAAACTGTCCCTGCCGAGCAGATCCACCACCCGGTGGACAATCTGCTGTTTCGAGGGCTGGGTGTCCAGCACGTAGGTCAGCACCTTGCCCTGGTTATCGGGCCCGGCGGGGTTGTCGATCACCGTTTCGTATTCCCCCCGTTCCAGCAGGAAGGTGGGGTCGGGGATGCACTCGGCGGTACGCCCCAGGTGCTGTTCGCAAAGTCGGACGCCGGATTGTTCCCGCACCGACACCGCATGGAAGCGCCCCAGCAGGTCCCGGCAACGGTCGGTATCCCGGGGTGAGAATTCCCATTCGTCCACGCCGAAGGAGGCCGCGTAGCTCAGCCGCCGGGCCGGGCTGCCGATATCGTCCAGGAAATCCAGGAAAAAATTGCCCAGGCTCGGTGAGTAACGGGGCCGCCACACCTGGTCACTGCCGACGATGTAGGCATCGAACGGATTCTGCCGGTAATAGTCCCGCAGTGCCCGTTCTGAGGTGATGCACGGGGACAGGCTGATATGCTGCTCCCGGAACCGGGCCAGTTCACGGTACACCTGTTCCTGTTTGCGCCGGGTGGGAACGGTGCCGATCCGGCCCAGCAGGTACTTGGCGGTGTTGATGGTGTAGTCCAGTAGCGCTCGTAGCGGCTGGTCCGGCGGTCGCCGGTCCAGGGTCTGGACCTCATGGCCCTGATCGCGGAGGTACTTCTGCAGGGCGAAGGCCTGGAGCAGTCCGCCGTAGTTGTGGCCGAGTGGCTGTGTGAGGATCGCGATCTTCATGGTGTCAGGCGGCACCTTCGAAGTGCCGGCAGATCATCCGGTAGACCACCCGCAGGTCGTTGGGATCGTCGGTCTGCAGATGCTGTTCCAGTTCCTGGCTAAACACGAACAGCGGGTCGTGGCCCTTGGCGCCGGTATGGGGGTAGCGGATTCCCGCCAGGTTTTCGTCCAGTGGCTTGAGGTTGCCATTGTCGCGGATAAATTCCCAGTTACGGCTGGAGAAGTAGATGCTGTCGGGCTTGTGGAGGCGGATGTCGGGCATCAGCCGCTGGAACTGCGTGCCGGGATATTGCCGGCGGTACGGCCTGGCCTCCAGTTGGTATTCCTTCGCTTCCTCGCTGGCGTTCAGGTTCTCGCAGATCTCGTCCACCAGGCGTTCGTGTTCCTGCTCGCTGGACACCGGCCCACCGAACCGCGACCGGTCGTTGATGAAAATGCCGGCGAAGTTCCCGGTGTCGTAGAAGGTGCCGAAGGCCCGGGTGCGGCCGGGGCTGAACTTGGTCAGGGGCCGGCGGATCAGGGGCGGTGACTTCTTGCCGAAGTACTTCACGGCGATCCGGTCAGACTTGTTGCGCAGGCGGATCAGGCCGCCCCGGGCCTTGCGCTCGGCATTCGACATGCGGCTCAGGTAACCGGCCCGCTCCAGCCAGACATCCACGTTGCCCTCATGCTTGAACAGGGCGGTGCTGTGGTCCCCCACAAAGATGTAGTGTTCCGGCTCCAGGGTTTCGAACAGCTCCCGGATGCTGTTGTCCAGGTTGGTGTAGTGCTCGATCACTTTCTGCTGGGTGGGGGTTTCCGGCTGGAAGTCGCCACCGTTCTCCCGGGCCTTGCGGATCGCCTCCGCGGCCCGTTCGATCTCGAACCGGGCCAGGTACTGCACCTCGGTGGTGATCCGGAAACAGTGGAAGCCGAACTCGGGTTTCTCCTTCCGCGCCAGTTCGATGAAGGTGTCCTTCTGGGCATTCTCCGCCTGACGGATTTTCTCCAAAAACCCGGAGACCGTGCTCTCACCACCGGGCAGCCGCACATCGAACACGTAATTGTGCTGCTCCAGCAGCGGTTTGCAGGTCTGGGGGTGCATCATGGTGGGCGGGATGGCGCCGCCCGCCTTGACGCCACCGCCGCCACCGGCCACCAGGAACCCCTTGACCTGGTCCGCCGGCCCGGTGGTGGGAATGTTCATCAGGCCCACCGAGGTGCCCGCCTGGTTCAGTCTTTTCCAGATGGGTTCATTGCGACTGTAGGACAGCATGTCCGACTTGGAATAGGAGGCGTTGAAATCCAGGCCCCCCTCGGCCACCGGCATCAGGTAGAACGCCTTGTTGTCCGACGCGTGCTCACCGGTGAGGATTTCCGCCCAGCCCCGGCTGATCAGGTCCTCATCCAGGTTCCGGCTGGCGGACCGGGCAAACAGCGCCTGGGTAAAGGGCATGGGCATGGCATCGATGATGTTCCGGGAACCACCGTCGATTCCGATGACAAGCAATTTCATGATCACCTCCCTGTACAGGACACGATTATGGATCAGTGACTGTTACGCTTTCGCATCCAGGCCGTCCGGATATAGCCGAGCAGCTCGACGATATCCTCCCGGGTACGCCGGACGGACAGCGAAAGCAGCAGATAGAGACCGGCACCGATGGCACCGAACAGTAACAAGGCAACAACAGGATTCTGTGGTTCGAACACCGTGCGCAGTGCGTACAGCAGCGCCGCGGTGGTCAGGCCGATCAGCAGGCTGGGAACCAGCGCTCGCAGGTGGTCGGCCATGGTGATGGGCAGGAACCGGGTGGAGTAGACCAGGAACAGCGGCATGCGGATGAAGAACCCGGAGATGGCGTGCGCCACCACAATGCCCATGACGCCCCAGATGGAACCGATGGCGATAGCCACCAGCAGGATGAAGAAGGTGATGACCTTCCACTTCAGCAGGGCTTTTGATTCGCCGATGGCCACCAGGCTGATGGCGGTAAACGTGGTGATCGGGGTGACCACCGAGAAGGTGGCCAGGAGCTGGAACATCAGCACGGCCTCATCCCAGCCGTCGCCCAGCAGGACCGCCACCATCCAGTCCGCCGTAACCACCATAACCAGGGTCACGAACACGGTGGTCAGGGCGATCTTGCCGGCCAGGGACACAATCGCGGTGCGCAGGCGGGGCTTGTCTTCCGCCACCCGGGCCAGTGCCGACTGGAACACATTGAACACCGGTGGCAGAAGTTGTTTGGAGGGGATGGACGTCAGCTTGAAGGAGCGGTCATACAACCCCAGGGGCTGAGCACCGCCCACCAGGCCAATGCCGAAGGGCGTGATGTTGGTGGCGAAGTAACCCACGAAGTTGGCGCCGGTCAGGTTGACGCCGAATCCCAGTAACGATCGCACCCCGCTGCCCCGGGACAGCCACCCCGGTACCCAGCGGGCGGCCTGCCACCGCATGATGCTCATGACCGCAATGGTCGCGATCTGCTGGCCCACCAGGGACCAGTAGCCAAAGCCGTACCAGGCCATGGCAATGGCCACGCCGACGCCGAACAGGTTGGCAACCACCTCGATCACCGCAAGGGCCCTGAAATTCATCTGCCGCTTGAGGATGGCCTCATGCTGCACCGAGAGCCCGCCGATCAGGAAGAACAGGCTCAGGGCGCACATGATCCCGATCAGGCTGTCCTCGCCATACACCCACGCCACCAGGGGGGATGCGGCTATGTAGATGAGGCACAGCAGCCCCCCCAGGGCGACGTTGGTCCAGAACAGGTTGGACACCTGCGCATGGGTAATGTGGGGGCGCTGGATAGTGGCCATGGACAGGCCGCCTTCCATGAACACGATGGCCAGACCGGTAAACACGGTGACCATGGCTACCAGACCAAAATCCGTTGGCTGCAGCAGGCGGGCCAGGACGGTAATGGAAACGAGCTGGAACAGCAGCTTGAGGCCCTGGGCCGTCACCGTGAAGCCGACACTGCGTACGGAGTGGGCCTTGAGGTCCCCTTCAAGGTGCTGGTTCGAAAAGACACGATCGGCGTTGGTAGACAAGGTAAGTCCGTTTTAACCGTCTATGAGAGTGAATGCCACAGGCCGCATCCGGACCTGCACTTTCCGCGACGTTACATCGCCATTGCTACACGGCCATGAAGCGAATTCAGTTGAGCATTTGATTAGGGTATCGCCTTAACCGGCTCCTGGCCCACTTAACAGATGGCAATGAAACGGTACCCGCCATCGGCGAGGTTGGCTGGTATGGCCACACCGCGATGCAATGCATTATGGGTGCCAACCCGGACCTGAAGCACAAGTGGAAAAGGGGAGGGGATATCCGGCGATTCCTGGCCCACACGTCAGTTCCCTGGCGAGCGGTAGAGTGCCGAATCACCCCTGGAGGATCAACGTGCCGGGATAAGAGACGGGTAGCCTGGGAATCCGGGCCGTGGCCCATCAGTGCCTGCGCAGGCTCCACATGAAATAGGCGCCACCCAGCAGCGCCGAGATCAGGCCGGCGGGGATTTCCTGGGGAAACAGGATCTGCCGCCCCAGCCAGTCGGCCATCACCATCAGGGTGGCCCCGATCAGGGACGCGCCCAGCAGGTGGGGCAGGGCCCGGGACAGGCCCAGCATGCGGGCCAGGTGCGGTGCCAGCAGGCCCGCAAAGCTCAGGGGCCCGACTATCAGCGTGGCGAAAGCGGTGAGCACCGATACCAGCGCCAGCAGTAGCAGTCGCACCCGGCTGACGCCAACGCCCAGGGCCCGCGCTGAATCCTGGCCCAGGGGCAGCAGGTCCAGCCAGCGGGTCACCAGGGGCGTCAGTGCCACCATGACGGCGGCGCATAGGACGGCGATCGTGCCGGTGAGGGTGTCCACATAGTAAGTGGACCCGGACATCCAGGCGATCATCTGCTGCACCCGTGGGTCGCCGTTGGCCAGGATCATGCTCCGTATCGGGTCGAACAGGGCTGTGATGGCGATGCCGGTCAGTAATAGCCGCTCCGGCTGGAAACCGCTACGACGGTTCAGCAGCACCAGCACCATCAGGGTGACAAAGGCGCTCAGAGTGCCGGCCAGCAGCAGGATGGGCAGTGACACCGTGGCCATCACCACAATGGTGACGATCAGGCCGATGGCGGTGCCGGAGCTGATGCCAAGGACCTCCGGACTGGCCATGGGGTTGCCGGTGATGCGTTGGATGGCGGTACCGGCAAGGGCCAGCAGGGCTCCGGCGCCCATGGCTGCCAGTATCCGGGGCAGGCGCCACTGGCTGATGGTGGACCATTGGTCCAGGCCATCCAGCGCCCAGCCTTCGGGCACCCGGCTCACAAACAGGGCCACCATCAGGGTAACCAGTAGCAGCACCAGAAGCCGGACCAGCAGACGGGGGGCATGAACCCGACGGGCGTGGAGGCCGGCGGCGGACGGCGTAGCGGGGCCGCCCTTCAGGGCCAGGCGGGGTATCAGCCACAGCAGCAGCGGCGCCCCAAGCAGGCCGGTCATGGCGCCGGTGGGGATCACGGCGGGTAAGTTTCCGGCCACCTGAAGCAGGACCAGGTCCGTGGTCAGCAACAGCAGGGCCCCCAGCAGGGGCGCCCACAGCAGGCGCTGTATCAGGGAACGGGCCCCCATCAGCCTGGCGATGGCCGGGGCGGCCAGGCCCACGAAACCGACGATACCCACCAGGCTGACGGCCGAGGCGGTGATGAATACGGCAACGCCCAGGCCCAGTAGCCGCAACTGCCGCACCGAGGCACCCAGGCTGCGGGCATTGGCTTCATCCAGTTCCAGCAGACGCAGGGGGCGCGCCAGTAGCCCTGCCACCACCGCGGCCATGAGCAGCCTGGGCAGCAGGTGCAACACGTCATCCCAGTTGTTCTGTGCCAGTGAACCGGCCGCCCACACCAGCAGTCCCCGGAATTCCTCCTGGTTGAACAGGATCAGTACGGTACTCAGGGCCCCCAGGTAGAGGTTGACCACCAACCCCGCCAATACCACCGCCACCGGGGCCAGCCGCCGGCGCCAGGACAGGGCAATCACCAGCAGCAGCGAGGCCACGCCACCGGCCAGGGCCGGCCATTTGCCACCAAAGGCAAGCAGGCCGGGGGCATAGAGGGTGGCGGCCAGCAGGCCCAGCTGTGCGCCGCTGGCCACGCCCAGGGTGGTGGGGGCGGCAATGGGGTTGCGTAGCACCTGCTGCATGAGCACGCCCGCCAGCCCCAGGCCCGCGCCGACCATCAACGCCATGGCCATGCGCGGCAGCATGCTGTACCAGACCACGGCCGCCGTCATGTCATCGCTTTTCCGCGATGTCAGCAGCGAGAGCCAGTCAACGACGGAGCCCGCCGCCTGGGACAGGGTCTCCTGCATCAGGTTGAATCCAAGCCAGCCACAGGCCAGGGCCAGCAACAGACAGATGGGGGCCGGAGAAACGCGGAGGGCGAGTCGGTTCATGAGTCAGTCGCCCCGGGCCGGGACCCGGATGTTGCCAGGGATTCGCCAAGTTCCTCCGCGAAACGGGCGGCGGAGGGCAGGCCGCCGAAGCTCCAGACCGCCGGCAGGTGCAGGACCTGACCCGCTTTCACCGACGGCAGCGACTGCCAGAGGCGATTGCTGGTCAGGTGATCCCCAACGCCCATGGGCATGGGGTCCACCACCACCAGGTAGCCGGTGGTGGTCAGTTCTTCCAGGCCCGCAGTGGCGTAACCCCAGAGGTTGGTGCCACCCCGCCAGGCATTGTCCAGCCCGAGCCGTTCGAGGACCATGTCGTATACGCTGCCCGGGCCGTAGACCCGCACGTGGCGATCGTCGATGAACTGAACCACCAGCAGCTCCGGCACGGCGTCGGGCAGCCGGTTCCGCACATGCTCAATGCGCTCGCGATGTGCCTTGATGACCTGGTCGGCCCGTGCCGGCACCCCGGCGACGTCGGCGACTTCCCGGGTGGCGGTGACCAGGTTCTGCCACAGGTCCCCTTCCGGTTCGTAGATGGACAGGGTGGTGACCGGCAGAATCCGGGACAGGGTGGGTTCCAGGGCCGCGAACAGGGGGGATAGCAGGAACCGGTCAAGGTCCAGGGACGCCACCAGCTCCCGGTTGGGCTGGGCCCGCAGGCCAATGTCCACCACGGTGTCGGGCAGGGCGGGCTGTTCCACCCAGGCCTGGTATTCGGCCACCTGGCCCACGGCAACGGGTTCCACTCCCAGTGACATCAGGGTTTCGGCAATGGTCCAGTCGACGGTGGCAAGCCGTGGGACGGAGGAATCCGCGCTGGCTGTCGCAGGGAACAGGAGACTGGCAAGGAGCAGGCAGCACCTTGCGAGGGTGGCAGCCAGCGGGGCCTTGAGGGCAGGCCGTACGCCGTCACGGGCCAGTGAGTGTCGGGGAGTTGGTAACAACATCGGGTGAAGACCGAACCTCGGGAACTGCGCTGCACCGGTTAACCAGGCTGTCGGCCCCGGCAACCGGGAAAACCCGACAGGATGCATCCGTGTTTGCATGCAGGGTGGCTGTGCGCGAAAATTGATTGATTCGCATTATACATTCGCCCGACCCACCGGGCCACTCACCCTGGAGACCAGATGGAACTACTGGCCATCGTCTATCGCCAATACCGGACGTCCTTCCTGATCATCATGTTACTGAGCCTGGCCAGCGCCGTGGTCGGTATTGGAGTGATCGCCTATATCAACTCGAAGCTGATCGAGTCGGTGGCCGCGCCCTGGCAGGTGCTGCCGGAGTTTCTCGGGCTGGTTCTGCTCCTGCTGGTGGTCACCCTGGGGGCGCAACTGGCGTTGACCACCCTTGGCCACCATTTTGTCTACGACCTGCGGGCGCGTCTGATCAAGCGGATCATGGATACCGACACCGAAACCCTGGAGCAGATCGGCAGTGCCGGGGTACTGGCCAGCCTGTCCGCCGATGTGCGTAACGTCACCATTGCCTTCGTGCGCCTGCCGGAGCTGGTCCAGGGGGTGGTGATCACCATCGGGGCGGTTGCGTACCTGGCATGGCTGTCGCCGGGCATGCTGGCGGTGACCGCCCTGTGGGTGTTCTTCACCATGCTGGTGGGCTGGTTCCTGGTGCAGAACGTGTACCACCACCTGGCGAGGGTGCGGGAAACGGAGGATGCCCTTTACCGGGACTATGAATCGGTCATCGACGGCCACAAGGAACTGGCCCTGAACCGCAGCCGGGCCAGGGAGCTGTACGAGGGGGATTATGACACCCACTCCCGCACCTACCGCAGCCATATCATCCGCTCCGACACCTTCCACCTGTCGGCGGTGAACTGGTCCAACATCATGATGCTCGGGGCCATCGGCGTGGCTTTCTTCCTGGCCAATGGCCTGGGCTGGGCCAACACCAATGTGGCCGCCACCTATTCCCTGACACTGCTGTTCCTGCGTACGCCGCTGATCCAGGCGGTGGGCGCCCTGCCTACCCTGCTCAATGCCCAGGTGGCGTTCCGCAAGCTGGAGTCCCTCAATCTGGCGGAGTACCAGCGGGATTTCGGTGAAACCACCCCGGCACGGGACTGGCAGACCATCGAGCTGAAGGGCGTCACCTATCAGTACCCGGACAGCGACGGCAATGGCTTTATGGTGGGGCCCATCGACCTGACCCTGCACCGGGGCGAACTGGTGTTCCTGATCGGTGGCAACGGCAGTGGCAAGTCCACCCTGGCACGGTTGCTGACCGGGCTATACCGGCCCCGGGCGGGGCAAGTGCTGGTGGACGGCACGCCCGTGGAAACCGAAGACGACTGGCAGCGGTTCCGCCAGCGGTTCTCCACCGTTTTCACCGATTTCCACCTGTTCGACCGGCTTATGGGTCCCAACGGCGAGGATCCGGACCCGGAACGGGTGGACACCTGGCTGCAGCGATTACAGATGAAGGGCAAGCTGCTGTTCGACGGTAACCGGGTGACCAATCCACAGCTGTCCCAGGGCCAGCGCAAACGCCTGGCGATGCTGCTGGCGGTGGCGGAGAACCGGGATTTCCTGCTGCTGGACGAGTGGGCGGCGGACCAGGACCCGCAGTTCCGGCGCACCTTCTACCAGGAGCTGCTGACGAACCTCCACGAAATGGGGGTAACGGTGTTCGCGATCAGCCACGATGACCACTACTTCGAGCGGGCGGATCGCCTGCTGGAAATGAAGGAGGGACACCTGAGTGAACTGACGGGTGAGCAGCGTGACCTGGCCTCAAGGGATGCGGTGGCCCGCCTGAATCAGGTGTGAGTGCCGGGCAGGCGCCCTTGTCCGGAGCAGGGAAGCTGCGTAGTCTGAAGGAAACGGACCGGGAGTGGTAAGTCCATGACAACGCTGTTCATCATACTGGTCGTGCTGTTCGCGGCCCTGTTCATCATCGTCCCCCTGCTGGAGAAGCACGCCTCCAAGGGGGATGCCATTGATGATCGCAAGCTCTCCCGCTGGATCATTCCCCTGATGGCTCTGGTACTGGTGCTGTCCATTGCCCGGTACTATTTTGGATAGCTGCCTGTTTGGGTAGCCACCTGGAATCAGGGGCTCTCGGGGTAAATTACAGGCAATAAAAAAGGCAGCCGAAGCTGCCTTTTTGCGTGCTGTTGAACCTGTTATTTACAGGCCAACAACATTTTCCGCCTGAGGACCTTTCTGGCCCTGAGTCACGGTGAACTCAACCTGCTGGCCTTCAGCCAGGGTCTTGAAGCCGTCGCCCTGGATGGCGCTGAAGTGCACGAATACGTCGGGGCCGCCTTCACGAGTGATAAAGCCGAAGCCTTTGGATTCGTTGAAGAACTTAACGGTACCGGTAACTGTAGACATATCTTTTAATATCCTGAAATCAATCTTCTAAATACGCTGCCAGGATCCCCGGATGGGTCTGGTCAGCATTGTTCGGAAACAAGAAACATGCGGGATCAAAAACAGGACGTGCACTACGAACTTCGACAGGGCGTCTTATTGATGAACTGCTTTGCTAACTCTTTCCTACGGCGACCAATGTAACCTGCCTTGCCAGCAAATTGCTACTGTTATTTTTCATCGTGGGTATATTTACTCATCTATCTCAATCAGCGTCAGGTCCTGATTCAGGCGATATCGCTGGAAATCCCGGGCCAGGTGCAGGTTGCCGCTGTAGGCCTGCCGCGCCTCGGCGGCTATGTCCCCGATCACCGGCCCCCGGTTGCCACCGAACTGGTAGCGGGAACTGAAGTGGGTGAGTATCAGGTTGGGAAGCTGTGCCGCCTCGGCGAAACCGGCCACCTGCCGGGCGGAACTGTGCTGGGGCCAGGGGCCGACCCGGTCCGCCACATCCTGGGTGTAGGTGGCCTCGTGGACCAGCAGGTGCACGTCACGGCAGGCATCGGTCAGCAGTTCCGGGGTGTCGTTGTCGCCGGCCACCACCACCTTGCGCGGCGACCGGGGAATGGTGGTGTAGTCATCGACGCAGGCCAGTCTGCCGTCCGGCAGGCGGATGTCCTGGCCCTTCTGCAACTGGCCCCAGTCCGGTCCGGCTTCAATACCATCCGCTTCCAGCCGGTCGGTCAGCAGCTTGCGCTCCAGCCGGGTCTCCTCGAACCGGAAGGCGTGGCAGGGTACCCGGTGGGACAGGGGAAAGCTGGTGACCCGAACGGCATCATCCTGCCAGCGGAAGTCCGCGGATTCGGCGTTGATGAACGACAACTCAAAGCCCAGGCTGGAGTCGGTGTTGGCCAGGGCGGCCTCGATGAACGGTTGCAACTGCGGTGGCCCGATCAGCGGCAGGGGCTCGGTACGCCCGGATATGGAGGCACTGGTGAGCAACCCGGGCAATCCGAAGGTATGATCACCATGGACATGGGTGATAAAAATGGCCCGTAGCTGCATCACCGAGAGTCGGGTACGCAGGAGCTGGTGCTGGGTGCCTTCGCCACAGTCGATGAGGTACCACTGCCTGGGGCCGCCGTGCTGCAGTGCCAGACCGGTGACATTGCGCGCCCGGGTCGGGGTGCCGGCGGAGGTGCCGAGAAAGGTAAGTTCCACCACTGCTCCTTGTCTGGTTTGCGCTTCGGTCACCCGGGTGTCGTTCCGGGGCCCTGTACCGGCTGAGGATATCAGAATCCAAGAGGGAGGTAGGCATGAGTGAACGGACATCCTGGCCCCGGGTCATCCTGGGATTTGCCACGGCCCTGGTTGTGGGCGCGGCACTGGGATCGGTGGTACAGACCCAGGTGAATCTGATTGCGTTGCTGGGGCTGGACGTGGAGATCGGTATCGGCACGTGGCTGGCGACCACCCTGGAGGACCTGTTCAAGTTCGGGCCCGTGTACCTGGTGATGTTCGGTGTCAGTTTCCTGGTGTCCCAGATCGTGGCCATGGTTGGCACCCGGTTTGTGCTGACGTCATGGCGCACATCGGTCTGCGCACTGGCTGCCGCCGTCGGCCTGTGGGCCACCTTCAAGCTCGTGGACCACCTGGCCCCGCCACCGACGCTGATTGCCGCTACCCGTGATGTCGGCGGCATGTTGGCGATGCTGGCCTCGGCGGCCATTGCAGGCTGGTTGTTCGCCCGGATGGCAACGGGCCGGTCCGGCGCCCGTCGTTACCCTGGCGCGGCTGCCGTGCTGGCCCTGGTGACACTGTTGGGGTTCCCCGATGGCGAGGTTCGCGCGGAGACGGTGGATAGTTACCGGGTGGAAACGGTGGTGTCCGGTCTTGAACATCCCTGGTCCCTGGCGTTCCTGCCGGATGGCGGCATGCTGGTCACCGAGCGGCCGGGTCGACTGCGCCGGATCACACCGGACGGTGAGCTGGATCCGGAACCGGTCAGCGGGGTGCCCGAGGTGCTCACGGGTGGGCAGGCCGGTTTGTTCGATGTCTCCCTGGCGCCGGATTTCGAGGACAGTCGCGGGCTCTACCTTAGCTATGCCTGTGGCACCGTCCAGGCCAACCACACCTGCCTGGCCCGGGCCCGGCTGGAAGGGAACGACCTCCGGGATCTGGAAGAAATTTTCAGGGCCAGGCCCGCCAAGGTAGGCACGGCCCACTATGGTGGTCGCATCGCCTGGTTGCCGGATGGCACGCTGGTACTCTCCCTGGGGGATGGCTTTGACTACCGGGAAGAGGCACAGCGGCTGTCGAGCCACATCGGCACCCTCGTCAGGCTGCGGCCCGACGGCACGGTGCCGCCGGACAACCCGTTTGTCGACGACCCCGATGCCCTGCCGGAAATCTACAGCTACGGCCATCGCAACGTGCAGGGGCTGGTCTACGATGATGCTGGCGAACGGCTGATTGCCCATGAACATGGCCCCCGGGGCGGCGACGAGATCAATGTGATCGAACCCGGGGCCAATTATGGATGGCCGGTTGCCACCCACGGCCTGGATTACACCTGGGCGCGAGTGACGCCCTATACCGAATACCCTGGAACCGAGCCGCCCCGGCTGCACTGGACGCCGTCCATCGCGCCGTCGGGGATGGCCCTGTACACCGACGACCGGTTTCCCCGGTGGCGCGGCGACCTACTGGTGGGTGGCCTGGTGACCCGCGCGGTTCACCGGGTTGAGCCTGGCTCCGGGGACGCCACGGAACGGGAGAGACTGTTCGGGGAGCAGGGGGAGCGGATCCGCGATGTCCGCACCGGCCCGGACGGTTCGGTTTACCTGCTTACGGATAGCCCGGAGGGACGCCTGCTGAGGGTGACGCCGCAACAATAGAGGGCGGCTGTTGATATTGTTTTACAGGTCCGTGGCTGACTTCTAAGCTCAATAATGGGTTCCCTGAAAAGCAGAGGAGAACCAGCCATGAGCAAAGCCATCAACGGAAAGTTCCAGGACATGGACCAGGCCCGCAATACCCGGGATGATCTGATTGGCAGCGAGATCCCGCAGGATCGGATCTTCATTGACAAGGAGGCGATGGAAATCCGGGTCATGCTGCCTGAGGAAGAGGCCCGTGAGGTCTGGGAGATCTTCGATCGCCATGGTGTGACGTACGACTAGAGAAGCTCGGATCCGGGCAGACCCCGGCAGTCACACCCATAAAAAAGGCCCGCCAAAGGCGGGCCAAGGGACAGGTAGTTCTTCCGTTTATTCCGTGACTTCGATCAGGACGACCAGTCCCATTTCGTTGGGATCACCGCTGGCGGGGCCATAGCGATGGGTCAGCAGAGCCATGCTGGCATCCTCGTTGAAGAAGCCTTCCATGGTGGTGCTGTCAGACCCTTCCGGTATGGTGATGGTGACAGCACCGTTAGACTCAACAGCCACCGAAGCACCGTCCAGTGTCTCGGTTTCCGCGCTCCTTTCAATGCCCATATTGCCCATCAGGCCCGTGATGCTGGCATTGGTGAAGCGGCCTTCCACGGTGGCCTCGGTTTCACTGTCCATGGTGAGGAACGTATTGAACTGGCTGGTGTTCAGCTCGACCTCGGAGCTGCCGTCGCCGGTATTGCCGGTCAGCCCCATGGACATGGCCATCAGACGGTAGCGCTTGTCGGCAACGGATGGCTTGCTGGTGGGGAGTTTGACCATGAGGGTCTGGCCAACCTGGCCATAGCTGCCTTCCGTCCCCTCGCCGCTGACGATAGAGATGAAGTCAAAGGTGTCATTGATGAAGCCGTCAGTTTGCTCTCCATCAATGGACACAATATCGCCGTCACCAGAGGTACCGAGCTCTACAGGCAGGTCGGCCGATGCTGTGTCGGACAGGGTTTCATAATAGGGACCGGATGGGGAAATGGAGATGCGGTGTCCGGCCAGGGCGCCGGAGTCCACGGAACCCGCGCCGTCGAAGGTAAGGACATTGGTTTCCGTCAGGACTTCAACGGAGCTGCCATCGAGATAGGATTCGATATAGACACGACCGAAGTCACCGGCCAGGTCCGCATCGGTCATACCGGAGGGCTTTCGGGCGAAGATCTCGATGGCTCGGGAGATTTCATCACCTTCCTTGGCCTCGGGGTCAATGCCGGTCTTATCCTCGGTCAGCGCGTAGCGGGCGCTCGCTTCCTGGGACAGCAGCACGAACAGGCCCTTGTCGTCCACCTGCTGCAGGTTCAGGATGATAGGCAGCCAGCGCCAGCCATAGCCGTCGTCGGTGTCCAGTTCTTCCTCGAGCTGGCTTTCAATGGTCAGCAGGCCGTTGGCGAGATAGCTGCCCGGGAAGGTCTCGTTCATGGTCTCGGTCCAGGTGTCGAACCAGACGTAACCGTAGCCGGTGAGTCCGGCATCGGCGCCTTCCTCGGAACCGATGGTAATGCTGACGTCGCCACCGGAATCGGAAGCGAAGGCGAAGTCGTTGATCCAGATTTCGATACCCAGGGTGCCACCCGCTCCGTTATCACTATCATGCAGGTCAAAGCTGAAGGCGGAGCTGCGGTAGTCACCGGCGATGGTGCTGGTGTCGCCGTCTTCGGTGGTGACATTGGTTACCCCGGACTCCACGAATTCACCCAGTTCGCGTTCCAGGATCGCCAGCATGGCCTCGATATCGGCACTGGGGTCGGCAGTCAGGTCGAATTCCTCGGCCTGACCACGGAGTTCCACCACTTCGGTCACCTCAAGGGCGGCAAGGTCGGCGTCGCTCTCGATGAACTTGCGGGCGATGAAATCGGATATCGGGTTGATATCGATGTCCTGTTCCACAACCATGGCAGTCATGGTGGCGTTATTGGTGCCGGAAATGCGGACCACCAGGTCGCCGGAGAGATCCACCCCGGAGGGCAGTTCCAGTTCATAGTCACCGGTGATGGATGTGTAGGTCGTATCAATGGGGTCGCCGATCTGGTTGCCGTCATTGTCGATTCGGATCAGCTCTACCAGGGCGCCTTCCACGGGTTCGAGGCCCAGTACCGCAGCGGCGGCGGGGCTGATAAAGAAATTGGAGATGGCGGCCAGGGAACCCTGGTCCGCGAATGCGCTGATGGAGGCTGCCGGAACCTCGACAACGCCGCCGACGCTGGTTGCCGAACCGGTATCAGTGCCGCCGCCACCGCTGCTGTCGCTGCTGCTGCCGCCCCCACCACCACAGGCGGTGAGGGCCAGAGCCGAGGCAATGGCGGATACTAAAAGAACGTTCTTGAACTGCTCCATGGGAACTCCTTCAACATGGTCTGGATTATTGTTACCGCCTCTTAATGTTGTCAGGAGCGCCGGTCAGGGGAATCACCCAAATGGGGGATATAGCCGTAAAGAAATGTTAAATACCGCAACGGAGTGTGATCGGTCATTGTGGGGATAGCGTTCCGTTGATCCGTCAAAATCGGGGAGGTAGGTATGAAATTCATCTTTGAAGCACGGGTAAGGGAAGGGCACACCGCCGAGGAATACGCCGACGCCTGGGTCCGCGCCAGTGAACTGATCCAGCAGGCACCCGGTGCCCGGGGCACCGAGTTGCACCGCAAGATCGGCGATCCCAACACCCTGATCGCCATCGCCAGTTGGGACAGCAAGGAACAGCGGGACGCCATGGAAGGCCAGCACAACCCGGAAATTGCCGACATTATCCGCAGCGCCGCCCCGTTTGTGGACATCACTCCGATTGGCGAATTTGAGGACCCGGAGTGGGTGGTAATGCCGCCGGACCCGGAGGGTTACTGAGATGGCCGGTGGCTGGTCAAAGGATGGTGCGGTACAGGACCAGATTGACAGCACCGTGGAAGATGCCCTCGAGCGGGCACGCTCGAATCTGCCCCAGGGTGACAGCCTGACGCACTGCGAGGAGTGCGATGATCCTATTCCGGAAGCCCGGCGCAAGGCCCTGCCGGGTGTTCGCCTCTGCGTGCGCTGCCAGAGCGAGAAGGATCGTGAACAGTCGGATGTCAGTCTGTTCAATCGCCGGGGCAGCAAGGACTCCCAGCTACGCTGACGTCTCCTGATGTAAGGTTATCTTCTGGCAAGGGGGTGTCGGCCATACTGCTGCTGGCACTGGTGGCGTCCTTCGCCATTCGATGAAAGTCGGCGGTAATCGGCTATAGTGATGATGCTATCGAGTAAGGAAAGGCCATGGTCACCGAGCCCCTGGAATTCCATCTTCCTGCACCGCCCCTGCGACCATTGGTCAGCCATTACTGGCGCAGCCGGGGTAACACGGACCCCGACTACGCAGTCATACCGGATGGCGCCGTGGATCTGGTGCTACAAGTGGAAGGCCCTCGACTAAGGGCGCTGGTGTACGGAACGTCCACCGCCTGTCGCCGGGTGCCCCTGGTCACCGGGGGCGATTATCTCGGTGTCCGCTTCCGGCCAGCCCGTGCGCGGCATCTCCTACAGGCGGCAACTCATGAACTGACCGATACCTCTGAACCGGTCCATGACGTGCTTCGTCTTGATCTGGGTGACGTGCCAGAGATCATGGATCAGGATACTGTCTTCGACCGGCTGAATCAGCGCCTGTTGGCAGAGCTTGGTCGCATGACCCTGGATATCACGCTGGCGGACCGGGCGGTTGCCTGTATTACTGCCCACTGCGGCCAGATTTCTATTGACGCCCTGGCGGAAGAACTGGGATGTAGCCGGCGGCGCCTTGAGCGAGGCTTCCTGCCAGCGGTGGGGGTTCCGCCCAAAGTGTTTGCCCGAATCTGCCGGTTCGGCCATGCCCGCGATTTACTGGATGGGACGGGCCATGAACTGGCGGATGTGGCACTGCAGGCCGGATACTACGACCAGAGCCACCTGAGCAACGAGTTCCGGCAGTTTGCCGGCCTGTCCCCCTCCCAGTACCGGATTTCCACAGATTGACGCATTTTTCCAAGAACCGGCTACTGGCCTGGTCTGATACTGGGTGGAAATCCACAGCAGCAGGAGGCAGACCATGACCACTATCCGTAAACTCTGGTCGGGTGTCGTCACCGATAAGGTGGCAGAATCACGGGACTTTTACGTCCGTTATTTCAACAGTGAGGTGATCTATGAGGGGGAAGACCTCTGGGTGGTGGTTCTCAGTCTGGGGGAAAGTGAGCTGGGCTTCATGAAGCCTGGACTTGAGTTCCAGTCTTCCCTGTTCCAGGCGCCGTTTTCCGGACGGGGCCTGTGGTTTACCGTGGACGTGGATGATGCGGACGCCGAGTTCGAGCGAATCCGGGCACTGGGCGCCCCCATCGAAGTATCGTTGCGTGACGAGCCCTGGGGCGACCGGCACTTCTCCATCCTTGATCCCAATGGCATTGGGGTGGATATCGTCCAACGCCTGGAATAGGAGCAGGCCGGGCCGCCTTCAGGCCAGGGCTTCCTCCACCATCCACAGGCGGTCCTGGCCGAAGAACATCTCATTGTCCACGAACAGGGTGGGGGCTCCGAATACGCCCCGCTCGACCGCCTCGGTGGTGATTGCCTTGAGCCGGTCCTTGACGGCCTGGTCGCTGGCCCGGGCCATGACGTCCTGCGGATCGAAGCCCGCGCGGGACAGAACCTGCGCGACCACCTCCGGCTGTCCCATGTCCTGCTCGTCCACCCACAGGGCGTTGAAGACCGCCGTCAGGTAGTCATCGAACCGGGGCGTGTCCAGGAAGGCCACGGCGCCCCGCATCAGATGGAGTGTATTCACCGGGAAATAGGGATTGTGGTTCAGGGTTACCCCGTAGCGGCGGGCGAACCGCTGCATGTCCATCCGCGAGTATCGGCCCTTGGCCTCGATGGCGGCCGGGGACTGGTTGCCGGTGGCCTGGAACACGCCGCCCAGCAGCATGGGTTTCCACACCAGTCCGGCATTGTGGCGGCTGGCGATCCCGGGCAGCTGGGTCCAGGCCAGGTAACTGGCCGGGCTGCCCACATCGAAGTAGCACTCCAGTGTCTTGCTCATGGTCGTTCTCCGTTTGCGTCAGAAGGTTTCCAGCCAGGGGCGCAGGTCCAGCTCATGGGTCCAGGCATCCCGGGGTTGGCGGTGCAGTTGCAGGTACTGCTCCGCGATGTGGTCCGGATTGAGGATGCCGTCCTGGTCCTTTAGGGCGTAGCGGTCCGGGAAGTTGTCGCGGATGAAATCGGTATCGATGGCGCCGTCGATAATGCTATGGGCCACGTGTATCCCCTGTGGCCCCAGCTCCCGGGCCATGCTCTGGGCCAGGGCCCGCAGGGCGAACTTGGCGCCGGCAAAGGCGGAGAAGCCGCTGCCGCCGCGCAGGGACGCCGTCGCCCCGGTAAAGATAATGGTGCCTTGTTGCCGGGGCAGCATGACCCGGGCCGCCTCGCGACCGGTCAGGAAGCCGGCGAAGGCTGCCATTTCCCAGACCTTGCGATACACCCGCCCGGTGGTCTCGGTGATGGGGAAACGGACGTTGGCGCCGATGTTGAAGACCACCACGGTGACCGGGCCGATATCCCGTTCTATGCCGTCGAACAGCGCCGTCATGGCGTCTTCATCACGGGCGTCACAGCCGAAGGTGTGGGCCGTGCCACCGTCGCCCTCGATGGCTTCCCTGAGAGGCTCCAGGGCGTCGGCGTTGCGCCGGGTCACGCACAGGGTAAAACCTTCGCGGGCAAAGCGGCGGGCGATGGCTCCCCCGGTGGCGTCGCCAGCGCCAATGACAACGGCGACCTGTTGCCTGGACATGGCTGTCTCCTCTTTATCGACAATTGGTTCTTTTTTGGAACTAACTGATAGTCGGTTCCAAAAAAGAACCTGTCAAGTTATTCTGGTATCACATCCATTTCCGGGGCCATCCATGCGCTGGCAAGAGCTTGACCAACAACCCTGTTCCCTGGCCCGTACCCTGTCTGTGGTGGGGGACCGCTGGACGCTGATGGTCCTGCGGGACTGTTTCCTGGGCGTTCGCCGGTTTGACGACTTTGAAAAGCGGCTGGGTATTACCCGGCACGTGCTTACCGACCGTCTGAAGAAGCTGGTGGAACAGGATGTGCTCCGCAAGGTGCCGTATCAGCAGCGACCGCTGCGGGAGGAATACCGGCTGACGGAGAAGGGGCTTGAACTGCATCCCGTGATCCTGGCCCTGGTGAGCTGGGGTGACCGGCATATGGCAGACGACCAGGGAGCGCCCCTGCAGCATATCCACAAGGCGTGTGGCCAGGTGATGAAACCGGTGACGGTCTGTTCGGAATGCGGGGAGCTGGTCACGGCCCGGGATATCCGCGTCCAGGTGGGGCCCGGTTGGCGGGAGGAGAGCGGGGAAGTACTTCCCTGACCGGACTGCTGGCTAGGGCGGAGCCGCCCGGTACTCACCGATAACCGGTATTCATGGGGCAATGATTACATGACTTTGCCGCGCAGGGCTTTGGTTTTGCCTTTCTGGGTTTTTTTGTCCACCCGTTTGCGCTGGGATGACCGGGTAGGTCGGGTGGGGCGGCGCCTTTTCTGCACTTTTACCGCATCCAGAATCAGCGCCTTCAGCCGGTCCAGCGCATCCTGACGGTTCAGTTCAAAGGTACGGAAAGACTGGGCCTTGATGATGACCACGCCGTCTTTGGTGATGCGATGGTCCGACAGGGCCAGCAGCCGTTCCTTGTAGAAGGGCGGCAGGGTGGACCGGTTGATATCGAAGCGCAGGTGAACGGCGCTGGCCACCTTGTTGACGTTCTGGCCACCGGCACCCTGGGCCCGGATCTGGGTCAGCTCGACCTCCCAGTCGGCCAGTTCCACCGCATTGGACAGGCGTATCAGTGTCGGCATAAGTCAGACGGACTCCACAGAATGAACGGCGCAGTGTAACAAATCTGTCTGTCCGTCTCCGGGTTCAGGGTTTCCAGGCGGCCAGTAATACCTCGGTGAGGCGGTCCATGAGGCTGCCTCCATGGCGCCAGAAGTGCCAGTACAGGGGCACGTCCAGGTGTTGCCCGGGCACGATGCTGGACAGTACGCCCGTGTCCAGTTCCCGCCGGGCCTGGCTTTCCGGCAGCATGCCGTAGCCCATGCTGCTGGTGGCCAGTTTGAGGAAACCTTCCGACGACGGGCACAGGTGGTAGGGAAACCGGCCGTGGTAGCCGCACTGGGCCAGGAACCGGTGCTGGAGCTGGTCGTTGGGGCCGAACACGATCACCGGGGCGCAGCGGAACGCCTCCAGGGTGGGACCGTCCGGGAAGTACCGGGCCTGGTAGGCCGGTGTTGCCAGGGGCAGGTAGGTCATGGTGCCCAGGGACACGCAGCGGGCCCCGGCCACCGGTTGCGGGCTGCTGCACAGGCAGGCGGCGACGTCCCCTTCACGCATCCGTTGCAGGCCAATGTCCTGATCCTCGATCACCAGGTCCAGCAGCAAGCCTTCCTGCTGGCAGAACTCGCTGAGGGCATCTGCCCACCAGGTGGCGAGGCTGTCGGCGTTCAGGGCAATCCGCAGGCGGCTGGTGGACTCCGCCAGGGTAGGGATGCTCTGGGCCAGGTCCCGTTCCAGCAGTTTCACCTGTTGCACATGGTTCAGTAGCCGCTGGCCGGCCGGCGTGGCATGGGGCATCGGCGAGCGGATAAGCACCGGCTGCCCGACCCGCACCTCCAGCGAACGCAGCCGCTGGGATACAGCAGACTGGCTGATGCCGAGGGCGTCGCCGGCCCGTTCAAACCCACCATGCTCGATCACCGCCGACAGGGCTTCCAGTAGTTTGTAGTCGATCATAAGTAAAACTGATGTGGCAGTAGCAATATGAATTTCCAGTATATCGGGAAATGGCTATGCTTGCCTCGCTTAGGGGAAAACATCGGAGTAAGAGGCGGACATGTTGGACAGTTACCTGACCGGATTACTGGTGTGTGGCGGGATTATCGTGGCGATCGGCGCGCAGAATGCCTATGTGCTGAGCCAGGCGATCCGACGGGAACACCACTGGTGGTCCGCCGGCCTGTGCATGCTGGCGGACGTGGTGCTGTTCAGCGCCGGTATGCTGGGGGTGAGTGCTGCCCTGATGGCGGTGCCGGAGGCGCTGGAAGCCCTGCGCTGGCTGGGCGTGGTGTTCCTGGGGTGGCTGGCGGTCCAGGCCCTGGTGCGGGCCAGCCGTGGCCGTGACCGGTTGCGGGTGGGCGAGGTGAAAAGCCGGAGTCTCAAGGGGGTGCTGTTTAGCACGCTCGCGGTGACCCTGCTTAACCCCCAGGTCTATCTCGACACCCTGCTGCTGATCCCGTCCATTGGCGCCCAGCAGGAAAGTACGGCTACCTTTGTGGCGGGTGCCAGCAGTGCGTCCATCCTCTGGTTCGGGGCCCTGGCCTGGGGCGGGGCAGCGCTGGCGCCGGTGCTGTCGAAGCCCCTGGCCTGGCGCATTATCGACGGGGTGATCGGGCTGATGATGGCGGGCATCGCCCTTCATCTGGCGGTCAGCGGTCTGGCCTGACCAGCCTGTCAGTGCGTGGCGTTACCTCCGCTGGCATTCACCACGGGCGGCTTCGGTTCCTGCTCCAGGATCTTCTCTGCGTCCAGTGACGCGATGGATACCCGCTGATCCCTGGGCACGTCGCCACTCAGTTGCAGGGCCAGGTAGCGCATGGCGCAGACCCGCAGGAAGGACGTGAAGTTGCCCAGGTCATGGCCCGCGTCGATGGATTCATGGTACAGCCGGGTGACCAGTTGGGGCACGTTCATGCCGTCCCGGTCCGCCAGTTCCGCCAGCACGTGCCAGAAGGTGTTTTCCATGCGGATGCTGGTGACCATGCCATCAATGCGCAGGGAATGGGTCTTGCTGACCCAGAGATCCGGGTCGGCGTTGATGAAGAGCTTGCACATCACGGGATCTCCTCCGCCTGGGTTCCCGGGCCGGACAAAGCCGGCCCGGGTAGCCGTCAGCGGTCCAGCAGTTTGAAGAACTGGGCCAGCCAGGCCGGATGGGCCGGCCATGCCGGTGCTGTTACCAGATTAGCATCGGTGACCGCCTGGTCCACTTCAATGTTGGCGAAGGAGCCACCGGCCAGTTCCACCTCGGGCTGACAGGCGGGGTAGGCGGAACACTTGCGGCCTTTCAATACACCCGCTGCCGCCAGGATCTGGGCACCGTGGCAGATGGCCGCCACCGGCTTCTCGGTCTCGAAGAAGTGCTTCACCATCTGCTGTACCCGGTCGTTCAGGCGCAGGTATTCCGGTGCACGTCCGCCGGGGATCACCAGGGCGTCGTAGCTGGCCGGGTCCACCGAATCAAAGTCGGCGGTCAGGGCGAAGCGATGGCCGGGCTTCTCGGTGTAGGTCTGGTCCCCCTCGAAATCGTGGATGGCAGTGGCGACAGTCTCGCCGGCCTTTTTGTCCGGGCATACGGCGTCCACGGTGTGGCCGACGGCCATCAGGGCCTGGAAGGGCACCATGGTTTCATAGTCCTCAGTGAAATCACCGGTGATCATCAGAATCTTTTTACCGCTCATGGCCTTCTCCTTGTCGTTGTCTCGGCACAGTTGCCATTGATAACGCTATCAGGGTTGTCCCGAGTGCGGGTATTAGCGGATTACTACATGGGATTGGCGCCTGCCCCGCGGCCACGTAAAGTGAGCGCGGTATGGCCAATGACAGACGGGGCGGATTACATGGCGACACGACGGAAACGGGGGCTCTCGCCGCTGGCTGGATTGCTGTTCCAGGCGGGTATTGTGCTGGTGGGACTGATACCGCTGATGGTGTTTGATATCCCGGTGGCGATGAAAGGCCTGACCATCTCCGGCTTTCTGCTCCTGGGTACCCTGGCCGGGTTGCTGACCTACGGCGCACTGTTGCTGCTGTCGCTGATGGATGTGCTGTCCTCCGATACCATGAAGAAGCATATCCGGGACCTGCATCGGTTCGTCCGTTCCCAGCGCTGGCCGGTGCTGGTCGGGCTGGCGGTGCTGGCCGGCATTGGCGAGGAACTGCTGTTCCGGGGCGTGATCCAGGGCTGGGTGGGGCAGCACCTGGGCACGGTGGCGGGCATCCTGGTCGGGGCCATGGCATTCGGCCTGGCCCACGCCATGTCGCGAGCCTACTTCCTGGTAGCCACGGCCCTGGGGGCGCTGTTTGGTGTTGCCTATGCCCTCACCGACAGCCTGCAACTGGTGATGGTCTGGCACGCGGTGTACGACCTGGTGGTGATTGCAGTGTTGCGTTGGTACCCGCAACTGTTCGGTCTCGGAACCTCCTGAAACGCGCCCTCAATCGAAACGCCGGGCCTGGGTCATGCGGCCCCGCCAGTAGTAACCGTTCAGGGACGACTGGGTAACGCCCACGGAGGTGGAGGCATGGATGAAATCGTCACCGCCCATAAAGATACCGGCGTGGCTTTCCTTGCCCCGGATATTGAAGAACACCACATCACCGGGCCTCAGCTGGTCCGGTGGCACATAATCTCCCTGGTCCAGCAACTGGGAGGTCGTGCGGGGCAGTTCCATACCGAACGCCTCCTGGTAGGCCCTGCCGATAAAGCCCGAACAGTCGAAGCCACGGGCATTGGTGCCGCCATACCGGTAAGGCGTACCCTCATACCGGGCGAACACGTCCTCCAGGGCGGCGATGCGATCGTTGTCGGCCTCTGTGGTGGGCTGGTACACCGGTGTGTAGTCCTGGTCACCCCGTTGGCTGACGTCGGGCCCGGACGCACAGCCCGTCAGTAACAGGGCTATCACCAGCAAAAGGGGGCCGGGCTGGTGTAAAAAACGCATGGGTCGCTTCCTCGATAGTGTTCCAGACGAAACTCTACAACCCGGTTGCGATTCTGTCAGGCGCTGGCTAGCAGATTTGCGCAGTATTTACAGATAAGAGCCGTTTCAGAACCGGAACGCCAGGCCCGCACTGGCTTCAACCTGCCCATAGCCGCTACTGTCGAAGCGCACGGCACAGCCACCATCGCAGAATACCGCCCCTCCGCTGTCGAGCACGGTGTAGACGCCGCGCAGGTCGAACCGGGCCAGCAGGCTCTCCGTCAACGCCAGCTTGTAGCCGCCGCCGATGGCAATGGACGCCCGGTGGTGGTCATCCAGCCCGGAGGGCTTCGGATCCAGCCGGGTAACGCCCACTACCCCGGATACAAACCCCCCGGTGTTCTTGTGACCGGGAAAGTACAGGCCACCGAACTGGAGCTGATAGATGGTCACATCCACCGAATAGCGATCCTCGGTGAGGAACTGGTTCGAGGTGGAGGCGGTGGTTTCCTGCCGGCTGAAGTACAGCTCCGCCTGCTTGCCCGGTTCCTTCAGGTCGAAGTTCATGACCACGCCGAAGCTCTCGGAATCCTTGAACTCCAGGGTGTCCTCTTCGTCGGTATCCCGGTCGTTAACGTCAAATTCGCCGCCCATGCGAAAGCCCGCGAAGGGGGCGATTTCCACTTCGGCCTGGGCAGTGGCGGCTGCCGTAACCAGGGTGATGGCGAGAAGGCAACGGGCAAAGGCTGACATGGCTTGGGCGTCCTGTTCAGGGAGAAGCCCGGTGGCGGGCCTCGAAGTTTTCCAGTTCCACATTAATCGCATTGGTGGAAATAATAATCTCATAAAGGGAGTACAGCAGCGATACCGACAGCAGTACAAGGCTCAGGCCGAAGGTGATGGCACCGGCCATCTGGGCCCCCAGGAACAGCATGAACATGGACACGGTGCACACGAAGAAACTGAGCACCCCGAATGCCTGCATGCGCTTGGTCAGCGTGATACGTTTGCGCAGCATGCCGATCTGGCGGGCGATCAGGGCGTGGTCCTCCTCCGAATCCATCTGCTTGAGCTGACGGATGAGCTGTGCCAGCACCAGGAAACGGTTGGTGTAGGCCAGCAGCAACAGGGAAATGGCCGGAAACAGCAGGGCGGGTGTGGTCAGGGTCAACGACGGCAATCCTTCTGGTGTAAGAGAACGGGACACCAGGCAGTATAGCGGACCTGGTCGCACCAGGTCCGCTCACCACTCTTTGTCTTACCGGATGGCACCAAGCAGTTTGTCCACGGACTCCTTGGCATCACCGAACAGCATGTAGCTGTTGTCCCGGAAGAACAGGGGATTCTCGACACCGGAATAGCCAGTGGCCATGCCCCGTTTCAGGATCACCACCTGCCGGGACTTCCAGACCTCCAGCACCGGCATGCCGGCGATGGGGCTGGTCGGATCCTCGGCGGCGGCCGGGTTTACGGTGTCGTTGGCGCCGATGACTAACACCACGTCGGTTTCCGGGAAATCGTCGTTGATCTCGTCCATTTCCAGCACGATGTCGTAGGGCACGTGGGCCTCGGCCAGCAGCACGTTCATGTGCCCGGGCAGGCGGCCCGCCACGGGGTGGATGCCGAAGCGCACATTGACACCCCGGTCCCGCAGCGTTTTGGTAATTTCGCTGATGCCGTTCTGGGCCTGGGCCACGGCCATGCCGTAACCCGGAACGATGATCACCGAGTCGGCGTTGCGCAGTTCCTCCGCCAGTTCATCGATGGCGATCTCCTGCACCGTCTGGTCGGTATCGCCGCTTGAGGAACTGGAGGAGGTCTGTCCGAAGCCGCCCAGGATCACGCTAATGAACGACCGGTTCATGGCCCGGCACATGATATAGCTGAGGATGGCACCACTGCTGCCCACCAGCGCGCCGGTAACGATCAGCAGGTCATTGCCCAGCATGAAGCCGATGGCTGCGGCCGCCCAACCCGAGTAGCTGTTGAGCATGGATACCACCACCGGCATGTCGGCCCCGCCGATGGCCATGATCAGGTGAACGCCCAGGACCGCCGCAATCAGGGTCATCACAATCAGGAAGATGATGCCCATGGCCATGCTGCCGGTGCCCAGGAAGGCGGCGCCCAGCAGCACACAGAGGATCACCGCGGCCAGGTTCATCCAGTGGCGGCCGGGCAGGGTCAGGGCCTTGCTGTCGATACGCCCGTCCAGCTTGCCACAGGCCACCAGGGACCCGGTAAAGGTCACGGCACCGATGAAGATGCCCAGGAATACCTCCACCAGCTTGATAGTATGTTCAACACCCACCATCACCACCAGCGGGTCGATGTAACTGGAAAAACCCACCAGCACCGCCGCCAGGCCCACGAAGCTGTGCAGCAGGGCCACCAGTTGCGGCATCTGGGTCATTTCCACCTTGTTGGCGATGGGCAGACCAATGGCAGCACCCAGCAGCATGGCAATGATAATGGCGGTGAGACTGCCGGGATCAAAACCGGCAACGGTGGCGGCAATGGCGATGAGAATGCCGGCCACCCCGTACCAGTTGCCCCGGCGGGCGGATTCCTGGTGCGCGAGTCCGCCCAGGCTTAGGATAAACAGTACGCTGGCCACCACGTAGGCGACGCTGATCAGTCCTGCACTCATGGTTGGCCTCCTACCTGTGGAACATCTTGAGCATGCGATGGGTGACGCGGAATCCGCCGGACACGTTGATCATGGCAATGAACACCGCGATAAACGACAGGATACCCACGGCAGCGTGTTCGGCTTCGGCCAGGTGAAGCAGGGCACCGATCACGATAATGCCACTGATGGCATTGGTCACACTCATCAGTGGGGTATGCAGCGATGGCGTCACGTTCCAGATCACCTGCCAGCCGATAAAGCAGGCCAGCACGAACACCGTGAAGTGGCTCAGGAAGCTCTCTGGCGCATAGGCACCCACCCCGTAAAGGGCGAGCGCGGTTACTACCAGCAGCGCAATCTTGCCCGCGGCCTTCCGAGCCGGTGAGGGCGCCGGCGCCGCTGGCTTTGCCGGCGAGGGCTCTTCCGTGCCCGGTGGTGGCGCCGTGGTGGCCGGTTTCTCCGGTTCGGGGGGCGGCCAGGTAATGTCATTATCCCTGACCACGGTCAGGCCACGGATCACCGCGTCTTCCATGTTGACCACCGGCTGGCCGTCCTTCTCCGGGGTCAGCTCGGTCATCATGTGCACCAGGTTGGTGGCGTAGAGATCACTGGCCACCTTGGCCATACGGCTGGGCAGGTCGGTATAGCCGATCAGCCGCACGCCATGCTTTTCCACGATGCTGCCGGGTTCGGTCAGTTCGCAGTTACCGCCGCGCTCCGAGGCCAGGTCCACAATCACGCTACCGGGCTTCATGGTCTTCACCATGTCAGCGGTAATCAGTTTCGGAGCGGGTTTGCCGGGGATCAGGGCGGTGGTGATAATGATATCCACCTCCTTGGCCTGCTCGGCGAACAGGGCCATTTCCGCCTTGATGAACTCGTCGCTCATCTGCTTGGCGTAGCCGCCCCCGCCGCTGCCTTCCTCGTCGCCAAAGTCCAGCTCCAGGAATTCGGCGCCCATGCTTTCCACCTGCTCCTTCACTTCCAGGCGGGTGTCGAAGGCCCGTACCACTGCCCCCATGCTGTTGGCGGTACCGATGGCCGCCAGCCCGGCCACCCCGGCACCAATCACCATCACCTTGGCCGGTGGCACCTTGCCAGCCGCAGTGACCTGTCCGGTGAAGAAGCGGCCAAACTGGCTGGCGGCCTCGATAACGGCCCGGTAGCCGGCGATATTGGCCATGGCGCTGAGGGCGTCCATTTTCTGGGCGCGGCTGATCCGGGGCAGGGCGTCGATGGCAAAGGTAGTGACCTTGCGGTCCGCCAGTTTCTTGAGTAGTTCCGGATTCTGGGCCGGCCAGATGTAACTCCCCAGGAGGGCGCCCTCGCGAATCATGTCCGCTTCGTGCTTGCGGATGTCCGGATGCTCCGTGGGCGCCCGTACCTTGAGGATAATGTCCGATTCCCGCCAGAGGCTGGTGGTGTCCCCGGCAATGGCGGCACCGGCCTCCCTGTAGACATCGTCGTGATAATCGGCGGCGTCACCGGCGCCGGATTCTATCACCACGTCATAACCAAGCTTGATCAGCTTCTCCACGCTGGCGGGGGTGGCGGCCACCCGCCGCTCGTCTGGATAGATTTCCTTCGGGATACCAATTTTCATTGTTGTTGACTCCTGCCATTGGTCTTCAGAATCATCGTACTCGTAGACGACACTAGTACCTCCCCCAGATTCTCATTACATCACCACCGGGGGCACGCCTGTCAGCCACTGGTGGATCCACATAACGAACAGCACGTAGATGATTAGTCCGCCAATCACGGCGATGGCGTCGTTTGCCGGTTTGGTGGGCAGGGCCGGCACCGGGTGCCCGCTCCGGCGTTTCAGGGAGATCCGGTCGATCACCGCCCAGGCCAGGAAACTGCCGAACAGTACAACGTCGTGAAGCATGCCATTGGCCAGCAGGTGAGCCACCGCCCAGAGCTTGACCGCGATCAGCGTCGGGTGCTTGACGGTACGGCTGATCCGACCGGGAAAGTAGGTCGATACCAGCAACGGGAATACCGGCACCAGTAACAGCAGGGCCACATGGCGTAGCCAGGCCGGTGGTGCATAGAGCAGGGTAGGCTCCATCCGGGCCAGGCCGTAGCCCCAGACAATCAGAATCAGGCCGACGGCGGACAGTGCCGAGTAGAGCCCCTTGAAGGGGCCTTCCCCCAGTCTTTCCAGAAGCCGGTGTCGGAAAGGTTCGTTGATGATCGAGAGCGAGTGAACGCCCAGGAAGATAATCAGTCCAAGGATAAGTACCAGCATAGACTCGGTTTTCCATTTGTCGTTTGTGCGCAGTCTAGTTTGTTCCGGTGACATCTGCGTAACCGATTCGGCGCACGGGTGGATAACTGGCTATAGTTAACGTGTCCCTGCCGGTTTGCCACAGGACCGGGCGGGAGCTTCCGCAGCTGCATCGGGAGTCATACTATGCAGATAGCCTACAATGCCCGGGACCTCACCGAGGCCCATATCATCGCCGGTCTGCTGGGCGCCCACGGCATCGACAGTCATGTGGGCGGGCACTACCTGCAGGGTGGTCTCGGGGAAATCGGTGCCGCCGGTTTTACCAATGTGCAGGTGGATGACGACGACTACCTGGAAGCCCGTCGCCTGATTGCGGAGTATGAAGGGGCGGCCACTACCGACGGTCGCCGTATTCCGTCGGCGGATGACGCCGGCGAGTTCTATGCCCGCTGGTTCCTGTTGCTCATGCTGGCAGTGGCGGTGGGCTTCGTAATGGTGCTCTGATGTCGGTTTCTCCCCGGTTGGCGCTGGCCGGCCTGCTGGCGCTGGTAATGTTGTCCGGCTGTGCCACCGGCCAGCCCGGCGAGGATGGCCGTTACCCGGGTGACGCCCGCGAGTGTGATAGCCTGCCCCTGTATGAACGGCAGGAATGCCGGGAGCGGCACCCGCCGCTGCATGAGCCCTACGATCTCACACGACCGGAACTGTCATGAGGAGCCGATGCGTATACGGGTAACCCATCAGCGCATTACCTTTGTGCTGCAATGCGTGCTGTTTGTCGAGGTGCTGGTGGCGCTGTGGGCCCACCGCTGGTCCACAGGCTTCTTTACCTCGCTGATCATCCTGGTCACCTTCCTGCCGGTGCTGCTGGAACGACGTTTCAGGATTCACATTCCACCGGAAATGCAGTTGCTGGCCATTGCCTTTGTGTTCGCCTCCCTGTTCCTGGGGGAGGTTTGGGACTATTACAACCGTTTCTGGTGGTGGGACATTGTGTTGCACACCTCCTCTGGTTTCCTGCTGGGTATACTGGGGTTCCTGCTGGTGCATGTGCTGAACGAGGTGGAGCGGGTCCAGTTGCACATGAAACCGGGATTTGTTGCCTTCTTCGCGTTCCTCTTTGCCCTGGGGGTCGGGGCGTTGTGGGAGATCTTCGAGTTCACCATGGACCAGGTCTTGGGTACGACCATGCAGAAACCGATGCTGGGGGATCCGTCGGGGCTCACCGATACCATGTGGGACCTGATCGTCGATGCCCTGGGGGCACTGGTCATCAGCGTGTTGGGCTGGCGATACCTGAAAAATCCGCAGAAGGCGTCCTTCCTGGAGCGATGGATTGGTGAGTTTGTCGAACGTAATCCACGGTTCTTCCGGAAATAGGCCATAGGGATATTCAGAGTCTCCCTGGGAGGTACCCCATGACCACCGCTAACCCCGGAGCAGTTCGGCGATGATCTGGCAATGGCTGGCGGACGCGGTGCTGGCCCTCCACGTGGGGGTGGTGCTGTTCGTGGTCCTGGGGCTGGTGCTGGTGTTCCTGGGCAACGGCCTGGGGTGGCGCTGGGTCAATCACCTGTGGTTCCGGCTGGCGCACCTGGTGGCGATCGGAGTGGTGGTGCTCCAGGCGTGGCTCGGGGTGATCTGCCCGCTTACCACCCTGGAAATGTGGTTGCGACGCCAGGCCGGCCAGGTTGGCTACGATGGGAGTTTTATCGAACACTGGCTGCAGCAGTTTCTGTACTACGATGCACCGGCCTGGGTGTTTATTGTGCTTTATACAGGGTTTGGTCTGCTGGTGGTGGCAAGCTGGTGGTGGTTCCCACCGCGGCGTCGATCCTGAGGAGTTTCCCCGATGCCCAGACTCTTCCTGGGGCTGGAATTGCCCGAGCCGGTCAAGGACCGGATGCTGGACTGGAAAGCCGATATTTCCGGCGCCCGCTGGCAGCGCCGGGATCAGCTCCACCTGACCCTTTGTTTCCTGGGTCAGCTGGCCCCTGACCGGGTGCCGGTGGTCTTCCGGGCCATGGCGGACCTGGACAGTGACGCCTTCGAGCTGCAGCCGGTGTCGGTAGGTTGTTTCGGCCCCTCACCGCGACCCCGGACCCTGTGGGCTGGGGTCGATCCGGAGGAACCGGTGAAGGCGCTACACCAGGAGGTCACCGGCAGGATCCGCGATGCCGGGCTGCCGGTGGAGGTTCGCCCGTTCACGCCCCACATCACTCTGGCCCGGTTTGGCCGGCGGGCGGGAGGGCCCGTGGACGCCTTCCTCCTGGACTATCGCGAGGCCGCAGCGCCGGGGTTCCTGGTGGATCGGGTCAGCCTGTTCCTGAGCCAGACCGGGGACGGTGGCTCACACTATCAGGTACTGGCGTATTTTCCCCTGCGGCAGGCCCACACAACGGGCCCGGGGTGTTAGGGTAAAGAGACACGTCACCGGATGGAGGAGACACCATGGTCGATTCCAGTGACAGACTTCGCGTGTACTACGACGGTTCCTGTCCCAGTTGCATCCGGGACCGGGAACAGTACGAGAAGCTGGCCGGGGATGCCGGCAACAACGTTGAATGGGTGGATATCACTGGTCGTGACGAGGCGTTACGGTCCGTCGGTATCGAGCCACAGGCGGCCCTCAAGGAACTGCACGTGGAGGATGGCCAGGGGCACATCCATCGGGAGATGGATGCCTATATCCTGCTGATGTCCCGGGTCAGGTTGTTGAAGCCACTGGCCTGGGTGATGGGCCTGCCGGTGATCCGGCCATTGCTGGCACGGATCTACCACTGGATGGTCAACCGGCGGCTGGAGCGCACCGGGCGGATGCCTTAACCCCTTACCGTGACCTTCAGGCTTCCTGAGCCCGGATGGTGGCCAGGGCCTGGCGCAGGTTATCCACGGTCCGGTCCAGGTGGTTGAGCTTTTCCAGTCCGAACAGGCCGATGCGGAAACTGCGGAAGCTGTCCGGCTCGTCGCACATCAGGGGCACCCCGGCGGCGGTCTGCAGGCCCTGTTGCCGGAACAGGCTGGTGTTGTGGATATCGATATTGTCGGTGTGCAGCACCACCACGCCGGGGGCTTCGAACCCTTCCGCCGCGACACTGTTGAAGCCTGCCTCTGCGAACAGTTGCCGGACCCGGTTGCCCAGCGTCCACTGGCGCTCCTTCAGCACTTCCAGCCCGGCCCGTTCGGTTTCCATCATGGCATCCCTCAGGGTGGCCAGGGTGTCAGTGGGCATGGTGGCATGGTAGGCATGTCCACCGTCCTCATAGGCCCGCATGATGTTCAGCCATTTCTTCAGGTCGGCGGCGAAACTGCTGCTGGTGGTCTGTTCAATGCGCTCCAGGGCCTTCGGGCTCAAGGCAATCAGGGCCGCGCAGGGGGAGGCGCTCCAGCCTTTCTGCGGGGCGCTGATCAGCACATCCACGCCACAGGCCGACATGTCCACCCAGAGCGCGCCGGAGGCCACGCAGTCCAGTACGAACAGGCCACCCACCCGGGCCACGGCGTCACCGATGGCCGCCAGGTAGTCGTCCGGCAGCACCATGCCCGAGGCGGTTTCCACGTGGGGCGCGAACACCACCTCCGGCTTCTCCGACAGGATGGTGTCCACCACCTGGTCAATGGGAGGCGGGGCATAGGCAGCCTGGTGACCGCCGGCCACGGGTCGGGCCTTAAGGACGGTTTCCCGGGAGGGGATCTTGCCCATGTCAAAGATCTGGCTCCACCGGTAACTGAACCAGCCGTTACGGATCACCAGGCAATGCCGGTCATGGGCAAACTGGCGTGCCACCGCTTCCATGCCGAAGCTGCCGCCGCCCGGTACAACCACCGCGGCCTCGGCCCGGTAGGTTCGCTTGAGGGTGGCGGAGATGTCGCGCATCACCTGCTGGAAAAGCGCCGACATGTGGTTCAGGGAACGGTCGTTGAAGACCACCGAGTACTCGAGCAACCCGTCCGGGTCGACTTGGGGAACCTGTCTGGACATGGGGATACCTGTAGGTTGTTTGACTCCTAATGATAACAATCATTTCATTTCCCATGGCCATGACGCAATCGGCAAATCCCGAGGTCTAACAGGATTTTCATGTGGATAAGACATCCATGGACGCAGGCGACACAGTAAAGTCAGATAGCACACTCGCGAATGTGCGCGACGTGGAACGGACGTGAGTGGTCGTCAATGCTTTGTTTTCTCCGGTACCGATAGTATGGCGCGTCTGGCCTTTCTGACTTTCCTGCTGAATGCGTTCCTGGTGGCCCTGATGGTACCGGGCGATGCCAGCCTGCCCTGGATTGCCGCGGAAACCCTGGTGCTGGCGGGGTTGTTCCTGTGGTTGCCCGACCGGTGGCTGCGTCTCGGACTGGCCCGGGGTGTGGGCCTGCTCTACGGTGTGTCGGCCCTGTTCGTCATGCTGGACGGCCTGGTCAGGATGAGTCTCGGGCGCCCTCTGAACCTGTATCTCGATGTGTCTATTATCCGGGCCAGCGTGGATTTGCTGGTGTCCAACCTCGGCATACCGGGTACCGTCATGGTGTGCGCCCTGGGCCTGCTGCTGTGCCTGGCCCTGGCAGCGCTGGTGTCGCGCCTGCTGCTGGGTATCGGTGAGCTGGGGCCGCAGGTGGCCCGCCGTCCCCTGGCTCTGGGCCTGACCCTGGTGGTCATGGCGGGCCTGGTGGTTCCGGTACCGTTGGTGGGTGCCACAGCCATCAGGATCGGAGCCTCCCAGGCAGATCACGTAATGGATGCACGGCAGGCCAGTCGGCAATTCCGGGAGCAGTTGTCCCTGCGCCGGGATATGTCGGCAATGGATGGCGTGGCCCTGGAGGGACTGTCCAGCACCACGGTGGTGCTGGCGTTCGTGGAATCCTATGGTGTGTCCGCGCTGATGGATGATCGTTACCGGCCGACCGTGGCCGCCTCCCTGGAGCGGTTGGGGCAGGTGGCGGAAGAACGCGGATTCCATGTGGTGTCCGGCCGCCTGCGGTCACCGGTACAGGGCGGGCAGTCGTGGCTGGCCCACGGAACGCTGCTCAGCGGGCTGTGGATCGATAGCCAGCAGGACTACGATGCGCTGCTGGCCAGTGGCAGCGCCACCCTGATCGATGATTTCCGGCGCACCGGGCATGAATCCGTTGCCGTAATGCCCGCCATCACCCTGGCCTGGCCGGAGGGGCGGGCTCTGGGGTACGACCGTATACTGGATGCGGACAGCATGGGCTACCTGGGCCCCAACCTGAACTGGGTGACCATGCCGGACCAGTACACCTGGTCGAGGATGCACGATGTGGTCCTGGGGGACTCCGGTGGGCCGGTTTTCGCGGAGCTGTCGCTGATCAGCAGCCATGCACCCTGGGTGCCGGTATTGCCGGTACTGGAGGACTGGCAGTCCATCGGCCGGGGCGAGGTGTTCGAACCCTGGCGTCAGGCCGGGGAAGCGCCGGCCTCCCTCTGGCAGGACCCGGACCGGGTCAGGCAGCACTATGCCCGGGCGATCTCGTACAGTATCGACGTGATTGCCGGTTACCTCGAAAACCGCATGAACGACCGGACACTGCTGGTGATCATGGGCGACCATCAACCGGCACCGCTGGTAACCGGCGAGAGGGCGAGTCGCGACGTCCCCGTGCACCTGATCAGTGCGGATCAGGGCCTGCTTGAGCCATTTGCTGGCACTGCCGGGCAGGAGGGTGGCCTGGTGGGGTTTCGGGGAGGCATTTGGCCTGATGTAGGGCAGGAGGGGCCGACCATGGACCGGTTCAGGCCGTTCCTGCACCGGCATTTCCGGGCACGCGGCAATTTATCGCACCCTTAAGGCTTGTTTTTGGCGGGTCCTGGAGGAAGACTGGGCACAGTAAACAACACTCTCTGAATACCCCCGATACTCATAAGGGACAACCTGATGTTGCCAAGAGCGCTGACTTTGACACTGGGGTTGCTGGCTATCCCCGCCGCCACCATGGCCCACGACTATAGCCACGGTGACCTCGTGATCGACCATCCCTGGTCCCGCCCAACACCTCCCGGAACACCGATGGGCGTAGGGTATATGACCATCCACAACCATGGAGAGGACCCCGTTGTTCTGGTCGCCGGTGAAACGCCGGTCGCAGCGAATGTCTCCATCCATGAAACCGTCAGTCAGGACGGCCTGATGAAAATGCGCCCGCTGACCTCGGGGCTGACCATTCCAGCAGGAGAAACCGTCGCCCTGAAGCCGCACAGCTATCACTTGATGCTGGAGCAGCTCGAGGCGCCCCTGGAGCCCGGTGATAAAATCCCCCTGACCCTGACATTTGATGGGCTTGAGCCCATCGAGGTCTGGCTGCATGTGGACCATCAGGACGCGGAACCAGCCGTGGACCATTCAGACCATTGATCCCCGTGATGCCCCGGTTGTCGCCGGGGCCGTTCCTCCTGCCCCCCGAAAATCACAGTGTTTTTCCCGCCTTGTGTCCTCCCGGCAGGTTCCATGTGATGAAGATCTCATAACATGCCTGTCATGTTCTGTCGCTAAACTGGAAAGTGTCGATAATTCTGATAGTTACGATACCCTGAATTCCACCTATCCACGACCGCGACACGTTGATGATGCCGTGAAGAGGTGCGCATAATAGGTTGCGTAGGGGGTGCTTAAGGGCCCTTACAGACCGTGTTTCGAATGCTTACCCGGGCCTTGTTCCCAAAGGCCCAGCAATTGCATGGAACCGTTCAGGTTTCGCCACCCGGCGTACCTGACATGCTGATGCTCCAACAAGGGATGGATTGGGATGATAAAGAGCATTACTTTCCGGAGATCGATTCTGGTACTGGCATTAATGCTGCTGACCACCATGTCGGCCAATGCGCAGGATGCCTATGAACTGGGGATCGGTGACCGGGTCAGCATTTCCGTATTTGGTCAGGATGACATGAGCACCACCACGGAAGTGGCGGCGGATGGCACTATCACCATGGCGTTGATTGGTCGCGTGAACGTTGAGGGCATGACCCCGCCATCGGTCAGCCGACTACTGGAATCGCGACTGGAGAACGAAGGCTACCTCCGCAATGCCAATGTCAATGTGGTGGTGGAGGAGTATCGAAGTAACACCGTATCGGTGCTGGGGCATGTCAACCAGCCGGGCAAGATCGCCCTCCGGGGGAATACCTCGTTGACGGAGATCCTGGCCCTGGCAGGTGGCATCAAGAGCGGCGGTGGTGAGCGGCTGGTGTTAATCCGGGAAGGCTCGGATGGCACCCAGATCCGCCAGGAGTATTTCCTTAACGAACTGCTGGACCGCAAGGCCGGCAGTCAGCCACCGGTGATGGTGCACAAGGGCGATACGCTGTTCGTGCCCAAGGCGGAGCAGTTCTATATTCATGGTCAGGTCCAGAAGCCCGGCACATACACCCTGGATCGCCCCCTGAACGTCATGCAGGCGCTGTCCGTCAGTGGCGGCTTCAACCCCCGCGCCAATACCAACGGTGTGGTTCTCTATCGCAAGCAATCCGACGGTACCGTCAAGACCCTGGATGTGGATCTGTCTGATCCGATCCGCGATGGTGATGTCCTGTTCGTCAAGGAAAGCCTGTTCTGAAACCGCTTCCAGGGAGAGAGGCATGAGCCTGAGCAGTCTGTTGCGAATCCTGTTGGCCCGATGGTGGATCACCGCCGCCCTGGTGGTGGTCTGCATCGCTGCCATGGCGGTGGTCACCATGTTCATGCCGCGCAAGTACACGGCGTCCACCGAACTGATCATGGAGGGCAATGTACAGGACCGGGTGACCGGCGAGTCGGTTTCCGCCCGATCCGGTTACATGTCCACGCAATCGGAAATCATCCGCAGCCGGCGGGTGGCGGAGCGTGTCTACGAATACCTGCCTGACGATATCCGCGCGCTGGTGGATGAGCGGGCCGCGGAGGTGCAGCCAGAGGGCAGAGTTGACCCGGCGGGGTGGTTGTCCGGTTATGTCCGCAGGAACGTGACGGTTGAACCCGGCAAGAACAGCAGCGTGATGGCGATCACCATGACGGCGGAGGACCCGGAAGTGGCGGCCGGGGCGCTGAACAGCCTGGCAGCCGCCTACATCGACACCAGCATTGAGCTGCGTACCGACCCGGCTCGCCGTTTCTCCGTGTGGTACCAGAACCAGATGGAACTGCTCCGCAATAACCTGCGGGAGGCCCGTGGCAAATTGTCCGGCTTCCAGCAGGAACATGGCATTGTCGGGCTGAATGAGCAGCTTGACCTGGAAACGGCCCGCCTGTCGGACCTGTCCTCCAGACTGGTGGAGGCCCAGGACCAGAGCACCCAGGACCTGTTGCGCCAGGGTGAGGGCAATGAAGCCTCGGCCATTCCCAACAATGCGGCCATCCAGAACCTGCGTTCGGAACTGGCCAGGGCCGAGGCGGAACTGGAAGACATGTCCACCCGCTACGGTGAGCGTCACCCGGAATACCGTCGCCAGCGCTCCGAAGTGCAGGCCCTGCGGGGAAGCCTGGCCAGGGAACGGAGCATTGCCGCGGAAAGCCTGGAGTCCACCGCCGATGTTTCCCAGAGCCGGTTGAAGGAACTGCGGCAGTCATTTGATGACCAGAAAGCGCGTGTACTGGCTCTGAAGGCCAAACGTGACGAACTGGAACTGCTGCAGCAGGAAGTACAGATGGCCCAGGATGCCTATAACTCCGCCTCCGGTCGGGCCCAGGCCAACACCCTGGAGAGCCGGCTGGCGGAAACCAGCGTGACGGTGCTCAACGAGGCCATTCCACCCTCGTTGCCGACCTCGCCGAACCTGAAACTGAACCTGGTGATTGCCACCGCGCTGGGCTTCATGCTCGGGGTGGCCCTGTCGCTGTTGCTGGAGCTTGGCAACCGCCGGGTGAGAAGCCGGTCGGATATCGAGGAAACCCTTGGTATCCCGGTACTGGCCTATTTACCTGACACCGCCGGCACCTATCGCCAAAGAGAGGCCCAGACGGTATGACTGAAGTCGCGCTTCCGCTGTTCCGGGATGGCTCGCACATTCCGAACCAGACTGACCTGATGGGCCGGCTGATGGTCCAGAAGGGGTTGATCCATGGTGACGACCTGGACCGCATCCTGGGCCTGCAGAAACAGAAGGGTATTCGCTTTGGCGAGGCCGCCCAATCCCTCGGCCTGGTAACGGCCGAAGACGTCAAGGCGGTACTCGCCGAACAGTTCGCCTATCCGGTGGTTGCCCGTCCCGCCAGTGAGGTCAGCCTCCACCCCCGGGTGATTGCGGCCTACCAGCCCACCCATCCCCGGGTGGAGGCGCTTCGCAGCCTGCGCAGCGAACTGATGCTGCGCTTCTTCAACCAGCCGGAGAACAAGGTGCTGGCGGTGGTCGGCGTGGATGGGGAGGCCGGTATCCGGGACCTGGCCACCAATCTGGCCGTAGTGATCGCCCAGACTGGCGCCCGTACCCTGCTGATTGATGGCAACCTGAGGGATCCGTCGCTTCATGAGTGGTTCGGGCTGCCTAACCTGAGAGGGTTGTCCGACGCCCTGGCCGGTCGCTCATCGGCTATTCCCCGGCATTGCCCACCATTGGATTCCCTATGGCTCCTCAACGGCGGCACGGTGGCACCCAACCCCCAGGAACTGCTGGCGCACAAGCGCTACCAGACGCTGATGACTCAGCTCGGGGCCAAGTTCGATGCCGTGCTGATCAATACCCCCGCGCTGAATGGCAACCTTGATGCCCAGCTGGTGGCGGCCCGCTCCGGTGCCGCGTTGATGGTTGCCCGGGAGAATCACACCCCCCTGAAGGCACTGGATAAGGCCTCCCATCGGTTGAGGGAACTGGGGGTGGCCGTTACCGGGGTGGCACTTTCGCACTAGGGGGAGTCTCCCCAATGCTTCACGCCCGGAAGCCGTGTTGTAGCCGGGATCACTCATACGGGGCAGTGCAGGAACGCGTGCGCCCCAGGCAGGGAACGTCATGCCAGCAGAGTATCCGGCTCAACATGTGATGCTGAGGCCACTTGGCATGGCCATTGTGATCGGCGCCGTCTGCTATCAGGTGGTGTTGTGTCTGGTCAATACTCATGTATTCCCGGCGTCCCGGCCCCTGGTGGGGCTGGCGGAAGCCATGCTGATGCTGGCCTGCCTGCCGTTGCTGCTGCCCCGTTTGCTGCCGGGTGTGGTTATCCTGGCCTCGCTGACCGGGGCCATGCTGTGTCTCCTGGCCCTGTTCCGGGGAGGGTTGGACGTCAAGGGTTTCCGGGATGTGCTGATTCCGATCTGGTTCTTCTGGCTGGGCAGGAACCTGGGGGATGTCCGGCTGGCGGATCGGATACTGAAGATCACTGTCGCTGTGGTGCTGGTGGTGGGCTTTTACGAACTGTTTGCCCTGGATAGTTTCACGGAGACACTGGATATCTTCGGCTACTACGTCAACATCGGCAGCCTGCAGCCCATCACCGAATACGAGCGGGACAGTCGGTTGCAGATGAACGGCATCCGCCCCGAGGACATGGGGCGGACATTATTGCCATGGTTACTGGACAATCACCGCGTGTCGTCGGTTTTCCTGGAGCCCGTGTCCCTGGGTAACTTTGCCACCCTGGTGGCCGCCTGGGGGCTCAGCAAGGGCCGCGATGAACGCGCCCTGACGTGGCTCTTCCTGGGCGCTGGTGTCGTCATGATGGTGATGGCGGATTCCCGCTTTGCGCTGCTGTCAGTGAGCCTGCTGGTGTTCGTACGGCTGGTTTTCCGGGGCTGGATGCTCTATCTGCCTGCCGCCATGCCTTTTCTCATTATGGCAGCGCTGGTGGCCCTGGGCTCGTTCAGTGACATCGGCTACAGCGACACCTTTGTCGGACGTCTGGTGGCCAGTGCCTGGGGGTTGATGAGTTTTGATGCCGCAATGTTGATGGGCGCGGATGGTAACGCCTGGTTCCCTGACCAGGGTTATGCCCACCTGCTGTCCAGTTTTGGCATTGTGCTGGTGCTGGGCTTCTGGCTGACCATCTGGATGATGCCGGTGCCGGACGAACGGGCCGCCCGTTTCAGGTGCTTCGCGGCCATCTATATCTCCCTGATCCTGACTGTCAGTGGTACGTCCCTGTTCGCCATGAAGACGTCCGCGCTGCTCTGGTTCCTGTTTGGTGCTGTCCTGGCCGATCCCTTCCGTTTGCCGGTTCCCCGGCACCTGCGGGCCGGGTGGACCGGCTGGGGTGGCTTTACGGCTTATCGCAAGGAGGCAGACGCATGAGCCTGCACGTGGTGCACGTGATCCGGCAATACTACCCCTCGGTGGGCGGCATGGAGGATGTGGTGAGGAACATCGCCTCCAGCCAGCGCGCCACGGGTCGACAGACCGCATCGGTGGTCACCCTGAACCGCCTGTTCCGGAATTCCGGTGAATTGCTTGAACCCGCCGATATCGTGGATGGCGTGCCGGTAACGCGGCTACCCTACCGGGGCTCCAGCCGCTATCCGTTGTGCCCGTCGGTGCTGCGGGAGATCAACCGGGCCGATGTGGTGCATGTCCATGGCGTGGACTTCTTCTTTGACTACCTGGCTGCCACCCGTCTGGTCCATCGGCGCCCCCTGCTGGTATCCACCCACGGTGGTTTTTTCCACACCGAGTTTGCCAGCCGGCTGAAGGAGATCTGGTTCCGCACCATTACCCGGGCCTCGTCCCGCGCCTACGACCGGGTTGTGGCGACCAGTGAGAACGACGGGAACCGGTTTCGTGACATTGTTCCCGACGGCCGGTTGGAGGTTATCGAGAATGGGGTGAATACCGACAAGTATGCGGGCCGGGGTCGCGAGGAAATCAACCGGACCCTGATCTACTTCGGTCGCTGGTCATCCAACAAGGGGCTCCTGGAAGCCCTGGACCTGATCCGGGTGCTCCGGGAGCAGGATGGTCGCTGGCATCTGATCATCGCTGGCCGGGAGTATGATTTCAGCCTGGAATCCCTGGACCGGGAAGTCCGCCGCCGGAATCTCGGGGATGGCGCGGTGACGCTCGAAGCCAGCCCCTCCGACCAGAGGCTGTCGGAACTGATGGGGCAGGCGTCCTATTTCCTCTGCCTGTCGCGGCACGAAGGGTTCGGCCTGGCCGCCATTGAGGCCATGAGCGCGGGGCTGACCCCCGTGCTCAGCGACATTCCGCCGTTCCGCAAGTTGAAGGAAGCCTCCGGTATCGGGCTCTGTGCCGATGCCTCGGCGCCGGAGACACTGGCAGACCATGTGCAGCACCTGCATGAGCAGGGACAGGTCGCTCATCAGGAGCGTCGCGACGGAGCTATGGCCTTTGCCCGTCAGTACAGCTGGCCGCGTATTGCGGACCGGTACATTCAGCTCTACGACACTCTGGGAGGACCCCGATGATCCACCACCGTTTTTCCCCTGAAGCTGTTTCCAGGTCTGCTACCCGTGCCTTGATGCCCTGGGTACTGGGGCTTGTCACCGCTGTTCTGGGCGTGTCGTCCGCCTCGGCGGTATGTCTTCAGGACGCGCCCCTGCGGGGCGTCAACCTGTCCGGTGCCGAGTTCAACAGCAGCAAGATTCCGGGGAGGATGTTCACCGACTACACCTATCCGTCCCCGTCGGACTTCCAGTACTTTGCCGACAAGGGGGCCAATATGATCCGTCTTCCGATCCGGTGGGAGCGGGTCCAGCGTGAACTCCAGGGGGAGCTGGACGGGGCGGAACTGAACCAGATACGCAAGGCGGTGGCCAATGCCCGCGACAACGGCCAGTGCCTGCTGATTGACCTCCACAACTATGGCGCCTACGAAGGCGATATCATCGGTGAAGACAGGGTGGCCACCGAGGACCTGGTGGATGTCTGGTCACGTCTGGCCACCGAACTGGATGACACCGATCATGTCGCTCTGGGGCTGATGAATGAGCCATACACCATGGATCTCCCCGACTGGGCGGTGGTGGCCCAGGACACGGTGACCGCCCTGCGCCAGCAGGATATCGACCACCTCATCATGGTATCCGGCGGTCGCTGGAGCGGTGTGCATGAATGGTTCAAGCAGAGCGCGGGCAGCAGCAACGCGGCGGAGTTCAAGGATTTCCAGGACCCCCTGGATCGTAGCGTGCTGGAGGTTCACCAGTACCTGAACCAGGGATATTCCGGCACCAGGGATGATTGCCTGCCCCCGGAGCATTTCGACAGCATGTTCAGGAATATTTCCCAATGGGCGGACGAGAACGATCAGCAACTGTTCATGGGCGAATTCGGCTCGCCGGCCCGTGAGGAGTGCCTGGCGTCCCTGGAGCGGCTCCTGGAGCTGACCAACAACCCTGTGATCTGGCGGGGCTGGGCCTACTGGGCGGCCGGTGCCTGGTGGGGGGATTATTTCCTGACCGTGCACCCTAAAAATGGTCAGGACAGGCCCCAGATGGCCACCCTGGAAGACTACTTCCAGGACTGGTCCTGCGCCGATGTGAGCAGTGACCAGTGCCCCGAACCCCCTGAAAACCTGGCGACAGACTGACACAACAGGAAGGACACCCAAGTCATGGAATCCGTGATACGCAAACCGGTCCAGCGTACGGGCGATACCCCCAGCCAACCCGACCGCAGGAAATCCCCGGGACAGTCCCGGCCAGGCCGTATTGGTGCCGGGCTGCGGTATCTGGTGCTTTCAGCACACGACTATCGCTCTCCCAGGAAAGCGAACATCCACTTCATTGCCCGGGAACTGGCCAGGCGTGGTGAGACCCGCTTCTTCTCCCTGCGTTACAGTCTGTTGTCCCGACGCACGGGGGATCCGAGGTTGTCCCTGGACCGGGAGGCCAACCGGGTGGGAACCCTTGACGGTGTCGAATGCTATCTCTGGAAGACGCCGATCCACCCGTTCAACACCCGTCGTCCGAACCTGCGCAAGCTTGAGGAGTGGATGTTCCGGGGCTATGTGGCGCTGGCCAGCCGGGTGCTTAAGCGCTGGCTGTCGGAAGCGGATGTGGTGGTCTTCGAGAGCGGGGTGTCGCCGGTGTTCTTTGATCTGGCCAAACGCCTCAATCCCCGGGCCAGGACCATCTACATCGCGTCGGACGATCTGGATACCATCGAGGTGGCGGACTACGTGAAGGAGGCGTTCCGCCGGGCGGCGCCAAAGATGGATACCATCCGGATACCGTCCCGGACGCTGGCGGAGCATATACCATCCAAGGACAATCTGGCCCTGGTGCCCCATGGTATCGACCACCAGCTGGCCGGTGACGAGGCGCCGTCCCCCTACCGGGACGCGCTTAATGCCGTGTCGGTGGGATCCATGCTGTTTGATACCGGCTTTTTTGCCGAGGCGTCCCACCGATTCCCTAATGTGCATTTCCACATTATCGGGTGTGGCCAGCCCCACCACCCGTCCTATGGTCCCAATGTCACGGTGTATGACGAGATGCCCCATGAAGACACCGTGCGCTATATCCGTCATGCCGACATCGGTATTGCGCCGTACCGCTCGGAGGCGGTACCCGCCTACCTTGCGGACACCTCGATGAAGCTGATCCAGTATGATTTCTTCGGGGTACCGGCGGTGTGCCCCCATGCCGTGGTGGGGAGCTACTCCAGCCGTTTTGGTTACAAACCCGGCGACGGCGTCTCGGTGGAACAGGCCATCAACCAGGCCCTCAAGGCACCCCGGGGGGCGTCCCGCCAGCACCTGACCTGGTCGGAGGTGACGGACCGGATCCTGGCACCTGCAGAATTCGATGACACCCGGATATCGCCATGACTGCCTACGAGAAGCCAGGTTTGTTCCCCCTGTTGCCACTGGCGGGTTACCCGGTTGCGGCATTGACCACGGACCAGCTCAAGGCTCAGCTGATCCGGGACCTGGATCAGGGCCGGCGGCGGATGTTGTTCTTCGTGAACACCAACTTCGTCAATCAGTGCACAGCCCTGAAGGCCGCCTTGACTTCCCCCGAGGTAATCCTGGTGAACGACGGGGTCGGGATGGACCTCGCCAGCATGCTGATCCACCGGCGACGTTATCCGGATAACCTGAATGGAACGGATTTTGTGCCGGCGCTGCTGGACGCCCTGGTTGAACGCCGCCAGGCAGGTGGTGAGGGTGGGGAAGCACCCCGGGTATTCCTGCTGGGCGCGAAACCGGGGGTTGCCCGTCAGGCAGCACAGGTGCTGGAGGCCCGTGGTGTGGCTGTTGTCGGCGCTCTGGATGGTTACCAGGAGTCGGCGGACAACGATCGCGTGTTGGCGGAGATGAATGCCGGGGGAGCCGATATCGTACTGGTGGCGACCGGCAATCCGCGCCAGGAAACCTGGATACTTGAAAATGCCCCCCGGCTGGAGGCCCGGCTGTTCATTGGCGTGGGGGCACTGCTGGACTTCCTGGCCGGGGACAAGCCCCGGGCACCGGAAACCATTCGTCGCATGCGGCTGGAGTGGCTTTACCGGCTGAGCCTGGAACCCCGCAGGCTGGCCCGACGCTATACGGTGGATATCGGTCGTTTTCTGGTTCGCTGTATCAGGGAACACCGGACCTAGCCTGGCGTCCCTCCATTAATTCAGAGCGTGAGATCCAGCCCGACCTTGACGATGGTGGCATCGAACTCCCGGTCATCCACGGGTGAGCTGCGGTCAACCCAGGTACTGCGGAAGTAGAACTCCAGGGCATCGGTCATCTGGTAACGGGCAATCAACGGATTCAGCACCTGGACCCGTTCAGTGCGTGCCTCGCGGCGAGCGTTCGCCTCGAAGTCATTGTTTGCCCAGGAGTAGCCGGTGCTCAACAGGATCTTGGGAGTGGCCTGCCACTCGGCATCCAGATAGATGCGTTCAATCTCGGACGGGCTGTTCGAGCGCTCGCCGATGGGCGGCTCGGTATACTGGATGCCGGTGGTCAGTTTGGTCTTGTAGGTGGGTTTCCAGCGCCCTTCCACCAGTGCATAGCCCCCGGAGCCATCGTTGGCTTCACCGTCCCGCTCGAAGAACCCCAGGCGCCCCTCGAGCTGGGTCTTGGGGCTGACGATCCAGTTGGTCTCGAATTCCACGGTGGTGTAGTCGTAGTCAAGGTCGTCGCCCTGGGGAATGTCACCCGGGCGAGCGCGGTCCTGGTTGGGGTATTCCCGTTGGCCGCCAATCAGGTTGAGGCCAGCGCTGGAATTCCGGTCACTGGTATACATCACCCCGATGGAGGCCTGCTCGTCGATATAGTCCAGGGCCGTCTGGCTGTCGTTGGAGTGCTCCTGTTCAAGCCGCCGGGCCCTGACAGGAATGTTCCAGTGGGGGCCCAGGGAATACACGACCCCGCCGCTGATCACCTCGTCGGTAAGGATATCCTTGCCCTCGAATTCGGCGCGATCCACCAGGTTTTCGCTGTAGTTCCAGGACAGGTAGGGTTTCAGCTTGCTGCCGATAGTGCCCTGCCACCCGACACCGCCGGACCAGGTAGTGGTGTCCAGTTCGTCCCGTTCACCGAACTCGTCCCGGGTCACGGCGGCCCTGGCGTTGAAGTGCTGCCGGCTGAGGGTCTGGTTCAGGCGGATGCCGGCAGTTCCCGTGGTGATGTGCTCCGGGTCATTGTCCGGTACGCGGTCATAGTTGCTGTCGCGGGTATGGCCGAGATCGGCATTGAACTGGAATCTGTCCGGTCGTTCGGCGTCCTGTGCCATTGCCGGTGCGGCCATTGCCGCCAGACCTGCCACCAGAATCGCGAGGCAAGGTGCGGTTACCGTCGGGAGAGCAGGGAAGGGGATTGGCATATTCATCCGTGTACCCATGGGAAAGTCCTTTACCTGGCGAAATATCGGTCCGCTGGATGTCTGTCGCCGGACGTGGGGCTGTGCCAGGATACTGATTTCGCTCGAATCAAGTTACCCCATCCGTGTATCGAAGAAAAGCGTCCGCCACGTGTCCGGGATTACGGTTTGCCACCATCCGGTTAAGAAAGTGTCATGGGAGGTGAGCGCGGTTCAGGTCGACCGGGCGGATGTCCCTTCAATAGGCCTGCTGGCCCACGAAACCCCGGAAGGCGGTCCACCAAAGGATCTTGATATCGAGCCACAGTGACCAGTTACGGATGTACTCGAGGTCATAGGCAATCCTGCCCACCATTTTGTCCATGGTCTCGGTTTCACCCCGGAATCCGTTGACCTGGGCCAGCCCGGTAATGCCGGGTTTCACCTTGTGGCGAAGCATATAGCCCTGGATATGGCTGCGGTAGAACTCATTGTGTGCCACCGCATGGGGACGGGGGCCGATCAGTGACATGCTGCCACCGAGCACGTTAAAGAGCTGGGGCAACTCGTCCAGGGAGGTACGCCTCAGCATGGCACCGAAGGGTGTGATGCGGGGGTCGCCCCGTTTGGCCTGGGGAACATCGGGACCATCTTCACAGACTTTCATGGACCGGAATTTCCAGACCTTGATCTTCTCCCCCCGGACACCGTAGCGGGTCTGCTTGAAGAACACCGGTCCCCGGGAATCAAGCTTGACGCCGATGGCGATGGCCAGCATGGGAATGGCAACGATGGCCAGGATCGCCAGGCTGGCAGCCAGGTCGAAAAGGCGCTTGGTCCAGGCCTGATCCGCCAGTGGTGAATCGTAGATACTGACCGCCGGAATGCCCTGGATGCCGGTCAGACGGGAATGCAGCAGGTCAAAGCTGAACACGTCCGGTATGAGGTAGGCGGATACTGTGGTATCGGCCAGGTCGTGCACCAGTTCACGGACACGGCGTTCCGCGGCCATGGGCAGGGTAATGAACACCATATCGAGTTCCCCGTTCCGGGCCGCCTGCTTGAGTTGCTCCAGGTTGCCGGAAACCTGGATCTGGTCATTGTCCAGGCGTCGGCTGCGGTCTTCGGTCAGCAACCGGTCATCGTAGTAGCCGGCAATCTGATAGCCCATCCAGGGCAGGTTCCGGATGGCGGTGGTGACCCGCTGGCCGAGTGATGTGGCACCGACAATGCCCACCCGTCGCTGGGCGGATTGTCGGCGGAAACGTGTCAGCACCAGCCGGCGCAGCCAGTGGCAGGCGATGATGGTGACGGGGGTGAGGGCAAGCCACAGGGCCACGGCGCGAATGTTGATACTGGCCATCAACTCCATGGCCACGGCGAAGGTGCCCAGAACCACGGCGGTACCTGCCCAGGCCAGGATGAGTCGGTGGGCGAGTGCCGGGGTGGAGAAGCCCTGCCAGAGGTGGTACACCTCATTGCTCTCCGCGAAGAACACGAAGGCGATGATGGCCAGTACACCCAGCCAGGTATAGGTATGGCTCCAGGTGGTATCCCAGAACTGGAGCACGCCCCAAAGCACGAAGATAACCAGCAGGCTGTCGAACGCGCGAAAGAACGCCAGGATGTTGGAGCGGTGCAGGCGAATAGAGGCTGTGGTCCCGGAAGCTGGCGGAAGCACAGTCGCCTTTTGCTCCTTTTGTTGACTGCCCATAAATCCCTCCATGAATATCCCTGGGTCACCAAACAGAACAAGGACGCATATGCCCTGCATTAAACGGGCCATAAAAGTCGGGGGAAACTGTCTTGGTGTGTTCTTAGGATTCTAAAAGAAAAAACGGGGCGAAAGACATGTCACGAGGATAGATATAAAAATAAAAGATAATTCTGTTTGCACCGGAATAAGGCAGTTATTTCAACGGTGCACAGCCATGCGGCACCTTTTTTGTATGGTGTTCGGTGTTTGTTAAATTAATTTAAATTTCTGTTTTTAATGGATTTTAATGGAATGTTAATGGTGATTAATTAATTGCTTAACATTTATGCTTTCAGGGTTTTTGGTTTGCATTTCTATTTATTCAGGTTTCGAGTTTATTTTTTGTTAAAACTGCATATATAAATGTCATGTATATTAAGTGGATTGGTAGTTTGGGGGTATTTGAGAGATTTACTGTGACTCGAAATTCATTTCGACGTATCGCTGTTTCTGTCGGGAGAGAAGGGCAGCCGTGGCTCGATGCCTGGGATGGGGAACCTGGGGCCCGTCTTCGTATCCCGCTGTTTCACCGTGTTTAAATTTGTAACCTGACGCCGGAATAAGCATATTTATGCTGGCTATTCTGTGATGTGTTGATACCTTTATGGTTAATTTCAGGAAATGTATACCAATTCTCCACGGGCAGAATGTCATGAGTAGTCAAAACCCTTCTGATAGCAACAACAACGATAAGACGGCGCCCGCTGAGGACGTGCCGACCAGTGTGGCCTCCGATGCCAGGGTGGTCAGCAAGCCAGGCGCCTCCAGATCCCGCAGCAAGGGCGCCGGCGGCAACACCCGGGTAGCCAGCCCGACACGGAAGCCTACTCGCCCTACGGCCGGCAAAAAGTCGTCCACGGAACTCCAGGAACCATACATGTATTTCACAGAGAGGGATCTCGACCAGATCCTGGCCAATCTGGATCACCTGAGGGATTCGGTTTTCCCCCGGGTGTTTTCCGATAGCCAGAAAGAGGAAGGCAAACAGCAGTTCTTTCCGTCAGTCTGCCTGATCGGGCTGGGGCGTTGTGGTTCCAATATCGCTCTGGATGTGGCCGAGCTGGTGCATAGTGCCCGTTCCTACTACCTGCAGGAACTGGACAATGACGAACGTCGTAGCCGGGAGAAGGAAATCGGTCCCTTGCGGTGGATCCGCCAGAGCCTGAACCTGCCTCCGGCCAACAGCGTCAAGCCAGTGTTCCTGATTGAGCCTATGGTGATGCTGGGGGACCTGGACAAGGACATTGAGGGCCGTATCCGTTTCTCCCGGCGGGCCGACGAGAGCACGTTCCTGGAGGACTACAACAAGATGAAGATCATGGACCTGTCGGAGGTCCATGCCGGTGGTGCCGGTAATGCGCCGATCCTGGGGCAGTATCTGGCGCGGATCATCCTGAACAAGGATACCGACCATTTCTCCAATGAGGACTGGAAGTTCATCCATTCCTACCTGATCGATTCCTGTGGCATCAAGGCGAACCAGTCACGGCTGTATTTCTACATCTTCAGTGCCGGTGGCGGTACCGGTTCCGGCATGGCGTCGGAGTTCGGGCTGGCGCAGCAGTATTCCTACATGCGCAAAACCTTCGACCCGAAGCTGGAAGACCGGGAGATGGAGAACCGCGACCATTCCTTCGTGTTCGAGCCCATCTTCACCAGTGGCATCTGTATCCTGCCCAATATCCAGGACAACCGGGTGGAGATGTCGGAAGCGTTGCACATCAACGCCGGTCGCCTGCTGTGCAAGTACCTGGCGGAGGAGTGGGACTTTTCCTACAACTTCGACGTGGACCAGACGCGCGATGCCGACATGATGCACCGCATCCGGCCCTGGAACGCCATGATGCTGATTTCCAATGACATCATGCGTTATGCCGAACAGCAGGACGAGGGCAAGATCCGCGATGTGGACGTCAACGCCATGGAGAAGTATGCCAACCAGTACATCTCCCAGCAGATCTTCAACATCCTCACCGCACAGGCGGTGACCACCGACTACGACGAGGATTACTTCCGCCGTGCCGGTGTGGACATTGGCGAGACCATCCGACTGGATGCCAACGACCTGTTCATGAGTCTGGCCGGCCCGGTGGCGGTGGCCTACGCGGAATCGGTGGTGCCCACGGATGCCCATGCCACGGAATTCCGCAGCATTAACGAGGACTCGCGGCTGGATATCGATGACCTGTTCTACCGCTCCATCGACCTGCCACACTTCAATAAGGTCACGGAGGCGATCGAGGGCGTGAGCCTGCTGCCCATCGAGGCAGGCCGGTACCGCCAGGCGCTTAAGCAGTACAAGGAGTCCGGTTACGACGCCAGCCATCTCAAGGATCTGCACTTCTTCAAGAACTGCTCGTCCATCGTGTCCATTGTGTCGTTGCCGAAGGACTACAAGCTGTCCTACATGGACCTGAACCGCCTCAAGACACACCTGAATGCGCTGTTCCCCAACACCACGCTGAAACGCTACGCGCTGGTGATCGGAGCCTCCGCCAACCTGTCCCTGACCACCCTGGTGGTGAAGAGCCCCTGCCTGAGCGACGACTTCCTGACCCTGATTGTCGCCTACATCAAGCGCTGCTTCGCCAATGACAGCGCTCGTTACGACGACAGTCTGGATGAGGCCATGCTGGACTTTATCCGGTCGCCGGAGTTGGACGAGGAGCTGGTGGACAGCATGCTCAATGAGTTTGAGAATCCGGCCAAGATCCTGGATACCAACTGGTATGCCATCAAACCCATGTACGAGAAGAAGTACCGGGAGATGTGCCACGACCAGAACAATTTCGTGTCTATCAACGACATCCGGCTTAGCCGGGACAACGTCAAGAAGGCCATCAAGTACCTGCGGGAGATCTACCGTCACCGCATCAGCAAGACGCGGATGATCAGTCTTAATGATGGAAATGGCGGTGAAGGCTTCACTCTGTCTGGAGATGAGTGATGCCCGGGACCCGGTAACAGGCTGGTAAAAAAAGGCCGGGATTCCGCCGCAAACCTGGAATCGGCGGGCCCCGACCGGAAAGTCCAAGCGTCGTAGGTATAAAGGTCGGCCCTTCCCCCTGGGAAAGGGCCTTTTTACGTCACCCGATAAGGTTATACAGGAACACCACGGCGATGCCCGCCGGGGTCAGGTACTTCAGCACGACCATGAAGGCCTTGTAGGCACTGCCCTGCAGGCCGATATCCTCCGCCAGTCCTTCCCGTTTCATGGCCCAGCCGGCGAACAGTGCAATGGCCAGCCCGCCCAGGGGCATCATCAGATTGGAGACCAGGAAGTCCAGCAGGTCGAATACGGTCTTGCCCTCGAAGAAGGCGATAAAGCCCAGCGGATGGACGCCTTCCCACACGTTGAAGGACAACACGGTCCCGATGCCGATAAACCAGATGGCCAGCCCGCCGCCGAGGGCGCTCCTGGCCCGGCTGATGCCTTTGTGTTCTTCCAGCCATTCCACCACCGGTTCCAGCATGGAGATGGCGGAGGTGATGGCCGCCACCAGCAGCAGGGCGAAGAAGACGGTGCCGAAGAGTGCCCCACCGCTCATCTGGCCGAAGGCCAGGGGCAGGGTGACGAAGATCAGTCCTGGGCCGGCGCCGGGTTCCAGGCCGTTGGCGAAGACCAGCGGGAAGATGGCCAGGCCAGCCAGCAGGGCGACGCTGGTGTCCAGCACGGCGATGGTCATGGCGGTGCGGGCGATGTTGACGTTCTTTGGCAGGTAGGAGCCGTAGGCCATGAGTACGCCGATACCGATGCTCAGGGTGAAGGCAGCGTGGCCCAGGGCGGTGAGCACACCGGCGGTGGTGAGCCGGCTGAAGTCCGGCGAGAACATGAAACTGACGCCCTGGCCGAAACTGCCGCTGTTCATGGCGTAGAAGACCATGACAATCAACAGGATGAACAGCAGCGGCATGAGGGTGTTGACGGCTTTTTCCAGGCCGGAGCGGATGCCTCGGCCGACGATGAAGATGACGACGGCCATGAATATGGCGTGCCACAGCAGCAGTTCCCAGGGGTTGGCGAGCAGGGCGCCGAACTGGCCGCCGATGGCTTCGGCGTCGGCACCGGTGAAGAGGCCGGCGGCGGCCTTGCCGATGTAGACCAGGGCCCAGCCGCCAATGACGGCGTAGAAGGAGAGCACCAGGAAGGAGGCGATGACGCCGTTCCAGCCGATGGCGCGCCAGCCCCTGGCGGTGCCTTCGGTTTCGGTGAGGGTGCGCATGGTGGCGACGGGGCTCTGGCCGCCGCGACGGCCGATCATGGTTTCGGCGATGAGTACGGGTACACCGATAAGGAAGATGCATGCCAGGTAGATGAGTACGAAGGCGCCACCGCCGTTTTCGCCAGTGATGTAGGGGAATTTCCAGATGTTGCCCAGGCCGACAGCGGAGCCGGCGGCGGCCAGGATGAAGGCGAGTCTGGAGGACCAGAGGTTGTTGGCCTGCTGGTGTGGTTGGGTCGTTTGGGTCATTGGGTTCTCCGCTTACTTGTTTTTGTCGGAATTTGTTGTCGGGCTTTCGTTTTGTAGGTCTTCTTGTCCGTGCTGGCAGCGGGACCAGGATGCTTTTCCAGGACACGCCGTGAATCCATCCATGGAGGCTCTTCGAAAACGTCCCTGTTTTCGAAGGTCCTGGAAAAGCATCCCGGACCCACTGCTTCAGACCTTGGAGCTGCCCGCTAAGGTTCTCTCGAATTTTTTAGGGATACTGTCAGAAGGATTTACAAAACACTCCTGATGGCTTCCGCGACTCGCGGCAGCACCTTGTCGTTCAGCCCCGCCACATTCACCCGGCTGGAATCCAGCATGTAGATGCCGTGGTCTTCCCGCAGTGTCTGCACCTGGTCCGGGCTGATGCTGAGGAACGAGAACATGCCCCGCTGCCGCGCGATGAAGCTGAAGTCGCCGGCCGGGGCCAGGGCTTCGGCAAAGGCGTGGCGCAGGTGGAGGATGCGATCGCACATGCCGTTCAGTTCGTTCTGCCACTGCAGGCGCAGGTCACTGTCTCCCAGTATGGTTTCCACGATCGCGGCGCCGTGGGCCGGGGGCATGGAGTAGTGGGAGCGGATGACGCTCAGCAGTTGGCTGGTGGCGGCCTGGTTGATGCTCGCGGTTGCCGAGATCAGCATCAGGGCACCGGTTCGTTCCCGGTAGAGGCCGAAGTTCTTGGAGCAGGAGGCGGCCACCAGCATTTCCGGTACCTGACTGGCCAGGTGGCGGAGGCCGGCGGCGTCTTGCTCCAGACCATCGCCCAGGCCCTGGTAGGCCATGTCCACGAAGGGCAGCAGACCCTTGCGTTGGATCAGGTCGGTCACGCTCTTCCACTGCTCGAGACTCAGATCGGCCCCGGAGGGGTTGTGGCAGCAACCGTGGAGCAGTACCACGTCGCCGGCCTGTGCCCCTTCCAGGCTTTCCAGCATGGCGGCGAAGTCTACCTGTAATGTGTCGCGATTCAGGTAGGGATATTCGCGGATGGCGAGTCCGGCGCCGCCCAGCAGGGGCAGGTGGTTGGCCCAGGTGGGGGTGCTGACCCAGACGGTGGTGTCGGGCTTGCACAGGCGCAGGAATTCCGCCGCCATGCGCAGGGCGCCGCAGCCGCCGGGGGTCTGGACCACGGAGGTGCGCTGGTCACGGATAAGGTTGTTGTCTGCGCCCAGGATCAGATTTGTCATTGCGTCGTTGTAGCCGGCGGAGCCCGCCGGGCCGACGTAGCTCTTGGTGGTTTCACCGTCCAGCATCCGCCGTTCTGCTTCGTGGACGGCGGCCATGATGGGGGTGTTGCCGGCGTCGTCCTTGTAGACGCCGATGCCCAGGTCCACCTTGTGCGGGCGCGGGTCGTCCCGGAAGGTCTGCATCAGTTGCAGGATCGGGTCCTGGGGCAGGGGCTTGAGGGCTTCAAACATGGTCTGCCTCCTTTTCATCAGTCTGGTCATCGGCCTGATGAGTGCGGATCAGGGTGGGGCGACCGGTGTCCAGGGCCTTGTAGAGTTGTGCCTGCTTTTCGCCGATGGCTTCTGCCGCCTGTTCCCGCACCGGGCCATAGCCCCGCACGTCTGCCAGCAGTTCCGCCAGTTGCAGGAAGGTGTCGTAGTTGCTGGCGTTCAGTTCTTTTATGATTCGCTCTACCAGCCCCTGATAGTCCCGCAGCAGGGTCCGGTCCAGCTTGCGGTCGGCGGAGTAGCGGAACGGGTCGATGGCGGTGCCCCGCAGTCCCCGGAATTTCGCCAGCAATCGGAACGCCCGGAACATCCAGGGGCCGAACTTGCGTTTCTTCGGGCGGCCCTGGGCGTCGGTACCCTTGTTCATGATCGGCGGGGCCAGGTGGAAGTGAACCTGGAAGTCGCCTTCGAAGGTGTCGTTCACTTCCTTCATGAAGTCGGTTTCCGCAAACAGGCGGGCCACTTCGTATTCGTCCTTGTAGGCCATGAAGCGGTAGAGCTGCTGGGCCACGGCCCGGGTCAGCAGGCCGTTGGTGTGGCCCAGGCTTTCCTCGGCCTTACGCACATTGGCGACGCTGGCCCGGTACTGGTCCGCCCAGCGGCGGTTCTGGTAATCCACCAGGTGGTGGTAGCGGGTGTCGATGAGCTGGTCCAGGGTGGGTTCCGGTTTTACTTCAACGGCCTCAACCTGATTGTCTTCCAGCAGGTTGGTGATGGCCGGCAGGTCGACGGCGGCCAGGCGGCCCCAGCCGAAGGCTTCCCTGTTACGTTCGACGGCTACACCGTTGAGCTCGATGGCTTTCATCAGCGCGGCTTCGGACAGGGGCAGCAGGCCTTTCTGCCAGGCGAAGCCGAGCATCATGACGTTGGAGAACACGGTGTCGCCCATCAGCCTGTCAGCGATGCCGTTGGCGTCCAGGCGGGCGAAGTGGTCGTCGCCGACAGCGTTGCGGAGGATATCCAGGCGTTTGTCCGCCTGCATGTCCGCGTCCCGGTAGAGCACGTAGTCGGCGGTGGGCAGTTCCGCCTCGTTGGCCACCACGCGGGTGTGGTCGGGCCGCAGTACGCTCAGGGCTTTCTGGGAACTGGCCACCACCAGGTCACAGGCGATGACGGCGTCGGCCTGGCCGTTGCTGGTACGGACCTGGTGCAGCCGGTCCGGGGAAGGCGCCATGCGCACGTAGCTGAGCACGGTGCCGCCTTTCTGGGCGAAGCCCATAAAGTCCAGTACCGACGCACCTTTCGACTCCAGGTGGGCCGCCATGGTGATGAGCTGGCCCACGGTGACCACGCCGGTGCCGCCAACACCACCCACCAGCAGGTCGTAGGAGCCGGCCATGGCGGGAAGTTCCGGGGCAGGCACGTCGGCCAGCTTGCGGGTCAGTACCGAGCCGGTGTCCATGCCCCGGCTCTTGCGTAGCTGGCCGCCCTCGATGGTCACGAAGCTGGGGCAGAAGCCGTTGACGCAGGAGTAGTCCTTGTTGCAGGACGACTGGTCAATCCTGCGCTTGCGGCCCAGTTCCGTCTTGCGGGGCACCACTGACAGGCAGTTGGACTGGACCGAGCAGTCACCGCAGCCTTCGCACACATGGTGGTTGATAAAGGCCCGTTTGGCGGGATCCGGGAACTGCTTGCGCTTACGGCGACGGCGCTTCTCGGCGGCGCAGGTCTGGTCGTAGATCAGTACGGTACAGCCGGGGATATCCCGCAGTTCCCGCTGGACCTGGTCCAGTTCACTGCGGTCATGGAAGGTGACGTCCTTCGGGAAGCGGTCCTTGTGACCGTCGTACTTCTCCGGTTCATCACTGAGTACCACCACCCGTTTGACACCCTCGGAGGCCACCTGCTGGGCGATGGCGTCAACGGTAATCTGGCCGTCCACCGGCTGGCCGCCGGTCATCGCTACGGCGTCGTTGAACAGGATCTTGTAGGTAATGTTGATGCCGGCAGCCACCGCCTGCCGTATGGCCATGGAGCCGGAGTGGAAATAGGTGCCTTCCCCCAGGTTCTGGAACACATGGGGGTTGCCGGTGTATCGGCTCTTGCCGATCCAGTTGACGCCTTCACCGCCCATCTGGATCAGGGATTCGGTGTTACGGCCCATCCACGAGGCCATGAAGTGGCAGCCGATGCCGGCCAGGGCCTTGCTGCCTTCCGGTACCTTGGTGGAGGTGTTATGGGGACAGCCGGAGCAGAAATAGGGCAGGCGTTTGACTCCGCCGGGGTCCTGGGCGGTGGTCATGGTGTTGATGGCCATCAGCCGCTCGTTGAAGTCGATGTCGAAGAACCGGCCCAGGCGGGCGGCCAGGAAACCGGCCACCAGCTTCGGGCTGAGTTCTCCCACGTAGGGGATCAATGGCCGGCCCAGTTCGTCCTGCTTGCCGGTGATCAGCACTTCGCCGGGGCGGTCCGGCTCGGACATATATTCCTTGATCTGACTCTCGATGATGCCGCGCTTTTCCTCAATCACCAGCACTTCCTGCTTGCCGTGGACGAAGTCCAGCACGCCCTTGCGCTCCAGGGGCCAGACCATACCGATCTTGTAGATGTCCAGGCCCATGTCCCGGGCCTTGTCTTCATCGATACCCAGCAGATCCAGGGCTTCCAGCAGGTCCAGGTGGCCCTTGCCGGTGGTGACGATGCCGAAGCGGGCGTCGCGGTTGTTATACAGGCAGCGGTCGATGGGGTTGGCCCGGGCGAAGGCCTGCACGGCGGCCAGTTTGTGTTCAATGCGGGTTTCCAGTTGCGGCCCGGGCAGGTCCGGCCAGCGGTAATGGAGGCCGTCCGCCGGTGGCGTGAAGTCGTCCGGAGTCACGAACTCGGGCAGCGGTGGCAGTTCCACCGAGGCGGCGCTTTCCACCGTTTCGGAAATCGCCTTGAAGCCCACCCAGCAGCCGCTGAAACGGGACAGGGCATAGCCCCAGAGGCCGAATTCCAGGTACTCGGCGATGTTGGCCGGGTTGATGGTGGGCATGAAGAAACTCATGAACGCCACATCGGACTGGTGAGGCATGGAGGAGGACACACAGCCGTGGTCATCCCCGGCCACCACCAGCACGCCGCCGTGGGGCGAGCTGCCATAGGTGGTGCCGTGCTTGAGGGCATCACCGGCCCGGTCGACGCCGGGGCCCTTGCCGTACCAGAGACCGAATACACCATCCACCTGGCGATCATCGTCGGTTTCCACCTGCTGGGTGCCCAGCATGATGGTGGCCGCCAGGTCCTCGTTGATGGCGGGAACGAAGTCGATCCGATTCTGTTCCAGCAGGTCACCCGCCTGCCACAGGGCCTGGTCATAGGCCCCCAGGGGCGAGCCCCGGTAGCCGCTGACCATGCCGGCGGTGTTAAGGCCCTGCCTGCGGTCCAGGGCGGCCTGCATCAGCGGAATGCGAACCAGGGCCTGGGTGCCGGTGAGGAATACGCGACCGGACTCCCGCAGGTAGCGGTCCTCCAGCTTGTAGTCGTCCAGTTGTGGAGTATCCGGATGAAGGATATCGGGTTGACGGGTATCGGTGGACATGGCGCCCTCCTTTTGTTGATTTTATGAACAAAAGTCTAAAGGGGGACGCGCTAAATGTGTTTGCTTTTTGAACATCGCTGACGGGTATTTGCGAAATAAAACGGAGTGATCAACAATAAAAACGAAAGACTCTTTGATAAAAATCAGGTGTTACCAAATGAAACAGGTTGAGCTCGATAAACTGGACCGCCGCATTCTGGACGTACTCCAGCAGGATGGCCGTATCAGCAACCAGTCGCTGGCGGAACAGGTCGGGCTGTCACCGGCCGCCTGCTGGCGGCGGGTTCGTGGGCTGGAGGAGGCTGGGGTGGTTACCGGCTATAGCGCCCGGCTCGATCCCGAGGCCATGGGTCAGGGGCTGTGTGTACTGGTGAACCTGTCCCTGCAACGGCACACCATCGACAGCACGGCGGAAATCGAGCGGGAGGTGAGCAGTTACCCGGAAGTGCTCCAGTGCTTTGCGGTGACCGGCAATGCGGATTTTGTGCTTCGGGTGGTGGTGCCGGACATGGCCAGCTATGACCGTTTCCTCAATGAAAAAATATTTACCCTGCAGGGCATTGCCCAGGTCAATTCCAACTTTGCATTGCGGGAGATCAAAAATACCCAGATGCTGCCTGTGAACGTTTCTGCAGAATAGGTTTCCGGACCTCATGCAGGTAGATATATCCGTTCAGGGTATAATGATGAGTATTAAATGTTGGTCAGGAAGCCGCTGATTTCTTGAGTTCTTCCACCACAGCGCCAATGGTTGAAGTGCGTTACCCAAACTCATGTTGCGTTGGCACCCCATCCTGGTGGCCAATCCTAAGGAGGGAACGATGCTTTACTGGGCTGTTGTCTGTCTGATCATTGCCATTATTGCCGGGGTCCTTGGCTTTGGCGGTATTGCCGGAACTGCCGCAGGCATTGCCAAGATCCTTTTCTTCATCTTCCTGGTGTTGCTGGTGATTTCTCTGGTAGCCAACGCAATGAAGGGGCGTAAGCCCTGACGTGCGGGTTCTCAGGTAAGCCAATTCGGTCAGGCCGGCTCTTGCCGGCCTTTTTTGTGTCCGGCACATCATGACCATATGACATGTGTACATTTTCCAGCTATACGTCTTTAAACCGTCAGGGAAACATCAAGGATCAGACACCCGACGGTAAAACCTGCTCTCTATGGTGACAGACAGCCGGGCAATCAGGCCCGGTCATACAACCAGAACAGAGAGAGACGTATGAAACAGACCAATCCCGCACAACTGCCTGAACAGTCCCGATCGGATTCGCTGAGCCTCAATCGTCGTTCCCTCCTGAAAAGCAGCCTGCTGGGCGCTGCCGGCCTGGCCTTTGGTGGTCTCGCCAGTCGCGACCTGCGCGCCGCCAGCCTACCGTACAGTCCGGATTACGGCCCCCTGTCCCTGAAGGCCGATGAAACCACCGGCCTGTACCTGCTGGCCCTGCCGGAAGGTTTCCGTTACCAGAGCTTTGGCTGGACCGGCGACACCATGTCCGACGGCATCGTTACCCCGGGCGCCCACGACGGCATGGGTGTGGTGGCCGCCAAGGGCAACACGGTCACCATGATCCGCAACCACGAGATCCGTGGTGTCGGTGACCCGTTCACCCGTCTTGCCTATGACCCGCGCACACCGGGCGGCAACACCACACTGACCTTTGATACCTACCAGGGCAAGTGGCTCGACAGCTATGCAGCGCTGTCCGGTACCTCCACCAACTGCGCCGGCGGGCCCACCCCCTGGGGCAGCTGGCTGACCTGTGAGGAGACTACCCTGGGGCCGGAGACCGAAGCCGGCGTCAAGACCCACGGCTGGGTGTTCGAGGTGCCCGCGTTCGGTCGCCCGTCCGCTGAACCCCTCAAGGGGCTTGGCCGTTTCGTCCACGAGGCGGTGGCGGTGGATCCGGTGACCAGCATTGTCTACGAGACCGAGGATCGCGGTACCTCCGGTTTCTACCGCTTTATTCCCAACACCCACGGTCGCCTGCAGGACGGCGGCAAGCTGCAGATGCTGAAGGTGTTGGGCGAGGATCAGGCCAACCTGGCAGAGGGGTACCCTAACGACACCACCTGGCAGGTGGAGTGGGTCGACATCGACAACCCGGAAAAGGCCCACGAGGACGGCACCACCAACAGCCTGGGTGTGTACAGCCAGGGTCGTGCCAAGGGCGGTGCCCGTTTCGAGCGTGGCGAGGGCTGCTGGTACGATAGCGGCTATGTCTACTTCGTCTCCACCTCCGGTGGTGATGCCGGGCAGGGACAGATCTTCGAGTACGACCCCCGCAGCGAAACCCTGCGCCTGGTGTTCGAGAGCCCGGCCGCCGACGTCCTTAACTCGCCGGATAACATCGCGGTCAGCCCCCGTGGCGGCATCATCCTGTGCGAGGACGGCAGCCGTCCCAAGCAGATGCTCCATGGCCTGACCCGTGACGGCCAGATCTTCCCGTTCGCCGAGAACAACGTGATCCTCGCCGGCGAGAAGAACGGTATCTCCGGTAACTACACCGGTCGCGAGTGGTGTGGCGCCACCTTCTACAACCAGTGGCTGTTCGTGAACATCCAGACCCCGGGCATCACCTTTGCCATCACCGGCCCGTGGGACAACGGCGCCCTCTGATAGACTTCACAAGGAAAAGGATCGACGTCATGAAACAATGGATCGCAGCAATGACCCTGGCACTGGCCCCGCTCAGCGCCTCTTCCGCCATCATCTATGAAGGCGCACTGGACGACGGTGCTGTCTACAGTGGGAGCCTGGAATCCGAATCCGGCTGGTCCGAATCCAACGGTTCCTGGGTGGATTTCTGGTCCTTTGATGGTACCGCTGGCGAAAGCATCAGCCTGTTTGCCGGCAGCGACACCACCGATGTGGCCTTCTCGCTGTACACCGGTACGCCGGACAGCTTTTCCCAGCCGTTCTACTTCAACAATGCCGGTGACTGGGACCTGTTATCCCTGGTGACCCTGTCATCCACCGCCGGCAATGAATCCCTGATGGATTTCATCCTGCCGGAAACCGGTACCTTCACCCTGGCCCTCGGTGGTGAGGTGCCTCCCTACCTGGCCGACGGTGAGGGCACCTGGAACTATGATGTCCAGCTCACCCGTTCCGCGGCTGTCTCCGCGCCGGGCTCCCTGGGGCTGCTGGCCCTGGGGCTGTTGGGGCTGGGTGCCATGCGAGCCCGTCAGGCCTGATCCTGCCGTACACGCTACCCGTCTGCCGGGTCGGGTAGTTTTCTGCGCGGCAGGCTGCAATGGCCTGCCGTGTACAGCTTTTCTCCTCTGGCGTATCCTGTGACTCGATCAGGGCTGACCGGAACCGGAGTTGTCAGCGTCCTGTCCGGGCGAGGTCTCTCTGTCGTCCCGCCGAATCAGAAACCAATGGAACCGGGTGTCTATGAGCGTAAGTATCGTTCTCGTACTGGCCAGTATTGGCGTCGCATCTCTCTTCTGTCAGTGGCTGGCCTGGCGGCTGCGGATGCCGGCGATCCTGTTCCTGCTTGCTGGAGGCATTGCCGCCGGCCCGGTACTGGGCTGGCTGCAACCGGAACCGCTGTTCGGTGACCTGCTGTTTCCAATGATTTCCCTGGCGGTTGCGGTGATCCTGTTCGAGGGCAGCCTGACCCTCAAGTATGACGAGATCAAGGGCCATGGCCGCATGGTCCGCAACCTGGTGCCGGTGGGGTCGGTGGTTACCGCCATCATCGGTACCCTGGCAGCCCGGTGGATCCTCGATGTGTCCTGGGAGGTGGCGCTGCTGTTCGGGGCCATTTCCATTGTCACCGGTCCGACGGTCATCGCGCCGCTGCTGCGATCGGTACGGCCCAAGCAGAACCTGGCCAATATCCTGCGCTGGGAGGGCATCATCATCGACCCGGTGGGGGCGCTGCTGGCGGTTCTGGTGTTCGAGGCCATCATCTCCTGGGGACAGGGTAATGTGTTCTGGCACTCAGTCTATATCTTCGGCAAGACTGTGGTCGTGGGTATGGTGTTCGGTGCCGTGGCCGGCTGGCTCAATGGCGTTGCACTGCGCAAGCATCTGCTGCCCCATTACCTTCACAACGCCGGCACCCTGACGTTCATGCTCGGGGTCTATGCCCTGTCCAATGAACTGGCCCATGAATCCGGCCTGCTCACGGTCACGGTGATGGGTATCTGGATGGCCAACATGAAGATGGTGCCCATCGACGACATCCTGGAATTCAAGGAATCCCTCAGTGTCCTGCTGATTTCTGCCCTGTTCATCATCCTGGCGGCGCGGGTGGATTTCGCCGCCATTGCCGAGCTTGGCTGGGGGCTGGTGGCGGTACTGGCGATCCTCATGTTGGTGGCCCGCCCACTCAGCATCGTTCTGTCGGCCATCGGCACCAGACTGAACTGGCGGGAGCAGGCCTTCCTGAGCTGGATTGCCCCCCGGGGCATTGTTGCCGCAGCGGTATCGGCACTGTTTGCCTTCCAGCTTGAGAACCAGGGCTACGAGGACGCCAGCACCCTGGTGCCGCTGGTGTTCATGCTGATTATTGCCACCGTGACCATCCAGAGCCTCACCGCACGACCGGTGGCCAAGGCCCTGGGTGTGGCGGAGCCCGCCGCTTTCGGATTCCTGATCCTGGGAGCCAACAGTGGGGCCCGGGCCATCGCCCTGGCGCTGCAGAAGAATGAGATTCCCGTGGTACTGACGGACACCAACTGGGAGAACGTGCGACAGGCGCGGATGGATGGGCTGAAGGTGTACTTCGGTAATCCCACGTCCGAGCATGCCTCCACCCACCTGGACCTGACCGGGGTGGGCAAGCTGCTGGTGATTTCTCCCTACAAGCAACTCAATTCACTGGCCACCTACCACTTCCTGGACTGGTTCGGCGCCAACAGTGTGTACAGCCTTCCGGAAGGAGAGCAGGACTCCAAGGCCAGCCACCAGACTGCCGAGAAAATCCAGCAGACCCGTGGCCTGTTCAACGATCTTTCCTATCCCAAACTCGCCAGCCTGATGAGCCGTGGCTATACGGTGAAGACCACCCAGTTGAGCGAGAACTTCACCTATGACAATTTCCTGGCGCAGCATGACGGCGAGGCCCGGCTACTGTTCGTGATCAATGACAAGGACAGGATCCACCCGATCCTGGCTGGCGAGAAGGTGGCTCCTGAAACCGACTGGCAGCTCATCAGCCTGGTGCCGCCCAAGGCCGCCAGGGACCGCAAGGCCGAGGATGAATCCTCGCAGGAGAAATCCGGTACCGCCTGACCGACCAACCTGGCGACATCCAACGACAATAACCTGGAGTAGACAACGTGATCGATACCCTCAAGACCTGGCACCAACTGATGCAGAACCGTGACGTCAACGGACTGGATGACCTGCTGGCTGATGATGCCGTGTTCCATTCGCCTGTGGTGCATACCCCACAGGAAGGCAAGGCCATCACCAGAGAGTACCTGGCGGCGGCGTTTTACGTGCTGGGCAACGATCAGTTCGAGTACCTGCGGGAGATTGTCGACGGCAACAACGCCGTGCTGGAATTCCGCACCGAACTGGATGGCATCGTGATCAACGGTATCGACATGATCCAGTGGGATGACGAAGGGCGCATCCGTGACTTCAAGGTGATGGTGCGCCCCCTGAAGGCGGTCAACAAACTGCATGAGAAGATGGCGGCAATGCTCGAGGCCCGCAAGGGCGGCTGAGAGGAAAGGGGAGGGCCCGGCTTGCCGGGCCCCACGCTTACATCCTGTCGAGCTCAAACATCTGATTGGTGTTGCCGCTGATACAGGTCCACTGCATCAGGTTGGCGCCTGCATCCTGGGAGAAACCGTCCACATCCAGGCATTTCTCGCTGTGTTTCGGGATGATCCGCCAGCGGCCGGTGCCGGCACTCTGGAAGCGGAACAGTTGGTTATCGTTGCCCAGCCAGTCCCAGATCATCACATTGGCACCGTTTTCCGTGGACACGCCGGATATATCCAGCGCCTTGTCGGGACCGTGGGACGGTGCGATGCGATAGTAGCCACCGCTGATGTGGGTGACGTTCCACTTCTGGCAGACATTGTCCAGCCAGTTCCACTGCTGGATATTGGTGCCGGCGCTGGTATCGCACATGGCCAGGTCCATGGCCTGGCCGCTATGCACCGGCGTGATGCGGAAGGTGCCGTCGTCGATATTGGTGCTGCCACCGTTGTCATCACCGGGGTCTGATGGCGGTGTCCCGACACGGGCGCACCCCGACACGTTGATGCTGGAGCTGTTGGTGCGCACCAACTGGCAGTTGGGGTTGCCGTTGCTCACCGAGCCGCTGAGGACGTGGGTGTTGCTGGCGTCTTCCAGGAAGATCCCCTGGGCCGTACTGTTGGCGATATCCACATGGCGCACGGTGGTGCCGTTGCTGCCGGACACACTGAAGAAGCCGCGGCCGGAGTTACGGGAGTAGACGCTCTCCACCTCGACGTTGGGGCCATTGTTATTGGCGACCCGGAAGGTGGCGTAACCGCCGCCCTGATTGTTGCGGTTGCCCCTCACCACACCCACGGTGCCGTTGCGGGAATCGTTGAGCAGCAGGCCGGAACCGCCGCTGTTGTTGACCGTCACGTCGCCAATGTTGAAACCATCCACGCCGTAGGTCTCGACACCGTGGGTACGGGAACCCTCCACCCGGATATTGCCACTGATGGTCAGGTTGCGGGCCGGGCCCGTGGAGGCATCCACCCGGATGCCCAGACCCACCGGATTACTGATGTTCAGGTCCATGGTGATGTTGTGCAGGGTGACGTTGGAACAGCCCCGGAACCACATGCCATAGCGGGGATTGCCCTCCACATTCAGGTTGCGCACCGTGACGCCGTTGCGACGATCGCAGTAGACCGGCACCACCAGTTCACCACCGTTGGCGATGATGGTATTGCCGTGGAAGTCGAGCACGGTACCATCCCGTGGTCGTATGCCATACACTTCGCCCCCATCGGAACCGGAACTGCCCGAGGTGCGGACGTTCACGGTGCCGGGGCCCATATTGTTGATCGCGGCATTCACCGCATCGATCATGTGGGTACCGGTATAGACATTGTTGCCGTCCACCGACGCACGCCAGTAGAAACCGCTGCGCTGGACTTCGGCATCGGCCAGGGCGATGAGAGGAAAGGCGGCCAGGATGGCAAGGGCGATGACCCCGCCGCGCATGGCTGTTGGCATTGAAAGCATAGCGAGTACTCCGGGTTGTCAGGGCCGTCCGGTGGGTCTGGTAACAACGCTGGAGAAACCAGTTTTCCTCAATCACAGGCTCGTCGGGCATCGACAACCCTGTGCTGCGGACGACTGCCGGCCCCTTGGATTATTGTTTTACTGCGGTTGGTTAGCCTGGTGTCCCGTTTGGTCGGCGAACTAACCAAACGGGACACTAACCTGGGCGTGGAGGTCGGCTGCATCACCTGAATCCCGCCATGTCGGGAGCGGGCGTTTGTCTGGTTGATTGATGGCCTCCTGGTTCTCAAACTCACGGATCGTAATCTGGAGATCTTCTTGACGACTCAGCGCCTGGCGGCCCGGGATTTCTGCAGTGTCTGCCATGGTGGGCCCCTGGCGGAGTTCGCCCGTGTGGGTGATCGTCTGTACCGTCGTTGTGGGCAATGCCGGGCCACGGTCATGGACCCGAATGGATGGCTGTCGGAACAGGACGAGGCGGAAGTGTATCGGCTCCACGACAATGCCGTGGACGATCCGGGGTACCGTCGTTTCCTGGACAAACTGGCCACGCCGCTACTAGGCAGGCTTTCGCCAGGGCAACATGGACTGGATTTCGGCTGCGGCCCGGGTCCGGCACTGGCGGCCATGCTGGAGGAGCGGGGGCTGACGGTCACCGGCTATGACCCGGTGTTCTTCCCGGACGCTGGGGTGCTGGCGCGGCAATGGGATTTCATTACCTGCACGGAGGTGGTTGAACACCTGCGTGACCCCTGGGGCGTCTTCCGGCAACTCGATGGGATGCTCAGACCCGGAGGCACGCTGGGGGTGATGACCTGCTTCCAGACTGACGATAGCCGGTTCGTGAACTGGCACTACCGCCGGGATCCCACCCATATCGTGTTCTACCGGGAAGAGACGCTGCACTGGCTGGCCGATCGGTTCGGCTGGTTGCTGGAAATCCCCCGCAAGGATGTCGCACTGTTCCGCAAGACGTGACACTCCGTAATCCCTGAAACCCTGTATCCAACTGTAAACAGCGCCTGTCGTGAAAGTGGGCGCGTTATAACTTGATGCCGGGGTTTCAAAGGCTTGCGGAAGTCTCTGTTTCGTAAGAAATATTAAAATTGTAAAGTCCTGCTACCGTGGGGCTGAAATCATGGATTGGTTGTAATCATCCGGTTTAGCATGACGGCACAAAACCGGCACCCGACACCATTGAGCCCCATGCCATACATCTCATTCAGTACACGCCAGACCCTTCCGGTCATCATTGCACTAATGACAACGGTGGGGCTGTGTGCACCGTTGATGGCGGACAGCGCATCCACTGGTGTCGATGCCGGGCAGCACCAGCGCACCATGGGACTGCTGCAACAGAGCCTGGCGTGGGTACGGCGCGGTCAGGAGGCGACGGCAACATCCGGGGCGACGCCTGAATCTGCGCCCGTGACCGTGGCTACCCGTACGGATGCTTCCACTGCCGCCATTCCCATCTCATCCAGTGCGGCCAGGGACCAGTGGATCGGCGAGAAGTTCTTTCTGCGGGGTGAAGACCATGAGGCCGAGCAGAGCGACCGGGTCCGGGTGGGGTTCGAGACGGACCGGGTTCCCGGACTCAGCAATAACCTGTCCGTGGACGGCAGCTGGTCCACCTCCCAGCGGCCTGGCGACAGCACCATGGACATGGGCCTGACCTGGCAGGTGCCCATGGGAGACAACCACCTGGAATTTCGGGGCCGCATCCACGAATACGAGAACGAGGTGGACGACGGTGACGTCAAGCGGTTTGGGGGCTCCCGGCAGACCCTGGAAATCGACCTGGCCCGTAACCTGTACCGTGGTGACAGTGCCAGCCTGGATGCGCGGGTTGTTACCACTGACGTCACCAGGCGCTGGTATCAGGATGGCGACCTGAGTGATGAAGCCCGGCGCAGCTATTCCCTGTTGCGTCTCGATGGCCAGGTGGAACGGTACCTGCCGTTGCTGGATACCTACGGTGATCTCGGTTTTTCCGTTGAGGGTTGTGTGGCACTCACGGACGGTGTCGAGCAGGAATCCTGCGGGGAAGGGCTGGGAACCTTCCAGCGCTATAACCTGAGCGCCAACCTCCGGCGCCAGTGGCTGAACATGGACTGGGCGCTCCAGGGGGAATACCAGTTCACCCCCAATGAACTGCCTTCCTGGCGCCACCTGGAGGTGGGTCCGGGCATGATGCACGGGTTTGGCGGCCAGGCCCTGCGGGGCCGGGAAGGGGGCTGGCTGCGACTGGATAGCGAAACCCGCAGCCGACCGTTCTGGTCCCCCATGGACCTGTACACCAACATCCGCTTCTCACTACTTCGGGGGTGGACCGAAGCCGCGGTGGAACCTCACCTGACCAGTCGGGCCAGCGTGGCGGAGGTGTTCTGGCGGGTCAGTGGCGAGCACCTTTCCGGCGGGCTCCGGGCCGGCACCCTGCTGGACAGTGCCGGGCCCGACGTGGTGACCACCCATGTGCCGGATGTGTCCGTCGACCTGACCTGGACACTCTAGTATTCCTTCTGTGGCTCCTGCTCCGCCTTTGTGTCGTATCACTTACAAAGACGTCACTTGCTGCCCGGTCCGGGTGGAGTTACAAACAGGGATGTCATGTTTGTTCGGGGCGGCGTCTGCCCCTTTTACCAAAACACACCCAGGGAACCCCACGTATGCTACGTCCGCTCGCAGGACTGCTGTGCATCTGCCTGGTGGCGTCGAAGGCTACCGCTGCTGAGTCCTTCGGTTTCTCGGATGTGGCCGCAAAGGCCCGGGACCTGGCTCAGCAGGGGTGGAGTGCGCCTGCCGGTATACCGGATTTTCTCAGGGAGATCGAATACAGTCGCTACCAGGAGATCCGTTTCCGGGAGGACCGTAACCTCTGGCGCGATTCCGACTCGCCCTTCCAGGTGATGCTGACCCCGGCCGGCAAGCATTTTACCCACGCCGTGGAGCTGAATGAGATCCGTGACGGTCAGGTCAGGCCGATCCCCTTTGCCCGCGACAATTTCTCCTACCCCAGCGAGGAGTTCGCCAAGCGAATTCCTGCGGATCTGGGGTACGCCGGTTTCCGTTTGACCTACCCCCTGCGTGGGCCGGATATCAACAACCAGTTCCTGTCCTTTGCCGGTGCCAGTTATTTCCGGGGTGTGGGGCGCAACGACGGCTTTGGTCTGTCCGCCCGCGGGGTCGCCATCGATACCGGGCTCTCCAGTGGTGAGGAATTCCCCTCGTTCATCGAGTTCTGGCTGGAAAAACCGGAGGGAGGGACCGAAGAGATGGTGCTCTATGCCCTGCTGGATGGCCCCAGCCTGACCGGCGCCTACCGGTTCACCGTCCGGCCAGGTGATGCGCTGGAGGTGGACGTACAGGCCCAGCTGTTTTTCAGGAACCAGGTGGACCTGGCGGGCTATGCCCCCCTGACGAGCATGTTCTACTACGGCGAGAACACGCTCCGTCCCGTGGGGGAGTGGCGGCCCCAAGCCCATGATTCCGATGGCCTGCTGGTGGCGGACGGCGACTCCGGGGAGTGGCTTTGGCGTCCGCTTATCAATCCGGCCTCGCTGCGCATGAGTTACCTCAGGGCCAATAACCCGAAGGGGTTCGGGCTGATCCAGAGGGACCGGGACTTCCGTGATTTCCAGGATCTGGAGGCACGCTATGAACGTCGGCCCAGCGCCTGGGTTGAACCCCGGGGTGACTGGGGCAAAGGCAATGTGGTGCTGGTGGAAATACCCACCCGTTCGGAAGTGAATGACAACATTGTTGCCTTCTGGGCGCCGGAGGAATCTCCCGGTGCGGGCGACAGCGTGGAACTGGCCTATACCCTGACGTTCGGACCGCCGGAAATCACCGGAAATCCCACCGGCGCGGCCATACATACCTTCGTGGGTGATGGCAACCGTATCGGGGGAGGCGACCAGGAGGGGGCCTACCGGATCCTGGTGGATTTTGCCGGTGGCGCCCTGGACAAGACCGATCCCGGGGCGGACGTGGTCAGCCATGTCAGTGCGGGTGGTGATACCAGGGTGCTGGAGCACTTCGTGGAGTATTCGGAGCCGACCGGGCAATGGCGCCTGTCGATGCTGGTGAAGCCGCCCCCGGATCAGACACTGGACCTGAGGGCCTTCCTTTCCAGAGATGGGGAACCACTGACCGAAACCTGGACCTATGAATTGCCGCCGGGGCTTGATTTACGGTCCCAGTAACGGGAGCCGGACCAGGTTGTTGGAGACAGGTGTTGGAGAGACAGGAGAGAGCTGTGGAGAAAACCATTTGTCAGTACGCTCTCGATCGCGTGATGCTTTACCTGCAGAACTACGGGGTGAAACCGTCTCCCGAGGTCTGTCGGCGGGCACTGGCCCTGATCGACGATTGCCTGGAAGATGCCGGTAGCGCAGCCTGCGATGGCCCCGGGGGGCTGCCGGGCGGGGTTCTGGCCATGGTGTTCGACCGGCTGCCGGAGGCGTTCAGCCTTCCGGCGCTGGACCTGCCTGTCCAGCGCCCACCCATTCGTCGAGGGAGCATCGGTTATGGGCCTCCCGTATGAACTGAAAACGGTGTCTTCAGCGGCATCAGTTGGCGGACAGTGGCAGTTGGTAGCAACGGTCAGGCGGTTTCTGCTGGCGGTGCTGGTGCTGGGGCAGACCCTGGTGGCCACCTGGTTGATGCTGCGGGTATTGCCTTACCATGGGGGCACGTGGGTAGAGATCGGTCTGGCAGGCCTGTTTGCGGTTCTCTACGCCTGGATCGCCGTTGGTTTCTGGACCGCGGTTTACGGTTTTGTGCTCAGGCTGGCAGGCGGTGACCGCTGGTCACTGGCCCGTCGACATGATGAGCGGGAGCTGGCGGCGACCCCCCTGACAAGGACCGCCGTGGTCATGCCTATTTACCATGAACCGGTGCAGCGAACACTGCGGGGGCTGCGGGCTATCTACCGGGATCTGGAACGGGCCGGACAGATTGAGCACTTCGAGTTCTATATCCTGTCGGACAGCCGCGATCCGGAGGTTTGGCTGGAAGAACAGGCCGCCTGGCAGGGCCTGTGCAACGAACTCAATGCCAATGGTCGCCTGTTCTATCGTCGCCGTACGGTTAACCTGAACTACAAGAGCGGCAACGTGGCGGACTTCCTGCGCCGCTGGGGCCGTCGCAGCCGTTACACCGTGGTGCTGGACGCGGACAGCCTGATGGGCGGCGATACGCTGATCCGGATGGTTCGCCTGATGGAACTTGAACCCCGGGTGGGGATCCTCCAGACGGCCCCCGGTGTGGTGCGGGGGCGTTCCCTGTTTGCCCGCATCCAGCAGTTCGCCAACCGGCTATACTCCCCCCTCTTTGCCACCGGCCTCGCTGGCATCCAGATGGGCGATGCTGCCTTCTGGGGGCATAATGCCATCCTGCGTACCGATGCGTTCATGGCCCATTGCGGCCTGCGCAAGTTGCCCGGAGCCGGCCTGTTTAGAGGGCCGATCCTGAGCCATGATTTCGTCGAGGCGGCGTTAATGGGACGGTCGGGCTACGAGGTGTGGCTGGAGCCGTCCCTGGTCGCCAGTTACGAAGAGTCACCACCGAGCCTGGCGGACGAGCTGTCCCGGGATCGTCGCTGGTCCAAGGGCAACCTGCAGCACCTGTGGATCATGTTGCGGGCCCCTGGGTTGCGGTTTGCCCACCGGATGGCGTTTTTCAATGGCATCATGGGATACCTGTCCTCGCCCCTGTGGTTGCTGTTCCTGGTGTTGACCACTGTGGAGGCGGCCCAGCTTGCCCTGATGCCCATCGACTATTTTCCGGACGATCAGCCGGGGCTGTTTCCGTTGTGGCCCGAATGGAGCCCCGGGCTGGCCCTGACCCTTGCCCTGACCACGGTCACCATGCTGTTTGCGCCCAAGCTGATCGCCTGGCTCGATGCCCTGGTCCATCGCCGGGCCCGGTCCTTTGGTGGGGCCTTCAGAACCCTGTTGAGCGTGGTGATGGAGGCGGTGGTGTCGGTGCTGCTGGCGCCTATCAAGATGCTGTCCCATTCGGCCTACGTCCTGGGTGCGTTGTTCAATCTCTCCCTCAGTTGGGCGGGGCAGAACCGGACCGAAGAAACCCGCTGGCGCGAAGCCCTGGTCTCCCAGGCCCCGGGCATGGCCGTCGGCCTGGCCTGGTCGGCTTTTGCCTGGTACCTGGATCCGCTGTTTTTCCTGTGGTCATTGCCGGTGGCCGTACCCCTGGTGCTGTCTGCCCCGACGGCGGTATGGCTCAGCCGGATGAGGGCGGGGCAGTGCCTGCGGCGGCTCGGCATCCTGTGCACACCTGAGGAAACGGCGCCCTGCCTCCTGCTCCAGGATACTGCCGATGAAGAGTCATTGCTGCCTCCCCTGGGCCAGTTGACCCGATTTGAGGAGGCGGTACTGTTGCCGGCGGTCAATGCCATGCACTGCAGCCTGGCGCGCAGCCATCCGGGCCGGCTGCGGCGGGAAACCCTGCAGACACTGGCCCGGCGATGCCTTGATCGCGGACCCGGAGCCCTCGACCGCGCGGAACTGAGCCAACTTTGCCGTGACAGCGATACCCTGGCCTGGCTCCACCATGCGGCCTGGCGGTCCGACCCGGATACCTGGTGGGGGCGGAAGCTTGCCCAGGCCGTGGCGTCGTGATGTCTCCCTTACGGCTCCTCATCCAGCAGGTCGACCACCAGCCGGTCTTCCTCGTAGGTGTCGGGGCGGTACCGTACAAGGCCATCGGGGTCTGCTTCGGCGGTCCAGTAGGCCATGACCAGGGGAATACGGGCCGGCAGGGAAAGGTTCCGGGTCTTGCCCGAGGAGCGGGCGTTGCTCAATTGCCGTCGGGTGCTCTCCGAGGCTTCCCGGAACAGTCGCTCGCTCAGTTGCACCGCATTCTCGACCCGCACGCAGCCGGAGCTGTAGAACCGGTCCGGCGTGTCGAACAGCCAGCGGGAAGGGGTGTCGTGCAGGTAGACTGCAAAGGGGTTGGGGAACCGGATGGCCACTTCGCCGAGGGCGTTGCCGGGGCCGGCGGCCTGCCTGAGCATCAGGTTGCCGGGCTGGCTCCAGTCCACCTGGTCCGGATCCAGCGGAGTACCGCTGCGATCCAGTACGGTCAGCCGGTTGCGCCAGAGGTAGTCGGGGTCGGCCTGGATCGCCGGCAGGGTGTCCTCATAGAACACGGTGGGCGGAATGGTCCAGGTGGGGTTAACGGTGATGTGGCTGATGGCTGAGGTGAGTGCCGGGGTTTTCCGCTCTGGCCGGCCGACCTGGGTGTTGCCGTGCCAGACCTCCGCGCCATCCCGGATCAACTGGACGCGGGCACCGGCAATATCCACCAGCACCATGTCACTGGTGAGGTAGGGGGCAATCCAGCGCAGTCGCTCCAGGTTGGCCCGGGTGCGGGCCTTCCACGCCCCCGGCGCCAGGTTCAGTGCTTCCAGGGTGGCTTTGCCCACCAGCCCGTCGTCGTCCAGGCCGTGGTCGCGCTGGAAGGCTTTTACGGCCCGGGTAATGTGCTGGTCAAAGCGGGTTTGTTCCGGCGGCATCGCCGCCGGATCGGAAGGAGTCGCCGGCCCGGGCAGGTAGCCCTGGGCGTTCAGGCGGGCGACGAGGGCGTCCACCCTGGGACCACTGTCGTCCTGCCTGAGCGTGGGGCCCGGCGGCACCGGTGGCCAGCTCTCCGGCAAGTGGCGGTATTGCTCCCGGTAGGCGGTGCGCAGGTTCTGGTACCGCTCAATGGACGGACGTGACCGCTGATAGGCCTGCCGCAGGCCGTTGCGGTGGTAGAAATCACGGTGGATGTCGATGGCAAACTGCTCGGCATCCGGGTGTTTGGGCGCCTGATGCCACATCAGGCCTAACTCCTGCGGGTCCAGCCGGCCCCGGGTCAGGTCTGACAGGGACCACGCCAGGGCGAGGGTTGCCAGCTCGGCCTGGCAGGGGGTGGGCGGCATGTCGGCCGGTAACTGGTCGGCAATCCGTGCCAGGTCGGACAGCTGGTAGTTCTGTGGATTCAGGCCGTCAAACCTGAGCCGGTCCAGTTCCCGCAGTAGCCGCTGCCATTGCAGGCGGTCACGCCAGCGTTCGGTATGGGGCTGGATGTTGGCCAGCTCACTGGCAGCCTGTTCTACAAAGGCCGGTGGATCCGGCGCTGCCGGGCAACCCGCCCGGAGGCTCTGTGCTTGGCCGGGGCCGGCGAGGATCAGCCACAGGCCGACGGCGCCGAGGGTCTGGACCACGGAGTGACGTAATAGTGCCCCTGGGCTCGAGTCCCGCATACCGAGCGTCCTCCAGCAGCCGTTCCAGCGGCTGTCGCTGTGCGCAGAAAGTGTTGCAGTTTGTATGGATTTTGTACAATTCGACCCATTTCCCACATTATTCCCGGGAATTTATTGCACAATAGTGACCATTGAATCGCCGGCACGGCAACATCAGAATCCCCCGACCATGGCATGAGGAATGGTAAATGGTAGTCAGAGGCCTGAAACGCGCTCTGTTGGTATCGGTTTGTGCGCTTTCGTTCAGCCTGCCTTCAATCACCAGTCTAGCAGCGGTCACCGAGGACAGCCTGTTTTCCGGGCTGGCCGATTCCGCTCCCAACCTTAATCCCGAGGTGCTTCGCTACGCCCTTATGGCCACCCAGTGTGCCGTTCGCCATGGCGAAAGCTATCCGGACAGGCTGGCGGTGATTGATTTCTCATTGCCTTCCAGTCAGAAACGGTTATGGATATTCGACCTGCGGCAGCGCAGCCTGATCATCCGCGACCTGGTCGCCCATGGCCGTAACTCCGGTGACCTGGAATCCACGCGCTTCTCCAACGTGGAAGGCAGTTACCAGTCAAGCATCGGTCTGTTCCGGGCGGCGGAGAGCTATCGGGGCAAGCATGGCTATTCACTGCGCCTGGATGGGCTTGAGCCGGGGTTCAATGACCACGCGCGCGAGCGGGCTATCGTGATCCATGGCGCCGACTATGTGGACCCGTCCTGGATCGACACCTATGGCCGTATCGGACGCAGCCTGGGCTGCCCGGCAGTACGGGAGGAAATCAGCCATCAGGTAGTGGATTCCCTGAAGGGCGGGCAACTGGTCTTCAAGTACTATCCCGACGAGGAATGGCTCAGCCGTTCCGGCCTGCTGAACTGTGGTGATGCCACGGTGGCGGGCGCGTCGTCCGGCACCCCGGGCGACAAACACGGGTCCTGAGAGTCACTTGGGAATGGCCGGGTCTTTTACGCCCCGGTCGGTTCTCGGCTATTCTGATTGCTCCAATGACAATACAGGAATGGCAGGAGAACCCTTTCATGTCAGACAATTCCCCTCAAGGCCCCCTGGCGGGCAAACGTATCCTGGTCACCCAGGCCGACGCCTTTATGGGCCCCGTGCTGTGCGACGTGCTGCGGGAGCAGGGCGCCACCGTTATTGCCAGCCATGATGATATTACCGACCCCGAGACCCCGCAACGGATTGTCAGCGAAGCTGGCCCGATCGATACCCTGGTGGCCAACCTGGCCGTACCGGCGCCCTCCACCCGGGTAGGGGATGTGTCCGAGGATGAGTGGTGTGATACCTTCGCCGCGCTGGTGGATCCGTTGCCGCGCTTTATCCAGGCGTTACTTCCCGGGATGCGTGACCAGGGCCATGGCCGGGTGCTGGTCATGGGCAGTGCATCGGCCCTGCGGGGCATGAAGCGGGCGTCCACCTACAGTGCCGCCCGTGGCGCGCAGATGGCCTGGGTACAGGCGGTTGGTGTCGAGCTGGCACCGGAGAACATCCAGGTTAACCTGATTGCCCAGAATTTCGTGGACAATCCCACCTATTTCCCCCCCGAGATCCAGGAGAACCCGAAGTTCCAGGATCGGCTGAAGCGTGAGGTGCCCCTCGGGCGCCTCGTTGGCGCCAGGGAGGACGCCCAGTTTGCTGCCTACCTGTGCAGCGATGCCTCGAGCTGCTTCGTGGGCCAGGTGTTCCCGGTCTGTGGTGGCTGGGTAAACCGATAACACGATGTCGGTCCGCTGGCCCAGGCTGGCGGGTACGGATTGTTGATTCAGCAGGACTGGGAGGCGTTCATGGAAACCGGTATCGTGCTGACGGGTGGTGGCGCCCGTGCCGCCTACCAGGTGGGGGTGCTCAGGGGTATCTCGGATATGTATCCGGACTGGGAGAACCCGTTCGGGGTGATCGTCGGTACCTCGGCGGGGGCCATCAATGCCGCGTCCATAGCTGGTGGCAGTTCCATATTCCGACACAATATCAGTCACCTGGAGGGGCTCTGGTCGGAAATTACCGTTAACCGGATCTACAAGAGCCAGACGCTGGAAATCTTCCGCAATATGACCGGTGTTGCCCGGAGGCTGTTCATGGGCCAACCGGACGGTTCTCCCGTGGCCCTGCTCAATAACAGTCCCCTGCGGGCCATGCTTGAGGAGGAGCTGGACTTCGGGGCCATATCGGCGGCCATCGATGACGGCCGTCTATCGGCCCTGGGTGTCAACGCCTGCGGTTATTCCACCGGCCAGAACGTGTGTTTCTTCCAGGGCAAGGACAGCCTGAAAAGCTGGACGGTGGGCCAGCGTGCCGGCGCACGCACGCACCTGGGGCTGGACCATGTGATGGCATCCACGGCCATTCCCACGGTATTTCCGCCGGTGCAGATCAACCGGGAGTATTTCGGCGACGGGGTGACCCGGCAGATGGCCCATGTCAGCCCGGCGCTGCGGCTGGGGGCCGACCGGGTGCTGGTGATCGGCGTCAGCGCCAACAGCATGTGCCCCACCGAACGACCGGAACCACCGGGCACCCCCACGTTCTCGCAGGTGATTGCCCAGGTGTTCAACGGCATGTTCCTGGACACGCTGGACTACGATATCGACCGTCTCAGGCTGATCAACCGACTGCTGGAATTGATTCCGGAGGAGAAGCAGAAGGAGCTGGATCTCCGGCCCGTCAACCTGCTGGAGATTTCACCCAGCCAGCAGATCAACGCCATCGCGGAGAAGTACCTGGATGGCATGCCGCTGGTGCTGCGTAACCTGGTGGGTGCCTCGGACCGGCACCACGGCACCGCCGCCAGCCTGGCCAGCTACCTGCTGTTCGACCCCCGCTTCTGTCAGGAACTGATCAGTCTGGGTTACCACGACGCGCAACAGCACGCCAACCAGATCAACCGTTTCTTCCACGAGCAGCCAGCATCTGGACAGGAGGAGGGCTGAAATCAGCCCCGTCAGAAGGTGGAAAAGCCGGTGGCCTCCATGAATCGATACTGCCAGTACCGGAGCCGTGATTCGTCGGCATTGGCGGAGTAGGGCAGGCTGAATACCGGTGTCGACCCCGGCCCGTTCATCCACAGGCGGTCGAACAGCTCGGTCGCCGTGACCATGACTGGGGCATCGGCGGTGCCGGTGACCAGCATTGAGGTCTCCAGGTTGTAGTTGTCGATATTGCGGCGGGTCAGGTTGGCTGACCCCAGCAGCAGCCGCGCCAGCCCCTGGTTGTCCCGCAACATCAGCAGCTTGTTGTGGCACTGTTCGCCGTCGGTATTGCACCAACGTACCTCGATGTCCGCCTGGTGCAGCTCGAACGCCACCTGGCGGTTGGGTATGCCATTCTTGGCATGGCCAAAGGCGTCTTCGTTCCGGTCCAGCAGGATTCTCAGGGTGGCTCCGCGGCCATGGGCGGCCTTCAGCGCTTCAACGGTGCCCCGATGGGACAGGTAGAACATGGCCAGGTCGAGCCGGTCACCCTGGCCAGCGCGGTCAATCAGGTCGATGGCAGCTTCCCGGATGGCGGCTTCGGTCAGTACCTGGCCGTGCAGGTCGGCCCCGTCCGCCTCCGGAGGATAGATCTTCCCGGGCAGAGACCAGTCGGGGACCGTTACCCCGGACAGGGCCATGACCGCCTCCTCCGTGGCCAGCAGGTCAAGGGCGGCGGGGCCTGTGAAGGTGATGGCCGTGTTCCAGTGGCGGCTGCTGCCGGCGTGGGGGTTGGCGGAGGTGACCAGGCCACGGAGCTGGTCGCCCTCATCCACCACCAGGGTCTTGCGGTGGTTGGCCTTGAAGTTGAGCAGGGTGAGATAGCTGCGGAGGGTCACCTTGCCATTCTCGAACGCATTGGGCAGCCAGCCACCGTCCGGGTTGTTGCCGAACCACTGGCAGCATGCCCGCCACAGGGCGGACCAGGTGGGATTGGAATCCCGCAACGGGCGCAGGTTGGTTTCCACCAGGGTGATTCCTGCCTGTCGGAGCCGTTCAAAGTGGAGCTGGCGCATACCACCGTAGACCGTGTTCAGCGGATCAGTGATCACCACCACATCCAGCTCCGGCACCGCCTGCTTGCGTTCCACCAGTGCCTGGGTGAGTTTGTCGGCCAGGGGCTCGAAGCTGCCATCCGGGGCGCTGTCATTAAACAGGAACATGTCGATGACAATCATGCGCTGGGCCTGGGCAATCAGGTCGAAGACTTCCCGGAAGATGCCCTGGCTCTGGAAATGCCCGCCGGCGGAGGTGCGCCAGCTCACGTCCGGAATCAGCCGGGCGTCGTAGAGTGGACGGCTTGGCGCGCTCCTGGACAGGCCTGCCGGCATGGGTTTGAACGTGTTATAAAGACCTGTTGCCAGCAACAATGTGAATATAACGGCAGCCACAAGCTTGAACGAGATCAGGTGCATCCCTGCGGGGTCTCCTGTTTCGGGTAATATCCGATTATTTATGAGAGCAGTATAAACAAACCAAATAAAAAGGGTTTTCCATATGATAGGTTACGTTACTATCGGTGTCAGTGACATGGGGCGGGCCAAGGCCTTCTACAGCGACCTGCTGGCGGACCTGGGCGCCAGTGTGCTGATGGATATGGAGCGTATCGCGTTCCTGGGCAAGAGTATGGGCAAACCCATGCTGGCCGTCTGCACGCCCTATGACAAGGAGCCCAACCATCCGGGCAACGGCAACATGGTGGCCATCAATCCGGGTTCCAAGGAGATGGTGGACAAGCTGTACCAAAAGGCGATCGAACTGGGTGCCACCTGCGATGGTGAGCCGGGCCAGCGTATCCCCGACCGTTTCTACGGCGCCTATATCCGGGATCACGATGGCAACAAGGTGGCCTTCTTCCACTTTGGCTGAGTTGGCGTAGCCAGGGGGCGCCGCAACCCGGCGGTTACGGCGCTGGCAGTGATCCGGAGCAGGCTGCTGACGATCAGTCCCCGGAATCGGGAACGGTCAGGTCCGCCGGCTCATCGTCGATGATGAGCTGGTTGCCGTCCAGGTCCTGGGTCTGGTCATCCTCTTCCGAGAGGGTCCGTTCCGTGACTTCCTCCGGATCTTCTGAAATCAGGCGTACCCGGGTGACATTGCCCTGATAGCGGCGCTCCACATCATCTGTCCAGTGCATCAGCACCAGGGAGAGCGAACTGCGGCCTTCCGGGGTACCCATGATGTACTCGTCGTAGAGACTGGTTTCGAGGAATTGTTGCTCGGTCAGCCCCACCTGGTCACGGTAGAAGTCCCTGGCCTCATCAAGGTTGCTGACGCCGATACCCACCGCACCCAGCATGATGAGGGGAGCGTCGGACGACTCGGCAATCTCGATCAGGTTATTGTCAGGGTCGCGTCCGAAGCCTACGACACCAAAGCCTGATTGTTCCTCGGGCGGCAGGGTCACCACGCCACCAGACCTCTCGAACTGATTGGCCAGGGCCTCGGCGTCGGGCGTGACGAAGACAATCTTGCCGGGATTATCCTGCAGGTTTCGCCCCAGCCCATCGGTAAATTCGATCAGGGTGAGGGTGGCCTCCTGTAGGGGGCTTCCCGGCGACTCCAGGGTAATCCGCCGGCTGTTGTCGGTGGTGGTTTCGTCAACGATCCTCATGTCCAGGCCGTTCCGGTAGACCGGCAGTGACATGTCCAGGTCACTGACGCCCAATTCCAGACCGGTCACCTGGCTGGCCACGGGGGTCGGCTCGTCGTCGTCATCCTCTCCGTCGGCATTCTTATCGAAGAGTTCCCACTCACAGGCGCTGAGCAGGCCGGTCAGGAGCAGCGCCATCAGGGTGGTCAGGAATCGTGAACGGGTGTGTCCCTGACGGTTTTTCCAGTATGCCATATTAACTTCCTGTTCTTTTTGTGTGATGTCCTGGTCCAGGCTTAACCCTGGGGTGGTGAATCGTTAGCTGGCGCACATCCGCCAGCAGGCGTCGCGGGCATCGTTGATGTCCTTGTCCGACAGTTCGATATAGCTTGCACGTTCGGCTTTTATCAGGTTGACGAAAGCGCCCCAGACCGTCGCCATGATAATCTCGGCGCGAATGTCCGTCCGGAATACCCCCTGTTGCTGCAGGTTCCTTGATGGTGTCACCAGTCGCCGGAGCACCTGACGTTCCAGCTCCCGCGATCTGTCGTCCAGATAGGGCAGGTGGTCCTGCAATTCCAGGAACCGGAAGGACTTGGGATGCTCCCGGGCAAACCCGACCATCTGCTGCCAGTGTTGGTCGAACAGTTCCCGTGGCGAGCCTTGATGGTTCCGGGTCTGTGCCAGGTACTCGCCGAAACGCAGCTTCTCCTCCTGGAACAGCGCATTGACCAGTGCTTCCTTGTTCTGGAAGTAGCGGTATATGGTCCCCGTGCCAACCTGTGCCCGACTGGCGATGTCCGGTACCGCCACCCCGTTGACACCCAGTTCCGCGAAGCGGTCGAGGGCAGCCTCCAGTATGGCCGTGCGCTTGGGTTGCGGGTCGGTCTGTTGTGTTTGCTGGGCGGTTGAAGACATGACTTTCCTCTGCAGTGGCTTCCCTGAACCCTGGGCAGGGTGAACCGGGAAGAATCCAGCCGGTTTCCTCCCTGCCCGATGCATCAGATTATCAGTTCGCCGCTACCTCTGCCTCGTTTGCCTGTGTGACCCTTGAGTTTCGCGGGTATCGCGATGCTGAGCGGCCCGCGCATTCCGGAAAACTCTGACGACGGACTCCGCGTGGTGCATAGCAGATGGCTATTTACAAGCGATGTTGCTATGGAGCAGTTCAGTATCCCACCGCCGCCCCATCGCCTCGCGGATCGGCACCTCCTTCGAACATGCCTGTCGCTGGGTCGATGCGGATAGCCTGCGCATGACCCAGAGAGCCGCTCCACTGCTCCACCATTTTGACCGGCTGACCGCGCAGCCGCAGTTCGCGTACGGTTTCATCGGAAATACGTGATTCGAGCACCAGATCGCTGGATGCGGTGCCCCATGTCCTGCCCATAAGCCAGCGGGGCGCTTCGATCGCCTGTTGAACGTCAAAACCGAAATCGACCAGTCGCGTCAGCATGGCGGCCTGGGTCTGGGGCTGGCCTTCACCGCCCATCGAACCATAGGCGAGGACCGGCTTGCCGCCTTCCATCAGCATTGCCGGAATGATCGTGTGGAAAGTGCGCTTTTCGGGCTCCAGACGGTTGGGATGGTTCTCGTCCAGCGAAAAGAACGAACCGCGATTTTGCAGGATAACTCCGGTATCGCCGCCCATCACGGCCGCGCCGAAATCATGATAGATCGACTGGATCATCGAAACGACAAGGCCGTCCGAATCCGCCGCGCACAAATAGATGGTGTCGCCGTCCGGACTGCGCTTGTCGAAGCTTTTGCCGTAGCGCAGTCCAGGCTCCAGTTCCTGCTGCACCAATGCACATTCGCCGGAAATCAATGCCCTCCGTTCGTGGGCATAGTCTTTTGAAAGCAGCTGATCGAGCGGAATGTCGACAAAGGCGGGATCCGTCAGCCATTCGTCGCGATCGGCAAAGGCGACCTTCACCGCCTCGACGATGTGATGGTAGTAGTCGGCCGTCCCCTCTCCCCAGCTCTTGACGTCGAACCCTTCGAGCAGGTTGAGGAGTTGCAGTGCCGCGAACCCTTGCGTGCTGGGCGGCATCTGGAAAGCGTCATAACCGCGATAGGTGGTGGAGATCGGCTCGACCCAACGGGCTTGATAGTTTGCAAAATCCTCCGGCGTTAGCGGTGAACCGCCCGCCGAGATCGCTTCGCAGATGCGCTCCGCGACGGGACTTTCATAGAAGCCCTCTCGCGCTCCAGATGCTGCCAGAGCGGAGAATGTTGCTGCCAGTTGGGCCTGAACCAGCAGCGAGCCTTCGCGTTGGGGGGCGCCTTGCGGCAAATAGGTTGCTGTCATGCGAGGGTCCTGAGCCAGGATTTCAGCATCCTGTGCCAGCCAGTCCGCAAGCGAGCGGGAAACAGCGACGCCATTGCGGGCATAATTGATGGCGTCGGCGAACAGGCTCTCCCAGGGCAGCTTGCCAAAGCGCTCATGCGCGAGCCTCCATCCATCGACAGCGCCCGGTACGGTCAGGGCTGCCAACGGGCCGCGCATCGGAATATGGTCCGTAATACCGCGCGCGCGATAATATTCGCGTGTCGCCGCTTTCGCCGACGGGCCGCTCGCGTCAAGCGCATGAACACCGCCCGCCCCGGCACCTGCAATCAGCCAGAAGCCATCGCCGCCCAGCCCAGCCATATGCGGATAGGCCACGCAAAGGGTGGCATTGGCGGCAATTGCAGCGTCCACCGCGCTGCCGCCGCGTCTCAGTGCATCCAGGCCCGAGGCTGACGCAAGATAATGGGGCGTGGACACCATACCACGCGATGCAAAAGTGGGCGGACGACCGGTACGGGGACCATTGGCATGGCTCATGACGCGCTCCTTGATGCGTAAGGGTTATTCAGATTTTTCTTTCGGGGGGAAGAACAGACGTTGCGCCGGCGGGATCATCGCCCCGACCAAAAGGACCACAAGGCCGAGCCACCATAGGAATGCGGGGCCTTCGGTCGTGCCAATGCTGATAAGAGGAAAAGAGGCGAGCAGAAGCAGGAACGAAAGGCTCAGATAAACGATCCGGTTCTTGAACAATCTTTTCATGGGGTTCCCCTTATGCAGTAATCATCACAAGGATGACCGTTGCGACGCCTGTCAGAAGGAATGCGACGATCGTCCAGGGCAACGTCTTACGCATGATCTCGCCTTCCTTACCGTTGATGCCGGCGGTACTAGCGCCCATGACAACATTTGCCGGCGCGATGGCATTGCCGATGGTACCGCCAGCGCTCTGTGCGGCGAGTATTGTTGCTTCAGGCAAATCCTTCAGGCGGGCAATCATGATCTGAAGATCAGAGAACAGCACGTTGGAGGATGTGCTGCTTGATGTCGTGAACGCGCCGACGACACCGATGCCGTTGGAGAGAAACGCGAAGGCATAGGCGGGTGCCACCGCCGAGATGCCAAGTGCCAGCACCTCGTTCTGCCCGGAATGGTTCATGATCGAGGCCAGAATGAGGAAGGCGATGATTGGCACCGAAGCGGGAACGGCTGTATCGATAAGACCTGCCAACAGGCTTTTGGCACCCTTTTGAGCAATCTGCGCCCATTTCGAGAAGTAGTTGCGAGACTGAAAGACTATCCAGGTCAGAAACGCAGTCACCAGTAAGCCAGCACCCGGATGTGAGAAGGGCCGGAGCGCCGAGTAGGTTTCGGTGCCAGGGATGGTCAACCCAAAACCGGTCGATACGGCGGGGAACGGAAAGCCGAACGTGAAGGCCGATAGAGCATATCGCAACGGCTCAATTATCGATGTGCTCACCGCAATGATGCTCAGCAGAATATAGGGCAGAAAAGCCATTGCCGTACCCATCGGAGGCGATTTCTCTTCGATTGTCTCCACGGGGCTTGTCAGCATCGCAGGGCGATCGACAATGGAGGTCGCTGGAAGTGCGTATCGTTTCCACCGCGCAAGCGGGAACAGCGCGAACAACGCCGCAGTTGCTGGCAGGAACGCAGCCAATGTCGGATCGATCGCCACGGCAGCGATCTGGCCCAGCCCTTGTATGGCGGCGATTATCAGAACGAGCGGCCAGCCGTGGCGAATTGCCGGCCAGCGCCCGTACATCCACACCACCATGAAACCACCCAGAAAGGCCTGGATCGTGATCAGAATTGCGCTTTGATAGGCTGTGGCCATCGTCGTCGCCTGATCGATATCCACTACCTGAAGCGTTGCCAGCCAACCCGCTCCCAGTGTTCCGTAAAACTTTGCCCAAATGTGCGCGATGATGGGAATCGCCACAGCATAGACGGGCTTGAGGCCGAAGGCGACCAGCAAGGGAGCAACGATCGCGATCGGCGTACCGAAGCCGTCGATACCTTGCAGGAAGGATGTAAAGACCCATCCAAGCGCGACGACGATAAATAATTCATTCTTGCTTAAGCGGGTGATGCCTTGACGCATCGCTTCATATCCGCCTGATTTGTCCATGATCTGGTAGAGAAGCAGTGCGGGCCAGATAACCAGCAGAATGAATATTGCGTCCCATACACCTTTGGCGCCGGCGACGGCCAAGGTATCAAGTGGTGTCCTGAAGGCAAAAAGCGCGATCGCTGCGGCCACGAAGATTCCGAAAGCACCAGCCTGTTGCGCAGTCCAGCGAAGCTGAATCAGCAAGAAAGCAAGTACGACGACCGGTAATATGGATAAGGACCAATGTAGTATATCGACTGGTAAATCCATGTCTGTGCCTCCTCATCCCTAAGTTTCCATAAGATCTTTAGAATAGGCAGTATTTTGCGCAGTTGCCTTTCCGTGATCAGGCCTTGTCGCTCTTGGCTTTGTGAAGCCCGTTCTTCTCATGGAACGAGCAGTCAGTCGGCGCGCCACCCGTACGCCGCAACCCGAAAGGCGCTTCCCATTTCCGCTGCGCCCCAGCCGACCGCGCCCAGCACATGGGAGTCACGATCAGCATAGATGACTGTCTGCGAATCCGCTACCAGCGCCAGCAGTGCCGGATGGTCGATGGATGCCCCCATCTGCTCCGCAAGGCGCGGGTTACCTGCCCATAAGAAGCCTTCGCCACCACTGCTGACAATGCCCGCGCTCGGCCTCGTGGCGATCCTTGCCGTAGTGCGGAAAGTCTGGTGAGGCTGGAAAATGCACATGCTGACATCCCCCCATGGTATTACTGTCGGTCGTTTCGAGGAGGTGGCAGTATGAGGTATCGGGCTTCAGCTCACGGGTGATCCAGCCAAAGCTGTTACCCGGCGGGAATTTGAATGGGCGTTCATTCACCATCCTGGCCTCGGTGCTATCGGAGCGCAAGGAGCCTGACGGAATTGTTCCGTTGCCCCGCACGGACATTTGACCCGGAGGGAGTTTGGCTGCATCCTAATCCGGTTTCATAACGCAACCAAAAAACGGGAGAATCAACCGTGACTGATTACAACAATCGCGCCGTTGTACTGAAGCAACGCCCCCAGGGCGAAATTCAGGATGGCGACCTGGAGATCATCGAAAAGCCGGTCCGGGACCTGAAGGAGGGGGAGGTTCTGGCCAGGACCCTGTGGCTGTCCCTGGATCCGTACATGCGCCCGCGCATGAACGACAGCAAGGGCTATATGGACCCCATCGGCATTGGTGAAGTGATTGTCGGCGAGGTGGTTGCCCGGATTGAGGAATCCCGGTCCGACAAGTACCAGGTGGGTGACCTGGTGACCTGCTACGCCGGCTGGCAGGAATATTCGGTGTTCCCGGACACCGCCGATATGGTCTACAAGATCCAGGAGAAGCCTGGTGTTCCGCTGCAGGCCTACCTGGGTGTGGCTGGTATGCCAGGGCGTACCGGCTACTGTGGCCTGATGTTTGTGGGTGAGCCCAAGTCTGGTGAAACCGTGGTTGTATCAGCGGCATCCGGTCCGGTGGGCACCGTGGTGGGCCAGACCGCCAAGAAGGAAGGCTGCCGCGCCGTCGGCGTTGCCGGCGGTCCCGAGAAGTGTCGCTACGTGGTGGAAGAACTGGGCTTCGATGCCTGCGTGGACTACAAGGCGGGCAATCTCGAGGAAGACCTGAAGGCCGCCTGCCCGGACGGTATCGATATCTACTTCGAGAACGTGGGTGGTGCGGTGACCCGCGCGGTCGCGCCGCTGCTGAACAAGGGCGCCCGGGTGCCCATCTGTGGTTACGTATCGGCCTACAATGCCGAGGATCCCAGCAAGGTGGAAACCCCGTTCCACGTCCTCAAGGCGCTGGATCCGGTGCCGGAGCACCGTTTCTTCCTGGTCACCGAGTGGCAGGACAAGCACCAGGAGATCACCGGTATCCTGGCGGACCGGGTGGCTTCAGGTGATCTGAAGTACCGTGAGACGGTTGCCGAGGGTCTTGATAATGCCGTTGAGGCGTTCAAGGGCATGCTGAAAGGGAAGAACTTTGGCAAGCAGTTGGTGCATATAGCGGACTAAACCGGTAAAGCTCGTTCTCTCAGACCTTGGGGGGACGAGGCGGTTCGGTATCGTTTTTCAGGACACGCCCCGCAAGTACATCCCTGGCCGATTTTTGCTCCTGCAGAATCGGCATTTCCGCCGTCCTTGGCGGTCATAAGGCTCGACGAACGCCTTCCCTGGCGTTCGACGGTCCTGAAAAACGATCCCCAACCACCTCTACCAGGCTTTGGTGACAGCTTTCAGAAACCTACCTGTCAAGTCTCAGCGTTATGATAGACGTTCTGCACGTCATCCAGGTCGTTGAGCATATCCAGGAACTTCTCGAACATCTCCACATCTTCCCCTTCGACCGGCGTCGTGGTCTGGGGCAGGAACTGGATCTCGTCCACCTCGAACTCCAGACCTTCGAAAGCCTCGCTCAGTGCCTGCTTGGCCTTGGCGTACTCGGTATTGGGGGCGAACACGGTAATCAGGCCGTCCTCGTTCTCGATGTCTGTGACATCCACATCCGCTTCCATCAACGTTTCCAGAACGACATCCTCATCATCGCCCTTGAAGGCCAGGATGGCGCAGTGGTCGAACATGTGGCTGACACTGCCAGGGGTGCCGATCTTGGACTTGGTCTTGGTGAAGCACACCCGCACATCGCCGAAGGTGCGGTTGGGGTTGTCGGTCAGGCAGTCCACGATCACCATGCAGTTACCGGGGCCGAAGCCTTCGTAGCGGGCTGCTGAAAAGTCCTCGCCAGCGCCGCCCTTGGCCTTTTCCAGGGCCTTCTCGATAACGTGGGTGGGCACCTGGTCCTTCTTGGCGCGGTCGATCAGCCCCCGCAGTGTCAGATTGCTGTCCGGGTCGGTGCCACCGGACTTGGCGGCGACATAGATTTCACGACCATACTTGCTGTAGACGCGAGTCTTGGCAGCGGCCGTCTTGGCCATGGAGTCTTTTCGGTTCTGGTAGGCTCTGCCCATGTTCAGGATCCTGTGGTTCTTCAGAAAAACGAATAGTACACGCAGTCACCCGGACGAACCACTGACGGTTGTCACACCCGGGCGAAGCGTGTGCCATTGTCGGGTTCAGGCCACCTATACAAACTCCCTTGGGGGTTGGTAGTGATCACGGGTCATCAGGTCAATGCCGCAGTCTACGGCTGAGACCCAGTCCAGGAAGCGTGTCACCATGGCAGGACCCTCGAACCGTTTGCCGTGCTGGGGCACAATCATATCCACATCCATGGCGCGAACCATGTGGGCCCAGAGCTCGCAGACTTTCCGTGAACCGATATAGCGCCGGTGGAACCCCTCCATGTAGGGGATATGGTGATCAAAATTGCTCACGGGCCTGTGGTCTTCCGCCGCGCCCATCGACGCACCCAGATCACCGGAGAACAGGATTTTTGACACCGGATCGTAAAACTGCAGGTTGCCGACGGAATGCATGAAGTGCGCCGGCAGGCACTGGATATAGGTATCCCCGAAGGTCACCCGTGCTCCACGATCGGGAATGGCTATGATGCGATCAAAGACACTGCTTCCAAGCTGGTTGGTAACATAGTCGGAGGCCAGGTGGGGGAGGAAACGGGCCCATAGTCTGGAGGTGACAATGCTGGCCCTGGTGTGCACGATCCAGCGATCAATCGAACCGATGATATCCGGATCCTGGTGGGAGGCGAAGACATAGTCCATCTCCCGGATATTCATATGGCGGGACGCCGCCATGGACAGGGGGGTATAGGTAAGGTCGCCACCTGGATCAATAAGGGCTTCGTGTTTGCCATCCACGATAAGGAACTGGTTGGACTGGACACCCTCGCCGGTGACCAGGGAGTCGAACATCAGGCATTTGTGATGGCCATTATCAAACAGGACTATGGGGTCGACCGCCATTCTTGAATCCTCCTGGCACGTAATGATGGAGCAGGCGGCGAGCTTAGGGCAGGAGAGTCAGGAGGGTATTGCGCCAGGTCAACCGAGCTGACTTTAGTCAAAGATCGGTGTCTGACAGCACCTGACGCAGGCGGCGGATACCACGACGGAGTACCCGTTCCACGGCGAGTTCCAGGCTACGACCGGAATAGGGGACGACCTCGTCAAATTCGGCGGTGTAGTGCAGGCGGGTGCTTCCGTCCGGTGGCCCCGACAGCCGGATGCGGCCCAGGTGGTTGCGGAAGGCGCTGAAGCTGGTGACCGAGTACTCGATCAGGTGGTCGGGCTCGAAGGTCAGGATGGTTTCCTCGAAACCAACCGGCCCGACGCCAATCCAGCGTACCGAGCCGGTGCCGTTGGGGTCGGCCTGGTCGCTGTCACGAATACGCTTCACCGGTAACCCTACCAGGCTTCCTAGGCGGTTGTGGTCTGCCAGCAACTGGAAAACCCTGTCGCGGGGATAGGGCAGTTGCTCCGTGAGTTCAACGCGATATTTTGGCATTGGCAGTGGCTGTCGTTGTTATTGTTGAAACATTATATAAGCCACTAGACTACCCGGTTCGCGATGCCAGAAAAAGTCGCATCCGGTAACACTCTTCTGCTCAGGATATGCCCATGGCCCCGGAACATGACAGCGCCGACTCATCGAGCGGCGATGATACCGCCACCACACGCTGGCAGGTGATGAAGGAAGTCAAGGAGCTGTCCACACCGCTTTATGGCCTGTTCGGGCTGGGCGTGCTTTACACCCTGTATATTGCCCACCAGATCGTGCTGCCAATCATCCTGGCTATCCTCGCCAGTCTGTTACTGGCGCCGTTGGTGAGCCGTGGTGCGCGGGTTGGTATTCCCCGCTTTATCAGTTCACTGGTGTTGGTGCTGACATTGCTGGCCGGTATCCTGGGATTGGGCTGGGCAGTGGTCACTCCGGCGCTGGAGTGGGCAGAGGAAGCGCCCCAGGGCATCTCGCGGCTGCTCGTGGGCCAGAGCGGGTTTCGCAGCCAGATCGAGAAAGTGACTGAGTCCGCCCGTAAGGTGGAGGAGTCCATGGACGATCTGGCCGAAGGTGATAACCGGACACAACCCACCACTGTAGTCCTGCAGGCTGAATCCTGGCGTAGCCAGCTGCTGCAGAAGGCACGCAACGGTGTGGCGGGCCTGGCCCTGGCGTTGGCCCTGACTTATTTCCTGCTGGTGAGCGGTGACCGGCTTATCCATAATTTTATCCGCCAGTTACCCGCGGGTCAGCGCCGCCGGGCCCTGACCATTGTGAGTGACTCCCAGAGCCAGATAGCCCAGTACCTGGGCGTTATCGGGGTCAGCAACCTGCTTATCGGTACCGTGACTGGCCTGATGTGCTGGGCGGTCGGTCTGCCGGACCCTGCAATCTGGGGACTTGTGGCCGGGTTGGCGCGTTTCATACCCTACCTCGGTGTGATCCTGACCATCACGCTGCTGGCGGTGGTATCGGCGACCAGTCTGGAGGAACTGTGGCTGATGGCCATCGCGCCCCTCGGATATCTCATACTCACATCCCTGGTGGGTTTCTTCATTGAGCCCTGGATCCATGGTTTCAGGATGGCGATCAATCCCGTTATCATTTTTGTAGCCATATTCTTCTGGGGCTGGCTCTGGGGGCCGGTTGGCGTGCTGCTGGCGGTGCCACTGATGACGGTTATCCAGGTGGTGCTCAAGCAGATTCCGCGGCTGGGTCCGGTATACCGGGTTATTGCCCGGTGAGAAACCCCCGGACGCCAGGTTTCCGGTCCATGGCTGCGGCGGGACTTCCCGTAGCCGCTGGACTACATTGAACAGAAGACGATCCGACCGCAGCCGGCGCCACGGGCTCCGGTTCCCGGATTGCCATGGGGTCCAGACCGAGTTCATGGCCAAGACACAGCTTGGCATGCATGTTGTGGTTCCCGACAGTACGTGGGAGAAGAAAGGAGCTGTCTATGCCGGTGTTTGAGTTCCGCAGGCCAACCCATCATCGTACCCGCTCCATCGAGCTGGTGGATATGCAGTCCGGTGGCGATGTCAGCCGTATTGTGACCCGGGGCGTCGGGCACCTGCCCGGTGGTTCGGTGCTGGAACAGATGCGCTATATCCAGAAGTACGGTGATGGCTTTCGCCGCTGGCTGCTGAACGAACCCTATGGCGATCCCTTCATGTCGGTGGACCTGATCGTACCGCCTGACAATCCCAGGGCCCAGGCCGGTTACATCATCATGGAAGCCATGGGCTACCCGTTGTATTCCGGTTCCAACACCATCTGTACCGCGGCGGCGATTCTCGAGAACGGCGTCGTACCCATGGAGGACGGCGAGCAGACCCTGGTGCTGGAGTCCCCCGCCGGTCTGGCCTGGGTGACGGCCCATAACGCCAATGGCCGGGTGCAGTCGGTGACTACCCGCAGCGAGCCGGCCTTTGTCTGCGAACAGAACATGAAGGTGGACGTGCCCGGATGGGGCGAGGTCCGCTTCGACCTGGTGTGGAGTGGCGCCTACTTCGCGCTGGTGGATGCCGAGTCCCTGGGGTTTGACCTGATGCCCGGGGAGGTCAACCGTATGATTGAATTCGGTCTGGCCATGGTGGAGGCGGCACGCCCGGTGGTGACGGACCAGCATCCGGAACTGGGGGATGTGGGACCCCTGCCATTTGCCCACTTCATGGGGCCACTGGAGCCCGTCGACGGGGGGTACCGGTCCCGTTCCGCCACCTATGTGCACCCCGGTGTCATCTGCCGCAGCCCTACCGGCACGGGGACCACCGCGCGGATGGCGCTGATGTATGAAAACGGCGGACTGCGGGAGGGCGAAACCCTGGAAACGGTGTCTCCCAAGGGCAGTTCGTTCGTGGGGCGGCTGCTGGGTGAGTCCACTGTCAGCCATTACAAGGCGGTGAATACCGACATCACCGGCCGGGCCTGGACCCTGGCCCGCTCGGAAGTCCTGCTGGATCTGGACGATCCCCTGGTGGATGTCTCCGACCTGGAGGGCGTGCTCAACTCCGGGCCGGCCTGACGATCCTCGGGATGTCCGGGGACGGCATCAGCGCAACAGGTCAGTCATTTCCAGCACCGAGCGGGCGACCTCGGTCAGTTTGCGGCCCTGGTCCATGGCCACCTTGCGTAACTGCTTGTGGGCCTCGTCGTCGGATATCTGGTGGTGCTTCATCAGCAGCAGGACCGCCTTCTCCAGGATACGGCGATCGTCCAGGGCCTCCCGGGCGATGCGCAGCTCATCGCTGAGCTGATCCAGGCGGACCGCCTGCTGCTGGACCAGGTCGAACACCGAACGTCCCAGCTTCTGACCCATACCATCGCTGCGATACTGGCTGGTTTCGCTGCCGTTCTCTCTGGCACATACCACCAGTACCGGGTCCGGAGCGTGCCCGCTGTCATCGAGGCTTTCCATGAGATTCTCCTCATGGGTCAGGGCATTGCGGGCCTCGGTGTAGCGGGCGATGCAGCCCCGATGGAAGTGGTCTTCCAGCACATCCTCAATCTGCTTGAGTTCGTCGATGCGTCGGGTCATCAGCTCGAACCACTGGTCGGCCAGGTCGGTATCCAGCTCCTTGTAGCGACCTACGGAACAGGCCAGCCCCCGCAGGTGTTTCAGGTCCTGCCAGAAGTCTTCCCGGTTGTGGCGTTTCCACAGGGCCAGGACCTCCTCGTCCGCGAAGCGTTCGAACACGGGGAAAGACCGTTCCTGCGCATCAATAAGGTGCGTTATGCGCTGTGACAGTGCATGGTCGAAGTGTCCCCGGGAGAACCCCAGAGAGCCGGCCGCACGTTCCTGGCCGGCCATTTCCTTGCCCTGCATCAGGTTGACCATGGCCACCATCATGCCCGCAATGGTGGGGTCCACCACGGTCTCCGCCGCCTCGAAAACCACGGTCAACAGGTGGCGGATACGTTCAATGTAGGCGTCGATAGCCTGTTCCGCCGAAATGGACTGCCGGCGGACCTGCTGGCGAATAGCCGGCAGGGACTCGAGCCCGTGCAGGGCGGCTGCCAGGCTGTTGAGCAGGCTGGTGCTGGATGGGTCCTGGGTCAGTTCGACCTGGATTTCCATCAGCTCATGCTCGAAGGCGTCCTGCTGGTGAAGGCTGCCTTCCACCATGGAGGTCAGTTCCTCCGAGAAGCGGCCCCCACGAGACCCCAGAAAGACGTTGGATGCACCCCGCTCACGCTGGAGCTCATGGATCAGGTTGCCAACGCTGAGCACCAGCTTGCCCATCTGCAGGAACCGCTCCAGGTTCCTGAGTTCACACCGTTTCGAGGCGATCAGATAGTCCGCCGCCCGGGGGCGTTGAGGGGGGTGGGGTGATAGCTTGGCTGCTGACATCATGGTGACTCCCTGGAATCAATCCCTTGAGGGTTGGCATCCTCCGGACCGGTTCATGGCTCCGGTTTTCGGAACGTTTGTCCTGTATGCAGCAATATGCAGGCCAGACCGTTCGTGATGATCTGAAATGCTGGTAAGAAACGATCGTTTGAGGGTTGCGGGCCTTTCTGTAAAACTGTGGGGATTTCGTAATAACGGACGCCCCGGAACAGGGACCTTCCGTTGCCACTGTCAGGGAGCGAATAAGGGTATGTCGAAAGTTAGATGGAGTTCCATGGGGCTTTCGCTGGTCCTGGCCGTGGCCATCGTTGTCTGGCTCGCCACCGGCGAACTCCGTTCAGCTCAGGAACAGGCACCGGAGCCCCGGGAAGGGCAGGGGCTGGGCCTGCCTTCGGTGGAGGTGGATCTCCGCCAGGCCAGCACCTTCCATCCGGATATCCGCCTGCAGGGCCAGGTGGAACCCTGGCGACGGCTGGAGGTCAGCGCCCGCCTCAGCGGGGTGGTGGAGGAACTTGCCGTGTCCCTGGGTGATACCGTCAGCCAGGGCGACAATCTGCTCAGGCTGTCACAGGATGACCGGCCGGCAGCCGTTGCCGGTGCCCGGGCCCGGGTCCGTCAACTGGAAGCAGACCTGGCAGCGGCTGAGCGGCTAAGGTCCAACCGGCTGGTATCCGAGTCCGAGCAGATGCGGCTGGAATCGGAGCTGGCCTCGGCCCGGGCGGAACTCCGTCAGGCCAGCCTGGCCATGAGCTATCTCACCCCGTCGGCGCCGTTCGACGGCACCATCAACGCTCGCCATGTGGAAACCGGTACCTTCGTCCAGGCCGGCGAACCCCTGTTCGAGGTGGTACAGGTGGACCTGTTGAAAGTGAGCGGTTACCTGCCACAGCAGCAGGCCGGGCGGGTAGCCCCGGGGCAGAGCGTTGTGGTCAGTCTGCTGGATGGGCGTGAACTGCACGGGGAGCTGACGTTTGTTGCCAGCGCCGCCGATCCGGAAACCCGCAGTTTCCGGGTTGAGGCCCGGGTGGCCAATCCCCAGGGCTATCGCATTGCCGGTGGCAGTGCCTCCGTCCGCATTGAAATGCCGTCGGTGGAAGCCCTGTACCTGTCCCCGGCGCTGCTGAGCCTGGGGCCGGATGGTCGCCCCGGCGTTTTGCATGTGGATGACGGTGATCAGGTGGCATTCAGCACCGTGACGCTGCTCAGCGTCGGTACCGAAGGGGCGTGGGTATCCGGTGTCGACTTCCCGGTGCGGCTGATTACCCGGGGCGGCGGGTTCGTGTCGGAGGGGCAGAGGGTCCAGCCGGTGTCCGCAGTCGCGGGGGACTGAATCATGCGAACCCTTATACACGCGGCCATGGATCGCAGCCGCACCACGCTGCTGCTTCTGCTGTTCCTGCTCCTGGGTGGCTTTGCCGCCTATAGCACCATTCCCAAGGAAGCCAATCCGGATGTCACCATCCCCACCATCTATGTGTCAGTGACCCTGGAGGGGGTAAGTCCGGAGGATGGTGAGCGTCTGCTGGTACGCCCCCTGGAGCAGGAGCTGCGGTCCATCGAGGGTATCAAGGAGATGCGCAGCACGGCGGCGGAAGGGTATGCCGCGGTGATACTGGAGTTCGACGCCGGTTTCGACCCCGACCAGGCCCTACAGGACGTACGGGAGAAGGTGGACACCGCGAAGGCGGACCTGCCCTCGGAGGCGGAGGAGCCACGGGTCCACGAGATCAACGTATCCCTGTTCCCCATTCTGTCTATTGGCCTGTCCGGCCCGCTGTCGGAGAGGGAACTGATCTCCATAGCAAGGGAACTCCAGGACGCCATCGAGGGTATTCCCGAGGTGCTGGAAGTGTCGATCGGCGGCGACCGGGAAGACCTGCTGGAGATCGTGGTTGATCCTCAGGTACTGGAGAGCTATGGCGTCGACTACGACCAGCTTGCCACCCTGGTGCGCCGTAACAACCAGCTGGTGGCGGCCGGCAGCCTGGATAACGGTCAGGGGCGGCTGGCCATCAAGGTACCCGGTGTGGTGGAAGACGTCGAGGACGTCATGAACATGCCGGTGAAGGTGAGCGGCGACCGGGTGGTGACCTTCGGCGATGTAGCGGTGCTGCAGCGGACCTTCAAGGACCCCACCGGCTTTGCCCGGATCAATGGTGAACCGGCGGTGGTGCTTGAGGTATCCAAGCGGTCCGGGGCCAATATCCTGGAGACCGTGGCCAAGGTCCGCGGCCTGATGGACGCCGCTGGCCCCTGGCTGCCGGACGAACTGGATGTCCGTTACACCATGGACCAGTCCGAGGACGTGAGGAACATCCTGTCCGACCTGCTCAACAACGTGCTCACCGCCATCGTGCTGGTGGTGATCGTGGTGATCGCCGCCATGGGCCCCCGCTCCGCCGCACTGGTGGGAATCACCATTCCCGGCGCCTTCCTCAGCGGTATCCTGTTGATCTGGACGGTAGGCTATACCCTAAATATCGTGGTGCTGTTCAGCCTGATCCTGGTGGCCGGCATGCTGGTGGACGGCGCCATCGTGGTGTCGGAACTGGCGGACCGTAACCTGTCTGATGGCATGTCCCCGCGCAAGGCCTGGGCGGAGGCAGCCAGCCGTATGTCCTGGCCGGTCATTGCCTCGACAGCCACCACCCTGGCGGTCTTCGTACCCTTGTTGTTCTGGCCGGATACTGTGGGCGAATTCATGAAATACCTGCCTGCCACGGTCATTGCCTGCCTCACCGCCTCCCTGGCCATGGCGCTGGTGTTCCTGCCGGTGATGGGCGGTGTCAGTGGCGGCGACAGGCCAAGGCAAGCGGGCGGCGATGGTGCCATTGTGGCCGGCTATCGTCGTGTCTTGTCGGGTTTGCTGCACTATCCCTGGCTGACGCTTCTGGGTGCCCTGCTGATCATCGGGGTGATTGGCTGGAGCTATAAGTCGTTCAACCACGGCCTGGAATTCTTCCCCGAGGTGGAGCCGGAGTCGGCTCAGGTTCATGTCCGGGCCCGGGGTGACCTATCGATCCACGAACGGGATGCCATTGTCCGGGAAGTGGAGCATCGGCTGGCGGGCATGCCGGAGGTGGCGTCGCTGTATGCGCGTTCCATGGTCAGTCCCGACCAGCAGATGGCGCCGGATGTGATCGGCAGTCTCCAGTTCAACTTCGTGGACTGGGACCAGCGTCGCCCGGCCTCGGAGATCCTCGCCGAGTTCCGCGATATGACGGCGGATATTCCGGGCATCCGGCTGGAGTTCCGTCAGCAGGAAGAGGGCCCCGGTGGCGGCAAACCGATTGAGATCATGATCACCGGCGCGGATTACGGGGTGCTGGACGACTACACCACACGGTTGCGTGACACCATGGGCGACATCGGCGGGTTTGTGGATGTGGAGGATAACCGCAGCCTGCCGGGTATTGAGTGGCGCCTGGAGGTGGATCGGGAAGCTGCGGCCCGGTTCGGTACCGACGTGGTCAGTATCGGCAGTTCCGTGAGGTTGGTGACCAATGGTCTGGTGCTGGCCACCTACCGCCCGACGGAAGTGCGTGACGAAGTGGATATCGCGGTACGTGTTCCGCCGGCCTGGCGGGAGCTTGATCAGTTTGAGCGGCAGACCCTGAACACGTCACGGGGGCAGGTTCCCCTGTCCCAGTTCATCAGTCTGGAGCCCGCGCCCAAGACGGGGACCATTGTCCGGCTGGATGGCCAGCGGGCGATCACCGTGAAGGCGGATGTGGGACCGGGCAGCAACGCCAACGCCCTGCTGAACCTGTTGCGTGAGCGTCTGCCGGAGCTACCGGAAGGGGTGGGAATCCTCTATGGCGGCGAAGATGAGGAGCAGCGACGTACCATGAGCTTCCTGGGACTTGCCTTCCTGGTGGCCATCGGGCTGATGACACTGATCCTCGTGACCCAGTTCAACTCCCTGTACCAGTCCCTGCTGATCCTGTCGGCAATCGTCCTGTCGACGGCGGGGGTACTGCTGGGATTGTTGCTGAACGGGCAGGCCTTCGGGGTGGTTATGGTGGGCATGGGTATCATTGCGCTGGCCGGTATTGTGGTGAACAACAACATCATCCTGATCGATACCTTCAACCAGATGCGTGCCGAAGGTCTGGCCCCGATGGAGGCAGCCCTGGAAACCGGCTGTCTGCGTTTGCGCCCGGTCCTGCTGACGGCCATTACCACCATCCTGGGCCTGATGCCCATGGTGCTGAGTGTGAATGTGGACCTGCTGACACCGTCCCTGGGTATCAATGCGCCTTCAACCCAGTGGTGGACACAGTTGTCCAGCGCCATTGCCGGTGGGCTGGCTTTTGCCACCTTCCTGACGTTGCTGCTGACACCGGTGTTGCTGCTGGTAGGGGCCAGGTTTGGTCCGGCGGCAAAGCCTGTCGAATAGGTGTCCTTGGAGGGGAAGACCCTGCCAGGCCGGGAGCTGCCCATGTTTGTCGCTCCGGCGCTGGCAGGATTCAAGGGGAGGTCGGAGCTAGTTCGTGGCCTGCTCCGATGAGTCGTCATCAGGAGACCCGCCATTGGGCATGACCTCCGGGTAACGGGAGGCCAGTTTCTGTTGCCTTTCCGTGCGCTGCTCGGGGGTAAGATCCGGATCCGCCTGGATGGCCATGACCTCAAGGGTGTAGCGGGCCATCTGCTCTTCCCGGTGGTACAGTTGGTCAGCCAGTTCCGGCCCCAGGTGGGTCCGGCGCAGGCGGGCAATCTGCTCGTAATCATTGCGCAGGGATTGCGGGTCGCTGCGAACCGCCAGCGTATCGGAAATCTCCCGGAAGGCATTGCTGTAGCGGTAGAACTTTTCCGTAATCTCCACCGCCTGCTCTCCCGCCTGCCCCCCCAGGCCCGCCTCAATCATCGCCTTCAGTTCCGCCAGTTGCTGCTCATCCATGGTGACCCGGGCATCGAGGAAGGCTTGCTCCAACACGGTCTGGGCGGTCTCGTTCAGGACGATGTCGCCGTTCTCGTCCAGCTCGATCTGGCTCAGGGCACCGGCCACCTGTTCGAGCTTGAACGGGAGATTGGTCTCCTCTTCCTGTTCCGTCTCGACAGGCTGTTCCGGCTCGTCTTCCTCCGCTGCAAGCATGGTGTCGGAGAACAGCTTTTCTTCCCCGGGACTTTCGCTGACCTTCGATATATCGGTGGTGGCAGGTTGCGGTTCCGCAGCCTGTTCCTCCGCCGGTGGGGCGGACTCCGGAATCAGTGCCTTTCCCCCCGCCCATATGGCGATGGTCACAACGCCAAGGATACCGGCGCCAGTGGCAAACAGTACGGCCCGGTTTCTGGGGCGGGGCGCCGGAGCGTTGTTTTTTCTGGCCTTGTTGATCCGGGTCGTCACGGCATCAACTCCTCGACACCCTGTTGCTCACGAATATGGGAAATGGTGGTGCCCGACCACTTCTTCATGGCCCGGCGCAGGCTGGAGGCGCAGGAGAAGCCGACGATGTCGGCAACCTCGTCCACGCTCAACCCGGATGACCGGAGCTGATGGGTGGCAATCTCCATTCTGACGGAATGGAGCAGTTTGCGGAATGAGGTCTTTTCCGCGGCCAGCCGCCGGGTCAGGGATCGTGGTGGCATTTGCATGCCTTGGGCCACCTGCTCCAGATCGATGGATGGATTGAAGTGGGAGCGGATATGCCAGCGCACCCGATCGGTGAAGGTGATATCCACCGGTGCCTGGTTCAGTTCCTGTTCGCATTGCTGGATCAGCTTGCGGTAGGCGCGGCGACGGTAGGGACGGAAGGGCTTGATGACATAGTTGTAGTCAGCCGAGATGGCGGTCCGGTCGGTGCCGAAGGTGACCGACTTGCAGGGCAGTTCGCTGTACAGGTCCACGTGGGCCGGTTCCGGGTAATCCAGGGTAACGTGCACATCAGTGTCCCGGGCGTCCGGATTGCCACAGAGTGTCCACAACCGGGCCGCCATGGCCACCCGGAACTCGAGGGTGAACATGCGCACGTCCTCCTCGTAGACCTCGTCCGTGGCATAGTCAAGGGGGTCCACCACCCGGCGGTTGCAGTCGATATAGGTGGTAGGTCGGGACACCATCAGCGCGTAATAGGGCTGTGCTATCACCAGGTAACGACGGAAGGCCTCGCCGGCTTCCTTCAGGCTGGGGCTGGAATGGATGGTGTAGCCCAGGGTTCCCCAGAAGCTCCAGTCCATCTCCATACCGGTGATAAGGCCAAGTCCGGGCTTGCGACAGTGCTGTATGCCATTGCGGACCAGGGTCTGCTGTTGCAGGTAGCTGATGCGGATGTCCTGCATGTCAAACATGGCCGGTGATATGCCGGTGCCTTTGAGGAGGTCGCTGAGGCTGGCTCCATGTCGGACAAAAATCTCAATAAATCCCAGTGGATGCAGGTGGAGTGGGATCACTCTGGCGTTGAAGTCCATGTTGAGAGCCCCCTTTGATTGTCAATGCCATTATTGTGTTGGTGTTGTAACATTCCTTTACAGTGTGCCCTGATTCTCAGTGGGGTAACAGGAACCCCTTAACAAAATTGACTCCTGCATCTAGTGTGCCGTTTACAGGCCCTTGCGTTCGATATCCCAGCCGTTCAGGTCACAGGCGGTGCAGGGGCCGGTGAACAGTTCCGCCGCAGCACGGTCACCTTGCAATTGATACAGCCACCAGGCGGTGCTGATGCCGGCAAACTCGCCGAAGTCGCCGACGGGCTCGAAGTGGCCCGCGCCATTGAGAGTGGCCCAGAACACGGGTACGTCAACGCGGTTAAATACCGGACTCTGGTTCCGGGCCGGGTCCGCCAGGGCGTCGTTGCTGCCGGAGAGCAGCAGCATCGGAGCGGTTTGCTCGTCCTGTGAATCGGCGTCGTGGCCCAGTCCGAGGATGTAGGGCTGGACCGGTGCTGTGGCGGTGATACGGGTGTCGCGGGCTGCCATGATGGTGCCGCCACCGCCCTGGGAGTGGCCGGAGGCACCGATGTTGGAGAAGTCAACGCTGCTGCCATAACTGGACTGGCGAACCGCGTCGATACAGTCCAGCATTTCCTCGCCGGAACCGGCATTGGCGGTGTTGGCCGCCGCCACCACAAAGCCGTAGGAGGCCCAGTGCTCCAGGCCATCGCTGTAGGTGGACGGGGAACCGCCCGTACCATTGCCCCAGAGGATCAGTGGTGCCCCTTCCGGTACGCTGCGGGGGCGATAGACGGTGCATGACTGACCTTCGCTACCGGATGTGGTGGCGTAGGAACCGGGGGACGCGTACTGGTCCGTGGGATCACCACCGCCACCACCACCGACCGCGAGGGCGGAACTGGAGATCAGCAGTGCGCCGACGGCAGCTAAAGTGTTTCGTGGCAAAGACGGTTTGAATCTGGCGAGTTTCATAGTGTTTTCCCCGATCTTCAGAACGTCGTTATTGGATTTTGAGTTGGCCGTGAAGCAGGGGAGCTGGACGGAGGTTAACTATCAGGCTCCCTGAGTCGGCCTGGTTCGATAGTAGAGGTCGGTGGCGGTGGTCGCGCATCACAGCATGTGCAAATCTCGATCGATTTTCGGTGGTGGGGTCGATCCGGTGTGAAGGCGGTCGCTTTTGCCGGAGGCAGTAATCGTCAGGCAATGTTGCCGGCTGCCACGGCGGATGCCCAGGCCCATTGGAAATTGTGGCCGCCAAGGTGGCCGGTCACGTCGACAACTTCGCCGATGAAGTAAAGTCCGGGGCTATCATTGGCTTCCATGGTCTTTGAGGAGAGGTGTCGGGTGTCCACGCCCCCCAGGGTGACCTCGGCGGTGCGATAACCTTCGGTGCCCGCGGGTTGCAGGGTCCAGCCCGAAAGGGTGCTGGCTGCGGACTCCAGGTCACTGTTCCGGTATTCCTGCAAGGGCCCGGACCATTCCTGCAGACGGGCGAACGCCTGGGCGAAGCGTTTGGGCAGGGTGTCCGACAGGTAGCGTTCCAGGCTGAGGGACGGGTGCTCCCGCTTCAGGGCGTTCAGCTCCCCGTGTACGTCCCGCCCTGGCAGCAGGTCGATGGACAGCGGGTCACCCGGATGCCAGAAGCTGGATATCTGTAGCATGGAGGGACCACTCAGTCCCCGATGGGTGACCAGCATGGGCTCCCGGAAATGCTCGCCGTTGCAGTGGACGTCTACCGGGCAGCTCAGGCCAGCCAGCGGCGCAAGCTCCTCCCTGAGTTCCGGGTGAAGCGTGAAGGGTACAAGTCCGGCCCGGGTCGGCAGCACCGGCAGGCCAAACTGACGGGCTATGTCGTAGCCAAAGCCGGTGGCCCCCATGGTGGGAATGGAAAGCCCACCGGTGGCGATCACCAGAGTGTCGCAATGGATGGCGCCACCGCTGGTTTGCAGTTGGTACCCTCCGGAGCGGTCGGTCACCGATTCCACGCTGGTTTTAAGTCGTAGCTCGGCACCGGCCCACTCACATTCGGTCAGCAGCATGTCCAGAAGGTCTTTGGCGCTGTCGCGGCAGAAAAGCTGTCCCGCTGCCTTTTCCACATGTTCGATGCCGTGGCGTTCCACCAGGTCCAGGAAGTCCTGGGGGCGGTAGCGCTTGAGGGCGGAAATGCAGAAATGGGGGTTGTCTGACAGGAAGTTGGCCGGCGAGCTGTTGAGGTTGGTGAAGTTGCAGCGACCGCCGCCGGACATCAGGATTTTCCGACCGGGTTTGGCGGACCGCTCGATCACTAGCACCCGACGTCCACGGTAACCGGCCGTGGCGGCACACATCAGGCCTGCCGCGCCGGCGCCGATTATGACGACATCGTAGGTCTGGGCCATGGTTTTCTGCTTCCTGTCCTGTCGAAGGGCGGCAGTATAACGGCCGCGGTAACCCTGCGATACCCTCGGTAGCCGGCGGTTTCCGGGGTCAGAACGTAAGCAATTGTGAAATGACACTCCTGGTGGTCTCCCGTTACCATGACCGGGCTCGACTATTACGGACAAACCTGTATGTTCTTAGTAGATAACAACAAGGGCCTATTCCCCCAAACAGCCGGGCCCGACAAAAAACTGGAGGACGTAATGAAAGTTGGCCTGATCGTGGACTCCGCCTGCGACCTACCCCATGAATTCATTCGCCGGCATGGCATCTTTATCCTGCCGCTGACCGCGAAGATCGATAACCAGACCTTCATTGACGACCACAATCCGGAAACCACGGAAGATTTCTATCAGCAGGGGCTGCTGGGCAAGGGTCACCATGCTGAAACCGAGGCTTTCTCCGCCGCACAGATTCGTGAACTCTTCCTGGAAAAGGTGGTGCCCAACTACGACGTTGCTATCTGCGAAACGGTGGATCGCTCACGCAGCCAGATCTACCAGAATGCCTCCGAAGCCATGAATATGGTCATGGCTCAGGCCAAGTCCGTCCGCGAGAAAGCCGGTGTTGATGGCAATTTCACCATGCGGGTTATCGACAGTGGCCAGTTGTTTGCGGGTCAGGGGCTGCTGGCTGCCTACACGGTAAGCCTGTTAAGCAAGGGGCTGTCCAAGAATGCACTCCGCCATGAGGTGGAGAAGTTTGCGGAAAAGGTATGGATCTGTGTGGTGCCGAAGGACCTGAGTTACATCCGTGAGCGTGCCCGCCGCCGGGGCGACAAGAGCGTATCCGGCATCGTGGCGTTCCTGGGTAAGGCCCTCAACATAACCCCGATTATCTGGGGTAAGGGCGTTATCGCCAAACCGGTGGCCAAGACCCGGTCCATGGATGCTGCCGTGGAAAAGGTGATGGATTACGCCGTACAGCGCGTGGAAGGGGGGCTGCTGGCGCCGATTGTGTCCATATCCTGTGGCATGAGCTGGGAAGAGATTGAAGCGCTGCCAGGGCTGGATCGCCTGCGCAGGGTCTGTGAGGAGAACAATGTACAGCTGCTGCTCTCGCGTATGGGCATCACCAGCAGCATCTATATAGGTCCGGCCAGTATCTGTCTGTCGCTGGCGGCGGAAGATCACGAGTTCGATGCCTGACCGGACTCGATTGTGACATCTGTCACACTGGGTCAAAGGTTGATAAGGACCACACTGAAACCTTGAGCGCTTTCTGGTAAAAGAGCGCCTCCTGTCACATTACTCGCCGCTTATCCCCAGAGCGGTGCACTTCGGGAGGCGTTATGCGTGTTGGTTTGATGGTGGACTCGGCCTGTGATTTGCCACCCGAGTTTATCCGCAAGAACGATATCTTCATCCTGCCGCTTACGGCGATCATCAACGGTCAGACCTATGTGGACGACCATGATCCTGCGACCACGGCGGAGTTCTATGATCGTGGCCTGCTGCTGAAGGGGCATCACGCGGAAACGGAGGCTTTCAGCGCCGAAGCCATCCAGAAGCTGTTCCTGGAAAAGGTCGTGACGGCATATGACATGGCGTTCTGCGAAACGGTGGACCGGTCCCGTAGTGAAATCTTCGACAATGCGACACTGGCCATGAATCAGGTGATGGCCCGTTACCAGCCCATCCGTGAGAAAGCCGGTCGTTCGGGGCCGTTTTCCATGCGGGTTGTCGACACCGGCCAGGTATTCGCCGGACAGGGGCTGATGGCCGCTCATACCCTGCGACTCATCAACCAGAAGCTGTCGAAGAATGCCCTCCGTCACCAGGTGGAGACCTTTGCCGACAATATCTACACCTGCTCAATTCCCCGCGACCTGCACTACATACGAGAGCGGGCGCGCCGGCGTAACGTGAAGAGCATTTCCGCGGTCAGTGCCTTCCTGGGCAAGACCCTGAATATTACCCCCATTGTCTGGGGGCACGGCGCGGATGGTACTGCGGTGGCCAAGACCCGGAGTTTCGATGCGGCGGTCGAGAAAGTGCTGGACTATGCCGTCCGTCGGGTGGAGGCAGGGCTGCTGACGCCCTATGTGTCACTGTCGTGCGGCATGTCGTCGGCGGAGATCGAGCAGTTGCCGGGGCTGGCCCGGCTACGAGAAGCCTGCCAGCGCCACAAGGTGGAATTGCTGTTGTGCCAGATGGGCATCACCAGCAGTATCTATCTGGGGCCGGGCAGTGTGTGCCTTGCCCTTGCTGCCGAGGACCACGGGTTCGAAGACTGAGGCGGAAACAGAAAAAGGGGGAGCCGGTCGGCTCCCCCTTTTCCTGATTCACAGGTTACCACCCCGAATCCTGCCCGTTGGGCAGTCCGGGTTTGGGCTGCGGTGATCAGCGCTCCAGGTACTGCAGCTTGTCCGGCTTGCCGTCCCACTCCTCCGCGTCAGGCAGCGGGTCCTTCTTCTCGGTGATGTTCTCCCACTTGGCGGCCAGCTCGGCGTTGATCTCGATGAACGGTTCCTGACCCGCAGGCAGCTCATCCTCCGAGAATATGGCCTCGGCGGGACACTCCGGCTCACACAGCGCACAGTCGATGCACTCGTCCGGGTCAATCACCAGAAAGTTCGGGCCTTCGTAAAAGCAGTCCACCGGACATACTTCCACGCAGTCCGTGTACTTGCACTTGATGCAGTTGTCGGTAACCACAAACGTCATAGTCAGATTCCTGGTCTGGTGGTCTGTCTCATCAGTGGGGTGGTTCTGGTGTTATCGCCTGGGACAGGTCCCGATCCGGGGCCTGTCGTAGAGGGCGACCGCCACCCTTCGTTCTGATCGTTGGTATTTGGAGGCCGATATTGTAGGGAGCACCCGCCCGCCCCGCAAGCGCTATGGCGCTATAACCTTATGAGGGCGGGTTTTCAGGCGTGGCGTTATCCCTTCGTGCCGGCCAGGCGACGCAGTTCATAGAGTTGTTCCAGGGCCTGCCTGGGCGTCAGGTCATCCGGGTCCAGTTCCGACAGGGCCTTCTCCACGGCGCTGGGTTCGAGGCTGGCAAACATGTCCCCCTGGAAGGCGTCGGGTGGCGCGCTGGCAGGCCCTGGCCCGGCCGGTGACGAGGCGGACATTGTCACCGGCTCCCGATGGTCACCCTCCAGTCGCTGCAACTGGGAACGGGCCTGGGCGATGACCGCCTGGGGGACCCCTGCCAGTTGCGCTACCTGGAGGCCGTAGCTCTGACTGGCGGGGCCATCATGGACCGTGTGCAGGAAGACGATGCTGTCGTCATGCTCGGTGGCGGTCAGGTGGACGTTCACCGCGTGATCGAGCTGGTCGGCAAGCTGGGTCAGCTCGAAATAGTGGGTGGCGAACAGCGTATAGCAGCCCACCTCCCGTGCCAGGTGTTCCGCCGTGGCCCAGGCCAGGGACAGGCCGTCGAAGGTGCTGGTGCCCCGGCCCACCTCGTCCATCAGTACCAGGCTATGACGGCTGGCGTTATGGAGGATGTTGGCGGTTTCGGTCATTTCCACCATGAAGGTGGAGCGGCCACCGGCAATGTCGTCGGAGGATCCCATGCGGGTGAAGATCCGGTCCACCGGGCCCAGCACCGCCCGGTCCGCCGGTACGAAACTGCCGCAGTAGGCGAGCAGGGCAATCAGTGCGGTCTGGCGCATATAGGTGGACTTACCCCCCATGTTGGGGCCGGTGATCACCAGCATCCGCCGCTGTTCGTCCATCAGCACGTTATTGGGTACGAAGGGCTCGTCCAGCAACTGCTCCACCACCGGGTGTCGGCCGGCGTCGATATCCAGGCCCGGTGCCTCGCGGAACTCCGGTGCGGTGAACCGCAGGCTGGTGGCCCGCTCGGCGAAGTTGGTCAGTACGTCCAGTTCCGCCAGGGCCTGGGCGCTGTCCTGAAGTTGTGGCAACTGGCCGGCCAGGGTTTCCAGCAGCTCGTCGTACAGGCCTTTTTCCCGGGCCAGGGCGCGGCTCTTGGCGCTCAGGGCCTTGTCCTCGAACTCCTTCAGTTCCGGGGTGATGAAGCGTTCGGCATTCTTCAGGGTCTGGCGGCGGATATAGTCCACCGGCGCCTGGTCCGACTGGGCGCGGCTGATCTCGATGTAGTAGCCATGTACCCGGTTGTAGCCCACTTTCAGGGTGGTGATGCCGGTGCGTTCCCGCTCCCGGGTTTCCACGTCCAGCAGGAACTGGCCAGCGTTCTCGCTGATATTGCGCAGGTCGTCCAGCTCATCGTCGAAGCCTTCCCGGATCACGCCGCCGTCGCGGATGACCACCGGCGGGTTGTCGATGATGGCCCGTTCCAGCAGGTCCGCCAGTTCGGGATACTCACTGATCAGGCCGGCCAGCCTGACCACGTGATGGGAACTGACCGGCCTGAGCGCCTGTTGCAGGTCGGGCAGGGCGGCGAAGGCATCCCTTAGTCGGGCCAGGTCCCGGGGGCGGGCGGAACGCAGGGCAACCCGGGCCAGGATGCGTTCGATATCGCCCACCCGTTTGAGCAGGTCATGCACCGGCTCGTAGTGGAAGCCGTCCAGCAGGGCCGCCACCGCATGCTGGCGCTGGTAGACCTGTTCCGAATCCCGTAGCGGGCGGTTGAGCCAGCGGCGCAACTGGCGGGCGCCCATGGCAGTGGCGGTGCGGTCCATGACCCAGGCGAGGGTGTGCTGGTGGCCGCCCAGCAGGTTGGTGTCGATTTCCAGGTTGCGACGGCTGGTGGCGTCCAGCACCACCGCGTCTTCCCGCCGTTCCCGCGTCAGCTTGCGGATATGGGGCAGGGCGGTGCGCTGGGTTTCCCGGGCATACTGCAGCAGGCAGCCGGCAGCGCAGATGGCCAGGGTCAGGTCCTCACAGCCAAAGCCGGTGAGGTCCCGCACCTGCAACTGCTGGGTCAGCAGGCGGTGGGCGGTTTCCGCCTCGAACAGCCAGGGCCCCTGGCGACGAATACCGCTGAGACCGTCCAGCAGGTCCTCGAAGGGGAAATCCTCGCTGATCAGCACTTCCGCCGGGCGCAGTCGCTGGATCTCTTCCTGCAGGGCGTCGGTGCCCTCGATCTCCGAGACGGCGAAGCGGCCACTGGAAATATCCAGGGTGGCAATGCCAAACCCTTCCCGGTGATGGAAGATGGACAGCAACAGGTTGTCGCGGCGGTCTTCCAGGAAGGCCTCGTCGCTGAGGGTGCCCGGGGTAATGATGCGCACCACCTTGCGCTCCACCGGGCCCTTGGCGGTAGCCGGGTCGCCGATCTGCTCACAGATGGCGATGGACTGGCCGGCGCGAACCAGGCGGGCGATGTAGTTCTCGGCAGCATGGTAGGGCACTCCCGCCATGGGAATCGGGTTGCCGCCGGACTGGCCCCGGGCAGTCAGGGTGATATCGATCAGTTCAGCGGTCTTTTTGGCGTCATCATAGAACAGCTCGTAGAAATCCCCCATGCGGTAGAACAGCAGTTCATTGGGGTGCTCCCCCTTGATCTTCAGGTACTGGCGGATCATGGGGGTGTGCCTGGAAAGGTCGTTCTGTGCTGCCGACATGTAATGTGCGCCCAGTTGGTGGAGTCTGAGAAATCCCGGTGTAGAATCGGCTAAAAGCCGGTGCCCCGAAGACTGCGTGATAGCGAACCACACCGTAGCGATATTGTTGCTCGCAGACAGGGCCACCGGATTGTAAGAAAATATGACGCTGGATGAAACGAGGAGGCTGCGGATGTTGAAAGACTCGACCATGGAGCAGGCGGCCAACCACCTGGGTGACCTCCTTTCCCTGCGGGGGCAGACCATGGTGACGGCGGAGAGTTGTACCGGTGGCTGGATCGTAAAGGCCCTGACCGACCGGCCAGGCTCGTCGGACTATGTCCTCGGTGGCCTGGTGACCTACAGCAACGGCATGAAACGTGAGCTGCTGCACGTTTCAGCCGAAAACCTGGAACAGCATGGCGCCGTCAGCGAGCCGGTGGTACGGCAGATGGTGGCGGGTGCGGTAAAGGCGACCGGTGCGGATTTTGCCATTGCCGCCAGTGGCGTGGCGGGTCCTGGCGGGGGCAGCGAGGGCAAGCCGGTGGGCACGGTCTGGTTCGCCTGGGGGGCGCCGACCAGTGGTATCGTGGCGCATCGTTGCCACTTCGACGGTGACCGCGATGCGGTCCGGCGGCAGAGCGTGGTCTATGCGTTGCAGGGGCTGACGGATTACGTCCAGACGCTCTGATCCGGCGTTGCACACGACCCTGCAAAGGGGATTTTCTGAATGGGGTTGGTCTGGGATCAGGACTGTGGTTTAATACTGTTCAAGTATACAGTAAAGTGGTCCGGGACAGTCGGAAACATTGAGGGTTTGCACTGATGGAAGACAATCGCAACAAAGCACTGAACGCGGCACTGAGCCAGATTGAACGCCAGTTCGGCAAGGGCGCCGTCATGAAAATGGGCGACCAGCCCCGGGAAGCCATTCCGGCGGTTTCCACCGGCTCACTTGGCCTGGACGTGGCCCTGGGTATCGGCGGCTTGCCCTATGGCCGGATCTGTGAAATCTATGGCCCGGAAAGCTCCGGTAAAACCACCCTGACCCTCCAGGTGATCGCCGAAGCCCAGAAAGATGGTAAAACCTGTGCCTTCATCGACGCAGAGCATGCTCTGGACCCGGTTTACGCCGAAAAGCTCGGTGTGAATGTGGACGATCTGCTGGTATCCCAGCCGGATACCGGTGAGCAGGCACTGGAAATTGCCGACATGCTGGTGCGTTCGAACGCGGTAGACGTCATCATCGTCGATTCCGTTGCGGCGCTGACTCCGAAAGCGGAAATCGAAGGGGAAATGGGCGACAGCCATGTGGGTCTGCAGGCTCGTCTGATGTCCCAGGCCCTGCGCAAGCTTACCGGCAACGTCAAACACGCCAACTGTCTGCTGGTATTCATCAACCAGATCCGTATGAAGATCGGCGTGATGTTTGGCAGCCCGGAGACCACCACCGGCGGTAACGCCCTCAAGTTCTATTCCTCAGTGCGCCTGGATATCCGCCGCATCGGCTCCGTCAAGGAAGGTGACGAGGTGGTGGGTAACGACACCCGGGTCAAGGTGGTGAAGAACAAGGTATCGCCGCCGTTCAAGCAGGCCGAGTTCCAGATCATGTACGGCAAGGGTATTTACCACATGGCGGAAGTGGTGGACATGGGAGTCAAGGAAGGGTTCGTGGACAAGTCCGGTGCCTGGTACGCCTACAAGGGCGACAAGATCGGCCAGGGCAAGGCTAATGCCGCCAAGTTCCTGGAGGAGAATCCGGACATTGCCACCGAGATTGAAACCGCCATTCGCGATAAGTTGATGCCCAAGCCCGTACCCAAGGGCAAGGAGCCGGCAACCGCTGAAGCGGAAGAAGCCAACGGCGAACTGCTCTGATTTGTCCACCGGATCGGGAGGAGCCATGGCAAACGTAAAGAAACTGCTGATTGTCGCCCATGCTCCCTCACCCAACACGCAGCGGCTCAGGGAAGCCGTTGCCGAGGGAGCCAGTCACCCGGACATCGAGAATGTCGAGGTCAGGGTACTGGCGCCCCTGGATGCCGGTCCGGATGACGTATTGTGGTGCGACGCCATTGTGCTGGGCACCACGGAAAATCTCGGGTACATGAGTGGTGCCCTGAAGGATTTCTTCGACCGAAGCTACTACCCCTGCCTGGAAAAGACCCAGGGCCTGCCTTTCACGTTTTATATCCGCGCCGGCCGCGATGGCACCGGCACCCACCGGGCGATCGATAGCATCACCACCGGATTACGCTGGCGTCAGGTGCAGGAGCCTGTGCTGTGCCGTGGCGAATTCCGGGAGGAATTCGTGGGTCAGTGCCATGACCTCGGCATGGCCATGGCGGCCAGCCTGGATGCCGGGTTGCTGTAACCGCCCTGTTGGGGGCTCAGGCACTGGTGCGGAGGTTACGCCCGCGCCGGTCTTCCAGGCTGGTTTCCTCGCCGGTTCGTGGGTGCAGCAGCATCGGGCGTCGCCGGCTGCTTTTCCGGCGCCTGTCGGGGCCCTTGAAGGCTTCCTGGCGGCGACGCCGGTCCGGTTGCACCCGGCGATCCCTTACCGGTTCGGCAGGCGCTGGCCGGGTGTCATCCACACGGACCACTTCCCTGGCGGGTGTCCTGGCCGGTCGGTCGAGTGCCGTCAGCGAGTGGGCAAACGTCTTGAGGATTTCCACGTTATTGATCTCCCTGAAAAATGATTCCCTGACCACTCTGGTCGACTGCGGAATATCAGTGTGTGGCCGAGTTCTGGTAGTTGGTCACTCCTGTTTATCGGCCCCGCCCGGATGATCTTTAGCCTGTACCGGGGTGCGCTAGCAAGAAACAAGCAAGAAACGTGCACCGGTACGCATTCCTGGCGCCCTGTTACGGCACAGGCGACAGATGTGGCAGAACAGCCTAGAATGGCCGGTTTCCCCGGCAGACAGTAACGTCACTTGCCACTATGCTGGGAACTTGTGACCACTCATTCGAGAACAACAGGACATCACATTGAAGGCTTTGCCCCTGAATCAGCTTTACAAGGCTTGCGTTCTAAAGGACCTCCCCTTCAAGACCACCCGACAGTTGGATCCCCTGGCTGAGATCGTTGGCCAGAACCGCGCCCAGGAAGCCGTACGCTTTGCGCTCAACATGCCCCACGGCGGCTACAACGTGTACGCCGTCGGTCGCAATGGCCTGGGCAAGCGCACCATGATGCTGCGCTACCTGGAGCATCATGTGGACGAGGACCACCGCATCCATGACTGGTGCTATGTGGCCAATTTCGACGATCCCCGGGTGCCTCGGATGATCCGCCTGCCGGCCGGGGAGGGTGGCAATCTCAAGCAGGACATGGAAAAGCTCATGTCCCGCCTGGTAAAGATGATTCCCCAGACCTTCGACAGTGACAGCTTCCTGGAGCGTGCCGAACAGCTCAAGGGGGAGTATGGCAAGAAGCAGGAGGATGAGCTGGAAAAGGTGGCCAACCAGGCCAAGCGCAAGAAAGTCAGCCTGACCCTCACCACGCCTGGTGGTTACCGGCTGGTGGCCATGAACGGTGACGAACCCCACACGGCGGAGACCTTTGCCGGGCTGAGCGAAGCCCAGCGCAACAAATTCGAAGAGGACATCAACAAGCTGGAGAAGAAACTGCGGCAGGCGGTGCGCAAGATTGCGGACTGGGAGCAGGAATATGCGGAAAAGCAGCAGGCTCTGAACCAGGAAACCCTGGAGTCCATTTCCGGTCACCAGATCGACGAGCTGGTCAAACGCTACGAGAAAGAGCCGGATGTGGTGGACTATCTCGAAGCCGTTCGCAAGGACCTGGCCGAAAACCTGGACATCTTCCTGGATGACAACGAGGACCAGGCGGCCATCGCCTATGCCTCCCTGGACAAGAAGATGCCCCGTCGCTACCTGGTGAACCTGCTGGTGCACCAGAAGAGCGATGAGGTGCCGGTGGTGGTGGAAGACAACCCTACCTATCACAACCTGTTTGGCTACGTGGAGAACGTGACCTTCAAGGGCACCGTATTCACGGACTATTCCCTGATCCGCCCCGGCAGCCTGCACAAGGCCAATGGTGGCTACCTGCTGATGGACGCCATCAAGGTACTGGAGCAGCCCTTCGTCTGGGATGGCCTTAAAAGGGCCTTGCGCAGCAGGTCCATCATGATCAACTCCCTGGAGCGGGAGCTGACCCTGTCGGGCACCATTTCCCTGGAACCGGAGGCGATTCCGCTGGATGTGAAGATCGTCCTGTTCGGTGACCGGGAAACCTGGATGCTGCTGCAGGAATACGATCCCGAATTCGCGGAGCTGTTCCGGGTGACTGCGGATTTCGAGAACGAGATGCGTCGCACCCCGGAAAGTCAGTTGCTCTATGCCAAGTTCATCGCCAGCCTGGTTTATGAAAAGGGACTGCTGCACTGTGACCGCAAGGCCGTGGCCCGGGTGATCGAATACAGCTCCCGTACCGCCGAACACCAGGACAGGCTCTCGCTTCATGCCGCCGATATTGCCAACCTGCTGAGGGAGTCGGACTACTGGGCCCGTCAGGCCAAAGCGCGACTGATCCAGGACAAACATGTGGAACAGGCCCTGGAGAGCGCCCGTTACCGCAGCAGTCGCATCCGGGACCAGTTCTACGATTCAATCCGCGACGGTACCACCCTGGTCACCACCGAGGGCAAATGTGTGGGGCAGGTTAATGCGTTGTCCGTGCTGTCCACCGGTGGTTTTGAGTTCGGCCTGTCAAACCGTGTGACGGCCACCTGTTACTACGGTGACGGGGATGTGCTGGATATTGAGCGTGATGCCAAGCTGGGCGGTAACATTCATTCCAAGGGGGTGATGATCCTCAGTGCCTGGCTGTCGTCCCGGTTTGCCGCCCAGGATCCCATGCACCTGTCTGCCAGCCTGACCTTCGAACAGAACTATGGCGAGGTGGACGGCGACAGTGCGTCGGTGGCGGAGCTGTGTGCGCTGGTTTCGGCCCTGTCCGGGGTGCCGGTGCGCCAGGATCTGGCCATTACCGGCTCCATGAACCAGTTTGGCGAGGTGCAGCCGATCGGCGGTGCCAATGAGAAGGTGGAGGGATTCTTCGAGACCTGTCGTATCAAGGGACTGACCGGCACCCAGGGTGTGATTGTGCCGGCCACCAATGTGCAGAACCTGATGCTGGACAGCCAGGTGGTGGAAGCGGTCAGGGCTGGGCAGTTCCGCATCTACGCCGTCAATACGGTGGAGGAGGCGGTGGAACTGTTGATGGGCAAGCCGGCGGGCGTCGCCGACCGCAAGGGCCAATACCCCCGTGGTAGCCTCTTTGGTGCCATTGCCCGTCGCCTGTCCGACATGCGGGAGCATGAACGTCGTGAGCATGAAGGGGCTGCAAAGGATTCCACGATCCATTAACCTCTTGGGAAACTCCGGCGGATGCCATTCGGAAGCGGCCTTCCAAAGGGCGCGATGGGTCAGGGTACAAACGGGTCAGGGTAAAATAACGACAGGAGCTACAGGAATGACCGATATCCAGCAAACCGTATACGTGGTTGAGGACGATGAGGCGGTACGTGACTCTCTCGAGTTGCTGCTGAAATCCGATGGCAAGGCGGTGAAGACCTATCCCAGTGCCACGGACTTCCTCGGCGATTATTCGGAAGAGATGGCCGGCTGCATCGTGCTGGATATCCGCATGCCCGGCATGGATGGCATGGAGCTGCAGAAGAAGCTCAACGCCCGTCATTCGCTGTTGCCCATTATCTTCGTGACGGGCCACGGTGATGTGCCCCTGGCTGTAGATGCCATGAAGGAAGGCGCCGTGGACTTTATCCAGAAGCCCTACCGGGAAGAGGCCCTCCTTGAGAAAATCGAGTCCGCCCTGGAGCAGGACCGGGAGCAGCGCAAGACCCTGGGAGAGCGACAGGAGATCGTCCGCCGCATCAAGACCCTGACGCCCCGTGAGACCGAGATCATGGAGCGGATGATTGCCGGCCAGGCCAACAAAGTGATTGCCATTGAGCTTGAGATCAGCCAGCGCACCGTTGAGATCCACCGTTCACGGGTGATGCACAAGATGGGTACCCACTCCCTGGCCCACCTGGTTCGCATGGTGCTGTCCGTAAAGGACCTTATCGACGTCGGATGAACGGCGGTTCATCATGAACCTATTCCCGCAACCGGCTGTAACCTATGACTGACCAGGCCAGCACCGAGTCCACGGTGCTACTTGTTGACGACAATGCCCAGAACCTCAAGGTCCTGTACGAAACCCTCAAGGATCGTGGTTATCATCTGCTGATTGCCAACGATGGCAAGAAAGCACTGACCCTGGCATCCCGTCACCGGCCCGAAGTCATCCTGCTGGATATCATGATGCCGGACCTGGACGGCTACCAGGTATGCGAGCGTCTGAAGGCGGACCCGGTCACCGCGGATTCCGCCGTGGTTTTCCTGTCGGCCCTGGATGATGTGGATGCCAAGCTCAAGGGGTTCTCCCTTGGGGGTGCCGACTATATCTCCAAACCCTTTCAGGCCCAGGAGGTGATCGCCCGGGTGGGCACCCACGCCCGCGTCATACGCCTTGAGCGGACCCTGCAGGAGCGCAACCGGGAACTGGAAAGCGACCAGACCCGTATCCTCAATGCCATCAGCGAAGGCATCTACGGGCTGGATGCCGAGGGCGATATTGTCTTTGCCAACCCGGCGGCGGCCATGATCAGCGGTTGCAGCGTGGAAAAGCTGATCGGCCAGAATTTTTTCGAGCTTCACTTCCATCAGCCCCGGCCCTGTTCCGGAGCCCTGTGGCATCCATCGGAGGATGCTGCCGACGGGTTGCCGGTGCAGGCCACCTGTCGTCAGGGAATTGCCGAACATCAGCGTAACGTCACCATGTACCGGGCCGACCGCTCCGGCTTCCCCGCCGAATACCGGGCCACGCCCAAGAAGGAAGGGGACCGCCTGACCGGCGCGGTGGTGGTATTCCGGGATATCACCACCGAACTGGAGAACGAGCAGGCCCTGGAAGACGCCCGTAACCTGGTGCAGGAGCAGCGGGACCAGCTTGCCCATGCCTCCCGCATGGCCACCATGGGGGAAATGGCTGCCGGCTTTGCCCATGAGGTGAACCAGCCCCTGACCGCCATTACCAATTACGCCCGCGTTGCCCTGCGTATGCTCAGGACCGATGAACCCGATCCGGAACTGCTGTCACAGACCCTGGAAAAGATTGAAGCCCAATCCCACCGGGCCAGTGAGGTGGTCAGGCGTATTCGCGGGTTTGTCCGCAAGCCGGCGGTGGGCAAGGAGGTACTGTCGGTAGCTGCCTTGCTGGAGGAAACCCGCCAGTTTGCGGAGGTGGATGCCCGCAATAACGACGGTGGTGTCGAGGTGGTTGTGGCGGATGAGGTGCCGGATGTCCTGGCGGACCCCGTCCAGGTACAGCAGGTGGCCCTGAACCTGATCCGCAACGCGCTGGAGTCCACCCGGGGGGCGGGCTCCGTGGAACCGGTGGAGGTGAATGCCCGAATGCTGGACGACACCATGGTCCGCATCGAGGTCCGGGACCATGGTGAAGGCCTGCCCGAAGACGCCGAACAGAAGCTGTTCCTGCCGTTCTTTACCACCAAGAAGGAGGGGATGGGGATTGGTTTGACCCTGTGTCGTTCCCTGATTCAGGCTCAGGGGGGCGAGATCGGTTTTGAGCGTCCGGAGGGGCAGGGGGCGGTGTTCTTCTTTACCCTGCCAGTGGCTCCGGCGACGGCTGAGTTGAGTGCGGAGTAACCGGTTCAGGGAGGCTCTGGAAAAAGTTTTCAGGAAAGCGTTGACATGCCCGGAGCCATCTTTATAATGCGCCCACGTTGTCACAGAGCAGTCACGCAGACGGGCTCAGCCGGATCCACTCCTTCGGTTTCAGGTGGGTGGCAACAGATCGCGGAGCGGTAGTTCAGTTGGTTAGAATACCGGCCTGTCACGCCGGGGGTCGCGGGTTCGAGTCCCGTCCGCTCCGCCATTTTTCTCCCCCTTTCATGTCCCCTTTGATTTTCCTGTTTGGAAGCTCCCCTGGTCTTGGGTAGTTGTTCCTGTTTGTTTTTTACCTGTCGCAAAAATTGTCCGGTAAGTCTTGAGCCTGATCGGCCGAACCTCTACTTTAGTCGAATCCTGAACATGGGCGCCTTGTTCATCACCTGGTGAAAGCAGCCAAGATTGCGAATCCGGGGACATGGTCCGGCACCGGGTGCCGTTTTCCGGGACACGCCGTGGATCCGTCCATGGAGGCTCTTCAAAAACGTCCATGTTTTTGAAGGTCCCGGAAAACGGCCCCCGGCACCGAACCTCGAACCTGGGTGGTGCCGCCAAAAACTAAAATTGATTAAGAGAGACCCCGCATGACCGCTTCACAACAACCGGGCAAGGCCCGCTATCCCCATTTGCTGGCCCCTCTGGATCTGGGTTTTACCACGCTCCGTAACCGGACCCTGATGGGCTCCATGCACCTGGGGCTGGAAGAGCGCCCCAATGGTTTTGAGCGTCTGGCCGCCTTCTACGCCGAGCGGGCCCGTGGTGGTGCCGGGCTGATCGTGACCGGGGGCATCGGCCCTAATGTGGAGGGCAGTGTCGGCCCCGGCGCCGCGAAGATGACCACGGAGGAAGAGTCGGATCAGCACAAGGTGATTACCCAGGCCGTGCATGAGGCCGAAGGCACCATTTGCATGCAGATCCTCCATGCCGGTCGTTACGCCTATCATCCGCAACTGGTGGCGCCGTCTGCCGTGCAGGCGCCGATCAACCCGTTCACGCCCAATGAGCTGGATGAGGCCGGGATCGAGAAGCAGGTCGAGGATTATGTGACCGCGTCGGCCCTGGCCCAGCGGGCCGGATACGACGGTGTCGAGATCATGGGCTCCGAGGGCTACTTCATTAACCAGTTTATCGTTGCCCGTACCAACAAGCGCACCGACGGTTGGGGTGGCAGTTACGAGAATCGTATCCGCCTGCCCCTGGAGATCGTTCGGCGGGTGCGGGAGAGGGTTGGCCCCAATTTCATCATTATCTACCGCCTGTCCATGCTGGACCTGGTGGAAGAGGGCAGTACCTGGGAAGAGGTGGTGCAACTGGGTAAGGCCATCGAGAAGGCCGGTGCCACCATCATCAATACCGGCATCGGCTGGCATGAGGCGCGGGTGCCCACCATTGCCACATCCGTGCCCCGGGGCGCGTTTACTGAAGTCACGGCGCGGATGAAGAAGGAAGTCAGTATTCCGCTGGTGACCACCAACCGCATCAATATGCCGGACGTGGCGGAGCAGATCCTCGCCACCGGCGAGGCGGACATGGTGTCCATGGCCCGGCCGTTCCTGGCGGATGCGGATCTGGTGAACAAGGCGGCGGAAGACCGGGCCGAGGAAATCAATACCTGCATTGGCTGCAACCAGGCCTGCCTGGACCATACCTTCAGCGGCAAGCTGACCAGTTGCCTGGTGAATCCCCGCGCCTGTTATGAGACCGAGCTCAATTACACCCCGACGGAAAGCCCCCGGAAACTGGCGGTGGTTGGCGCCGGTCCTGCCGGTCTGGCCTTTGCCACCGTGGCTGCCCAGCGCGGGCACAAGGTGACGTTGTTTGACTCCGCTGACGAGATCGGCGGGCAGTTCAACCTGGCCAAGCGGATTCCCGGCAAGGAGGAATTCCACGAAACCCTCCGCTATTACCGTGTCATGCTGGAGAAGCTTGACGTGGATGTGCGTCTGGGGTCGCGGGTTGACGCCGATACCCTGCGTGAGGGCGGGTTTGACGAGGTGGTTCTGGCCACTGGTATCAAGCCTCGCACGCCAGAGATCGAGGGTATCGACCATCCCAGGGTGGTGAGTTATATCGATGCCCTGACCGGTCGTAAGCCTATTGGCGAACGGGTGGCGGTGATTGGCGCCGGTGGCATCGGGTTCGATGTGTCGGAGTTCCTGGTGCATCAGGGGGCGTCGGTATCCCTGGACAAGCATGCCTTCATGAAGGAGTGGGGCGTGGACCTGTCGGTCGAGCATCGTGGTGGTGTCGAAGGTGTCAGCGCGGACGTGACGCCACCGGCGCGGGAGATCTGGTTGCTGCAGCGCAAAACGTCCAAGGTGGGCAAGGGGCTGGGTAAGACCACCGGCTGGATCCACCGTTCCGCCCTGAAGATGAAGGGCGTGCACATGGTACCGGGCGTCACCTACCGGCGGATCGATGACGAGGGGCTGCATGTGTCCATCGCCGGCAAGGGCGAAAATGCGGAAGACCGGGTGCTGGAAGTGGACAGTATTGTGGTCTGCGCCGGCCAGGATCCCCTGCGTGAGCTCCAGTCGGCACTGGAGGGCAGCAACCTGCCGGTGCATCTGATCGGTGGTGCGGATGTGGCGGCCGAGCTGGATGCCAAGCGCGCGATTGATCAGGGCAGCCGCCTTGCCGCCTCGCTATAACCTGTATATTTTGAATACGGGTCGCCGGTGTCGGCGACCCGTTCCGCGGTAGTCAATCACAAATTCTCACAGTTCCCTGCTGCCGATAGTGACTCCCTCTGGCTAAAATGGACGCTGGTCGTCACACTGAGATGTTCCGATGCAATGTTGTGACCTCTCTGACGTCACAATATTTGGTAACTCAGGTTTCTTTTAGCCGGAGGGTTTAAATGGCTCTAGCCGATCCATCCGAAGAAGGATATTCCGCCGTTTTCCTCATGGATGGTATCGAGGTGGCGCGTCAGATGCGGGCCACCGAATTTGACGCCTTCCTGGACGGCTATGTGGGCCTGTCAGACCTGGCGGACACCGACGTGCAGGCGGTGTTCGTGCAGATCGGTCCCGACCTGCTGGTGCGGGGATTGGTGTTCTTCCGGATCTACTTTGACGAGGAAGGGCGCGCGGACAGCCACTGGAACATTCCGGTGGAGGCACTGGCCATGAAAGGCTCGGCCGGCCCGGATATGGGGGCGGGGCCCATCCGTCTGGTCTGCCGCAGCCTGTGTCCCGAGAAGCGCTACCAGTCCGAGCTCTGGGATCCGGACATGACGCCGGGGTCCAACCACTTCCAGACCATCCGCAAGGCCGTGACGGCCAACCACCTCAAGTACAAGCGCAAGAGTTCGTCCGACGACGAGCAGATCCCCGTGTTGCGTACCGCGCTGGGTAAGCCGGACGCCGAGGTCGCCAGCCAGGAGGCCAGGGCCCAGCGGAACCGGCTGGCCCACATGATTCGTGAGCAGCGGTTGCGTATCAAGACCCTGCAGGGCGCCCACCGGGATTCCCTGGCGGCCATGCAGCGGGAACAGAGGCTCGAACATCGCGCCTGGCAGGAAAAGATGACCGAGCTGGAACGGAAGCTGGAACGGACCAGGCTCGATGCGAAGAAGGTGAAGAAGCGCCTGGAGCGCCGGGACCTCCAGGTGGAGGAGTTGCGCCAGCAGCTGGATGAGGCCCGGGCGGCAGCGTCGGAGGCGCCCCAGGGTATGGAGGAAGCCGCCCAGGCGGAAGTGGTCCTGCTGCGCGAGCAACTGGAGCGCAAACAGCGGGAGCTGGACAGTATGGGGGAACTCACCCGGGAACTGGAGCAGGCCCTGAATGAGGCCCGCAACAAGGCCCCGGACGAGGACAGCCTGATTCGCCAGTTGCAGGACCAGAAGGTTTTCCTGGTGGGCTACCACGCTGGTGTCGGTCACCTGACCCTGCCCTACAACGACCTCCGCCGTTATTTCGAGAACCCCACCGGCTACGCGGCGGAAAAGTGTGGACTCTCGGAACCGGACTACCGTCGCTGGCTGGACCACTACGAGAACCCCGTCTGCCGTGCCCCGGGCAAGAAGAAAGGGCAGACCTGTGGCCAGCCGGTCCTGCGGATCAGCCAGCCCGGCGAGTTCGAGGCGGGCGTGCACGACCGTTGCGACGATCACCGTTAACCTTCACCGACCTTCACCACCGGACAATCTTTTTCAGAATTGATCCGTAATTCGTTAAGATGATGGGATGCTTCCGGGAATGGGCCAGCCAATCTCTGGTCCCCGGACGCTTCCAGACATCGCGACTGACAGACTGAGAGAGTTAATGGATCAATTCAGGAATATCGGTGTTATCGGCCGCATGGGCAGTGTCAAGGTGGTCGAAACGCTGAGGTCCCTCAAGACCTACCTGCTCAATGAGAACTACCAGGTGATCCTGGAGCAGGACACGGCGGGCATGCTGCCCGGTCACGGCCTTCAGGTGGCCAGCAAGAAGCTGCTGGGTGAAATCTGCGACCTGGTCATCGTCGTCGGCGGTGATGGCAGCCTGCTGGGGGCGGCCCGGGAGCTGGCCAAGTCCAAGATTCCGATCCTCGGGGTCAACCGCGGTCGCCTGGGATTCCTCACCGACATCTCTCCCTCGGAGCTGGAAGCGCGTCTGGAAAAGGTACTGCGGGGCGAATATATCGAGGAGAACCGCTTCCTGCTGGATGGCAACCTGGAGCGGGACGGGCAGCCACTGGGTTACGGCAGTGCCCTGAATGATGTGGTATTGCACCCGGGCAAGTCCACCCGGATGATCGGGTTCGATCTCTATATCGATGGCCATTTCGTGTACAGCCAGCGGTCCGACGGCCTGATCGTGTCAACGCCCACCGGGTCCACGGCCTATTCCCTGTCCGCTGGCGGGCCCATCATGCATCCCAAGCTGGATGCGGTGGTGCTGGTGCCCATGTTCCCCCATACCCTGAGCAGCCGGCCCATCGTGGTGGATGGCAAGAGTGAGATCAAGCTGGTGATCGGCGACACCAACGAGACCTATCCCCAGATCAGCTTTGACGGCCAGATGGACATTGCCTGCGCGCCGGGGGATATCATCCGTATCACCAAGAAGCCCTTCAAGATCCGACTGATCCATCCCAAGGATCACAATTTCTACGCCACCTGCCGCGAGAAACTCGGTTGGGCCAGCGAGATAGCAGCGAGTTAATCATGGCAAGTGTAAGACCGGCCTCCCGGGGCTACGACATCATCGGCGATATCCATGGCTGCGCCCGTACCCTTGAACACCTGTTGCAGCAGATGGGATACCGCAAGCGCAACGGCGTCTACCAGCATGACCGGCGCCAGGCGATCTTTATCGGCGACATCATTGACCGGGGCCCCCGGATCCGCGAGGCGCTGCACCTGGTCAGGGACATGGTGGAGCATGGTTCCGCCCGGATCGTCATGGGCAACCATGAATACAACGCCCTGGGCTATTGCACCCGGGCCCGGCCAGGCAGTGGCAAGGAGTTCCTGCGGGAGCACAATGCGCGCCATAACCGACTGATCCAGGAAACCCTGGAGCAGTTCGATCACCATCCCCAGGAATGGAACGAATTCCTGGAATGGTTCTACACCCTGCCGCTGTTCATCGAGGAGGAGCGCTTCCGGGTGGTACATGCCTGCTGGGACGAGCGTCTGATTCGCCAGTTCCTGGAATCCCAGGGCAGCCCCTGTATCGACGAGGATTTCCTGCACGCGTCGGCGGCCATCGAGTCCTTCGCCGGACAGGTCATGGATACGCTGCTGCGGGGCACGGACCTGCCCCTGCCGGATGGCACGACCATCACCGGGCGGGATGGCTACACCCGCAGGTTCTTCCGCACCAAATTCTGGGCCGACGATCCCCGCACCTATGGTGATGTGGTGTTCCAGCCCGACCCGTTGCCGGAGGAGGTGGCCCGCCGCGAGCTGTCCGAGAAGGAACGATCGGAGATCATCCGGTATCCCCTTGGCGAACGCCCGGTTTTTGTGGGTCACTACTGGATGGAGGGCGAGCCCGCCCCATTGAAACCCAATGTAGCCTGCCTGGATTACAGTGCCGTGAAATACGGCAAGCTGGTGGCCTACCGCCTGGACGACGAACGGGAACTGTTACCCGAGAAGTTCGTCTACGTGAACGTGGAGCGCCCGGAAATCAGCGGCGCTCCCCAGACCGAAGACAGCGTCGCGAGGTAATCGGCTTGCATCGAATCAAGGAACTGGAGACCGGGGACGACCTGTCCGGGTTCAGCACCTGGCTGGGACACCAGGGGGTGAAACACCAGATCACCCGGGAGTCCGATGTCCAGGTGCTGTGGCTGGACAACCCCGACCATGAGGAACCGGTGCTGGCCGCGCTGGAGCAGTACATGACCCGGGACGATGTCCGTGACCGGGTGAACCAGGCCAGCCGGGCGCCGTTCCGTGGTGGTCGCTGGCAACCGGCACCCAGGCATTCACCGATGGTGTTCGGGCTGATCATTGTGGCCGCGGTGGTCGCCTGGCTGACCGGGCTTGGGGAAAACATCATGTCCGCGGTCTTCATGTACGTGGACCCTCGCTATCACGACTGGCAGACGTTCGCGCAGCGGCTGGACGCCCTGACGGGCAGCCTTGCCAGTGGCCAGATCTGGCGACTCGTGTCGCCGGATTTCCTCCACTTCAGCCTGATGCATATCCTGTTCAACTCTGTGATGCTGTGGTTCCTGGCCAGCCAGGTGGAGTGGATGGATGGCCGGGGGCGCTTCCTGGCGCTGTTCCTGGTGACCAGTCTGGCCTCCAACACGCTGCAGTACCTGGTCTCGGGGCCGCTGTTTGGTGGGTTGTCGGGGGTCGTCTACGGGGTGCTGGGCTACTGCTGGCTCAGTCAGCAACGGCAGCCCCGTTTCCAGTTTCCGCCTGCCCTGGTGACCTTTGCCCTGGTGTGGATGATCATTGGATTCACTCCGTTACCGGTCTGGCTGGGAATCGGTCGCATGGCCAATGAGGCGCACCTGGGGGGCTTCCTGGGTGGATTGCTGATGGCTCTTGTGATGCCCCCCCCTCGACTGCAACGGGCGACCTGAGTGCGAGGAGTCCGTGCGATTTCCATCGCGCAGACTCCTGGGCTTTTAGTTCGGACATAAAAAAAGCCCCACCAAAAGGTGGGGCATAAATGAGCTCGGAAGCTCCTGATGAGAGAGACCAAATGAAACGACCGCGTCATTTGGTGAGTTAATGATAATCATTTTCGTTTAAGGGTGTCAAACCCTTTCGGGCACTTTTTTATGACTTACGAAGAATTAATTCAACGCCTGGATCCTACCGTCTACCAGAATCTGCGCCGGGCCATCGAGCTGGGCAAATGGCCGGATGGCCGCAAGGTGTCCGGCGAGCAGCGCCGGATCTGCCTGGAGGCCGTGATCCATTACGAGAAAACCCACAATATTCCCGAGCATGAGCGGGTAGGGTACATCGAGCGCCAGTCCTGTGGTTCCGGCAAGGACCCCGGCGAAGACACCATCCGCATCGTAAGCTGAGGTGGTCTTGAGCGAAACCATCGAACTCAGTGGCCGCCTGGTGAAAATGCCGGCGGTGGCAGAAACCCCTGTAGGCTATACCCTGAAGGTAGGTGACCACGGCCTGGCCCTGAACGACCTGATCGGGCAGCCGATAGAAATTACCTTTAGTGGTGAGATCCGCTGTGTCCACTGCAATCGCAAGACCAGCAAGAGCTTCAACCAGGGCTACTGCTATCCCTGCTTCAAGCGGCTGGCGGCTTGCGACAGCTGTATCATGAGCCCGGAGAAGTGCCACTATCACCTGGGCACCTGCCGCGAGCCGGAGTGGGGCGAGACCCACTGCATGACCGGCCACGTGGTCTACCTGGCCAATTCATCCGGACTGAAGGTGGGCATTACCCGGGCCAACCAGGTGCCCACCCGCTGGATCGACCAGGGGGCGGTGGCGGCCATTCCCATGCTGCGGGTGGCAACCCGCTACCTCGCGGGCCTGGTGGAAGTGGCCTGCAAACAGCATGTGGCGGATCGCACCAACTGGCGCACCATGCTCAAGGGCGAGGCGCCGGAAATGGATCTGGTGGCCGAGCGGGCAGCACTGCTGGAGAAAATCACGCCGGATCTGGAACAACTGGCCGTCGAACATGGTCAGGGCACCATCGAAACCGCCGATGATCCGGTCTGGACTCTGGATTATCCGGTGGAGACCTGGCCGGAGAAGGTCAAGCCCCATAATCTGGACAAGGAGCCCGTGGTCACGGGTGTTCTTCAGGGGATCAAGGGGCAGTACCTGATGCTGGACACCGGCGTTATCAATATTCGCAAGTATACGGCCTACAACGTCCGTGTACGGGTTTTATCGGAGTAAGACCAATGCGCACAAGCCAACCGAAAACCATCTATCTGAGTGAATACCGGGTACCGGACTTCCTGGTGGATCACGTGGACCTGCGGTTCGAGCTGTTCGAGGACGGCGCCCGGGTACACAGCACCCTGAGCATACGCCGTAACCCGGAGGCCACGGGACCGGCGGAACAGCTTGAGCTCAACGGCGATTCCCTGACCCTGGAATCCGTCCACCTGGACGGTCGTGAGCTTCAGGCGGGCCAGTTCGAGGACCGGGGCGAGCTTCTGGTGGTGCCGTCGGTGCCGGATGCCTTCGAGCTGCAGGTGGTCACCTGGATCGAGCCCCAGAACAACACCCGCCTGGAGGGGCTGTACAAATCCTCCGGCATGTTCTGCACCCAGTGTGAGGCGGAGGGTTTCCGTTGCATCACCTTCTTCCCGGACCGCCCGGACGTCATGGCCCGCTATCGCACCCGTATCGAGGCGGACAAGGCGTCCTACCCGATCCTGCTGTCCAACGGCAACGATGTGGAGCGGGGCGACCTGGAGGGTGGCCGTCACTTCGTCACCTGGGAAGATCCATTCCCCAAGCCCAGCTACCTGTTTGCCCTGGTGGCCGGGGACCTGGTGGAGAAGAAGGACCGCTTCACCACCCTGTCCGGTCGTGACATCGACCTGCGTATCTATGTGGAACCCCGCAATGCCACGAAGACCGGCCACGCCATGGACTCGCTGAAACGGGCCATGCGCTGGGACGAGGAGGTCTATGGCCGCGAATACGACCTGGACATCTTCATGATCGTCGCGGTGGACGACTTCAACATGGGCGCCATGGAGAACAAGGGCCTGAACATCTTCAACTCGTCCTGCGTACTGGCCAGCCCGGAGTCGGAAACCGATATGGCCTTCCAGCGCATCGAGGCCATCGTCGCCCACGAGTATTTCCACAACTGGTCCGGCAACCGGGTGACCTGTCGTGACTGGTTCCAGCTCAGCCTGAAGGAGGGTTTCACGGTGTTCCGGGATTCCCGGTTCTCCGCCGACATGGGCTCGCCCACGGTCAAGCGTATCGAAGACGCAACCCTGCTGCGTACCGCCCAGTTCGCCGAGGACGCCGGTCCCATGGCGCATCCGGTGCGCCCGGCGTCCTACATGGAGATCTCCAACTTCTACACCCTGACCATCTACGAGAAGGGCGCCGAGGTGGTGCGGATGATCCACACCCTGTTGGGGCCGGAGCTGTTCCGCAAGGGCAGTGATCTCTACTTCGAGCGTCATGACGGCCAGGCGGTGACCACGGATGATTTTGTCAAAGCCATGGAAGACGCCAGTGGCCGTGACCTGGGCCAGTTCCGCCTGTGGTACGAACAGGCTGGCACACCCGTGCTGGCGGTGGAGGACGACTATGACGAGGCGGGGCAGGTCTATCGCCTGACCGTTCGCCAGAGCATTCCGGACACCCCGGGCCAGACCGACAAGAAGCCCCAGCACATACCGTTCGCCCTGGGGCTGCTGGATCAGGATGGCAATGACATTCCATTGACCCTGTCCGGGGAGAGCGATCAGGGGGACACCACCCGGGTGCTGGAGTTGACCGATGAGGAACATGTCTTCGAGTTCACCGGCATCGACAGTCGCCCGGTACCGTCACTGCTGCGGGATTTCTCGGCGCCGGTGCGGGTGAACTACCCCTGGAGCCGCGATCAGCTGATGTTCCTGATGAGCCATGACAGCGACGGTTTCAATCGCTGGGATGCCGGTCAGCGTCTGGCAGTGGATGTGATCCGCGAGCTGTCGGGGCACGCCGACACCAGCGTGGACGACCGGCTGATCGAGGCCAGCCGCACCCTGCTTAATGACCGGGATGCGGACCAGGCGCTGGTGGCCAAGATGCTGCAACTGCCGTCCGAGGCCTATCTGATCGAACTCTCCGATGGGGCGGATGTGCAGATTATCCACCACGCCCGGGAGCGGGTGCTGAAGGCGCTGGCCACCGCCCTGCGGGACGATCTGCTGGCCTGCTACCGGCGCCAGCAGCCGGCGGAACACTACCAGGTGACGCCGGAGGATGTGGCCAGTCGCAGCCTGCGCAACATGGCGCTGGCCTGGCTGCTGCATATCGGTGACGAGCAGGCGCGGGACCTGGCGCTGGAACAGTTCCACTCCGCCACCAATATGACCGACCAGTCCGGCGCCCTGCGGGCCCTGGTGAATTCCCCCTTCGGGGACGAGCGCAGCCGCGCCCTGGATGCCTTCTACCAGCAGTGGCACCAGGACCCGCAGGTGGTGGAACAATGGTTTTCCATCCAGGCAGGCAGTCCGGTATCCGGGGATCTGGCGGCAGTCCGTCGGTTGCTGGAGCATGAGGCCTTCGACTGGAAGAATCCCAACAAGATCCGCTGCGTGGTGGGTGCCTTTGCCGGCCAGAACCTGGCCCATTTCCACGAGCAGGATGGGTCCGGCTACCAGTTCCTGGCGGACACCATTCGCCGCCTGGACGACAGCAACCCGCAGATTGCTGCCCGGCTGTGTGCACCGTTGACCCGATGGCGGAAGTTCGCCCATGTCTACAGCGAAGGCATGCGTAAGGCGCTGGAGTCGGTGCGGGAGAAGGATGGTCTGTCCCGTGATGTCTACGAGATTGTCCACAAGAGTCTGGCCGACTAGCCGAGAATGGTTGGAGACTCAGGCGCTTAGTCCCATAGTCGGCTTTATTTTGGGGCCAATGTGGGCTATTTTCTAACAAGCTGAGAATGTGACGTATTGTAACGTCCGGCTGGAAAGCCGCCGGATAGCCCCGCTGTCGCTTTTGGCAGTCCGGGGGGCCGGGGGTTCGACCAATAACGCGAATCAAGAAGGAATCGTCTATGGCAATCCGAACAGATCTGAGACTCAAAGCCTCCACCCTGGCGATCGCAGCGTCCGTTGGCTTGGCAGCGGGCTCCATGTCGGTGTCTGCGCAGGACCAGCGCTTCGTGACCATTGGTACCGGTGGTGTCACCGGTGTCTACTACCCGGCCGGTGGTGCCATCTGTCGGCTGGTCAACATGGATCGCAAGGAGCATGGCATCCGTTGCTCCGTGGAAAGCACAGGCGGTTCCGTCTACAACCTGAACGCCATCCGTCAGGGTGAACTGGACCTGGCGGTTGCCCAGTCCGACTGGCAGTACCACGCCTACAATGGCACCAGCCAGTTCGAGGACGACGGCAAGAACGAGAACCTCCGCGCGGTCTTCTCCCTGCACCCTGAGCCTTTCACCGTGGTCGCCAGTAAGGGCTCCGGCGTCAAGACCTTCGAGGACCTGGAAGGCAAGCGGGTGTCCGTGGGTAACCCCGGCTCCGGTCAGCGGGCCACGGCCGAGGTGCTGATGGATGAAATGGGCTGGACCATGGACAAGTTCTCCCTGGCCGCTGAACTGAAGGCCGCCGAACAGTCCCAGGCCCTGTGTGACGGCAATATCGATGCTTTCTTCTATACCGTGGGCCACCCGTCCGGGGCCATCAAGGAGGCCACCACTTCCTGTGACAGCACCATCGTGGCAGTGGACAACGATGCCACCCAGACACTGGTCGATGACAACCCCTACTACCGGGTTGCCACCATCCCGGGCGGCATGTATCGCGGTAACGACGAGGATGTGACCACCTTTGGTGTGGCCGCTACCTTCGTGACCTCCGCCGATGTGGATGAGGACGTGGTCTACGAAGTGGTCAGCGCGGTGTTCGAGAACTTCGACAGCTTCAAGCGCCTGCACCCGGCCTTCGCCAACCTCAAGAAGGAAGAGATGGTATCTGATGCCCTGAGTGCTCCGCTGCATAAGGGAGCCGAGAAGTACTACCGTGAGGCAGGCCTGATCGACTGACGGTCCGGCACTCAGTTGTAATCGTACCGCCGGAGGCCGAGTCCTCCGGCGGTTTGTATCTGACCACTGAATTTCCGATGGAACCGGCCCATGAGCAAACGCGACCCGTCTGCTTCCGACAGTGTTGATGTCTCGAAGATTCACGAAGTACTACAGACGGAAACCGGGGGCAGGGCGTTAACGGGACCGTCGTCGGTCCTGCTGTTCGTCGTTCCGCTGGTGTGGTCGCTATTCCAGTTGTGGATTGCGTCCCCGCTGCCGTTCATGGTGGATTTCGGGGTGTTCAATTCCACCGAAGCCCGGTCCATCCATCTGGCGTTTGCCACCTTCCTGGCGTTTACCGCCTTCCCCATGTTCCGGGGGCGGCATATCAACCATATTCCCTGGTTTGACTGGATTCTGGCCCTGGCGGCATCGTTTTCAGCGGCCTACCTTTTTATTTTCTATGACCAGTTGGCTGACCGTCCCGGCGCGCCTGTTACCCGGGATCTGGTGGTCGCTCTGGGGGGGCTCGTGCTGCTGCTGGAGGCCACCCGGCGTGCACTTGGCCTGCCGCTGACCGTGGTCGCCGCAGTCTTTATCACCTATTCCCTGGCCGGTCCCTGGATGCCGGATGTGATTGCCCACAAGGGCGCCAGCCTGCAGAAGCTTGCGTCTCACCAGTGGCTCGGCACCGAGGGTGTGTTCGGGGTTGCCCTGGGGGTTTCCACCACCTTCGTGTTCCTGTTCGTCCTGTTCGGGGCGCTGCTGGAGAAAGCCGGGGCGGGTAACTACTTCATCAAGGTCGCCTATGCGCTGCTGGGGCATATGCGGGGCGGTCCCGCGAAGGCCGCGGTGGTGTCCAGTGGCCTGTCCGGGATTATTTCCGGCTCGTCCATCGCCAATGTGGTGACCACCGGTACTTTCACCATCCCGCTGATGAAACGGGTGGGTTTCCCGGCCACCAAGTCCGGGGCCGTTGAGGTGGCTGCCTCCACCAATGGCCAGCTTACTCCGCCCATCATGGGGGCCGCCGCGTTCCTGATGGTGGAATACGTGGGTATTTCCTACCTGGAGGTCATCAAGCACGCCATCCTGCCGGCGCTGATCTCCTATATCGCCCTGATCTACATCGTTCACCTGGAAGCCTGCAAGCTGGGTATGAAGGGCATCGAGCGCCTGAACAAGCCGACCCTTGCCCAGCGCATGCTGACCTGGGTGGTGTTACTGATCGGTCTTATTGTGCTGACCCTGGTGGTCTACTACGGGATTGGCTGGACCAAGTCGCTGATGGGGGAGGCCGCCGTCTGGGTTTTGGGCCCGCTGTTGCTGCTGGTCTACATTGCGCTTGTTGCCTACGCCGCGAAATTTCCGCCCCTGGAGTCGGATGACGGCTCCAGCGATATGACCGAGCTGCCGGAGGTTGGTCCCACGGTCAAGACCGGCCTGTACTTCCTGCTGCCGGTGGTGGTGCTGGTCTGGTGTCTTACCGTCGAGCGCTTCTCGCCCCAGCTGTCCGCCTTCTGGGCGACCATATTCATGATCTTCATCGTGATCACCCAGCGGCCCCTGCTGGCGTTCTTCCGCAAGCACGGCGACATCGGGGGCACTGTTCGCAGCGGCTTTTCCGAGTTGATCCATGCCCTGGCCACCGGTGGCCGTAACATGGTGGGCATCGGTGTGGCGACAGCCACTGCCGGCATCGTGGTGGGTACGGTCACCCTGACCGGCATCGGCCTGGTCATGACCGAGTTCGTCGAATTCATCTCCGGCGGCAACCTGTTGCTGATGCTGATCTTCACCGCGCTGATCAGTCTGCTGCTGGGGATGGGGCTGCCCACCACGGCCAACTACATAGTGGTGTCGACGCTGATGGCGCCGGTAATCGTGACGCTGGGGGCCGAGAATGGCCTGCTGGTGCCGTTGATTGCCGTTCATCTGTTCGTGTTCTACTTCGGCATCCTGGCAGACGATACGCCACCGGTGGGCCTGGCTGCCTACGCCGCCGCCGCCATCTCCGGGGCGGATCCTATACGTACCGGTGTGCAGGGCTTTGCCTACGATATACGAACCGCCGTGCTGCCGTTCATGTTTATTTTCAACACGCAGTTGCTGCTGATTGGCCTCACTGGGCCGCTGGATCTGATTATCACCATCGCCAGCGCGGTGGTGGCGATCCTGGCGTTCTCGGCGGCCACCCAGGGCTACTGGTTGACCCGCAGCTACCGTTGGGAATCGGCCCTGCTGATCCTGATCGCCTTTACCCTGTTCCGCCCCGGATTCTGGTGGGACCGGGTCTATCCGGAATACGAGCAGCGCCCCGGGTCGGAACTGGTGCAGCAGGTGGAGGCGCTGGCGGATCAGCCGCGGGTGGATGCCATCATGGCCCAGGCATCCGGTCCGTCGCTCACCGGGGACGAGGAGCGCTCCACCTGGGTCAAGATCCCGCTGGCTGAAGGCGACACCCCACAGCAACGTGTGATGAACATGGGCATCGAGGGTGCTCCGGACGGCGACGTGTACACGGTGGACTTCGTCGGCTTCGACAGCCCGGCCGCCAACGCCGGTCTGGATTTCGGCTGGACTATCAATGCCATCCGGGTTCCCCAGGAGCGCCCACCCCGGGAACTGATCTATATTCCGGCCCTGGCCCTGCTGGGTCTGATCGGCTGGTTGCAGGTCCGGCGCCGGCGTAAGGAAAATCCCCCAGACACGGCGCCAGCCACCTGACAGGCCAGCAGATTTCCTGTTAAACTCCGGCCCGATCGAGCCGCACTGGTAGCGCGGCTCCCGTTAACACGTGGTCTTTGGTACGGATCACCGCTGAGAGGAGTTTTCCCATGCCGGTAGTTACCCTGCCTGACGGCAGTCATCGCAGTTTCCCCAATCCCGTCACCGTTCACGATGTGGCCGCTGATATCGGCGCGGGCCTGGCCAAGGCCGCCCTGGCTGGTCGCGTCAACGGCAAGCTGGTGGACACCAGTTACCGTATTGACAGTGACACCGATCTGGCCATCGTCACCGACCGTGACGAAGAAGGGGTTGATGTCATCCGTCATTCCACTGCCCACCTGTTGGCGATGGCGGTAAAGGAGCTGTTTCCCGAGGCCCAGGTCACCATTGGCCCGGTGATCGACAACGGTTTCTACTACGATTTCAAGTTCGACCGCCCGTTCACCAACGAGGATCTGGAGCGGATCGAGAAGCGCATGGGCGAGCTCGCCAGGCAGGACATCCCCGTGTCCCGCTCCGTCATGTCCCGGGACGAGGCCATCAGGCTGTTCCGCGACATGGGTGAGGAATACAAGGTCCGCATCATCGAGGACATCCCGGGTGACGAGGATCTGTCCTTCTACCACCAGGGCGATTTCATCGATCTGTGCCGCGGCCCCCACGTGCCCAGCACCGGCAAACTCAAGGCCTTCAAGCTGACCAAGGTGGCCGGCGCCTACTGGCGTGGCGACACCGGCAACGAGCAGTTGCAGCGGGTGTACGGCACGGCCTGGGCCAACAAGAAGGAACTCAAGGCCTACCTGCAGCGCCTGGAAGAGGCCGAGAAGCGGGACCACCGCAAGATAGGCAAAAAGCTGGGTCTTTTCCACATGCAGGAGGAAGCCCCGGGCATGGTGTTCTGGCACCCGGACGGCTGGTCCCTGTACCAGGAAGTTGAACAGTACATGCGCGGGATGCAGCGCCGTCATGGCTACCAGGAGATCAAGACGCCGCAGGTGGTTTCCCGTACCCTGTGGGAGCGGTCCGGTCACTGGGACAAGTTCCAGGATGACATGTTCACCACCGAGTCGGAGAAATACGACTTCGCCATCAAGCCCATGAACTGCCCCTGTCACATCCAGGTGTTCAACCAGGGCCTGAAGAGCTACAAGGACCTGCCGCTGCGGCTGGCGGAGTTCGGTTCCTGCCACCGTAACGAGGCGTCCGGCGCGCTGCACGGGTTGATGCGGGTGCGTGGTTTTACCCAGGATGATGCCCATATCTTCTGCGAGGAAGATGCCATCCAGAAGGAAGTCTCCAGCTTTATCGCCATGCTCCATGAGGTGTATGCGGACTTTGGCTTTGACCAGATCCTGTACAAGCTGTCCACCCGCCCGGAAAAGCGGGTTGGCTCCGACGAGGTGTGGGACAAGGCCGAAGCGGCCCTGGAAGAGGCCCTGAACCGGGAAGGTGTGGACTGGGAACTGCTCCCCGGCGAGGGTGCCTTCTACGGGCCCAAGATCGAATTCTCCCTGAAGGACTGTATCGGCCGGGTCTGGCAGTGTGGCACCATCCAGGTGGACTTCTCCATGCCGGGGCGCCTGGGCGCCCAGTACGTGGCGGATAATTCTGAGCGCAGGACACCGGTTATGTTGCACCGGGCGGTCCTGGGGTCCTTCGAGCGGTTTATCGGGATCCTGATCGAGGAATACGAGGGTGCCTTCCCCACCTGGCTGGCACCTACCCAGGTGGCTATCCTGAATATTACTGATCGCCAGGGGGATTATTGCCGAAATCTCGCAGAAAAGTGGCAGAATGCGGGCTATCGGGTAAATGCTGACTTGAGAAACGAGAAGATCGGCTTTAAAATCCGCGAGCATACTTTAAACAAGGTTCCCTATCTGGTCGTGATCGGCGATAAGGAAGTCGATAACGGGGCCGTTGCGGTGAGAACCCGCAAAGGTGAAGATCTCGGAACCATGTCGCCGGAAGCGTTCGAGGAGCTGCTGTCAGCAGAAATCGCACGCAAAGGCAGAACCAATACGGAGAACTGACTATCAAACAGCGAGCGAATCGGGGTGGTCGTGCACCAAAAGCACGGATCAACGATAACATTGACGCAACGGAAGTCCGGCTTATTGATGCGGAGGGCAACCAGGTTGGCGTTGTGCCGATCGAAGAGGCTTTAAAGTCAGCTGAAGAAGCGTCTCTGGACCTGGTTCAGGTTACGGATTCCGATCCGATCGTCTGTAAGATAATGGACTACGGCAAGAAGGTCTTCGAGGAGAAGAAGGCCAAGGCCGCTGCGAAGAAGAAGCAGAAGCAGGTCCAGGTCAAAGAAGTGAAATTCAGACCAGGGACGGAAGAAGGGGATTATCAGGTCAAACTACGCAACCTGATACGTTTCCTTGAAAACGGGGACCGCGGCAAAATCACTGTCCGCTTCCGTGGCCGTGAGATGGCACACCAGGAAATCGGTATGCAACTCATGAACCGCATCGAGCAGGACATTGAGGAGCTGGCCCAGGTAGAGCAACGGCCCAAGATGGAAGGCCGCCAGATGACCATGGTGGTGTCGCCCCGTAAAAAGAAGTAATCCCGAGCTTCAGTCAGGTCCCCCGCACTGGCGGGGGATTTGTCGTTCAGGATTGCATTTATTGATTGAAAAACAGAATGCGGAGTTTTAGAAATGTCCAAGATGAAAACCAAGAGTGGAGCCACCAAGCGGTTCAAGAAAACCGCCAAGGGCTTCAAGCATAAGCAGTCCTTCACCAGTCATATCCTGACCAAGAAGAGCCCGAAGCGTAAGCGTCAACTGCGTGGCACCAAGATGATCGCCAAGTCAGATATCGCTTCCATCAAGCGCATGATCGCTAGCTAACCAACCGGACTCTAGAGAAGGAATCAGTTTATGGCACGTGTAAAGCGTGGCGTGGTAGCACGCCGTCGTCACAAGAAGATCATGAAGCAGGCCAAGGGTTACTACGGTGCCCGTAGCCGTGTTTTCCGGGTAGCCAAACAGGCGGTCATCAAGGCGCATCAGTACGCCTACCGTGACCGTCGTAACCGCAAGCGTGCGTTCCGCGCCCTGTGGATCTCCCGGATCAACGCCGGCGCCCGCGCCAATGGCCTGTCCTACAGCCGGCTGATCGCCGGTCTGAAGAAGGCTGAAGTAGAAATCGATCGCAAGGTTCTGGCCGATCTGGCCATGAACGAGCAGCAGGCATTTACTGCTGTCGTGGAGAAGGCAAAAGCGGCGCTCTGATCGCCGGGCTCTTTCGACGAGTTTCGATCGATGGGTGACCGTTTCGGCGGTCACTCCCTGACAGGGGAAGGGCGCGCTCTTCCCCTGTTCTTGTTTGGGGCGACTGAAAATGGCCAGTCCCGAACAGTACATTAGTCCGAATAATTGAGGGAGCTTCCGAAAAGCGTCATCGGTCAGGACCCGCCGGTTGGCCTTTCCGGAAACTCCCTGTGGTTTGGAGCAGGCATCAATGGAAAACCTGGAGCAACTTGTTCAGGACGGGCTTACGGCTGTCAAGAACGCGGAAAGTTTGCAGGCGCTGGATCAGATCCGGGTGGAATACCTGGGCAAGAAGGGCGTGATCACCCAGCAGGCGAAAACCCTGGGCAAACTCAGCGCCGAAGAGCGCCCCGCCGCCGGCCAGAAGATCAACGAGGCCAAGGGTCAGGTGGAAGAGGCCATCAACGCCCGTCGCGCCAGCCTTGAGGAAGCCGCCATCGCCGACCGGCTGGCCCGGGAGTCCATCGACGTGACCCTGCCGGGACGCGGCCAGGACCTGGGCGGCCTGCATCCGGTGACCCGCACCCTCCAGCGGATCGAGCAGTTCTTCGGTAATGCCGGCTACACCGTCGAGCAGGGGCCGGAGATCGAAGATGATTACCACAACTTCGAGGCCCTCAATATTCCGGGACACCATCCCGCCAGGGCCATGCACGACACCTTCTATTTCAATCCGGGCACACTGCTGCGAACCCATACCTCACCGGTACAGATCCGCACCATGGAGGACGGCAAGCCGCCGTTCCGCATGATCTGCCCGGGCCGGGTCTACCGCTGTGACTCCGACATGACCCATACCCCCATGTTCCACCAGGTGGAGGGGTTGCTGGTGGAGAAGAATGTCAGCTTCGCCGACCTGAAGAGCACCATCGAGGAGTTCCTGCGGGTGTATTTCGAGCGGGACCTGAAAGTGCGTTTCCGTCCGTCCTATTTCCCGTTCACCGAGCCCTCCGCTGAGGTGGATATCGAGTGGGGTCGTGAGGAAGACGGCAGCATCAAGTGGCTGGAAATCATGGGCTGCGGCATGGTTCATCCCAAGGTGTTTGAACACTGTGGCATCGATGCCGAGGAGTACCGGGGCTTTGCCTTCGGCCTGGGCGTGGAGCGTCTGGCCATGCTGCGTTACGGGGTGAACGACCTGCGCATGTTCTTCGACAACGACCTGCGTTTCCTGCGTCAGTTCCGTTAATCACACCAGGAGTTGTTCAGAGGCTCCCCCAGACAACATCGCATCAGGACAAGGCATTTACCATGAAATTTAGCGAAAAGTGGCTGCGTGAGTGGGTTAATCCGGCCATTGGCACCCAGGAACTGATGGACCAGATCACCATGGCGGGTCTGGAAGTGGATGGTTTCGAGTCGGTCGCCGGGGCGTTTACCGGTGTCGTCGTGGGTGAGGTCAGGTCCGTGGCGCCACACCCGGATGCCGACAAGCTAAGAGTGTGTGAGGTCAGCAGCGGCGACGAGACGGTCCAGGTGGTTTGTGGTGCCCCCAACGTGCGGGAAGGCCTGAAAGTGCCGTTTGCTGTGGTGGGTGCGGTGTTGCCCGGCGATTTCAGGATCAAGGCGGCCAAGCTCCGTGGTCAGCCGTCGAATGGCATGCTGTGTGCTGAATCAGAGCTGGGCCTGTCCGACGACAGTGCCGGCCTGATGGAGCTACCTGCCGATGCGACGACCGGCCAGGACCTGCGTGAGTACCTGGGGCTGGACGATATCACCATTGATGTGGACCTGACCCCGAACCGGGCGGACTGCCTGTCCCTGCGTGGCCTCGCCCGGGAGGTGGGTGTCCTGACCGGCGAGCCGGTGCGGGAACCGGAATTGGCGCCGGTACCGGCCAGTCATGACGAAAAACCGGCCATTTCCGTTGATGCTCCGGCGGCGTGCCCCCGTTACCTGGGCCGGATCGTGCGGAATGTGGACCTGTCCGTCGATACCCCCCTGTGGATGGTGGAGAAGCTGCGCCGCAGTGGTATCCGTTCCATTGATCCGGCGGTGGACATCACCAACTACGTGATGCTGGAACTGGGTCAGCCCCTGCACGCCTTCGACCGCGCCGAGATCGAGGGCGGCATCGTGGTGCGCATGGCAAGGCAGGATGAGGAACTGGTGCTGCTCGATGGCCAGACCGTGAAGCTGACCCCGGACACGCTGGTCATTGCCGATCACGCCAAGCCCCTGGCCATTGGCGGTGTCATGGGCGGTGAGCACTCGGGGGTTACCGAAAAGACCCGTGACCTGCTGCTGGAAGCGGCCTGGTTCGAGCCGATTGCCATGGCCGGCAAGGCCCGGGAGTACGGCCTGCACACCGACGCCTCCCACCGCTTTGAGCGGGGTGTCGACTATGAACTGGCCCGCGCCGCCATGGAGCGGGCGACGGCACTGTTGCTGGAGATTACCGGCGGTGAGGCCGGTGAAATTGTAGAGGTGGCCAGTGACGAGCATCTGCCCAAACCTGGCCAGGTAACCCTGCGTTCCGACCGCCTGAACGCTGTACTGGGCATGAGCATTGATGTGGCCCGGGTGGAGGACATTCTCACGCGTCTGGGGTTGGCGATCATCGACCAGACCGGCGACCGCTGGACCGTCAGAGTGCCCAGCTACCGGCCCGATATCGGCATCGAGGAAGACCTGATCGAGGAAGTGGGGCGGGTCTACGGCTACAATAACCTGCCGGTGACCGAGCCGGTGGGCTCGCTGGCCATGCGCCCGGCGAAGGAGGCTGTGCGTCCGGTGTCCGCCGTTCGCAACTTCTTCGTTGCCTGCGGGTACCAGGAAGCCATTACCTACAGCTTCGTGGACCCGAAGGTCCAGGAAATCCTGGATCCGGAGCGGGAGGGTATCGCCCTGGCCAACCCCATTTCCGCTGACCTGGCGGTGATGCGAACCACCCTGTGGAGTGGTCTGGTCAAGACCCTGGAATACAACCAGAAGCGTCAGCAGCTCCGGATTCGCCTGTTCGAGACCGGCCTTCGGTTCGTGAAGGACGGTGATGGAATCGATCAGCGGCCCATGCTGGCCGGTATAGTTACCGGCGGGCAACTGCCTGAAAACTGGGCCAATGGCCGCCGCGCCGCTGATTTCTTCGATGTGAAGGGCGAGCTGGAAGCCCTGTTCGACCTGCTGGGTGTGGAGGTCCGCTTCGCCGCTGGCCAGCACCCGGCGCTGCATCCGGGGCAGACCGCAGAGCTGTTCCTGGGCGATCAGCCGGTGGGCTGGCTGGGGGTCATGCATCCCCAGGTGCAGAAAAAACTGGATCTGGATGGCACGATCCTTATGTTTGAGCTATTCTTGGATTCAATCGTTTCTGGATATGTGCCTAATTTCAAAGAATTTTCAAAATACCCTGAAGTTCGTCGGGATTTGGCTATTATTATCGGAAATGAGATTGCGTTTGCAGACGTTGACCGGGTTGTTCGCAACAATGCAGGTAACCGTCTCAACGGATTGCGTGCGTTTGATGTCTATGAAGGCGAAAAACTGGGCGAGGGCAAGCGAAGCCTGGCGCTCAGCCTGTTCTGGCAGCATCCCGAGCGCACACTCAATGACGACGAAGTGCATGAGTTCTTCGACAGGGTGGTGAAAGCCCTGCAGGAAGAGCTGGGGGCGACACTGAGGAGCTAGAAATGGCGGCTTTGACAAAAGCGGAAATGGCGGAGAGGCTTTACGAGGAACTTGGCCTGAACAAGCGGGAAGCCAAGGAAATGGTGGAGGCCTTTTTCGATGAGATCAGAGACGCACTCAGCCATAATGAGCAGGTGAAACTGTCGGGGTTTGGCAATTTCGACCTGCGTGACAAGAAACAGCGACCGGGACGGAACCCGAAAACCGGGGAAGAGATTCCTATCAGCGCGCGCCGCGTGGTGACTTTCCGGCCGGGACAGAAGTTGAAACAGAAAGTAGAAACCTATGCTGGAAGCCAGTAATAACAACGAACTCCCGGCCATCCCCGGCAAACGTTACTTCACCATCGGTGAGGTAGCGGACCTTTGTCAGGTCAAGGCCCATGTGTTGCGGTACTGGGAGCAGGAGTTTCCCCAGTTGTCACCGGTCAAGCGCCGGGGCAATCGCCGTTACTACCAGCGCGCGGATGTTATCACCATACGCCAGATCCGCAGCCTGCTATATGATCAGGGGTACACCATTGGTGGCGCCAAGCAGAAGCTGAGCAGCCATGAGATCAAGGAAGACACCAGTCAGTACAGGCAACTGATCCGGCAGACGATCACTGAGCTTGAGGATGTGCTGGATGTGCTCAATTCACCGGTCAGATAGCGGTGGTGATCACGTCATTGTCTGCGACAGTAAAACCGGCCTCCAAGGCCGGTTTTTTGTGTCTGTCCGGGTGAAGCGGGCGTGCCAGAGCCGTTGAATGCCTGGTCAGTCTTGGCTAGATTGATGAACAGGAATCTTCCGTGGAGGTATCGGTCATGACATCGGACACACCCTTCCATCGCGCTTTCGAGAACCGCATGCAGGCACTGGGTTTGCCGGTGGCGGCGGAGCCCTTTGAGCATTTCTCCCAGGCCGTCTCCAACGCCTCCCAGATGGCGGCGGTGGTGGGCCTGTTGGAGGAGCGATCCACGGTGACGGAGCTGGTCAGGCGTACCCTGGGCCTTGAAAAGCTGATGGTGGCCGCAGACTTCAATGCCCGCGCCTACACCGCGGGCGTTATCAGCAGTATCGCCCTGGCGTCCGGTCAGGTCCGGGATGGCCGGGAGCCCATGGGGGACCTGTTCCGGTTTACTTTCCAGCGCAGGCTCCAGTTTCCCGGCTGGCAACTGGTGTTCATGATGAACCCGGCCCTGACCGACCCTACCTCCGACAACTCCCACGCCTTTGGCAACCGTGCCCGTCAGGTGGCCTGATGGTGCGCTTGTCGAGGCGTGCTGCCGCTACTGTGAAAGGATAACCCGTGGCTGATCCCCTGCCTTTCTCCCAGGCCTGTGAGAACAACCGGCAACCCATCCTGGAGCAACTGGGCCAGGCGCTCACTGAACCGGCAACGGTGCTGGAGATTGGCACGGGTACCGGTCAGCATGCCGAGTACATCGCCAGCCGGTTACCACATCTGCACTGGCTGCCCACCGATCACCCCGACAACCTGTGGATGTGTCGGCTGCGGCTGGAGCAGGCGGACCTGGCTAATGTGGACGATCCGAGGTCGCTGGATGTCAGCGACCGGCCCTGGCAGCTACCGCCCTTTGACCATGCCTTCACCGCCAACACCACCCATATCATGGCCTGGGAAGAAGTCTGCCGGATGTTCGAGGGTGTGGCGGAGCGCCTGCCCGTTGGTGGCACCTTCTGTCTGTATGGCCCGTTCAACTACCATGGCACTTTTACCAGCGACAGTAACCGCGATTTCGATCGCCACCTCCGTGCCCGGGCCGGGCATATGGGCTTGCGGGATATGGACGATGTCACCGCACTGGCCTCGGAACTGGATCTGGAGTTGAAACGGGATGCGGCGATGCCCGCCAACAACCGGTTTCTGGTGTTTGAGAAAGTGGAGTGACCAGCATGGTCGAAACCGGATACCCACCCGGTGTGAATGACTGTTTGTGCTGTCGATAAATTTCCCTGATGCCCATCTCATCCCTGGAGGGTTGGAAAGATAATGTTGACCTGGTTAATACTGGCCATGGGCCTGGTTTTGCTGATTGTTGGTGCGGAACTCCTGGTGCGGGGTGCCGCCCGGCTGGCGGCCAGTTTTGGCGTACCTGCGCTGGTGATCGGGTTGACGGTGGTGGCCTTTGGAACCAGCGCGCCGGAACTGGCCGTCAGCGTGAAATCCGCCTGGTCCGGTGAAACAGAGCTGGCCATCGCCAATGTGGTGGGCAGCAACATCTTCAATGTCCTGTTTATCCTGGGGCTGGCGGCCCTGGTGTCACCGCTGGTGGTGTCCCGTCAGCTGATCCGGCAGGACGTACCCATCATGATCCTGGTGTCGGCGATCGCTGCGGCCATGGCCTGGAATGGCATGTTGTCGCTCTGGGAAGCCGGGCTGCTGGTTGCCGGATTGATCGTGTATACGGTTTTCCTGTTTATCCAGGGGCGTAAAGGCGGTGTGGAGGCCGACGATAATGCGCTCACTCCCTCGGTGCCGGTCTGGCGGAATCTGCTGCTGGTTGCGACCGGACTTGCCCTGTTGGTGTTGGGGGCGCGGTGGCTGGTCGAGAGCGCGGTCAGCATCGCCTCGTCGCTTGGCGTGAGTGAAGCGGTTATCGGCGTGACCATTGTCGCGGCGGGCACATCCCTGCCGGAGGTCATGACGTCCGTGATGGCCACATTGAGGGGGCAGCGGGATATCGCCATCGGTAATGTGGTGGGCAGCAACGTCTTCAATGTGCTGTGCGTACTGGGCCTGTCTGGTCTGGTATCGCCGGAGCCGCTGGTGGCGGGCAGCCAGTTGGCGGGGCTGGATATTCCAGTCATGGTTGGGGTGGCGGTGCTTTGCCTGCCCCTGTTCTTCACCGGTGCCACCCTGTCCCGGTTCGAGGGTGCGCTTTTCCTGGGGCTCTATGTCAGCTACGTATGGTACACGGTAGCCCTGACCCTGGGGGCGTCCTATCTACCGATGATGGAAGCAGGCCTGGCCTATGGGCTGATACCGTTGGTGGTGATTGTGGTGGCGGGACTGTTGGTGAGGGATCTGGTGCAGCGCCGGACGGCCTCCTGACAATCAGCCTCTTGATGTCATCAGCCCAGCCCCCGTCCGGCCTGGTGGGCAGGCCGGCGGTGACTGGGCTGATGCGGGACGGTTCAGGATCCGTGGGGGTTATTCCCCGCGGCGATACGGATCCTGGTTGTAGGCCTTAACTTCGGCCCGTGCCACGACGTTGTGGTGGACTTCGTCGGGACCGTCCGCCAGACGCAGGGTGCGCTGCTTAGTGTACATGTCGGGCAACGCAGACCACTGGCTGACACCGGTGGCGCCATGGATCTGGATAGCCTCGTCGATGATTTTGCAGACCTTCTCCGGCACCATGGCCTTTGCCATGGAAACCCAGATGCGGGCTTCCTTGTTACCGAGCACGTCCATGGCCTTGGCGGCCTTGAGGACCATCATGCGCATGGCCTCGATTTCGATGCGGGCCCGGGAGACGGTTTCCATGTTCTTGCCCAGGTCCAGGATCGGGCGACCGAAGGCTTCCCGGCTCTGACCACGCTCGATCATCAGGTCCAGGGCCTTTTCGGCGGCGCCGATGGAGCGCATGCAGTGATGGATTCGACCTGGCCCAAGGCGGAGCTGGGAGATCTCGAAGCCACGGCCTTCACCCCAGAGGATGTTCTCCTTGGGCACGCGGACATTGTCCAGCGTGATGTGCATATGGCCGTGGGGGGCATCGTCGTGGCCAAAGACGTTCATCGGACCCACGACGGTCAGCCCCGGTGCATCCATTGGGACCAGGATCTGTGACTGCTGACGGAAGGCTTCCGCCTCCGGGCTGGTCTTGACCATGCAGATCATGATCTTGCAACGGGGGTCGCCGGCACCGGAGATGTAGTATTTCTCGCCGTTGATGACCCACTCGTCGCCATCGAGCACCGCGCTGGTTTCGATGTTGCGGGCATCGGAGGAAGCTACCTGGGGTTCGGTCATGCCGAAGCAGGAGCGAATCTCACCGTTCAGCAGTGGCTTGAGCCACTTTTCTTTCTGCTCCGGGGTGCCCACGCGCTCGAGCACCTCCATGTTGCCGGTATCCGGGGCGGAGCAGTTAAGGGTCTCGGAAGCCAGGGGGTTCTTGCCCAGTTCCACAGCCAGGTAGGCGTAGTCCAGATTGGACAGACCCTCACCGGTTTCGGCATTGGGCAGGAAGAAGTTCCACAGGCCCGCTTCCTTGGCCTTCTGCTTGGCACCTTCCAGCAGTTCCAACTGACCGGGGGCGTAGCTGAACCGGTCGGCGCGACCTGCTCCAAGGCGCTCGAACTCCTCCAGTATCGGGTCGACATTATCACGGATATGCTTCTTGACGGCGTCCAGCAGGGGGCGGGACTTTTCCGACATGGTCAGGTCATTCATTTCCGGGGGCGTTGTTGTACTATCCACCGTTTGTTTCTCCTTGGTTGCGGGTCATGGGGACCCGGTTGTCGTTGTCTTTGAGGGCCGGTCGATGCCGGCCGTTCTATTCAGCAGAATCCTGGCAAAGGCGCTGCAGTGTCTTGCGGTCAAGCTTGCCGGTGCCACCCCGGGGCAGGGGCTCATCGTGGAACCAGAGTTTTTCCGGCAGTTTGAAGGCGGCGAGCTTCCTTGCCAGCACCGTCAGGATGTCGTCCTGATCAGCCGTGGCGCCTTCGCGCAGATAGATCGCCGCCCCGACGATTTCCCCCAGTCGTTGGTCCGGCACCGGAAAGACACAGGCTTCCGCCACGGCGGGGTGTTCGTGCAGGGCGCCTTCCACCTCAAGGCAGGATATGTTTTCGCCGCCCCGGATGATAATGCTTTTCTTGCGGTCGACGATGTAGATCAGGCCGGTCTCGTCCATGCGGGCGAGGTCACCGGTATACAGCCATCCATCGCGCAGGGTTGAGGCTGTCTCTTCCGGCAGGTTCAGGTAGCCGCGCATGTTGGCGGGGCTGCGAACCGTGAGTTCTCCCACCTCACCGGTGGCTACTTCCCGGCCGCTGGTATCGACGATCCGCATCTCCTGCAACGGTGGTGTCACTCGCCCGGCGGCCTCCGGATTAGCTACATAGTCGGGGCCGCTGATGAGGATGCCCAGGGAATTGGTCTCTGTCATCCCCCAGCCGGAAGCGGGACTGGCAGCGGGAAAACGCTGACTGATTTCGCCCACCTGGGAGGCGGGACGTTTAGCGCCGCCGGCGCCGACGGTTTCCAGTGAGTCTAGTCTGGCGCCGGACTTTTCCGCCGCCGCGATCAGATCCGCCGACTGGGTCGGGACCCCCACGAAGCGGGTGATTCCTTCCTGTTGGATGAGGTTTACGGCCTCATCCGCATTCCACTTGTACATCAGAACCAGCTTGGCCCCCAGCGCCATTCCCTGCAGGAACATGGAGTGAAGCGCGGTGACATGGAACAGGGGCGTGACAACCAGCGAGGCCGGCGTCGTCGACAGCGTGGCGGCGCCGTCGGGGTCCATCAGGGCGGCCACTTCCTTGCCCATCACCCAGGAATGGACGGATGAGATGGCGCCGCGGTGGGTTAGCAGCACCCCTTTGGGGCGTCCGGACGAGCCGGAAGAGTACATGACCGCAAAGTCGTCGTCCGGGGCAATGGCGGTCGTGGGCCAGGACGTGTCTGTAGAGCGGGCCAGCAGGCCGGTGTAGTCAAGGGGGCCGTCGGCATCGTGGACTGCCACCTGGGTGACATCGAGGCGGCTCACATGGGATTCGAGGGCCTGGTAGCGGGCCCGGTCGGAGAACACGATGCTGACGCCACTGTCCTCAAGGGCGAAGGCCAGTTCATCCCCGGACCACCAGGCGTTCAGCGGCACCATGACGGCCCCGGTTGAGGCGATGGCCATGATCAGAACCGCCATTTCCGGGTAGTTGCGCGTGGCGATGGCAACACGATCCCCGGGTTGCACACCGAGCTCTCCGGTCAGGGCATGGGTCATGCGGTTCACGTCATCGGCAAACGCCCGGTACGACCACCGGCTGTCGCCGTATACCAGAAATTCCCGCTCCGCAAAGGAATCCACAGCCGTCCGGAGCAGTGCCCCCAGGTGATCCGGGGCATTGGCAAAGACTGTGTAGGGAACTCCCCGGATGACTGCCTCGGTTACCTGAAACCGGGGATCTGTGGCGACCACATGGGCAATGGCTTCATCGCGGGTCATGGGGCTGCTGGTTGACGTTGACCGGATATTGGCAGGGGGCATGGGGTTCACCGATACAGGGGGCATTGTTGTAAGACTGACATCTGTCAGCTAACGCTAAAGCGCCAATGCGGCGCTGTCAATTATAAATCGAGCGCGTGCTCTATTTAATGTCTGGAAGGTGGTATATCTGTTGACGTTCCATGGCCGATCTTCTAGCCTGACAAACGTCAGGAAACCACCGAAATTGACATGTGACCGGTTTGCAGTCCTTCTGTAACGGTCGCTGAACATAACAACAATAGGCTCCACGGAGACCGCATCATGACCAAGATAAAGACCTCCCGCTCCCTCATTTCACTGACTGCCGCCGTGGCACTGGGTGTCTCTGCCGGTGTTGCCCAGGCAGAAGACTACGACTTGCCACGACTGCTGGTGATTGGTACCCCCGGCACATCCAGCGGTAGTTTTGCCTCTACCAACGGCTGGGCGCCGGTGCTTCAGGATCAGACCGGAACTGTTGCGCGCATTGTGCCTGAAGACAGCGAAACCCAGCGCTACAAGCGTCTGACCGATCGTCAGGATATCACCATGAGTTCGGTGTCGTCGGCGGAAATGCGCTTCCAGATTGAGGGTATTGGTGCCTATGCCGGTACCAAGCCGGTCGCCCAGCGTGTGGTCTGGCACCACAATGATACGCCCTGGGGCTTTGTGGTCGCCGGGGATTCCGATATCCAGACCATGGAAGACCTCAAGAAAGGTGGCGTGCGTGTCGCCCAGGGGGCGTTTTCGCCGCCCATGACCACGGCGGTCAAGGAGGCTCTCCCCGCCTATCTCGGGCTTTCCGATGAAGAGACCGATGAGCTGCTTGAGTTTGTGCCGGCCAGCAGCTATGTGGAGAACTGTCGGTCGGTGGTGGAAGGCAAGGCCGATGTCGCCTATTGCGCCAGCATCAGCTCGGTGCTGTCTGAAATGGAAGGTGCCCCCGGCGGCATCCGTTGGCTGAACATGGACCAGGACAACAAGGAAGCCTGGAGTGGTTACCTTGAGCACCGTCCGATGATCGTGCCCACCGAAATCAGCATGGGCGTCTCCAGCGCCAAGGGCGTGGATGGCCTGGCGTCCAACTTCCTTTATGCCGTCCCGGCGGATGCCGAAGAGGAATTCGTCTACAACATGGCGAAATGGTTCCACCAGGGGTTCCCCGACTACAAGGGCACACATGCCCTGGCAACGCGCATGGATGTGAAGGTCTTCCGTGACTACCTGGATCGCTCGCCGCTTCCGGTCCACGAGGGCACCGTGCGTTACCTGAAGGAGATTGACGTCTGGACGGAAGAGGACGAGGCCAGAAACAACGAGGCCATCGCCAAGATGGACAAGTGGATCGAAGCCCGCAAAGCGGCCCTGGCGGAAGCCCGGGACAAGCGCGTGACGCCGGACTATAACGACGAGGAGTTCATGGCCATCTTCGAGAAGCACACCGAGGGCCTGGAAGGTTTCCGCTCACGGCTGTGATCGTGTGGTGCCGGTCACCCGGCTGACAATATCAGCCTGGTGACCGGTGTTCGGGTTTTTACGTTTGTTCCTACTTATCCGGCGGATGCGCTATGACTGATACCACCTCTCCCCCTGATGAAAGCGCCGTGGCGGGTTCCGAAGTAACCCGCCTGGGTGATCTCTACTCATGGCAAAGCATAGTTTTTGTCATACTGAGTATTTGCGGCCTGCTGTCTGGCCTGGCCTATATCTTCGGCTTCACCTGGGACGGCCAGCGGCTGCTTGAGGGTGAATACTACTGGGCCTTTATTGGCTTCTTTGCGGCGGCGGCGTTTATTGCGCTGCCAGGCCGGGCAGGGCAGAAGAAGGTGCCCTTCTACGATGTTATTGCCGCGGTGGTGATTATCGCCATCAGCTTCTATTTTGCCTCCAATGCCTGGGATATGGTGCAGGCCGGCTGGAGCAACCTTTACCTGGGGGTAGTGGTATGGCTGATGATGATGGAGTTGGCCCGGCGCAGCGGTGGTATCCCGTTCCTGCTGGTGGTGGTCCTGCTGGGGATGTATCCCCTGGTGGCGGACTACTTTCCCGGCCTGCTGATGGGCATTCCCTATGACTTCGAGTACATGATCGAGGCCCACGTGTTCCGGGCCGAAGGCATGATGGGCATTACCACCAAGATCGTGGCGGAGATCATCCTGGGTTTCCTGGTGTTTGCCGGCGTGCTGCTGGCCACGGGGGCCGGTGGTTTCTTCATCGACCTGGCCAATGCCAGCTTTGGTCGCTATCGCGGTGGTCCGGCCAAGGTGGCGGTGGTCGCCAGTGGCTTCATGGGTAGCCTGTCGGGCTCCGTGTTCTCCAACATCGCCGGTACCGGGTCGATCACCATCCCAACCATGAAGAAGGTGGGGTACCCGGCTCACTACGCGGGCGCGATCGAAGCCTGTGCCTCCATGGGCGGCGCAGTGATGCCGCCGGTAATGGGGGCGATTGCCTTCGTCATGGCCATCACCATTGGGGTGGACTACGCCACCATCATGATCGCGGCGATTCTGCCGTCACTGCTATTCTATTTCGGTCTGCTCCTGCAGGTGGATGCCTACGCCGCGCGCACCGGGCTCAAGGGCATGCCGAAGGATCAGCTTCCCTCTGTTCGCAGGGTTCTCCTCAAGGGCTGGCCGTTCCTGTCGGTAATGGTCTTCCTGATCTGGGGGCTGCTGTACATGCGCTGGGAATACTACACGCCCTGGTACGCCTGCCTGCTGATGATCGGTCTGTCGTTCCTGCAGCGGGACACCCGCATGACACCCCGGAAGTTCTACGATGCCATCCGGCAGATCGGGGTGCTGATCACCCAGACAGCGGCGATTATCCTGCCGATTGCCTTCGTGGTGAGTGCGTTGACCATTACCGGTGTTACCGGTTCGGTAACCTCGGGGCTGGTCAGTCTTGGGGGCGGCAACCTGTACCTGATCATCTTCTTCGGGGTCGTGGCCTGCTTCATCATGGGCATGGCGGGGCTGGCCATCGTGGCGTACATCTTCCTGGCGGTTACCCTGGCGCCGGCCATCACCCAGATTGGCGGGCTGGATACCATCGCCGTGCACTTCTTCATCGTGTACTACGCCATGCTGTCGGCGATCACTCCCCCGGTGGGGGCCGCTGCCTTCCTGGCTGGCACGATTGCCGGGGCCAAACCCATGAGGACGTGCTTTACCGCCATGCGGCTGGGTGTGGTGATCTATTTCATCCCGCTGTTCTTCCTGTTCCAGCCTGCGCTGGTATTGCAGGGAGATCTGACTCCGCTGCTGTATGTACTGCCATCCATCGTGGTGGGCATCATGCTGATTTCCGGTGGTTTCGAGGGGTATCTGCTGGGCGTTGGCCGGGTACCGTCCATGGTGAGGCTGCCTCTGCTGGCGGTGGGCTTCGCCTTCAGTTTCCCCGGCTTCTGGACGACCATGATCAGCGGTGCCCTGGCGGTATTGCTGGTGGGCTACATCTGGCGGTATAACAAGGCGCAGCCGGCCATGGCCTGACGAGGTGGGTGCCGGCGCCAGTTCTTCAGGCGCCGGCACTCGCTCATTCGCTGTCTGTGGTGGGCTGAGCCGCTCCCGTGGATGGATGGCTGGTCAGGCTTTCGATCATCGCCACAATGGCGGTGGCAACGGTGTCCGCCACCAGGTCGCTGTCCAGATCCGTGTGCAGCCAGTCCCTGAGGGGGCCAAAGCCACCCAGGAAGATAACCAGGTTGGCAACCACCTGGGCCCTCGGATCATCGTCCGGCAATTCCGTCAGGTGCCGTATTTGACCGGCCAGTTCCCCAATCACCCTTGCATCCCGTTCACGCATGGCCTTGCGGTCAGGTTTTGTCAGGTGAGGAACGGTTCTGTAGGCCAGCAGCGTGCCTTTGCGCTTCTTGGCCCAGACCTCCTTCAGGTAGATGGCAACATTCTCCTTGAGGGGTCTGTCCGGATGCTCTTCCAGCAGGTCGTACAGGTTCGGGGCTCCGGAGCGGAACCACATCTTGTTCAGAAGTCGGCGCAGGATGTCGTTCTTGTTGGCGATATAGTCATAGATACTGGCCTGGTTGACGCCGGAGCGCGCGCAGATATCGCGGATGGTGGTGGAGGCAAACCCCTTCTGCAGAAACAGCTCCAGCGCGGCTTCGCAGATCTGGTCCCGGCGCTGTTCAACCAGGGTGGTGTTCTGGATGCCGGTCATGCTTGCTTCGGCAAGTTCCGGGGAGGTTGATTCGGTCGGGGTGTTGTTATTCTGCATAGTGGCATCAATATCCTGACATTTGTCAGTTTAGTGTAAACCTACCTGATTGAAATGAAAAACCGGATGAGTTCCCGCTTTAGTTCGCAGCGCCGGCACGACCATCAGATGTGCAGGCCAGCCTGATTGAACCGTTCTTTGATTAATCATCCATTGGGGGCTAATCTGACAGTTGTCAGGATGGTGGGCGATTGTCCGTCACCGCACAATGACATCAAAAACAACAATAGGACTTGGAGATAACATAATGCGATCCCGTTTCTTGCAGCCTGCCCTGCTTTCCTTCGCGGTAGCCCTTGGGTCGGTGGGTGTTGCCCATGCCGACAATGACGCCTTGCCCCGATTGCTGGTGATCGGCACCCCCGGCACCCAGACCGGCAGCTTTGCCTCCACCAACGGGTGGGCTGCGATCTTCCAGGAGCAGACTGATTCGGCTGCCCGAATCGTGCCGGAAGACAGTGAGACACAACGTTACAAGCGCCTGACGGATCGGCGGGATATGACCATGAGCTCGGTCTCCGCCGCCGAGATGCGTTTCCAGATCCAGGGGATTGATGCCTATGCCGCCACCAAGCCGGTCGCGCAGCGCCTGGTTTGGCACCACAACGACACCCCATGGGGCTTTGTGGTATCCGGTGATTCGGACCTGAACACCATTGAGGATCTGGAAGCCGACGGTATCCGGGTTGCCCAGGGGGCCTTTTCGCCGCCCATGACAACGACCGTGCGCAAGGCTATGCCTTCCTACCTCGGGCTCTCCGAGTCGGAGGCGGGGGAGACGTTCGAGTATGTCCCGGCCAGCAGCTACGTAGAGAATTGCCGTTCCGTTGTTGAGGGTAAGGCGGACGTTGCCTGGTGCTCACCGATCAGTTCCGTGCTGTCGGAGATGGAAGGCGCTCCGGGTGGCATCCGTTGGCTGGAGATGGACGTCGACAACAAGGAAAGCTGGGCTCGTTTTCTGGAGCACTCACCCATGTCCATTCCCACCACCATCAACTTCGGTGTGTCCTCGGCCAAGGGGGTGGGTGGTCTGACGTCCAACTTTGTCTACGCGGTTCCCGCCGATGCCGATGACGATTTCGCCTATGCCATGGCCAAATGGTTCCACCAGTCCTATGACGACTACAAGGGCACCCATGGCCTGGCGACCCGCATGAGCATGGACGTGTTCAGGACGTTCCTGGATCGGTCGTCCATCCCGGTACATGAAGGCACCGTGCGGTACCTGAAGGAAATCGGGGAGTGGACCGAGGAGGACGAAGCTGCCAACCAGGAAGCCATCGAGAAGATGGACCGGTGGATCAGCGCCCGAGAAGCGGCCCTCGCTGAGGCCCGGGACCAAAGGATTGTGCCGGACCCGGACAGTGAGGAGTACATGGCTATCTTCAACAAACACACCGAAGGGCTGGAAGGCTTCAGCTCGCGTCTCTGACCCGCCGACCTACGCCCGGCAGGTGGCTGTATCGCCTGTCGGGCGGACTCTCCCCGATTAACAACTTTCTCGATTAATGACTATCCCGATGGCGAACGGTCCCGTTCGTCCGCTGCCCCCCCCCCGGTGATCCGGTGGCGCTACTGCCCCCGCTGGCGGAGCTTGCGGCTCCAGCGTTGCTTGGCGTAACGGCGCAGGTTGGAGACATTGTCGGTCTCATCCATGATCTCGGTGCCCAGCAGGGTTTCCAGCAGGTCCTCCAGCGTAACAATACCCAGCCAGGTGCCCAGTTCGTCGTAGACCACGGCCATGTGCTGGCGTTCCCTGAGCATTTCGGAGAACAGGTACTCTATGTTGGTGTTGGCCTTGACCCGCATGACCTGGCGCAGGTTATCCATCAATGGGGTGTTCTCGTCCAGGGTGATCAGGTCAGCCTTGTGGATATAGCCCAGGGCCTCCCAGTCTTCGTCTAGAACGGGGAAGCGAGAGAAGGGCGTGTTGCGAACTTTATGCAGGAACTCATCGAGGGTGGTGTCCGGAGTTATTGTCTTGCACACCGTGCGCGGCGTCATGACAGCGCTGACCTTGATCTCGTGGAAGCGCAGCACGTTCTGGATGATCCGTCTCTCGTCTTCATCCAGCGCCTGCTGGTCCCGGCCGATTTCCGCCAGGGCGCTGATTTCACCCCGCACATCGGTTTCTTCCTCCGTGGAGGTGAGGCGGCGGGTCACCTGCTTGGACAGCCAGACAAATGGCAGTAGGGCCTTCATCATGAAGCCGAGAATGGAAGGCAGCGCCGGTGCAATCGTCCGCCAGTACTTGGCGCCGATGGTCTTGGGAATGATTTCCGATAGTATGAGGATGGCCAGGGTCATGGCGGCGGAGGCGGCGCCCAGCCAGGCCTCACCAAACACCACGGTGACCTGGGCCCCTACGCCGGTGGCGCCCACGGTATGGGCGATGGTGTTCAGGGTCAGGATGGCCGACAGCGGATCGTCGATTTCGTCCTTGAGTTTACGCAGGCGGACAAACAGGGTGGGATGGTCCTTCCCCAGGGACGCTATATAGCTCGGGGTGATGGATAGCAGTGCAGCCTCGAGAATTGAACACAGGAATGAAAAGCCGATAGAGAGAACGGCAAAGAGAATCAGGAGTGTCATGCAGGCCCTGTCAGGAGGAAGAAAGCTGAATGGTATCGCCCTGGTACCCCGGTGTGAAGCCTTCCGGTCGATCTCTGCCAGCCTGGGTGGGGCCGGGAGAATCGGTGAAAAAATCGGTATAGTGCGAAAAACTTACACGAAGGGATGAAAAGCATGCTGTTTGCCATTCTGTTGGGTGCTGCCATTGGATACGCCTTTGGAAAGTTTCCGGGCCTGATCATCGGGGGGGCTGTCGGGGCGTTCCTGTTCAATCGCCTGAAGAGCAAGCTGGTGGGCCGTCTGCGGGACCTCCAGTCCGGTTTCGTGGAGTCGGTATTTGCCGTAATGGGGGCGGTGAGCAAGGCTGATGGTGTGGTCACCCGCAACGAGATCCAGATGGCGGAGGCCATGTTCGACCGTTTCCACCTCAATGCAACCCAGCGGGAGACGGCCAAGGCCGCCTTCAACCGGGGCAAGTCGGCGGATTTCGATCTGGACGCTGAGCTGCAGAGGTTTCGCCAGGTTTGCGGTGGTCAGCCCGCCCTGCTGCAGATGTTCCTGCAGGTGCAGGTATCGGCGGTGTCCGCCGACGGTGAGGTTCATCCGGCAGAGCACGAGATGCTGGTGCGTATCGCCCGCGGCCTGGGCCTGCCGGACAGTATGGTGGAGCAGCTTGAAGCAACCCTGAGGGGGGCCCGGGCGGGTGCATCCGGGGCTGGTAATTATTCCACTGCACAGCAGATTGACGATGCCTACAAGACCCTGGGTGTCAGTCCCTCTGTCGGCGACGCTGAACTCAAGCGCGCCTATCGCAAACTGATGAGCGAGAATCACCCGGACAAACTGGCTGGTCGCGGCTTGCCCGAGAGTATGCGGGAAATGGCCGAGGAACGGACCCGGGAGATCAGTCACGCCTACGATGTCGTCAAGCAGGCCAGGACAAAATCCGCCTGACTGTTTTAGCGCTCCTGTTCGTGCGCGTGTCGGGCCATCGACCGTGCGCATCGCGCCATGGATGGCTGGTCAATTGATCTTTCGTATATTTGAATATTCGATAAATCGAATGCTTTGAGTCCTCCCTCCTCAGGATTGGTTTGAAAATCCTCCATAATTTCATCTTGAGTAGCTGGTTTCGCCTATATATACTGAATTTCAAATATATCATGTTCCGTATATCTGGTGAGCCCAATGCAACGCCGAATCCTTTTCGTCTGTACTGCCAACAGCGCCCGATCCCTGATGGCAGAGGCCTTACTGAGAGACCTGGCCGGTGACGCTTTCGAGGTGGCCAGCGCTGGTACCCATCCCGATTCGCCGCACCCCATGGCCCTGCGGGTACTGCAGGAGGCGGGGATACCCACGGATGGGCTCAGAAGCAAGCCACTGTCCGAGGTGCAGGGCGATAAATGGGACTACGTCATCACCCTGTGCGAACGCGCCGAAAAGGAATGTGGCACCGTCTGCCCCTCCGCCCAGCAGATTGCCTGGGATTTCGCTGATCCGTCGCCGTCCGGGCGCTACTCCACCTTCGCCCTCACGCTGGGGGAGCTGCGTGAACGGCTCGCCCTGTTTGTCACCGTTCACCAGAAGGAGACAGGGGGGCAATCGCCCGGCTATGATCCGGTGACGGTCTTCAAGGCACTGGGGGATGAGAGTCGGCTGTCGATGATCCTGTTGATCAGGGCGCACCAGGAGCTTTGTGTCTGTGAGCTGACGGCGGCACTGGACGCACCCCAACCCAAGGTCAGCCGGCACCTTGCCATTCTCCGTGATGCCGGTCTTCTGGAAGGCGAGCGCCGGGGGCAGTGGATCTACTATCAATTACACAGCCGCTTGCCTCGGTGGGTGGAACGGATGATCGGTGAAGCCGCCGAGGCCAATGGCGGGCGAATCGACGAGGAAATGAAACGACTGGCGGCCATGCCGGATCGTCCCGTCAAGGCGGATTGTGCCTGATGGGGATTTTCGAACGTTATCTCAGTCTCTGGGTGGCGCTGGCCATTGTCCTTGGTATTGTGTCCGGCACCTTTATGCCGGGTCTGTTCGAGGTGCTGGCGGGATTCACCTACGCCCATGTCAACCTGGTGGTGGCGGTGTTCATCTGGGCCATGATCTACCCGATGATGGTGCAGGTGGATTTTACCGCCATCCGCAATGTGGGTCGCAGGCCTCAGGGGTTGTTCCTGACGCTGGTGATCAACTGGCTGGTCAAGCCCTTTACCATGGCGGCGCTGGGCTGGTTGTTCTTCCGGGTCTTCTTTGCCGGCCTGGTGGATCCGGCCACGGCCAACGAGTATATCGCCGGCATGATCCTGCTGGGCGTGGCCCCCTGTACGGCCATGGTGTTCATCTGGAGTCACCTGACCCGGGGAGATTCCGGGTACACGCTGGTACAGGTGTCGGTGAACGATCTCATCATGATCTTTGCCTTTGCCCCCATCGCCGCCTTCCTGCTGGGGCTATCGTCCATCACCGTGCCCTGGCAGACCCTGTTGCTCTCCGTTTTGCTGTACGTGGTGGCGCCCCTGATCGCCGGCATAGTTACCCGGCGCTATCTCCTGCGCCGTGGTGAGCAGCGGCTGGACACCTGGCTGGCCCACAGCAAGCCGACCACGGTTCTTGGGCTGCTGGCAACCGTAACCCTGCTGTTCGGCCTGCAGGCGGATCGTATCCTGGACAATCCTCTTGCCATTGGATTAATTGCCATTCCACTGCTAATCCAGAGTTACGGCATCTTTTTCATTGCATACCTGGCTGCCCGGAAAATGCGGCTGCCCCACAACGTGGCGGCCCCGGCAGGGCTGATTGGCACCTCGAACTTCTTTGAACTGGCAGTTGCGGTGGCTATCAGCCTGTTCGGGCTGACGTCGGGGGCGGCGCTGGCCACGGTGGTTGGGGTGCTGGTGGAGGTGCCGGTCATGCTGTCGCTGGTTGCCTTTGCGAATCGCACGAGACACTGGTTTCCGGCGGCATCGGCCGCAACCTGAATCAAGGAGTACACCATGAGCAAGATCAAGGTCGGTATCAACGGATTTGGCCGCATCGGTCGCCTGGCGTTACGTGCAGCCTGGGAATGGCCGGAGCTGGAATTCGTGGCGGTCAACGACCCCGGGGCGGATGTGGAAAGCCTGGCGCATCTGCTGATGTTCGACAGCGTCCATGGTCGCTGGGATCGTGATGCCACCGCGGACGGCGGCGATATGGTGATCGACGGCAAACGGGTAACAGTCACCCATAGCCGGACTATCGGCGAGACCGACTGGTCCGGCTGTGATGTGGTGATCGAGTCCAGCGGCGCCATGAAGACGCTCGACAAACTGCAGGCCTACCTGGACCAGGGGGTAGGGCGAGTGGTGGTCTCTGCGCCGGTCAAGGAAAAGGGGGTCAGGAACATTGTCCTGGGCGTAAACGATGATGTGTTCGACCCGGCGACGGACCGGATTGTCACCGCCGCATCCTGCACCACCAACTGCCTGGCGCCGGTGGTCAAGGTGATCCATGAGCAACTGGGTATCCGCCATGGCTCCATCACTACCATCCACAGTTTGACCAACACCCAGACCATTCTTGACGCGCCCCATAAGGACCTGCGGCGGGCCCGGGCCTGCGGCAGCTCGCTGATTCCCACCACCACGGGCTCTGCCACCGCAATCATCGAGATCTTCCCGGAGTTGAAAGGGCGTCTGGATGGCCATGCCGTGCGGGTGCCGCTGACCAATGCCTCGCTCACGGACTGTGTGTTCGAGGTGGAGCGGGCGACGGATCGGGATGAGGTCAACCGGCTGCTCAGGGAGGCCGCGGAAGGGGAGCTCAAAGGTATCCTCGGCTACGAGGAACGCCCGCTGGTGTCCATCGACTACAAGACAGACCCCCGGTCGTCCATTGTTGATGCCCTGTCCACCATGGTGGTTAACGGCACCCAGGTGAAACTGTACGCCTGGTATGACAACGAATGGGGATACGCCAACCGTACCGCAGAGCTGGTTCGCAAGGTGGGCAGCGCCTGATATGGATGCCGCTGTCCGACAGTACCTGGTGATTACTGGCAACTACTGGGCCTTTACGCTGACGGATGGTGCCTTGCGGATGCTGGTGGTGCTGCATTTCCACCAGTTGGGCTACTCGCCCCTGGAAATCGCCCTGCTGTTTATCTTCTACGAGTTCTTCGGGGTGGTGACCAATCTGGTGGGCGGTTACCTGGGGGCCCGCATGGGTCTCAACCGCACCATGAATCTGGGTCTGTTCCTGCAGATTGTGGCGCTGGGTATGCTGGCGGTTCCGGCCGCCGCACTCACCGTGCCCTGGGTGATGGCCGCCCAGGCCCTGTCCGGCGTCGCCAAGGACCTGAACAAGATGTCCGCCAAGAGTGGCATCAAGTTGCTGGTGCCCCATGAGCAGCAGGGCAGGCTGTACCAGTGGGTGGCGATCCTCACCGGCTCCAAGAATACCCTGAAGGGTGTCGGCTTCTTCCTGGGGGGCGTGCTGCTGATGGCGGTGGGTTTCCGGGGAGCGGTCCTCATCATGGCGGCAGCGCTGGTGGTGATCTGGCTGTCCAGCCTCGTCCTGCTGGGCCAGGATCTGGGGCGGAGCAAGGCCAGGCCGAAATTCACCGATATCTTCTCCAAGAGTCGGGCTATCAACGTACTGTCCGCAGCGCGGCTGTTCCTGTTTGGTGCCCGGGATGTCTGGTTTGTGGTGGCACTACCGGTGTACCTGCACACCGTATTCGGCTGGGATTTCTGGAAGGTAGGCGGCTTTATGGCCAGTTGGGTTATCGGCTATGGCTTCATCCAGACCGTCGCCCCCCGAATCACGGGGCACGGCGAGGGCCGCCAGGCCGCCTTTGCCTGGGCCTCCCTCCTGGCGCTGGTGCCGGTTGCTATTGCCGTGGGCCTGATGGCGGACTGGTCACCGCGGGTGGTGGTCATCGGCGGGTTGCTACTGTTTGGCGTGCTGTTCGCCATCAACTCATCACTGCATAGCTACCTGATCGTCCGTTACGCCCGGGGCGATGGTGTGTCGCTGGACGTCGGCTTCTACTATATGTCGAATGCGGCCGGCCGCCTGGCAGGAACGGTACTTTCCGGCTGGGTCTATCAGGCTTATGGTCTGGAGGCCTGCCTGTGGGTGTCTGCCGGATTTGTGGCCTTGGCGGCGGGGTTGGCGCTGATGCTGCCGTCTACGGATGCGGTTGCGGTGGAGCGATCAGCAGCTGGTTGAGAGGTCAAACATAAGCGGAAGCATTACAGTCTGGATGCGGTGATTTCCGTGGGCTATCGAATCAGTTCTGCCCGTGCAACTCAGTTCCGAATATGGGCTACCCGTGTTCTACGTGAACACCTGACCCGAGGCTGGACGCTCAACCGCCAGCGCTTTGAAGAAAACGCCCAGGAACTGGAAGCGGCTTTGACCCTGGTGCGCAAGGCCGCCCAGAGCCCTGCGCTGGATGCCAGCAGTGGCAGGGGGCTGGTGGACATCGTTAGCCGCTACGCCCAGACCTTTCTTCCTCTGCAACGCTACGGCTGTGAGTCATCCAAAGGCATGGTATTCAACGATTTGCCGAATGGTCGCCAGCGAACGTCGTAGAATATTCAGTTCGACCGAACCAAGCGCGATGCGAATTGCTTGTGGGGGCTGGGCCGACGTGGCGAAGGGGGCGGCCGTTGAAACCAGAATGCCATGATCGAGAAGCTCACGCACCACCCGGTCGGCTCGGACTTCCTCCAGCAGCGGAAGCCAAAGGAAGTATGACGCTGGGTGCGAGATAACGTCCATTCCCTGAAGTGTCTCTAATGCGACCACCTGTCTTGCTGCCGCATCCTTTCTTTTGGCCGCTTCGAGTCGATTGACGGTCCCGTCCTCAACCCACCCACAGGCAATCGCAGTCATAACGCCTGGCGTATTCCAGGTTGTCGCGCGAATGGCCCGTTCAATCCGCGGGATCCACTCTCCAGGAGCTGTCACGAAACCGACGCGCAGTCCAGTCGCAACGCTTTTTGAAAAGCCTGAAACATAGACGGTTCGTTCTGGTGCCAGCGCGGCTATTGGCGGTGGTGAATGGGGCTCAAGGAAAGCGTATGGGGCATCCTCGATAAGGATCAAGTTGTGTCGTCTGGCCAGTTCGACCAACGCGTTCCGCTGCTCAATGTCCATCACCCACCCGAGTGGGTTATGCACAGTGGGCTGGGTATAAATCGCTTGGACCCGCCGCCGCTGGCAAAGCCTCTCCAACGCTTCCAGATCTGGCCCTGAGCCAAGGGTAGGAACGGCTGCCAGCTCCAGACCAAGACTGTCGGCAAGCACCTTCATTCCCGGGTAGGTCAGGGCATCGGTGGCCACGACATCGCCGGTCTTAAGTAATGACATCATTGTCGTCGTCAGACCATGCTGGGCCCCGTCGACGAGCAGAAGATTGCAGGGATCCACATGGAGGCCCCGGTCGATCAGGTGGGCTGCTACGATCTCTCTCTCATGCATTCGTCCAGCATGGGGCTGGTAGCGTAGGAAGGCGTCCAGGTCTCCTGACGTCGATAGTTGCCGTAGCGCCGTACGTAACAGTTCCGCCTGCTCTGGTAACGATGGGTAGTTGAAGTTGAGATCGACTATGTCATTGGCGGCCGCTTGTTGGTCGACGCCGAGGCCTGGTGGTAGCGAGATCTCCCGAACAAAAGTGCCACGTCCGGTTTCACCACTCACCAAACCCATAGCTTCGAGTTCTGCATACACTCGCGAAGCGGTAGCCAAGGCCAGTCGATGTTCGCTGGCAAGTTGGCGGTGAGTTGGTAAACGATCGCCCGGACGCAGCTCCCCGGAACGGATTCTTGTGACAAACGTGTCGACGACCTGCTTATAGCGAGCTCGGGGCATGCTGGATTGTATCCATTACAATAATTTGATTGTACTGCATATGCTGCCTACGATGCGTGGCTTCATGCAACCCGAAATGGAGGCAGCACCCCATGCACACCGTCATACTGACATTTGATGGTTTCAACGAACTCGACTCGTTGATTGCGTTTGGCATTCTCAATCGCGTTAAAAGGCCGGATTGGCGAGTCTCTATTGCATCTCCAACAGCCCGTGTTGTGTCAATGAATGGTGTGTCAGTTGAAGCACAGGCATCCCTCGCCGACGTGGGCGAGGCGGACGCGGTACTGGTCGGTAGTGGTCTCAAGACCAGGGAAGTGGTGGCGGACACAAACCTGATGTCTCAATTCAAGCTGGATCCTGAGCGACAACTGGTTGGTGCCCAGTGCTCTGGTAGCCTGGTTTTGTCGGCACTCGGGTTGTTGGAAGCCATGCCAGTCTGCACTGATTTGACGACCAAACCCTGGTTGCAGGACGCTGGAGTTGAAGTGCTTGATCAACCTTTCTTTGCCAAGGGAAATATCGCCACATCAGGTGGCTGCTTGGCCTCTCAGTATCTCGCAAGTTGGGTCATCGCCCACCTGGTCGGCATTGATGCTGCCTGCGGCGCAATGCATTATGTGGCGCCAGTTGGTGAGAAGGCTGAGTACATTGACCGGATGTCGGCCAATGTCATGCCTTATCTGGGCTAGGGGCAAGCAAAGAAAAGTGTGCCAGAAATGTGCCAGGCATAAAAAAGGCCGTCATCAACGTATTGAAATGACGGCCTTTATGTTGGTCGGGACGGCAGGATTTGAACCTGCGACCCTCTGCACCCCATGCAGATGCGCTACCAAGCTGCGCTACGCCCCGAATTGCATCCGAAAACCGTGTTCAGGAGCCGGGCTCCCGTGGCTTCCGGGCCAGGTTGGTTTCCCTCACTGGCTTAGCGGGAGCGAAGTCTACACTAGCCGTTTGGAAAAATAAACACTCTGTGGAGGCATTGTGCGGAAATCCTGCCAGTCTGGTCCGTGGCCATGACATTTGCGTAGTGACCTGTAGAATCCCATGATTATAAAAGATTTTCCTGGGGCTGATTCGGAGGCGGTTCTTGAAAATTGCACACTGGTCCATGCCGTTGCGCTATGGCGTCTTTGTCCTGAGTATTGTCGGGTTGTTGTTTACCTTGCCCCTGGCCTTCTGGTTGCCGGAGTTGCTGGTGCTGGCGCTGGTATTCCTGGCGCTGGTGATAGTGGGGGTCTGGGACCTGGTGCAGCGTCGGCGCACGGTCAGCCGCAACTATCCGATCCTGGCTCATTTCCGCTATTTTCTGGAATCCATCGGGCCTGAGATTCGCCAGTACTTTATCCAGTCGGACACCGAAGAAAGACCCTTCTCCCGGGAACAGCGAGCCCTTGTCTATCAACGTGCCAAGGATGTGCTGGACAAGCGCCCCTTCGGCTCGCAGCTGGATATGGCGGGGGAGGGGTTCGAGTGGATGGACCACTCGATCCGGCCTGTGGCTATCCAGGATTCCGATTTTCGCATCACTGTCGGGGCGCGCTGCAAGAAGCCGTACAGCGCCAGTGTGTTCAATATTTCCGCCATGAGTTTTGGTTCCCTGTCTGCCAATGCGATTCTGTCCCTCAACAAAGGCGCGCAGATGGGCGGCTTCTATCACGATACCGGGGAAGGCTCCATTTCCCGGTACCATCGGGAGCCCGGTGGTGACCTGGTATGGGAAATCGGCTCTGGTTACTTCGGGTGCCGGAATGACGATGGCACCTTCAGTGAAGAAAAATTCGTGCAGAATGCCACCCTGGATCAGGTGAAGATGATTGAGATCAAGTTGTCCCAGGGTGCCAAACCGGGCCACGGCGGGATATTGCCCGGCGCCAAGGTGACGGCGGAAATCGCAAAGGCCAGGGGGGTGCCGGTTGGCGAGGATGTGGTGTCGCCACCGGCCCATTCCGCGTTCTCGACACCGGTGGAATTGCTGGAGTTCGTCGACCGGCTGCGGGATCTGTCCGGGGGCAAGCCGGTGGGCTTCAAACTCGCCATCGGGCATCCATGGGAATGGTTTGCCATCGTCAAGGCCATGCTGGCAACCGGTCGGCATCCGGACTTTATCGTGGTGGATGGCGGAGAGGGTGGTACCGGGGCCGCCCCGCTGGAATTCATCAATCGCCTGGGCATGCCGTTGATTGAGGCGCTGCTGCTGGTCCATAACTCCCTGGTGGGGGCCAACCTTCGGGAGCATATTGCCATTGGCGCCGCCGGCAAGATCACCTCTGCCTTCAATATTGCCCGGATACTGGCGCTGGGGGCGGACTGGTGCAACGCGGCAAGGGGCTATATGTTCGCCCTGGGCTGTATCCAGGCGCTGAACTGCCACACCGGGCGCTGTCCCAGTGGTGTCGCCACCCAGGACGCCCTCAGGGGCGGCAAGCTGGATGTGGCCGACAAGAGCGTTCGGGTGGCCAATTTCCACCGCAATACCATGAATGCCCTGGCCAACCTGCTGGGGGCTGCAGGGTTGAGACACCCCTCGGAGCTGGGGCCGGAGCATATTGTCAGGCGGGTGAGCAAGACCACGGTGCACTCGTATATGGACCTGTATCCGTTTCTGGAGCCCGGCGTCCTGGTCAACGGTGGTGAGCTGCAGCACGGTGTATTCAGCAAGTACTGGGAGCTGGCGAGGTCCGACAGCTTCGATCCGCCGGAGTTCGTTATCAAGCTCAGGGAAACCAAGATTCACTAGACGGGGATCGGGCGGCTAAGGATCCCCTGTTTGGTGATACAGGTTTGTAAGGCGTAAAAGGATGATTCCCCAACCTTGTACTATGCTTAAAAACGTCACTGCGTCCCGGCGCCCATCATGGCGTGACAGGACGGGCCATGGAGCGCGATAGCGGTATAGAGGCCTGAATTATCGCAGTTCTTTGATTCTTAGAGTTCAAAACAATAAAATTACGCCGTCGTAACGCTTTGGGGCCGCCCGGTCCCGGCAAATCTACAAAGTCACAGTCTATGGGAGGCTCCACAGTGGGCGAGGTTGTCAAAGACGAGTACCAGACCGACTACGTGGCAGGCCAGGACAACATCAACAAGTTTGGCCTGGACATTCATGCTCCGGTGTTTCCCATCACAGCGATCCTAGTGGTCGTATTCGTGGTGGGCACGCTTATGTTTCCCGCTCAGGCCAAAGAGGTGCTGGACGGGACGAAACTGGCGATTATCAATAACTTCGACTGGTTCTTCATAATCAGTGCGAACATCTTCGTGGTGTTCTGTATCGCCCTGATCTTCATGCCGGTGGGCAAGATCCGACTGGGCGGACCGGATGCCAAGCCCGAGTTCTCAACCATGTCATGGTTCGCCATGCTGTTTGCCGCCGGTATGGGTATCGGCCTGATGTTCTGGGCCGTGGCCGAGCCGGTGGCCTATTACACCGACTGGTATGGCACACCGCTTAACGCGGAGCCGAATACCCCGGAAGGGGCTCGCATGGCCATGGGCGGTACCATGTACCATTGGGGCCTGCACCCCTGGGCGGTTTATGCGGTGGTCGCGCTGTCACTGGCGTTTTTTGCCTTCAACAAGGGCATGCCGCTGACCATCCGGTCTGCGTTCTTCCCGCTGCTGCGTGATCGTGTATGGGGCTGGCCGGGTCATATCATCGATATCCTGGCGGTACTGGCCACCATCTTCGGTCTGGCGACCTCCCTCGGTTTTGGCGCCCAGCAGGCAGCGTCCGGTCTGGACTACCTGTTCGGAACGTCCGCCAGTATCAACGTGCAGATGGCGATTATCACCGGGGTTACCTGTGTGGCGCTGATCTCGGTGCTGCGTGGCCTGGATGGCGGCGTCAAGATTCTCAGTAACCTGAACATGATTCTGGCGGCGATCCTGCTGTTCTTTATCATTTTCGCTGGTCCCACCATGGCCATTATCGAGTACCTGTGGATTACGTCGTCCACCTATGTGACCCAGGCGCTGCCTCTGAGTAATCCGTTCGGGCGCGAGGATGAAACCTGGTTCCATGGCTGGACCGTGTTCTACTGGGCCTGGTGGATTTCCTGGTCACCATTCGTGGGTATGTTCATCGCGCGTGTATCCAGTGGCCGTACGGTTCGCGAATTCATCACCGCCGTGCTGATTATTCCGACTCTGATTACCGTTGTCTGGATGAGCGGCTTTGGCGGTACCGCGCTGGAGCAGATCCAGGGTGGCGTTGGCGTGCTGGCTGAGGACGGTCTGACCGATGTGTCTCTGGCGATGTTCCAGATGTTCGAGAATCTGCCCATGACCGGCATCATCTCGTTCATTGGTATCGTGCTGGTATTGGTCTTCTTCGTAACCTCATCGGATTCCGGCTCCCTGGTGATCGACAGCATCACGGCCGGTGGCAAGACCGATGCGCCGACTGCCCAGCGTGTGTTCTGGGTAGTGATGGAGGGCGCCATTGCCGCCGCGCTGATCTTCGGTGGTGGTGCCGATGCCCTTGGCGCCATCCAGGCCACGGCCATCAGTGCCGGCTTGCCGTTTACCGCTATCCTGCTGGTGATGTGCTGGGGGCTGTTCAAGGGCCTCAGTCACGAGCGCAAGCTGTTGCTGGCGGAAGGCAAGCTGTAGCGGCACTTGCCATTAACAGAAAAACCGGAGCTTCGGCTCCGGTTTTTTTGTGCCTGAAGTATGGCAGAAGGCCAGGAACGACCGGTCAGGTTACCCGGGAAGGTGGTGTAAATCCGTGGACTGTCGTAATAGTGCGGCAGACTCAGGCGCCAAAGGTGGTCATGGCGTAGGCGGCCCGTTTCTCCGGGGTAAAGTGGGGGCGTTTCAGGGATTCGATATTCTGCAGGCGTGGCAGCAACCCCTTGCCGTTGGCCATCTGGATGGTCAGGCCCGGGCGGGCATTGAGTTCCAGCAGCAAGGGGCCTTCGGTCTCGTCCAGCACCAGGTCCACGCCAATGTAGCCAAGGCCGGTGGCCTCGTAACAGCGGGCGGCCATGATCAGCATGGTGTCCCAGTCGTCGATCTGGATCTCGCTCATGGGCAGGCCGGTGTCCGGGTGAAGCAGGGTTTTCCGGTTGAACTGGACGGCATTGAGCGCCTGCCCTGTGCCAATATCCAGTCCGACCCCGACAGCGCCCTGATGGAGGTTGGCCTTGCCATCGGACGCCGAGGTGGACAGCCGTACCATGGCCATCACCGGGTAACCCTGGAACACCACGATGCGGATATCCGGCACGCCCTGGTAGGAATACTTCGAGAGCAGCGCGGTCGGGCGGACCAGGTCTTCCACGATGGCGACATCCGGTTTGCCGCCCAGGCTGTAGAGCCCGGCCAGGATGTTGCTAAGGTGGCGCTTGAGGTACTCCAGGGACAGATGTGCGCCCGAGGCCTTGACGTACTGCTCGCCCTCCCGACGCTGGACAACGGTAATGCCCTTGCCGCCGGACCCCTTGGATGGCTTGATGGCAAAACCTTCCAGGTCGACCGCCATGTCACTGAAATGACCGATTTCGTGCTGCTGGCGCACCACCTGACGCAATCTTGGCGTCTTGATGTCGAACTCTTCCGCCAGCAGCTTGGTTTTCAGCTTGTCGTCCACCAGCGGATAGGCTCTGCGGTCGTTATATCGGGCGATATAGGAAACGTTGCGTTCGTTCATTCCCAGGATACCGGCCTTGCGGAGCCGGAAGGGCGATATCCAGGAACTCATGAGAACTCCTTCACTGGTCGGAACCGTTTCAGTTCACTGAGCTTGTAGCCGGTGTACTGACCCATCAGCAGCACCAGTCCGAAGGTCGCCAGGTGCAGTTCGGGGAAGTTGAACGTCAGGTGACGGGCCAGCGGGGCATCCATCAGCAGGTAGGCCAGGACCGCCACAAACAGGCTGCCGGACCCCTGTATCAGCACCTCCCGGGCGCCGTCTTCCTCCCACAGGATGGACATGCGTTCAATGGTCCACGCCAGGATCACCATGGGGAAGAAGGTGACCGTCATGCCGGTGTTGAAGCCCATCTGGTAGCCGATGATGCTGATGCCGGTGGTGATGGCGATGACCAGTATGATCAGGGCCGAGATCCGGGATACCAACAGCAGGTTGAGGCTGGACAGATACCCCCGCAGCAACAGACCCACGGTAACCACCGACAGGAACGCCACCAGGCCGGGAACCAGGGAGGTCTGCACAAAGGCGACGGCAATCAGCACCGGCATGAAGGTGCCGGAGGTGCGGACGCCGATAATAATGCGCATGAAGGCCACCACCAGGGCCCCCAACGGCAACAGCAGCAGCATGCGAAACATGCCCTGTTCCTCGATGGGCAGCTCGTACAGGCTGACCAGTCCCAGCCCGTTCTGCCCACCTTCACGGGTGGCCAGCTGAAGCGCTGGAACGGTCTGTTGCAACATGGAGAAGCTGACCTGGGAGTCCTCCCCGCCCATTACATCCAGCAGTGACAAGGCATCCTGACGCCACAGCAGGACATTGTCGGGCAGACCCTGCTGTCCGGTTTCCGGGTGGAAGGTCAGCCAGCGCTCGCCATTGTGTATCTGGAGGAAGGGGCGCAGGGGCTGCAGGCGCCGGGCATCCTCCAGTTGGAGGCCATCCGCCACCCGGGCGGGAATGCCGGCATGGTTGAGCATGCGATGCAACAGGGTGACATGGTTGTCGCTGTTGAGCAGCAGGGCAATGTTCTGGTCCGGGTCGCTGGACTGCATCAGCTTGATCAGTTCCCGGGTCATGCTTTCCGGGCTGGCGGATTTGGCGGCGGCCCGCTCCAGCACTTCGGCCACTGCGGTGGCTTCCGGCTCTTCCCAGAACACGGCTTCCGGGGCCGGTGCTTCGGAGGATGGCGGGACGTGGCTGGACTCATCCGGGGTCAACTGGACGTTGAAGTACAGGGTCTGGGGGCCCTCCGCTTCGCGGATGCTCCACTCGGCCCGCAGGTCGCCGGATTCTTCAATCAGGGAGAAGCCGTAGCCGGGGGAGGCCGCCTGTTGCGATAGCACGCGGAAACCGGGTGGACTGTCCGGCACGTTCAGGCTGACCAGCACTTCCTCGCCCACGGCCTTGAAATCGATGCGGGCTTCCACCATCCACACGGGCTGCTGTTCCCCGGCCAGCCAGGGAATCCCCAACTGAACGTGTCGGGCCGTCGCCAGGGCAATGCCTCCGGCGATGAGCACGAAAATGGCGATGTAGAAGGGATAGCGGGAGTGCAGTTTCAACTCGGGGCCCTCAGTCGCGGCGAATGGCGCTGGTCAGGATGGAGCGGGGCAGCTCGGTGCTGTACTCCTTGCCCACGTCAATCAGCATCACATCCCGCAGGATATTGCGTCCGATCAACAGGGAATAGGTGAGGTGTGCCCGGTCGCTTAGGGTAAATTCGGCCTTCTGCTCATGGTCGCCGATTCGGAACTGCAGCTCCACCACGGCCCGACGCTCATAGTCTTCCTCGTTGGCCTGGATGATCCGGACATTGCGCACCACCTTGCGTTCAAGGGTTTCCAGTTCGTCGTCCTTGCCGGGAACGGGGATATCGAACCGGACCCATTCCTGGCCATCACGCTCGAACCGGCGCACATTCCGTGCATCCATGGACGAGGTTTCGGCACCGCTGTCGATGCGCGCATCGTAGACGAAGTTGGGTCCGACCAGGAACGCCTTTTCCACCTCGCCGACCACCAGCTTGCCTTTTACCCGGTCACTGGTGCCGGTGTCACGGGATTCTTCGGCGGCGCAGATGCGCTGCTTGGGGACAGGGGGGCAGGTGGGGGGCTCGACCTGTTGCCGGATGGTGTCGATGATTTCGCGGGTAGTGTCATCTTGGAGCTCTTTCAGCTCCTGAAAGTGCCGGTCACCGGTGACCTTGAGGTGGGTCAGGTCAGCCTGTTGGCTGGCGACGGCATCCTGCAACCCCTGCATCTCATAACGCTTGACGGAAACGGAGTCGGTGGCGCAGCCGGAAAGCAGCACCACCGTGGCAAGAAGGGCCGCAGCAAGCGGTTTGGATGTCGACAACATGGGATCCCTCTGACTGTCCAGGTCGCGCGGATTATACATGAACGGTCCCTCGCTCGGGTTTACGGTAACTTCACGTTGACGACGCCAAGGGCCCCGTACAAGTCCGGTCCCGGGAGCCTGCCGGCTTCCGATGATGGCGTTCAGCCACAGCGCTCCGGAATTCGCGTATAGTACTGATAAATCGAGCCTACTGAAAACCGGTCGTGCCCTGCCTGGCTGGTTTGAGAAACGGCCTGGCGGAACACCCATCAAACGACTGCGGGAGACTGACGCATTGAATCCGTTGTGGCAGCAGATTATCGATCAACCCGTTGTGCTGGCAATCGGTGTTGTACTTATTGTGCTGATCATTGTATCGCTAGGTTGGGGGCGGGTACTTGCCAGCCGGTTGACCGCCGGGCAGGCCCGGAGCCAGGAGCTGGAGCGGGAGCTGGCTGCCCACCGGCATGAAAACGAACTGCGGCAGCAGCGCCTGGAGCAGGTTACCGACCACGCCGACTCCCTGGAGGCCCGCGTCAGGGAGCTGGACGAACGCAACGAACACTGGCGCACCCAGGCGTCCACTCTGGAACAGCGTGTAGCCACCCTGGAAGCGGAAAAGCAGGCTGAACACTCCAGGGCCGAAGGGATCGCACAGGAGAGGGACCAGCTCCAAAGCCGCCGGGAAGAACTGGCGCGGGAGCTGGAGTCTGTCCGGGTGACGCTGAGGGAGCGGGATGTGACCCTGGAGGAGGAACGCAGGTCCACCACCGAGAAGCTGGAACTGCTGGAGCGCAACCGGGAAGCCCTCAAGCAGGAATTTGAAAATCTCGCCAATCGTATCTTTGAACAGAAGAGCGAGCGCTTCAGTCAGCAGACCCGCACCAGCCTGGACAACCTGCTCAATCCGTTCCGGGACCAGATACAGGACTTCCGCAAGCGGGTGGAGGACGTCTATACCAGCGAGACCAAGGACCGCCAGGCCCTGCGCAGTGAGATCAAGTCGCTGCAGGACCTGAACCGCCAGATCACCGAAGAGGCGGCCAACCTGACCCGGGCCCTGAAGGGGGACAAGAAGATCCAGGGCAACTGGGGTGAACTGATCCTGGAGCGGGTGCTGGAAAAATCCGGCCTGCGCAAGGGCGTGGAGTACGACACCCAGGGCAGCTACCGGGACGCCGACGGACAACTCCTGAGGCCGGACGTGGTGGTACACCTGCCGGACCGCCGTAACCTGATCGTCGATTCCAAGGTGTCGCTGGTGGCCTACCAGCAATGGGTGACGGAGGAAGATGAGGGGGAAAAGGAGAACCACCTGAGGGCCCATGTAGACGCCGTGCGACAGCATATCCGGGGTCTCAGCGAGAAGGACTACAGCCAGTTGCATGGGCTGCATTCACCGGATTTCGTCCTGCTGTTCATGCCCATCGAACCGGCATTCGTGGCGGCATTCCAGTATGACGAGAACCTGTTCGCGGAAGCGTTCGAGAAAAAGATTATCGTAGTGACGCCAACGACACTTTTGGCGACACTGCGGACTATCGAGAACATCTGGCGGTACGAACGCCAGAGCCAGAATGCCCGCAAGATTGCCGATCGTGCCAGCGCCGTGTACGACAAGCTGCGGGTGTTCGTGGAGGCCATGGAAAAGATGGGCGGGCAACTGCAGACGGTGCAGACCACCTATGACGGCGCCATGAATACCCTGACCCGTGGCCGGGGCAACCTGATCTCCCAGGCCAGCAAGTTCGTGGAGCTGGGGGTGAGAGTGAAGAAGGAGCTGCCGCGGACCATCACCGACCAGGCGGAGGCCGGCGGAGAGAATGATGTTGACGACGGGCTCCCGCTGGACGCCGACGGAAGCACCGAACAGGCAGGCACAGACGAGGAAAGCGATGATGTACTCAAGGAATAAGTTGCCTTCAGGTACCAGGCAGGCCAGCCCACTGGCGGGACTGGTCCTGGCGGCGGGCCTGATGATATCCGGTACTGCGCTGGCGTTGCCGGCGGAACACGAAATTCAGCGCTTGATGCTGGCCGTGGAAGAATCCGTCGAGACCGGGCAATGGGGCCAGGCGGCGGAATACCTGAACCGCCTGCAACGGCTGGAAGGAGAGAAACCGCCGGAGTACCTGTACTACCGGGGGCAGGTGATGGCCCAGTCCGGACACTACAATGAGGCCATGTCGGCCCTGGAGAACTATGTCGCCGGTACCGGTGCCGATGGCAAGTACTACACCGAATCGCTCAAGTTGATTACCGATATCGAACAGAACCGGTCCGGACAGGCCGGTTCGGCGAGTGCCGGCGATGCCGGGCAGGAACAGGTGGCCGAGATCACGCCTGCGGGGCAGTCCCTGGGAAGTGGGCAGTCAGCCGCCTCCGGGGATGTCAGCCGGTCCGCGCTGGTGGGTCGTATGAACCGGATCTTCGATCGGGCCGGCTGGCGCCGGGATCCGCGTCTGATCCGGGAAGGAAGCAAACCGGACGTTCATTATCACGCATCGGTGCACGATGGCGAGATCCAGTTCCGTGAAAGCCGCAATGGCGAGGATGGCGTCCGCAAGCTCACAACGCTGATCCTGCCGGTTTATGGCATCAGTCCATTGGTGGAATGGAGTTGCGAGAATGCCACCGAGTCCTGCTGGATCTATGATCCCAGGGACGGTTCCCGCCTGCTGAGGCTGGGAAGCGACCGGGACCAGGTTGAAGCCCTGGCAAACACCCTGAGCAGCCTGATTCGCCAGATGCAGAAGCCATCCGGTAATTCCTGAAACCGAATCACAGGCCAGTGCGGTCAAGGCAAAAAAGACGCCGGTACCCGTGACGTATTATACGTTATGGGTACCGGCGCCTTTTTGTCCGGTTACCTCAGGAGAACGAGGAAAAGTCCGGCTTGCGCTTCTCCATGAACGCCTTGAAGGCCTCGCCGGCTTCCGGTGACTTCAGGCGCTCACCAAACATCTCACCTTCGGCCAGCATCGCGTCACGGAGCCCGGACGCGCAGCTACGGTTGAGCAGGCGGCGGGTGGCACGGACGGCCGCTGGCGGCTGGGCTGCCAGTTGACGGCAGGCCTGCAGGGCCTGTGCCTCGGTGTCCGCCGGTTCGCATACCCGGTTGATCAGCCCCATGTCACTGGCCTTGGGCGCATCGAAGACGCCACCCAGCATTAACAGTTCCGCCGCACGTACCCGGCCGAGCCAGGTGGGCAACAGCAGGCTGGAGCCGCCTTCCGGACAGAGCCCGAGGTTGGCGAAAGGCATCTGGAACGCGGTGTTATTGCCGGCGAACACCAGGTCGCAGTGCAGCAGCATGGTGGTGCCGATGCCCACCGCGGGGCCATTGACGGCCGCCACCACCGGTTTCTCGGCCGAGGCCAGCCCGAACAGGAAACGCCCAACCGGGGAAGATTCGAACTCGCCCACGGGGCCGGCAGCGAAGTCAGACAGGTCGTTGCCCGCCGTAAAGCATTCCTCATTACCAGTGATCAGCGTGCAGCGGATATTGCTGTCGTTCTCGGCGTTCTGGATGGCGTCCGCCAGGGCGGCGTACATGGCCTGGCTGAGGGCGTTCTTGCGGTCAGGGCGGTTGAGTCGGAGGACCTGGATCTTGTCCTGGATATCTACGGAAATGTGTTCGCTCACGAGGGCTCCTTTACGTTGTTCTGATGGGCACCGGGACTACGACTTTCGTCGTGATCCGGGATTAAACCCCATAACGGCGACGGGATGCAAAGGTTGGCGCTGTCCGCTGCCAGTCTGTATAAAATCCGACCCTGCTGGTAAACTGGGCGCCGTTTTTTGCGGGGCGGTCGCCTCCCGGCGGCATCCACCAGCCCTCCAACCGAATAACCCGAAAACTGATGAGACGCCTATGACCACCGTAATCCGCCAGGACGACCTGATCGAGAGCGTAGCGGACGCGCTGCAGTTCATCTCCTACTACCATCCCAAGGACTTTATCCAGGCCGTGCACGAGGCCTACCAGAGGGAAGAGTCCCAGGCGGCCAAGGATGCCATGGCGCAGATCCTGATCAACTCCCGCATGTGCGCCCAGGGTCACCGTCCCATCTGCCAGGACACCGGTATCGTCACCGTGTTCGTCAATATCGGCATGAACGTGAAGCTGGAGTGCGACCAGCCCCTGGACGATGTTATCAACGAGGGCGTGCGCCGTGCCTACACCCATCCGGACAACGTGCTGCGGGCATCGGTACTGGCTGACCCGGATGGCGCGCGCAGCAACACCAAGGACAACACCCCCGCCGTCATTCACTATAAGATGGTGCCCGGCGACACCGTTGAAGTGCACGTGGCGGCCAAGGGCGGTGGTTCCGAAGCCAAGTCCAAGTTCGCCATGCTGAACCCGTCCGACTCGGTGGTGGACTGGGTGCTGAAGATGGTGCCCCAGATGGGCGCCGGCTGGTGCCCGCCGGGCATGCTGGGTATCGGCATTGGCGGTACCGCCGAGAAGGCCATGGAGCTGGCCAAGGAATCCCTGCTCGATCCCATCGATATCCACGACCTGAAGGAACGTGGCGCCTCCAACCGGGCGGAGGAACTGCGCCTGGAGCTTTTCGACAAGGTCAATGACCTGGGCATTGGCGCCCAGGGCCTGGGCGGCCTGACCACGGTGCTGGATGTGAAAGTGAAGGATTATCCGACTCACGCCGCCAACAAGCCCGTGGCCATCATTCCCAACTGCGCCGCCACCCGTCACGCGCACTTCGTGCTGGATGGCTCCGGTCCCTCCCTGCAGACCCCGCCGAGCCTTGAAGACTGGCCGGAAATCACCTGGGAAGTGGGCGATAACGTGCGCCGGGTGAACCTGGATACGGTCACTCCGGAAGATGTGAAGGACTGGCAGCCCGGCGAAACCGTGCTGCTGTCCGGCAAGATGCTTACCGGTCGTGATGCCGCCCACAAGAAAATGGTGGACATGATCGGCAAGGGTGAGGAACTGCCGGTGGACCTGAAGGGTCGTTTCATCTACTACGTGGGTCCGGTGGACCCGGTACGTGAGGAAGTGGTTGGTCCTGCTGGTCCCACCACCGCCACGCGCATGGACAAGTTCACCCACACCATGCTGGAGAAGACCGGCCTCACCGGCATGATCGGCAAGGCGGAGCGTGGTCAGGTGGCCATCGACGCCATTCGCGAGTTTGGTGCGGTCTACCTGATGGCGGTTGGTGGTTCCGCCTACCTGGTCTCCAAGGCCATCAAGAACGCCGAGGTGGTGGCCTTCCCGGAACTGGGCATGGAAGCCATCTACGAGTTCGAAGTGGAGGACATGCCCGTGACCGTGGCCGTGGACTCCCGGGGCAGCTCGGTCCACCAGACCGGCCCGGCGGAATGGCAAGAGAAAATCATCGCCGCGAAGGCGGTGTAGGGCATATACCCTCCCTTCCCGCCAGGGTGAGAGGGTGATTAGACTGATGTGTTCCGGTCTCCCTCTCACCTTCCGGGTGAGAGGGAGACCGGATTACTAGTGGACCTTGGCCTTCCTGTGCAGCGATAGCCCCGCAAACGGATTGTTGAAGCTGCTGTCTTCGCCCTGGAGCACAGCCTCCGGGTGACGAACACTCATCAGGCGTTTCATCTCCTCTTCATCCTGGTGCGGCACGTCCACCATCACCAGGTACTTTCCCGCCTCGATATCGTCATGGAAACGACGGATGCGGTAATTCTCGCTCTGGATGCCGCCAAAGCCGGCCAGCCAGCCGCCGGCGACCACCGCGAAGGCGAAGAGGGCGATCCAGGCGCCCATGGGAAAGTTCAGCCCCACGATCAGGGACAGGACTCCGACCACCAGGACGCCGGCCACAGCGCCGATCAGGACGCCCCGCTCCACGAACCGAGGCAGGTCGGTACGGTCCAGCACACTGGCGGTGTGCAGGTGGTGCCGGTAAAGCCCCGCCTCATCCTTGCTGATAATGTGGAAGCGCCAGTCGGTGATGCCGTTGGCATGCACGTCGTCGGAGATCTCATCGACACTGTCGATGGAATCCACCAGATAGAACAATCGTTTCATGGCCTGTCCTCCTCGGTTGGGACAACTTCCAAATGATTGCATTTCCTATTCTAGTGGGTTTGTCTGGTTATTAAATGAACGGCTGAGAAGGGTTGGTGATAACCACATAGCCCTTAGATGTAATCGCGATCAGGACGAGCAACTGATATCCATGTGCTTGCCCCAATCCGGTGGCAGGGTGGCGTAGTGTTCGAACTCTGGCTGTTCGTCGTAGGGATGCCTGAGTACCTCCAGCAACTCTGCCAGGGGAGCATCGTCGCCAGCCTGAGCGGCGTCAATGACGTTCTGGGCCAGATAGTTCCGCAGGATGTACTTCGGGTTGACCTGGCACATGGCTGCTTCCCGCTCTTCCGGTGATTGCGGTTCTGATGCCACCCGGGTGCGGTAGCGCCCCAGCCAGTCATCGGCAACCGTCCGGTCCACGAACAGGTCCCTGACCGGGTCGGGCCCCCGTGATGGCAGAGTCGACAGGCCGCGGAAGAAGCGGGTGTAGTCGATGCCGTGTTCATGGAGCATGCTGTAGGTATCCATGATCAGGTTTATGTCATTCTCGTCAGGCTTGGCCAGCCCCTGCTTCCGGCGCATCAGATTGATGAAGGTCTCGTTATAGGTGGTCTCGTACTCCCGCATCCCCCGACGCAGGTCGTCCTCGTCCAGCAACGGTGTCAGCGCATGGGCCAGGAACTGGCAGTTGATGAAGCCGATTTCCGGTTGCCGGTTGTAGGCATAGCGACCACCCTGGTCGGTGTGGTTGCAGATATAGCGGGCGTCGAAATCGTCCAGGAAGGCGTAGGGGCCGTAGTCGAAGGTATCACCAATGATGGACATGTTGTCGGAGTTCATCACCCCGTGACAGAACCCCACACCCTGCCACTGGGCAATGGTGCGGGCGGTACGCCGGACCACCTCGGCGAAGAAGGCCGGATAGCGTTCGGTTTCCGGTAAAGCCGCCAGGCCGGGGATATGGTGACGAATGGTATGGTCCGCCAGGGTCCTGACCGCCTCCGGGCCCAGGTGATGGGCGGCGTACTCAAAGTGTCCGAAGCGGATATGGGTGTCCGCCACCCTCACCAGGGCGGCGGCGGTTTCCATGGTTTCCCGGCGTACCGGTTCGGTGGCGGAAACCAGGAACAGGCCCCGGGTGGAGGGGATGCCCAGGTGGTGCATGGCTTCACCACACAGGTACTCCCGGATGGTGGAGCGCAGCACGGCCCGGCCGTCGCCGAAGCGGGAGTAGGGCGTCTGGCCGGCCCCCTTCAGGTGCCAGTCCCGGATACGGCCGTCCGGGCCTTCGGTTTCCCACAGCAGCAGCCCACGGCCATCCCCCAGGTCTGGATTGTACATACCGAACTGGTGGCCGGTGTACTTCATGGCGACCGGGTTCATGCCTTCCATCAGGGCACGGCCGGCCCCGATATCGACCCAGTCCTCTGGTGCGTCCACGGACACACCCATCTCCCGGGCCAGTTCCTCGTTGAAATGCACCAGTCGCACATCGCCCCGCAACGGCGTTGGCCGGACGTGACTGAAGAAGGTGTCCGGTAACTCCAGATAGCGTGGTCGGGTCTTTATGCCGTCAAAGGAAGTCATAAGGGATTGGCCGACGGTACCTTCTGGCCGGGGGCCGTTCTGCTCCTATACTGGTATCAGGTAGATGTACCGGGGCAGGGCACGGCGGTGGTATGGAACCTGCACGGGCCCTGTGGAACCAAGGAGCTGGAGTGAACGCCATGCCGAACACCGACACCGATGACGCCCTCGAAGTCCTGATGAACCAGCACCAGTTGCCACCGGCCTACCGGCGCACGGTGAACGATGTACTCGAGCCCCTGGCTCTGTCACTTTATCAGGCCAGCAGGCATGCGGACACACCCCTGGTGGTGGGAGTCCATGGGGCGCAGGGTACCGGCAAGTCCACCCTGACGGATTTCCTGCGGGTTCTGCTGGCTTACCGCTACAAGTGTCCCACGGCCAGCCTGTCACTGGATGACATCTACTGCACCCGTGAGCAGAGGGCAAAGCTGGCGGATGAGGTGGATCCGCTGCTGATGACCCGGGGTGTGCCCGGCACCCACGACCTGACGCTGGGCAACAGTGTGCTGGATAGGTTGCTGGCGGCGAATGCCGGGTCGCGGACCGCCATGCCGACGTTCAACAAGGCCCTGGATGACCGCGAACCGGAAGAGAACTGGCCGCTGTTCATTGGCCGCCCCGAGATTATCCTGGTGGAGGGCTGGTGTCTGGGCGCCCTTCCAGAGCCCGAAGCAGCGCTGGCCAGGCCCATGAATGCACTGGAGGCGAACGAGGATAGCGGCGGCGGTTGGCGCACCTACGTCAACGATCAGTTGCGGGGACCGTACCAGGCCTTCTTTGACCGTCTGGACCTGCTGGTGATGCTCAAGGCCCCTTCCATGGAGGCGGTGACACGCTGGCGCACGGAACAGGAGCGCAAGCTGGCCGAGCGATACCTGAGTGCACCACGAGTGGGCGAGGATGGCGGTCGGCCTGCACCGGAAGTACGCATCATGGGCGACCAGGAACTGGAACGCTTCATTATGCACTACGAGCGGATCACCCGGCACTGCCTGGACGAGATGCCCGACAGGGCGGATGTCCTGCTGGAGCTGGACGAAGACCACAATCTGACACGGGCATAAGAGGCATGGACCAGCCCCGACCGATCTTTTTCAGCGACCTGGATGGCACCCTGCTGGACCATGACACCTACGACTGGCAGCCCGCCCGCCCAGCCCTCCGGCGCCTGGCGGACCTGGACCTGCCACTCGTGCTCAACTCCAGCAAGACCCGACCGGAAATTGAGGCCCTGCGCAGGGAACTGGGCAATACGCACCCGTTTATTGTCGAAAATGGCGCCGGTATGGTGATTCCGGCGGGCTACTTCGGTAACGGGCCGGAAGAGGTGATCACCACCGGTGCGCCGCGGGCGAGCATCCTGGAGGAACTGGCTTCTCAAAGGGCCCGGGGGTACCGCTTTACGGGTTTTGCGGACCTGCCGCCATCGGAACTGGCCCGGTTGACCGGCCTGGGCGGCGAGGCAGCCGTCATGGCCGGGGAGAGGATAGGGACCGAACCCATCCTGTGGCAGGACACCTCCGAAAGGCTTCGGGCCTTCCGTGAGCGTCTGGCCGAACGGGGCCTGCAACTCCTCCAGGGAGGGCGTTTCCTGCATGTCATGGGACGGTTCGACAAGGCGGATGGCCTGCGGCAACTGATGAACCGGTACCGGGCCCGGTCGCCGGAGAGATCCTGTCAGTCCGTGGCCCTGGGAGACAGCCTGAACGACCAGGACATGCTCGCTGGCGCGGACCTTGCAGTCATCATTGCAGGCGTCAACGCCGGTCGTATCGAACTGCCCGAGGGGCATCCGGTCATCCGTTCCACGGAGCCCGGCCCCTCGGGCTGGAACCGGAGTGTATTGGAGGTGCTCTCCCGATTCGGCTACCGCTAGCCTACTACACGACGCTGGGGCCTCTGGCCGGTATTGCCAGCCCTTGATGTGGGCCCACCACACCGGCGGACTGGCGCCTTGGCCAGAGACCCCAGCGTCGCGCAGTAAGTTGGTAAATTAACTGAATGGCGCACCAGGTACCCGAAACCACAAGGAGAGTCCCAATGGGGGATTTTTACCAGAACGGTATTGTCACCACCCTTCATAACCTGACCCGACGCCCGGTGGAGGACCTGGAGCAGGAGCTGGTCAGGTTCAGCAAGACCCGCCCCATGGCGCTGGTATTACCGTCCCTCTATTCGGAATTGCAGGGACCGGCCCTGGCCAATATCGTGCAGGAACTCAAGGCCGTGCCCTACCTGGAGGAAATTGTGATCGGGCTGGACCGGGCCAGTGAGGGCGAGTACCGGCACGCCATGGAGTATTTCTCGGAGTTGCCCCAGAAGGTCAAGGTACTGTGGAACGACGGTCCCCGCCTGCGGGCCATTGACCTCAAACTGCGGGAGCAGGGGCTGGCTCCCTCCGAGATGGGCAAGGGCCGTAATGTCTGGTACTGCTTCGGCTACGTACTGGCCGCCGGCCGTAGCCGCTCCATCGCCCTCCATGACTGCGACATCCTCACCTATTCCCGTGACCTGCTGGCACGGCTGATTTACCCGGTGGCCAATCCGGCATTTAACTACATGTTCTGCAAGGGATACTACGCCCGTGTGGCGGAAGGGAGCATGAATGGCCGGGTCAGTCGCCTGCTGGTCACTCCGTTGCTGCGCGCCCTGAAGAAAGTGTGTGGCCAGCGGGAATTCCTGGACTATATGGACAGCTTTCGTTATCCCCTGGCGGGGGAGTTTTCCCTGCGCCGGGACGTGATCAGCGACCTGCGCATTCCCAGCGACTGGGGGCTGGAGATCGGCGTACTGTCCGAGATGAGGCGCAACTACGCCACCAATCGCCTGTGCCAGGTGGATATCGCCGACAACTACGATCACAAGCACCAGGAGTTGTCGCCGGAAGACGCCAGCACGGGGTTGTCCAAGATGAGCATGGATATCTGCAAGGCCCTGTTCCGCAAGCTGGCCACCAATGGCGAGGTGCTGTCCACCGAGGAATTCCGCACCATCAAGGCCACCTACTACCGTATCGCCCTGGACTTTATCGAGACCTATCAGAACGATGCCCTGATCAACGGCCTTACCATCGACCGTCACAGCGAGGAGCAGGCGGTGGAGATGTTCGCCCGTAACGTGATGGAGGCGGGCAACTATTTCCTGGACAACCCCATGGATGCGCCATTCATTCCCAGTTGGAGTCGTGTGGTCAGCGCGTTGCCGGACCTGATGTCGGAAATGGCGGAGGCGGTGGAACTGGATAACCAGGAATACGCGCCATGACCGATGTACTGATACAGAAACTGACCGGCATGCTGGACCAGGTCTATCCCGCCCTGGACACCGGCTGGCTCGCCCGGGAACTGCTGGATGCGATGGCCCTGGAGGAGGATCGCCCCGGGCCGCCCGCTCACCAGAACAACTGGGATGAGTCTGACATCCTGCTGATTACCTACGGGGATTCGGTCCAGGCCGACGGCGAGAAGCCGTTGCACACGCTGAAGCGGTTCCTGGACGATTGCCTCAAGGGCACTGTCAATGCGGTGCACGTGCTGCCTTTCTTTCCGTACAGCTCAGATGATGGCTTCTCGGTGATGGATTACCGCCAGGTGAACGAGTCCCTGGGGGGCTGGGACGATATCCGGGCCATCGGCTCCGGCTACAAGCTGATGGCCGACCTGGTGATCAACCACATGTCCGCCCGCAGCCGCTGGTTCGAGAACTTCCGGCGGCGGCAGCATCCGGGCAGCGACTACTTCGTCGAGGCGGACCCGGGGCAGGACCTCAGCGACGTGGTTCGTCCCCGTACCTCGCCCCTGCTGGTCCCGTTCCAGACGGAGGATGGAGAACGCCATGTCTGGTGCACCTTCAGTGAAGACCAGGTGGACCTGAACTTTGCCAATCCCCAGGTGCTGATCGAGTTCGTGGGAATTATCCGCTTCTACCTGGAGCAGGGTGTGCGCATCTTTCGCCTGGATGCGGTGGCCTATCTGTGGAAGGAACCGGGGACCTCCTGTATCCACCTGCAGCAGACCCATGAGCTGATCAAGATTATCCGCCTGCTGGTGGAACACCATACTCCGGATGCCATCCTGATCACCGAGACCAACGTACCCAACCGGGAGAACCTGACCTATTTCGGCAACGCCAACGAGGCCCATGTCATCTATAACTTCTCGTTGCCGCCGCTGCTGATCAACACCCTGGTCAGCGGTAACAGCCGTCACCTGAAAACCTGGCTGATGAGCATGCCGCCGGCCCAGATGGGCACCACCTACCTGAACTTCATCGCGTCCCATGACGGGGTAGGGATGCGACCCACGGACGGCTTGTTGACGGACGAGGAAAAGCAGGCGTTGATCCGCTGCATGGAGACGTTTGGTGGCAAGGTATCCTACCGACGCCTGGGCAATGGCGACAGCCAGCCCTATGAGATCAATATCTCCCTGTGGGACGCCCTCAAGGGCACCGAGGAGCACGGCCCGGACCAGTGGCAACTGCAACGTTTCCTGTGTGCCCATACCATCATGCTGGCCCTGGAGGGTATTCCCGCCTTTTACATCCACAGCCTGCTGGGTACCGGCAACGACCATGCCCGCATGGAACATACCGGGCGCCTGCGCTCCATCAACCGGGGGCAGTGGCAGCTGGATGCCCTGGAGAATGAGCTGGATAACCCGCTGAGTCATCATGGCAAGGTGTTCACCGAACTGAGTCGGCTGATCCACATACGGCGGAGTCAGCCGGCATTTCACCCCAACGCCACCCAGTTCACCCTGCACCTGGGGCTGAAGATCTTCGGTTTCTGGCGGCAGAGTATGCGGCGGGACCAGTCCATCTTCTGCATCCACAATATCACCGACGAGGTGCAGCAGGTGTCCCTGGCGGATATCAACCTGATCGGAACCGACCAGTGGCATGACCTGATCGATGGCGAGCGTATTGACGACCTGTCCGGATGCCTGACCCTGAAGCCCTACCAGGCTGTTTGGCTGTCTAACCAGTAGGCGTTGGCCAATGGATGACTCCGGGGTGATGCGTCGTTCGGGGCGGGACATTTAATGCCAGGATGAATACACTGGGGCGCGACTGATAAAGACAGGCCCGGTTATGGCAGATCCAAAACGCATCCTGCTGCTGTCCGGCTACGATGCTGGCAGCCATCGGCGCTGGCGCGAGCAGCTGATGACGGCGCTGCCGGACTGCGATTGGCACACGCTGGCACTCCCGCCCCGGTTCTTCCGCTGGCGGATTCGCGGTAATCCCCTGAGCTGGCTCGGGGAGCCGTTGCTGCAGGAATCCTGGGACCTTATCATCGCCACCTCCATGGTGGACCTGGCCACGCTTCGGGGGCTGAACCCGGATCTGGCCCGGACGCCGGTCCTGCTATACATGCATGAGAACCAGTTTGCCTACCCGGATTCCGGACGCCAGCACTCCAGTGCCGAACCTGCCATGGTCAACCTCTACAGTGCCCTGGCCGCGGACCGGGTGCTGTTCAACAGTGCGTGGAACCGGGACAGTTTCCTGGACGGCGCTTACCGGTTTATCGATCGTATGCCGGACCGGCTGCCGCCGGATATGACCAACAGCATCCGCGAGAAGTCCCACGTATTGCCGGTTCCCATTGAGGACCGGCTGTTTGTGCCCAGGCCGTCACCGCCGGACCTGGACTGTCCCCACCTGCTGTGGAACCACCGATGGGAGTACGACAAGGGGCCGGAGCGCCTGCTCTACCTGTTGCGGGAACTGAAGCGGCGGCAACAGCCCTTCCGGCTGAGTGTGGTAGGGGAGCAGTTTCGCCGCCAGCCGCCAGCCTTTGACCGTATCCAGGAGGAATTCGGGGAGTACCTGGTGCACTGGGGATTCCAGGACCGGCGAGAGGACTACGACCGGTTGCTGGCCAGTGCCGATGTTGTGGTCAGCACCGCCACCCACGACTTTCAGGGGCTGGCCATGCTGGAGGCTATGGCATCCGGCTGCCTGGCGCTGGCGCCTCACCGTCTTGCCTACCCGGAATATGTACCGGCGTCGCAATGCTACCCAAGCTGGGAGGATGACGCCGCCGCCGAGGCAGCGGGCGCTGCTGACTGTCTGCAGACCCTACTGCATCAGCGACCCCGGGCCGTCAGCCCCGACGGGTGGCGGCTTTCCCGGTTGGTCCTGGAATACCGAAGGCACATCAACGAGATGTCAGCCCCTCTGCGTTAGGCTGGCTGGCGCCACCACGCTCTGGTTCCGGCCACCTTTCTTGGCCTGGTAGAGGGCACTGTCTGCCTGTTGCAGCCACGCCATGTAGTTGTCCGGGCCAGTATCAAGCTGGACCAGCCCCATGCTGATGGTACAGCGGATCGTGCCGTTGTCCGTGTCGAAGTCCTGGCCGGCGATAGTCTCACGGATATGCTCGCAGATGGTCAGGGCGCCGTCGATATCGGTTTCCGGCAGGATGATGCCGAACTCCTCGCCACCATAGCGTCCGGGACGATCCGCCTGGCGCAGGGAGTCCCGGGTGATGCGGGCCACCTCCCGGATGACCTCGTCGCCGATCAGGTGGCCATGGGTGTCGTTGATGGCCTTGAAATGGTCGATATCGAACATCGCCAGCACCGTGTTGTGACCGTAGCGCCGATAACGCTCGAACTCGGCGTCCAGCAGGTTCTCCCAGGTGCCACGGTTAAGCAGGCCGGTAAGCCGGTCGGTGGAGCTGAGGCGTTCCAGCTGCGCATTGGCGTGTTCCAGGGCCTTACGGCCTGCGGCCACATCGGTGACGTCGTAGACCATCAGGCACACCTGGGTGACCTTGCCATCGGGGCCGGTCAGGGGGCTGATGGTCAGGTTCTGGAACATGAACTCCTCGGTGCCGGTGATGGGCCGTGTATTGCGGAACCGGAAGAGGTAAGGGCGTTGTTCCCAGGAGGTGAAGGTCCGGGTGTTCAGTGTGACCACGGACCGCACCTTGCGCTCCAGCCAGCTCCGGGGCAGTTCCGGAAACAGGTCAAACAGCACCTGATCGTGGATCCGGCTGGAGGTCACGCCACTGTGGTTCTCCATGAACCCGTTCCAGACCCTGACCCGGTAGTCCAGGTCAATCACCACCAGACCCACCTCGATGGATTCCAGCAGGGTGACCAGGGCATGGTAGCCGGCAGCGTCGGATTCGTCGGCCATAATCACCCCGTCAGAAATGGCAGGTTGGTTTCAAGCTGGTGGATGGATTCCTCGGTGAGGAACACCAGCAGGTCGCAGCGGATATCGTAACCCTCCAGCCGGTACGGTATTTCCACGCACATCAGTTTTTCCTGACGCCGGTTGTGGTGTTCCACCAGGTGGTCCACCCGGCGGTGGCGGCCCAGTACCATCGGCTGACCGAGGCCCAGGTGTATGTCCATCTGTTCCCCGACCCCCCGAAGGAAGGCCCCGAACAGGATGCTGGACATGTCCATCAGCACCTCCACCTCCACGGTCTCGGCGTCTGGATCTCCGTAGCCAAGCAGCCGGGCCATGTCCTTGACGCTGGAGTCCGAGAACAACAGCAACGCCTCGCCAGCCAGGCCGGCACCGGTAAAGCCCTGGCACACGGCGGAGTAGGTGTCCTGCTGCTGGGCCGACGCCGTGAGCACCATGCTCAGCTCGCTGCGGTAGACCGTGGTGATCTTCGGTACCGGCAGCCGGACAAAGGTGTCCAGCAGTCGCGCCAGCAGGTCGGCGGCCTGGCCCATGGCGACATTGGCCACCTCCTGCAGGAAATCAGACAGGCCAACGCTGAAGGGGGCCGTGTTGCCGGCTCCCTGGCGGTCAGGCTGGGGGGCGAACGGATTTGGCTGATAGAGCCCGAACTGTTCCAGCAGTTCCGCCACCTGGGCAGGCTTGACCGGTTTCTTCAGGAAATCGATGGCGCCCTGGGAGATCACCCGCTTACGGGCTTCCGGCTGGATATCGCCGGACACCACCAGGGTCATCACCGGCAGATCCTCCTGGCGGATCACATCAAGCACCTCGTAGCCGTCCATGTCCGGCATGTTCAGGTCCAGCAGCAACAGGTCGGCCTGGCCCTGGCGAATCAGGTCCAGCGCTTCGAGGCCATTGCCGGCGTAGAGCAGTTCGGTGCTCCAGTCCTGGGGCAGTGCCCGGGCCATCTGCTTGCGGGCCATCGCCGAATCATCACAGATGAGGATGCGGGTTTGCATAGGAAATCAGGCTCGCCACGAGGGCTGAATGAAGGTTGTCCGACCGATCCCGGACCATGGGCGGAACCGGCCTGGAATATGTGCCCATGATACAGGCAATTGGTCGTCAGATAACCGATCAACCGTTAAAGCCTGCAAAACCTGGGCAGCAACAGGAATGGCCCGTGCCCCGGTTACAGGTCCCTCCGGGGAAACTGGTACACTGCGTGCTTCGAATGGACAATCCGGAGCCCAGGCGTGATTCGCTCTTTCTATTGGCATGACTACGAAACCTTCGGCGCAGACCCCATCCATGACCGGCCTTCCCAGTTTGCCGGTGTCCGTACCGACGCCGACCTCAATATCATCGAAGACCCTCTGGTCATCTATTGCAAGCCGTCGGATGACTACCTGCCTAACCCCGAGGCCTGCCTGATCACCGGCATTACGCCCCAGAAGGCCCTGGAGAAAGGGCTTCCGGAGGCGGAGTTCATTGCGCGGATCAATGAGGCGTTCAGCCAGCCGGGAACCTGTTCGGTGGGCTATAACAGCCTGCGCTTTGACGATGAGGTCACCCGCCACACCCTCTATCGCAACTTGCGGGATCCCTATGCCCGGGAGTGGCAGAACGGCAATTCCCGCTGGGACATCATCGACATGGTCCGCCTGACCTATGCCCTGCGCCCGGAGGGTATCGAATGGCCCCGAAAGGAGGACGGCAGCCCCAGCTTCCGGCTGGAGGAACTGACCGCCGCCAACGGTATCGCCCATGAAGCGGCCCACGATGCCATGTCCGATGTGGAAGCCACCATTGCCCTGGCAAAGCTGATCCGGGAGAAACAGCCGAAGCTGTTCGACTTCGTCCTCAGCAACAAGGACAAGCACTCCGCCCGGGCCATGCTGGACACCGCCACAATGAAACCCGTGTTTCATGTGTCCTCGAAATACCCCGCCAGCCGGGGTTGCTGCGCCATGGTGGCGCCGGTGGCGGAGCATCCCACCAACAGGAATCAGGTGGTTGTCTATGACCTGCGGGAAGATCCCTCGGAACTGATTAACGCCAGTGTAGAGGAAATTCGTGAACGGGTGTTTACGTCACAGGCAGAGCTTGGGGAGGGCGTGACCCGCTTTCCTCTAAAGGGAGTGCAGGTGAATAAGTGCCCAGTGCTGGCGCCGGGCACCATGCTGAAGAGTCTGAGTCCGGAGCGCCTGGGTGAACTGGAACTGGACGGCGACACCCTGCGACGGAACCTGGCCACCCTGCGGGAAGCGGAGGGGCTTCCACAGAAGATTGCCGAGGCGTTTGGCAAGCAACCGGAAAGTGATCTGACGGACCCGGATGAGCAACTCTATGCGGGCGGCTTTATCGGCGACACCGACCGTAAGCGGCTCAACTGGATCATCAGCCAGCCCCCGGAGCAATTGGTGGAGGTGAATGAACGGTTCGATGACCCGCGTCTGCAGGAAATGCTGTTCCGTTACCGTGCCCGAAACTTCCCGGATACGTTGATTGATGAAGAGCGTGAGCGCTGGGAAAGCTTTCGCCGGAAACGCCTGATGGAGCCCGGCAAAGGTTGGCTGTCACTGGAGGCATTTGGCGTTGCGTTGCAGGGACTGGCCCAGGATCCGACCATGACACCCGAGAAGATGCAAATCCTGGAGGATCTGCACCTCTATGGCGAATCGATTATGCCGTACTTCTGATCGACCGGTATTGGGAACTGAACGTTACTAGCCCCTCTCCTCTGGCGGGAGAGGGGCTGGGGAGAGGGAATGTTCCCCCCAATCTCGTAGTTGGCCTTCAACGCCTCCGCACGAAGTAAACCGACAGAGGCTGCCCCACCAGACTCTGCACCTGACTGCCCAGGGCCTCGGCACGGACCTGCCGGGCCACCGGTGCCAGGGTCAGGCTGTGGCCGTCCTGGTCACGGGCCTTCAGCAGTTTCCACTCCACCTCGTTGCTGACCAGCCCCATCAGGTCCTTGAGCTGGTTGATGTCCTGGGGGCGGAACCAGCGGTCCCGGCAGCCACCCAGGCCATAGAAATCCTCCTCCTGGAGCAGGTCCTGCCACTGTGGATCCTGGCGACTGTTCAGGGCCATGCGTCGGAGCCGGCGGAGATTCTCGCGGGTGGGCTGGAGTTTGTGGGTCTCCACAAGCTGGCGGATCTGGGCATCGCCCCTGGTTTGTTCGGCCACGGCCGTGTGCATGTGCACCACGGCACCCTGGGTTGCGGCGTCGCTCACCAGGGCGGACAGCGACAGGTCGCCGATGGCTGACGATGGCAACCGCCCCATCTCGATCCAGTGGACCCGGTGGCCATCCGCCACGAATCGACGGGCCACGGACCAGGGCCAGAAGACGATATTGTTCAGCCCCAGTTCCTCGAACCGACGGGTCGCCGTTGCGACATTGGCCAGGGACTCGTCCACCGCGATGATTTCCACGTCGTCCAGATAGTGAGCCAGCTCCAGCGCCCGCTGGCCGGACTGGGCGCCGCAGATCATCATTCGCAGGGTGCCGGGCAGGGCGCTGGTGTCCATGCCCAGCTCCTGGGCCATGATGGCCTTGAGGCTGGTTTCGGCATGGTAGGCGAGGTGGTTCCAGCTGGGCCAGGCCTGGGGCACGTCGGTGCGGGCCAGGGTCAGTTCCTCGGCCTTCTCCTCGAAGTTCTGCTTGATGGACTCGTCCAGGGCCCGGTCATAGTAGCTGGCGGCCATCACCGGTTGCATACCGGCCGGCCAGTCGGTCAGGGACCATTGGCCCAGTCGGGGCGCGAATTCCTGGTGGAACAGGGCACCGTACATGGCGCTGATCATCACGCTGCCCACCAGGGCTTCCAGGGGCTCCGCCATGGCGAACTGGGCGGTAATGCTGCTATTGATTGTCTCAACCAGACTTTCCTCGTCCGCCTCCGCGACCAGGGCGTACCCGGTGCGGTCCACATAACGGGCGATGGCCAGGGTCAGCGCCTGCAAATCGTCACGCAGGGCGACGGTTTGGGCGACTTCGGCAATGATGGCCCGGCGCAGCAGGGTTACCAGTTCCTCAATGGCCGGGTCCGGCATCAGGGTCCGGTCCAGGGCCAGGATCAGCAGCTCGTCTTCCGCCGCCGCGTCCAGGAAGACTTCGGCATTGGGGTTGTCCAGGTCATATTGCTGGCGCAGGATGGCGGCGCAGAAACGTCCGATCTCCTGATGGGGCAGTTCGTCCCGGCGCAGCAGGGCAATGGCGTCCAGTGCCAGTTCCGTATCCGCCTGGTGGACGTCGATCCGTGCCGCGCATTTGAGCATGCCGCTGTAGACGGAAGGCCAGTCCAGACCGAGCTGGATCAGCTTGCGATAATGCAGGTAGGCCACGTCGAACAGTCCCTGTTCCCGCTTGGCATGGGCCACGCCGCAGAAAGCGGCGGCGGATTGCCGGTCAAGCGCCAGGGCCTGCTGGAAGTAGCCTTCCGCCCGGGCGGGACGTTCCGCCTTCAGGGCCCAGTAGCCCAGATTGCAGTATTGCTGGGGCTGTTCCGGCTGCCGCTCCAGGCTTTCCTCGAACAGGGCGGCGGCCTGATCCAGGTTGCCGTCGTCCATCTCCACCCGTCCCAGCAGGCCAAGGCCGGCGCCGTGATCAGGCTGGATGGCCAGCGCCCGGCCCAACAGGTCACGGCAGGCCTGCCGCGCCCGGAGCCGCTCAAGATAACGGCGCTGGGGATGGTTGGACTCGCCGTAGGCCTGGTTGGCTTCCAGCAACAGCCGGGCTACCTCGGCCTTCCGGGAGTCGGAAACCTGAACATTGTGTTGTGCTTGCATGGAACACCTCATCAACCGGGCCGCGGCAAGGAGCGGCAAGGATCTGCAGTTTTCTGGCGGTTTTTGCCGTTGTTGGGGAAAGGTAAGCGAATGGCATGCCAAGCTCTATTTGCGGTCGGATGAAATGGTGACTCTCTTATCACGTGATTGCTGATATGTGCCCTCCTGTATATCGTATGGGGCTTACGGAGGTGACGAATGGAAATTGCTTGTATTCATATCGGGCTGATGAAAACCGCAACCACCTATATGCAGGGGGTGTGGGCGCTGGATGAGAAAATTGCCCTGTCTAACAAGGGCCTTAATCCTGTTGTTGAGTACCTGCGGGAGTCTACGGCGAACAACTGTTTCGATGTTGGTAAGAATCTCGATATTGACCTTGATCAGCCACTAAAGGCCGGGCAGTCACTGGTCCTGTCCAGCGAGGGCCTGTCGTGTGGTTTCCTGGACTCCGGTGATGCGGAAATGCTCCGTGTCTATCAGGACAACGCCAGCAGGATGATGGGGACCCTGGCGTCACAAACCCAGAACGTCCTGATAACCTTGCGCAGCCCGGTGTCATGGATTCGTTCAATGCATGCCCAGTTCCTGAACGAGGGAGGCAGCGGTAGCGCGAGGGAATTCCTGCACGAACGTCGTGCATTTCTCCTTCAGTGCCTGGACCTGGATTATTTGCTGGGATTGTATCGACGTTATTTCCGTAATGTGCGGATACTGCCATATGAGACCCTGCGGGAAGGGGAAGGTAATTTCTGGGCGTCGCTCGGCGAGATGTTCAGTATGCCGATCCCGACCGCAAGGGATGTTCCGGTATCCAATCCCTCCCTTTCCGGCCAGCGCCTGTATGTTCTGTCGTGCCTGAACGGGCTGGGCAGCCATATGCGTTCGGTATTGCAGCAAAGTGAATCCTATGTCGGCCTGGAGCGGGAACGGCTGGTACAGGTCAGCAGCCACTACGAAAGCTGGCTGAACCGACGGTTTGTCGAACATGCCAGTGAGGCAGAGCTGGAGCGGACACTGGGGTGGCTTCGTGCGGATACCGTGCCCGACGATTTCCGGCGCTTTTCCATTTCCCGTGAGTTCGCGGATGAGCTGGAGAAACGCTACCTGTCTGTGGTGGAGGAAGTGACTGGTGATACCAAATTGGTGAGCCGTTATCGCGATGAGCTTCAGCAGGCGATTACGGAACCGGTGTGACAGGAACAAAAAATGCCGGCTGTTGTGGCAGCCGGCATTTTCAGGAGGCCTGTGGCTTTACACCAATTAGCCCTGCAGCAATTGAAGTACCTGTTGGGGCCGGGCATTGGCCTGGGACAGTACAGACAGGCCGGCTTGCTGCAACACCTGGGTCCGTGCCAGATTCGCGGATTCCGCCGCGAAATCCGCATCCCGTATACGGCTGTTTGACGCCGACAGGTTCTCTGAGGTGGTGGACAGGCTGGCAATGGTGGACTCGAAGCGGTTCTGGACCGCACCAAGCTCCGCCCGAAGGCCATTGATGGTTTCGATGGCGTAGTCCACCGAGATCATCGCCAGATCGGCGCCGTCCTGAGTGGAAATATCCGTGTCGTTGGCGGAAACCGTATCGGCAGCCGCCGTGGCGGCAACGGTCTGGGTTGTGCCGCCATCGACGGTGATATCCACCGAGTAGTCATTGCCGTACTGGGACGAGAAAATCAGCTCGTCGTTGGTGCGGTTCATGTTCACGGCAATTTCGGTGGTGGGTGTCTGGGCATTGACCTGGCCCAGGACGTCTTGAAGCGAAGTGGCGTCCGTCACGTTCACGGTGGTGACGGTAACGCCGTCGGGGTGGGTCAGGTCAATGGTGAAACTGGCCGTGCGGCCTTCCTCAAAGATGGTTTGCAGGGTGTCGGTACCGTCGTCTTCTTGAAGCAGGTTGGTGGTCTGGCCAATAACGGAACCGATCTGGCTGCCCCGGGCGTCCAGGCCGCTCACGCTGATAGTCTCGCCGGCATTGGCTCCCACCTGGAAGGTCTGGGTGGGCAGGCTGCCATCCAGTACTTTCAATCCGTTGAATGATGTTTGACCGGCGATCCGGTTGATCTCGGCAATCCGTTGTTGGACTTCGGCATTCAGGGCTTCACGGTCGGACGGGCTGTTGGAGGCGTTGGCGGACTGAACGGCGAGCTCACGGATCCGTTGCAGGTTGGCGGTGATCTCATCCAGCGCCCCTTCCGTTGTCTGGGCGAGGGAAATGCCGTCGTTGGCATTGCGCTGTGCCATGTTCAGGCCCGAAATCTGGGACTGGAAGCGTTCGGAAATGGCGAGTCCGGCGGCGTCGTCCTTGGCGGAGTTGATGCGAAGGCCTGATGATAATCTTTGCAACGATGTGTTTGCGTCCCGTTGCGATGCATCGAGATTGCGCTGCGCGTTCAGTGACGCAATATTGGTGTTGATGATCTGAGGCATATCGATTCTCCCAGTTCAGAGACGCCGTTAATCCCATCCCGACCGAATATGGACGTGGGGGCGGCAAAAAGGTTTCTGCTACTTGCCAGTTGAGGCGGTCCAAGCGAGTTCTGTGCCATTTTTATTGTTTTTCTTGTAATGCGTTGAATATTAATGGGTTAATTTTCGACCTCAGAGGTGGGGCGTGCCTGGGCAATCCGGTCGGCGGCGGGTTTTTGCCGCCTGCCAGGGGCGGCCTGGACGCCAGGAGCCGATGCTGATTGGTTCTCCGGCACCCATCGGGCTGCTAAATTGGCTACAGAAATTAACGAGAAAAAACGGCGAGTTGCGCTAGACTCACCGTAGCTGTAACACTTTATGAGATGAGTAGGCTCGGTCTATGATGAAATCACCTGAGCGGGTGCTGGTTACGGGAGCGGATGGTTTTATTGGCTCCCATCTTGTCGAGCAGTTAGTGCGGGCCGGGTTCCGGGTAAAGGCTCTGAGCCAGTACAACTCGTTCAATAACTGGGGCTGGCTCGAAACCGTGGATTGCCTGGATCAGGTCGAGGTGGTCACCGGTGATGTTCGTGATCCGCACTACTGCAAGCACATCACGCGGTCGGTGGACCAGGTATTTCACCTGGCTGCCCTGATTGCTATTCCCTATTCCTATACCGCGCCGGACTCCTACGTTGACACCAATGTCCGCGGCACCCTGAATATGTGCCAGGCGGCGCTGGAGAATGACGTGTCGCGCTTTATCCATACCTCCACCAGCGAGGTCTATGGTACCGCTCAGTATGTTCCCATCGACGAGGCACACCCCCTGCAGCCACAATCGCCCTATAGCGCGTCCAAGATTGCCGCCGATGCCATGGCCATGAGTTTCTACAATGCGTTCGAGTTGCCGGTTACCGTTGCCCGCCCGTTCAATACCTATGGTCCCAGGCAATCGGCGCGGGCGGTGATTCCTACTATTATCGGTCAGATCGCCGCCGGCGAGACATCGATCAAGCTGGGGGACACGTCGCCCACCCGGGATTTCAACTACGTCGAGGATACCTGCCAGGGCTTCCTGGCGCTGGCCGGGGCGGATGCGGCCATTGGTGAAACGGTCAACATCGCCTCGAACTATGAGATATCCATCGCTGACACCCTGGACCTGATCCGAAAGCTGATGGGATCTGAGGTGGAGTTTGTCACTGATCAGCAGCGTCTGCGTCCATCCGGGTCGGAAGTGTTCCGGTTGTGGGGAGACAACCAGAAACTGCATAGGCTGACCGGGTACAGACCTGGCCATTCCATTGAGCAGGGCCTGCAGAAGACCATTAACTGGTTTTCCAATCCGGACAACCTGAACCGATACAAGACCGGCCTGTACAATGTCTAGCCCGTCGATTCGTTCCCTCATAGGCTTTGTCCGGGATTACTACCGCTCGGACGAGTTCATTCCCCTTCACGCACCGGTCTTCAGGGGCAGGGAAAAGCACTACCTGGGAGAAACGATTGACTCCACGTTCGTCTCGAGTGTCGGGCACTTCGTCAGCGAATTCGAGGAGCAGGTCGCGGCCTACACGGCCAGTCCGGCGGCCGTGGCCACGGTCAATGGCTCGGCCGCGTTGCATGTGGCCCTGGGGGTCGCTGGGGTGGGCAGGGGGGATCTGGTGATCACCCAGCCCCTGACCTTCGTGGCGACCTGCAATGCTATCCATTACTGTGGGGCGCACCCGGTTTTTGTGGATATCGATGCCGCCAACCTGGGTTTATCTCCTGCCGCCGTGGCCAACTGGCTGGAAGCAGAGTGCCGTATCGACGAAGGGGGAGCCGTTCGTCACACCGATAGCGGCCGCCGTGTAAAGGCCTGCCTGCCGATGCACACCTTTGGGCACCCGGCCGATCTGCAGGGGTTGTTACAGGTCTGTGAGCAGTGGAACCTGGCCCTGGTCGAAGATGCGGCGGAATCCCTGGGCAGTTTCTACCATGGCCGCCATACCGGAACGTTCGGGCAACTGGGGGTTTTGAGCTTCAATGGTAACAAGATTATCACCACCGGCGGTGGAGGCATGATCCTGGCGGATTCCGGGGATGCCGTACGGGCCCGGCATCTGACCACCACCGCCAAGGTGCCCCATAATTACGAGTACGTGCACGACGACATCGGTTTCAATTATCGCATGCCGAATCTCAACGCAGCTCTCGGGGTGGCGCAAATGGAACAGTTGGAGGGCTTTATTGCAGAGAAACGGCAACTGGCTTCCGAGTACCAGGCGTTGCTGGCCAGCTCGGATCTCAGCTTTGTGGCTGAACCGGAGGGGTGTCGCAGCAACTACTGGCTCAACGCCGTGCTCTGCCCATCACGGCGGGTCCGTGACGCCCTGTTAACCACGACCAACGACGAGGGTGTGATGACCCGGCCGGCGTGGCAACTGATGTGTGATCTCGACATATACTCGGACTGCCTGCGGGGCGACCTGACAGTAGCACGGGACGTTGTCGGGCGCCTGGTTAACCTGCCAAGTAGCGTCAGGTGGTCGGCGTCATGACCAGGATCGCTGTTTTTACCGGAACCCGGGCCGAGTACGGCTTGCTGTACTGGTTGCTGAAGGCCATCCACTCAGCGCCGGACCTGTCCCTGCAGCTGATTGTCAGCGGCTCCCATCTATCGCCGGAATTCGGCTACACCGTGGATGACATCCGGGACGATGGCTTTGAGATCGATGCAACGGTGGAAATGTTGCTGTCTTCCGATAGCCCGGTTGGGGTCATCAAATCCATGGGTGTCGGCCTGATGGGATTTGCCGAGGCACTGGAACGGCTGTCACCCGATGCCGCCCTGGTCCTGGGGGACCGTTTCGAGGCCCTGGCCTTCAGCCAGGCGGCACTGGTACATCGGGTGCCCCTGGTACACCTGCATGGTGGGGAACTGACCGAAGGGGCCTACGACGATCCGATTCGCCATGCGATTACCAAGTTGGCCCATCTCCATTTCGTTGCCACTCCCGAGAGCCGGCAACGGGTTATCCAGTTGGGCGAACCTCCATCCATGGTCCATGATGTGGGCGCGCTGGGCCTGGAGAACGTCCGCCGCACACCGCGGCTCACACCACAGGCATTGTCCGCGGACCTGTCGTTCGATTTCAGTCGTCCTTACATCCTGGTGACCTACCACCCGGTCACCCAGGGGGATGAACAGCCGGAGGGAACGTTCCAGGCACTGTTGTCCGCTATGGACGCCTTTCCCGAACACGGCGTTGTTTTTACCTATCCCAACGCTGATGACGGTGGCCGCCGGATTATCCGTTTGATCGACCAGTATGTGGCCAGCGCTCCCGATCGCTGCCTGGCGGCGAAGTCCCTGGGCATGCAACGTTACCTGTCGGTGGCTTCCGGTGCCGAAGCGGTGCTGGGTAATTCGTCCAGTGGCATCATTGAAATTCCATCCCTGGGCGTCCCGTCAGTGGATATTGGTCTTCGTCAGAAGGGGCGGCTGGCCGCACCTTCGGTCATTCATTGCGAGCCGCACCGACAAGGCATCATGGCGGCGGTGTGTCGTGCCCTGGATCCGGCGTTCAGGGCAGGGGTGGAACACCAGGTCAACCCCTACGGTGATGGCTTCACCAGCGATAAAATAGTCAAACGCCTTTGTGAAGGTATCCAGGCCGGCCCCAAGGCCTTTTATGATTTGCCGGCCCGCCCTGATTCGACGTGATGGGGCCGGGGCACGGAGTGGTGAACGATGATGAACGACAACAATAACGTTACGATAATTGCGGAAGCCGGGGTCAACCATAATGGCGACCGGGACACCGCCTTTGCGTTGGTTGACGTGGCGGCCGCCAGTGGCGCCTCCGCCGTCAAATTCCAGACCTTTAATGCCAGACGTCTGGCAGCGGGGGCACCGAAAGCGGACTACCAGAAGACAAGTGGTACGGAGAATGAGAGCCAGCAGGAGATGCTGGCCCGGCTTGAACTGCCGGAAAGCTGGCATGGTGATCTCCAGCGACACGCCAGGAGCCAGGGAATCGAATTCCTGTCCACTGCTTTTGACCTGCAGAGCTTCCGTTTCCTCAGATCCCTCGACCTGCCGGTCTACAAGGTACCGTCCGGGGAGTTGACCAACGCACCGTTGCTGTGGGCCTTCGCCAATAGCCAGGTACCGCTGATCGTATCAACGGGCATGGCCACACTCGGTGAGGTCGAACAGGCGCTGGCCGTACTTGCCCACGGTTACTGCCATGACCGGGAGCCAGGCTCGGTGGCCGAGATATGGCAGCACTGGAGCCAGTCTTCTGCCCTTGAGGCCCTGCGGGGAAAGGTCACCCTCCTGCACTGCACGTCCCAGTATCCGGTGGCCCTCGAAGAGGTCAATCTGGCGGCGATGGATACCATGGCGACCACTTTCCGGCTACCGGTCGGGTACTCCGATCATACGCTGGGGGTGGCTATACCGGTGGCAGCGGTTGCCAGGGGCGCCAGGGTGATCGAGAAGCACTTTACCCTGGACCGTTCCATGCCGGGGCCCGACCATCGTGCCTCCCTGGAGCCAGACGAGCTGACCGACATGGTCCGCCAGATCCGCACCGTTGAAGCCGCGCTGGGAACTGGACTGAAGCGGGTGCAGCCGAGTGAGTGGAACACACGTCAGGCCGCACGGCAGCAGCTCATTGCCGCTCGCCCTATTCGGCGGGGGCAGGTGCTGGGACATGAAGACCTGGCCACGGCGCGGGCAGGGCAGGGGTTATCCCCCGTTCGATTCTGGGACCTGGTTGGCCGGGTTGCGGACCAGGACTACGCTCCGGGGGAGGTCATAACCACTGCCGGAGGTAACCACGATGTTTGACCGGCCATTCGTACTGCTGGGTGGTGGTGGCCATGCCAAGGTGGTCCTGGATGTGTTGCATAGCCTGGGGGCGACCGTGCGGGGCGTATGCGATCCGGCCCTGGCGGACCGACAGGGGGAGCGCTGGATGGGCATCGAAGTGCTGGGCGATGACGATCGACTCCATGCCATTGCGCCGGCGGGGGTCTATCTTGCCAATGGCGTTGGCATGATGCCAGGCTCCGGCCTGCGCCAGCGGTTGTTTGAGGAGATGACATCCGCCGGGTACGAGTTTCCGGCCCTTATCCATCCTTCGGCATCGGTGTCGGGGAAGGCCCGGATCGAAGTCGGTGCACAGATCATGCGGGGCAGCGTGGTCCAGGCCTGTGCCGAAGTTGGCTGCAACACCATCGTGAACAGTTCGGCCACCGTTGATCACGACAGCCGTATCGGTGCCCATTGCCATGTGGCGCCCGGAGTGATTATCTGTGGCGACGTGACGGTGCAGCAAGGCGCCTTCATTGGCGCTGGCACCACGGTGATCCAGGAGATTACAGTCGGGGCCGGGGCCGTTGTGGGGGCCGGGTCCCTGCTTTTACAGGATGTTGCCGGGGCTAGCATCTATCATTCGGGGCGGAAAGCCCGTTCTGCAAACCGTTCCGTTAGCCGAGGTACGTGATGAAAGATTGGCATTCTGTACTGGTATCCCCCGACACGCCATTAACCGACGCCATTGCCACCCTTGACAAAGGGGCGCTACGAATCGTGCTGGTGGTGAATGAGCAACGCAAGCTGCTGGGTACCCTGACGGATGGCGATGTGCGCCGGGCCCTGATGAAACAGACCTCAATGGACCGACCGGTTGCGGAGGTTATGTGTGACCAGCCCCAGGTGGCCCGGAGCGAGTGGACCCGGGACCGTATCCTCTCGGTGATGGAGCGATCCGAGCTGCTCCAGTTGCCGGTCGTCGACGAGCAGGGCCATCTGGTAGGACTGGACACCCTGCATGGCCTCCTGGAGCGGAACACCATCAACAATCCGGTGTTCCTGATGGCCGGGGGATTTGGCACCCGCCTGAGACCACTGACCTACGATTGCCCGAAGCCCATGCTCAAGGTGGGCGAGAAACCCATCCTCGAATTGATCCTCGAAGGTTTCGTTACCGCGGGTTTCCACCGGTTCTTTATTTCGACCCATTACCTGCCGGAACAGATTCGCAACCACTTTGGCGATGGGCAACGGTGGGGTGTATCCATCCAGTATGTCCATGAGGAAGAACCACTGGGTACCGGGGGCGCCTTGGGGCTGTTGCCCGGGTCCGAGGTGGATTTGCCCCTGGTCATGATGAATGGTGACCTGCTTACCACCCTGGATTATCGCAGGCTGCTGGATTTCCACGACCAGAACCCGAGTGCTGCCACCATGTGTGTGCGGGAGTTCGAATACCAGGTGCCCTACGGCGTTGTTGAATGCGAGGGCCCTTACATTCAGGGGATGACGGAAAAGCCCATCCAGAAATACTTCATCAATGCCGGCATTTATGTGGTATCTCCGGAACTGGTGGGCCAGGTAAAGAAAGGCGAGTGCGTGGATATGCCGACGCTACTGGAGCGGGCGATGGCCCGGGGCGAGAAAATCACGACCTATCCGGTACACGAATATTGGCTGGATGTAGGTCGAATGAACGACTTTCAGCGTGCTCAGGATGAGTATGAAGGAGAGCTGACGTGACGGTGGATAGTTGACATGAAAGATGCCGGACGCATCCTCGCTGTCATCCCCGCCAGGGCGGGCAGCAGGCGCCTGCCCCACAAGAACACCGCCGAGATTGCCGGCCAGCCGATGGTGGCCTGGACCATCCGGGCAGCGTTGAACGCCCGGCTGGCGGGCCACATACTGGTGACCAGTGACGATCCCGAGGTGCTTTCCATTGCCCGGTCGTTTGACGGCGTTCGCGCCGTAGCACGTCCGCCGGAACTGGCTACCGATCACGCCACAACCACAGACGTTTTGAAACACGCCATCGACCATGAGAGCCAGGAGGGGCGGGGCCCCGATACACTGGTATTGCTGCAGCCCACCTCGCCACTGCGCACCGGTGAGGATATCGAGAGTGCCCTGGGCCGGTACTGCAGTGGTGCCGGTGAGAGTGTGGTATCCGTGTCGCCGGTGGAACACCCGCTGGCCTGGTGTGGGAAGGTCGCCGAAACCGGGGAATTTCGGGGCGTGGACTTCTGGTCCGCACGTCGCTCCCAGGATTATGAGCCCGACTACCGGCTCAACGGTGCGGTGTACGTGGTGGATGTCAGTGACTTCCTCGCTTCGGGGTCATTGTTCACCCCCCGGGTATTGGCCAGTATCATGCCCCGGGAACGTTCTATTGATGTGGATGAAGCACTGGACCTGAAAATCTGTCAGAGTCTGATGGAGCAGCGCTGACTGAGCCTGAAAACTTGCCATGCCGGAACGAAAACCCTATGTCTGAACCAGATCAGGATGCCGCCCTCGAATACCTGGAACGCAAGGAAAAGAACCTGGCGTACTTCAGGAAGTATCGCCCGGAGCTGCACCAGTATTTCAGTACCCTTGAGCTCAATCACTGCGAACTGGTGGTGACACCGGGGAACCCCGACGTTGATCTTGTTGATCGGGGCCGTTCGGTGTACCTACACCATGCCAGGGACTATTCCTACTCTGAGGTGGACCGTTTCCTGGGGGAAAATCCACCCGACCAGCGGTCTTTCACGCTGGCTCCCCCCTGGGAGGGTTCCTACGCACTGCCACGGTTTGCCATGCGCCTTGTCAGGGAAGCGAGGGACGCATCCCCCGTGACGCCGGAGACGTTCCACGGTTATAAGCGGGGTGATTTCTTTCCATCCGTGGTTTTCCTGGGCTGTGGCCTGGGCTATCACATCGAGAAACTGTCGGAACAGGCGGATATTATCGATGCGGTTGTTTTTGAACCGGATGCGGAACGGTTTGCCCTGAGTCTGTTTACCGTGGACTGGGAAACCATCAGCGCCCGCTTTCGCAAGCAGGGACGCTCGCTGTCGTTCTGCATTGCGGTCAATGACAGTGAAGAGAATGTTCGTCAGGTCCTGGGGAACAAGCTCGGGGAAATGGTGCCCATGTACCCCTACTTCACTACTTATTACAACCATCTTGCTCACGTTGAGCTATCCAGGATTGCCAAGGATCTGGAAAAAGATATCCCGATTCTTGCGGCAAACTGGGGCAGCTACGATTTCGAGATCCGGGCGTTCAACAATATCCTCCATAACCTGCGCTCCGGTGGCCGATACCTGAAGCCGGACCCGGTGGCCCATTCGTCAAGGCCATTGCTGGTTATCGGCAGCGGCCCTTCAATTGATGACCGGTTTGAGGACATCCGGAAGATTCGTGACAAGGTGGCTATCGTCAGTGCCGGCACGGGGCTGAGGGGACTGGTCGCCAACGGGATTCGACCGGATTTCCATCTGGAACTGGATGCCGACTACGCCATCCACGAAATCCTGTCCGATATCGACCCCGAAGTGCTGCAAAGTATTCCATTGCTGGCCGCAATCGATGTTAACCCGCTGGTTACAACGCTCTTTGACCAGACGACCTTCTTTTTCAAGAGGGGGAGCGCTATACCAGGTTGGCTGGGAGTGGGTGAACAGGCCCTGGACAACTGCAGCCCGACTTGTACCAACGCGGCGTTATCAGTGGGTTATGCCCTGGGTTTCCGGAACATTTATCTGTTTGGCACTGACTACGGCTACCGGGATGTCACCAATCACCATTCTGCCTATTCCGTCTACGGGGCCGAGGGAGAAACCAGTTTCTCCAGGTCGTTTCGGGCTGAAAGGAAGGGGCTGAATGAGGATCAGCGCAGTTTTGCGGTGCCGGGAGTGGATGGCGGCGAGGTGCTGACACGAACGGATTACTACACCGCAAAACGTTCCGTGGAGCGGTTTATTGCCAACTGTCAGACGGGGGAGACCACGCTGAGTGTTGCGAACTGTTCCGATGGCGCCGCTATTGAGGGTGCCGACTGGCTCTCGCCCACCGGGTTCCTGGAGGCGGTGAGGGGCTATGACGGATCCGGGCCGGAGGAGGCTCGTCAACTCCTGGGCCACGAGCGTCATCCTCTACCGTCTGAAGGGTTGGACGGGAATCTGGGCCGGCTGCGGCAGGAAATCGCGGACACTGTGGAAGGGTGCCGCAAAGCACTGGGGTTGACCGCTGATTATTCGCGCCGGGATCTGGTGGTCACTGCCAATGCGGTGCGGGACTCCCTGAATCGGGTTGGTGTGTTCAGTGGCCGGCGTACCGATTTAACTGTACAGGTGATGTGCTGGCAACTGCTCAAAGGCTCAACCTATCACTTCCTGCAGGTCGGGCTCTGCCACGGTCTGGCCTGTGAGGAATCTGAATTGCCGGCGTATATGCAGGCGTGGAAGACATCGTTCGACAGATTCCTCGAGCAATTGCCGGATCACTTTGATCGCGTGATCCTGCAGGCCCGGCCGGTGGAATCCGACCCCTGGTTAAAAGCCCGCCTGACTGATGAAGAGCCGAGGGTTTAACTTCGAAATAGAGTTTAACCTTTTGATATTTAATTGGTTACATTTAATAACAAAGAACGATGTTTTTTTTCTAAAGGAATTCCCGGGCGCGCCGTTAAGCAGTACAGCGGGGCGGCGTACCCACTAAGCAGAGAACGGGCGCCAGACCTCTTTCAAATGAAGCAAAACTATTTGTCGGAGAAGTACTATGGCTCTCGGAATCAACACGAACGTTGCGTCACTCATGGCACAGAACCAACTGGGCAAGTCCCAGAGCCTGTCTAACCAGGCTATGGAGCGTCTGTCCTCTGGTCTGCGCATTAACTCCGCCAAGGATGATGCGGCCGGTTTGGCAATTTCCACTCGTTTCGACACCCAGATCCGCGGTCTCCAGGTGGCGTCTCGTAATGCCAACGACGGCATTTCCATGGTTCAGACTGCAGAAGGTGGTCTGGACGAGACTGTGAACAACCTGCAGCGTATCCGTGAGCTGGCTGTCCAGGCGGCTAACGGCTCCAACTCAAATGAAGATCGTCTGTTGCTGCAGGCTGAAGTGGACCAGCGTATTGCCGAAGTCACCCGTATCGGTACCCAGACCGAATTCAACGGCCAGTCCGTACTGGATGGCACTCTGGGCTCCGCCGTGTCCTTCCAGATTGGTGCAAACGCTGGTCAATCCATCGAGGTTGGCTTCGATAACAGCATGACTGCGGGCGCCGCTGGTCTGAACGTGTCCTCCGTCAGCATCAGCACCGCTTCCGGTGCCGAAGCGGCTCTCAGCGCTATCGATAATGCACTGAGTTCGGTGAACTCCTTCCGGTCTGACCTGGGTGCGGTGCAGAACCGCTTTGAGAGCACCATTGCCAACCTGCAGACCAACATTGAGAACCAGAGCGCGTCCCAGAGCCGGATTCTTGATGCGGACTTTGCGGCCGAAACGGCCAAGATGTCCAAGGCCCAGGTGCTGCAGCAGGCTGGTATCTCGGTACTGTCCCAGGCCAACGCCCGGCCGCAGCAGGTTCTGTCCCTCCTGCAGTAACAGGGGACGAACGGTAACAGTCGGGCTCTTCGGGGCCCGGCTTTACGCCGTTTGAGGATAGCGAGGTAAGCTATGAATGGCGTTAACCTGAATAGCCCGGATCTGAAGCTGGTTCGCTCCAGTGAGCAAGCTCCGGCTCGGGCCATGTCGTCATCTCAGGCCGAAGGCAGGAATGCCTCCGACCTGGCGGCTTCATCTGCGGACAGTGCGGCGAAAGTTGCCACCTCTCCTCAGCCCAGCGAGCCCTCCCGGGCTGAGCGCCTGAAGGAGCGTAACAGGGATCAGCGGGAGGATTTGGATTCCGCTGTTACCCAGTTGAACGATTTTGTTCAGAGCGTTCAGCGGGACCTGCAATTCGAGGTGGATAGCGATGCCGGTCAGACCATTGTGAAGGTGGTTGATCAGGAGACCCGTGAAGTCATTCGCCAGATTCCGGATGAGGTTGCCCTGAGGTTGGCAGAGAACTTGCAGCAGGACGAACCGCTGTCGTTGTTTAATGTGAAAGTGTAGGGCTTTTCTTCCTCACGACATTGGGCAACGGTATACAGCACCGCCGCACCCGAGAGGGGCCGGCGGTGTCTTGCTTTCAGGGAAACATCTATAGTGGGTTTACAGGCCGTTACAAAATAATGCCGGATTTCGACGGATAAAGGGCAAAGTTTTGCCGCTCCCCGCCGATAACAGGTAGTAGCAGCACACACAGGTATACCACCGCAAGGGGGATGACATCATGGCATCCATATCGTCACTCGGGGCTGGCTCGGGATTGTTCAGCTCGGATCTGGTCGATCAGATCCTGAACGCCGAGCGTCAGCCAACGGAAGTCCGGCTGAACCAGAAACAGCAGCGCACGGAGGCAATGATCTCCGCTTTTGGCACATTGAAAAGTGCCGTTGAAGGACTTCGTTCCTCCATGGAGGGGTTGAGTAGCGCCGATGGCTTGATGGCATTCAATACCAGCTCGTCCAACGAGAGTACCGTTGGTGTTTCCATGGACGAGTCCCAGGTCAATGATGGCACCTATGAGATCGACGTGCAGCAGTTGGCCCGTTCCCAGTCTTTGGCCTCCACCACGTTTGCCGACAAGGATTCCACTACCGTCGGTACCGGTACCATGACCATAAATGTCGGCGGCACTGCCACGGATATTACGATTGATGGCAGTAACAACACCCTTGAAGGAATGGCAAGCGCCATTAACGACTCCGGCGCCGGGGTGAATGCCAGTGTGGTAGATACCGGTTCGGGTTTCCGGCTGGTCATGTCTTCGGCGGAGAGCGGCACGGCAAACGAGGTGCAGGTTACTGTCACCGATGATGATGGCAATAACACGGATACTGGTGGTCTATCCCAGTTTGTCTACGACGGGACAACCCAGAACCTTGAGCAGACCGTAGCGGCCCAGGATGCACTCCTGACCGTAAACGGAATCGACGTCACCCGGTCCAGCAATACGGTTTCCGACGCGGTTGAAGGGCTGACGTTTGAACTCAAGGGCGCGGGCACCTCGACCATCAAGGTGGAAGAGGATTCCGACGCGGTCGCTGAGCGAGTCCAGGCGTTTGTAGATAAGTACAACGAGTTCCAGAATGTCGTCCGGTCTATTTCAGGCTTTAATGCCGATACCGGTCAGGGTGGCCTGCTTAACGGCGACTCCACCATCCGCAATCTCCGGAATGACCTTCGTGAAGTGATTTCATCGGTAGTGCCCGGCCTTGAAAACGGCACGGTTCGAACCCTGGCGGATATCGGCATTGCCACTGATCCGGACGACAACGGCAAATTGACGTTTGATCAGTCTGTTTTCAAGGACAAGCTTGATCAGGCGCCAGGTGAAGTCGCCCAACTGTTTGCCGAGGTGGATGGCGCCGAGGGTGTCGCGGCCCGGATAACGGCTATTGCGGACAACATGCTTGCGTCTGATGGCACGCTCTCAAACCGGACTGATGGTCTTAACGAGAGACTGGAAAGCATCCAGGAAGAGCGGGACCAATTGGATATGCGGATGGAGTCAATGCGGGAACGGCTGGTGAAGCAGTTCACCGCAGCCGACCAGTTGATCTCCCAATTGCAGAGTACCCAGGACTTCGTCAGCCAGCAGTTGGCGGCTCTGGCTCCCTCATCGAGTCAGAACGGGTAATGGAAGCCAGGAGTCAGGGCGTCGTTTTCAGGGCATAGTATTTAGGGGAAGTCAGTATGAACGGTTTACAGCAATACCAGCGCATCAACACCCAGACCAGCATCACCGATGCCGATCCTCACAAGCTCATTCAGTTGCTGTACAACGGGGCCCTGGAGCGCATCAATATGGCCAAGGCCAGGATGCAGCAGAAGGACTACGGGGCCAAGGCCCAACTGATCAACAAGGCCATTGAGATCATTGGTGGTCTGCGCAGCTTCCTGGATTTCGAGAAGGGCGGCGACCTGTCCCTCCGCCTGGAAAGCCTCTACGACTACATGGAGCGCACGCTGCTGGAAGCCAGCGCAAAAAACGACGTCGGCAAACTGGAAGAAGTCGCTGACCTGCTACGTTCCATTAAGGAAGGCTGGGACGGCATCCGCGAGGAAGTGCTCAGCCAGCAGGCCCGGGCCACGGGTTAAGTCCAGACGGCCCCCACTACCCCTCTCCTTCCGGGGGAGGGGCGGTGTCCCCGGGTCCGTGAAAGCTCCCTCCCGATAGCCATTCCCCCCGTACTCCCGTACAATAGCGCCCTTATTTTCTGAACCTGACACGGGCCTCTGTGACCGGCTTTGACGCCTGTTTCCGTGGCTTCCGTTGTCCGTTTTTCGAATCGCAGGAGCAAGGGCATGTCTGATATCAAGAAGGTGGTGCTGGCCTATTCCGGTGGTCTGGATACATCCGTGATCGTCCGCTGGTTGCAGGACACCTACGACTGTGAGGTGGTGACCTTCACCGCCGACATCGGCCAGGGTGAAGAGGTGGAGCCGGCCCGTGAGAAGGCCAAGGCCCTGGGTGTGAAGGAAATCTACATTGAGGATCTGCGAGAGGAATACGTGCGGGACTATGTGTTTCCCATGTTCCGCGCCAACACCATCTACGAGGGGGAGTACCTGCTGGGTACCTCCATTGCCCGCCCGCTGATCTCCCGTCGCCTGATCGAGATTGCCAACGAGACTGGTGCTGATGCCATCTCCCACGGTGCCACCGGCAAGGGCAACGACCAGGTGCGTTTCGAGCTGGGCGCCTACGCCCTCAAACCCGGCGTGAAAGTAATCGCCCCCTGGCGGGAATGGGACCTGAACTCCCGCGAAAAACTCATGGCCTACTGCGATGAGCGCAACATCCCGGTGGAGAAGAAAAAGGGCAAGAGCCCGTACTCCATGGATGCCAACCTGCTGCATATCTCCTACGAAGGCATCAACCTGGAAGATCCCTGGGCAGAAGCCGAGGAAGACATGTGGCGCTGGAGCGTTTCACCGGAAGCCGCACCGGATCAGCCTACCTATATTGAAGTGACCTACGACAAGGGCGATATCGTTGCCATCGACGGTCAGGCCATGAAACCCCACGAAGTGCTGGAGCACCTGAACAAGGTGGGCGGCGCCAATGGCATCGGCCGCATCGACATTGTCGAGAACCGCTACGTGGGCATGAAGTCCCGTGGCTGCTACGAGACCCCGGGTGGCACAATCATGCTGCGTGCCCACCGTGCCATCGAGTCCATTACCCTGGACCGTGAGGTTGCCCACCTGAAGGACAACATCATGCCCCGCTACGCCGAGGTGATCTACAACGGCTACTGGTGGTCACCGGAGCGTGAAGCCCTGCAGGCGCTGATCGACAAGACCCAGGAGTACGTCAACGGCACCGTTCGCCTGAAGCTCTACAAGGGCAACGTGGACGTGGTGGGCCGCAAGTCCGACGACTCGCTGTTCGATGAGAAAATTGCCACCTTCGAGGAAGACGAAGGCGCCTACAACCAGAAGGACGCGGAAGGCTTTATCAAGCTGAACGCCCTGCGGTTGCGGATTGCCGCCGGCAAGGGGCGCAAGCTCTGAGGCCAGGGTAATGAGGGCTCTATAAAAGAAGGGGCAGCCCAAAGTGGGGCTGCCCCTTTTTTTGTTTGTCGCACAACGAAAAAAGGCCGGCTTGATACTGCGAAGCCGGCCCCATAACAACAAACAAGGAAAGATCGAAACTGCCTGAAACAACACAACTGGTCCCAAAAAGCCGGTGAGGGTACTGCCTGAACCCCTCACCGTTGGGGGTGGATACTGCCGGGGATACTGCACAACTCCCCGATCCACGCGCTCAGAATACTGTCCGCCCGTTGTCCTGTCTGTTGGCCTTGTGTGATTGTCTGTTACCGGGTGTTTCCCTGCGCTGTCGCGTTTATCGACTGATGTCCAACGGTTTCCACACTCGATGTGGCAGGCGTTTATCGCTATGCTATCGTGCTTTCGTGTCCGCCCCGTTCCGCCGGGATTCTGTTTATGGAGACCCAACACCATGCCTTCCTTTGATATTGTGTCCGAAATCGATATGCATGAAGTCACCAACGCCGTTGACCAGGCCAGACGGGAGCTGGGTAACCGCTGGGATTTCAAGAATGTAGAGGCGGATATCGAACTGGACGACCAGTCCATTACCCTCAGCGCTGAGCAGGAGTTCCAGGTGGAGCAATTGCTGGACATGTTGAGGATGGCCTTCGCCAAGCGCAATATCGACACCCGGGCCATCGACGATGATGGTGAGAGCAAGGCCGGCAAGCTGGTTCGCAAGCACCTGAAGCTCCGTCAGGGCATCGAGACCGACCAGGGCAAGAAGCTCGTCAAGATGATCAAGGACGCCAAGCTGAAGGTCCAGGCCAGCATCCAGGGTGACAAGGTGCGGGTGACCGGCAAGAAGCGGGATGACCTGCAGGCGGTGATCGCCATGCTGAGGGAATCGGATCTCGACCTGCCCCTGCAGTTCAATAACTTCCGCGACTGAACGGGAGCGCTACCATCTCTTCCAGGTTCAACGTGTCATGGCTGTGGTCGAAGCTTGTCTCGCTCTGGCAATGGGTGGTGGATCGCTATGCCACCGGCTGGCCCTGGTTGCGGGAGGTCGTGGAGATCTATTCCCGCTGGCAGGTGGTGGCCCTGCTGTTCCTGGGGTTTTCCGCTGGTCTGCCATTCCTGCTGGTGTTCTCCACCCTGAACGCCCGGCTGGCGGATGTGGGGGTGGAAACCGCGACCATCGGCTTCTTTAGCTGGCTTGGTATTACCTATTCCATCAAGGTGTTGTGGGCCCCGGTGGTGGACCGGGTCAGGCTGCCGCTGCTGGATCGCCTGCTGGGCAAGCGCCGGAGCTGGATATTGCTGGCCCAGGGGGGTATCGCCACCGGCCTGTTCCTGATGGCTACCGTGGACCCGTTGGCCGCTCCGGAAATGATGGCCCTGTGTGGCCTGCTGGTGGCCTTTTCATCGGCCACCCAGGATGTGGCCATTGATGCCTACCGTATCGAAATTGCCGAGGACCGCCTCCAGGCGGCGCTGGCCTCCACCTACATCTTCGGCTATCGGCTGGCGCTGCTGGTGGCCGGGGCGGGGGCGCTGTACCTGGCCGAGTACTGGTCCTGGACCGTGTCCTATCAGGTCATGGCGCTGCTGATGGGCGTCGGTGCCGTCACCGTGCTGGTGGTCCGGGAGCCCGTGGTCAACCACTTCGCCGCGGCGGCGGACATCGCGCACCAGATCGAACGGGAGGCGGCCAAACGGGGGTACCTTCCTCCAAGGCTGGCCAGAATGGCCGGCTGGTTCTCCGCCGCAGTGGCGGGGCCGTTCATGGACTTTTTCCGTCGCTACCGGGAGCTGGCCCTGATCATCCTGATCACCGTGGCCGTCTACCGCATCTCGGATATTGCCATGGGCGTGATGGCCAATCCCTTCTACCTGGACTTCATGGGGTTCTCCAAGACCCAGGTGGCGGATGTCACCAAGATCTTCGGGTTCTTCATGACCATCGTTGGTTCCATGGTGGGGGGCGTGCTGGTGGTGCGTTTCGGCGTGAGACCCATCCTGCTGATCGGGGCGGTGATGACCGCCGCCACCAACCTGCTGTTCGTCTGGCTGGCCCAGATGCCACCGGATCTGATGACCCTGGCGGTGGTGGTGAGTGCCGATAACCTGAGCGGTGGTATTGCCAATGTGGCACTGATTGCCTGGTTGTCGAGCATGACCAGTGCCTCCTTCACGGCCACGCAGTATGCGCTCTTCAGTTCCCTGATGACCCTGCCGGGCAAGTTCCTGGGGGGCTTCTCCGGTATCGTGGTGGCGGATTTCGGCTACGCCGAGTTCTTCCTGCTGGCGGGTCTGATGGGCGTACCTGCTATCCTGCTGGTGATCTACATCATGAAAAAGGGGCGGATACTGGACCAGCGGGCGCCGGATAAGGAAACGCCGGAGGAGACCTGAGCCGGCTACGTTGCCTGGTCTTCAGGGCCGCCAGCGAAAGCGTCGCATCGACACCCTGCCGTTGACCACGTCCACTCCTTCCTGTTCCAGCAGGGTCTTCTGGCGGATGAACGTATCCGAACCGTCGGGAAAGGCAATCTGGCCGGTATTGCGGATCACCCGGAACCAGGGCACCGAATGACCTTCCGGCAGCATGCCCAGGGCACGACCCACGAACCGGGCCTGGCGGCCAAGCCCCGCCATGTCCGCCACCTGACCATAGCTGGCCACCCGACCTTCGGGAATGGCCAGTACCACCTGCCATATTCTCTGTTCGCGTGTGGGTTCCATGGTGTTATTGGTCCTGTCGTTTTTACCCATGTTGTCGGTTTGCACCTGTGTAGCCCCTCTCCCCTGGAGGGAGAGGGGTTGGGGAGAGGGGGAGGCGTTAACTCCCCGGTTTGTTTTCTGGCGCCCTGCGGGCGCTCCCCTCTCCCTGGCCCTCTCCCCCATTGGGGAGAGGGGATGTACGCGGGAGAGCTGGGGTGTGCCCCCTCAGTCCAATCCTCCCGGTCTTGAAGTTTCCAACTTTGCCCAGATGGTAATGGATGCGTGGAATCCGGGCTACCGGCTTCCAGCAGAATACAGAAGAGGCGGGCCGGATCTGATCCGGCCTGACAGTCACAGTGGGGCAGGCCCCGGGAGGCATCCGTTGCCGGTTTTCGTATTTCTATTCATCGTGCTGCCGATCCTGGAGATGGTGGTACTGATCAAGGTGGGGACCATCATCGGGGCCCTCAGCACCGTGGGCCTGGTCCTGCTGACTGCGGTCATTGGCGCGGCCCTGCTCAAGCAGCAGGGGCTGGCAACCCTGACGCGGGCCAATCAGCGGCTGAACAGCGGTGAGCTGCCTGCCAGGGAGGTGGCTGAAGGGTTGATCCTGGCGGTGGGTGGTGCCCTGCTGCTGACCCCCGGTTTTATTACCGACACTATCGGCTTCCTGTGCCTGATTCCGGGGTCCCGTCACTGGTTCGTTGCTCAGGCCATGAAGCGCCTCGTGGTCCGGGGACAGGGTGGCGGTTTCTACTGGTCGTCCGGTGGTGGTGATCCGTTTGGCGGTACCGACCCCTTTGGTCGCCGGCGAGGTCCGGATGATGAGGTCATTGAGGGGGAGTATCGGGATGAAACCGGGAGAGACCGCGACCACATCGAAAAAAAGTAAAATTTTTTCACCCGGGGTGTTGAAAACCAAACCGCCACCCCCATTTAGGTGACACCAGTTCGCTGTGGGCAGATAACCATCTGCAAAAACAGGGAGTTAACTGCCCCGGCTTTTAACGCAGCGTCATTGCCAAAGACAATCTGACATTGGAGAAACCGAGCAATGAAAATTCGTCCGCTTCACGACCGTGTTGTCGTACGCCGTAAGGAAGAAGAAGAGAAAACCGCCGGTGGCATCGTGCTTCCGGGCAACGCCAAGGAAAAGCCCTCCCAGGGCGAGGTCGTGGCTGTAGGCAACGGCCGCATTCTCGATAACGGCGAGACCCGCTCACTGGCGGTCAAGGAAGGTGACACCGTGGTATTCGGTCAGTTTGCGGGTAACACCGTGAAGATCGACGGTGAAGAACTGCTGATCATGAGCGAGAACGAAATCTACGGTGTGCTCGAAGGCTGACCGCCAGCAGCAACCGGATAACGCATTCAACCTGATTGTTTGCTGAACACGACAGACGATTGGTTTAAACGAACAGGAATAGAAGACTATGGCAGCAAAAGACGTTAAATTCGGTGACAGCGCGCGCAAGCGCATGGTTGCAGGCGTCAACACTCTGGCGGACGCCGTAAGGGTAACCCTGGGCCCGAAAGGCCGTAACGTGGTACTGGACAAGTCCTTCGGTGCCCCGACCGTGACCAAGGACGGCGTGTCCGTGGCCAAGGAAATCGAGCTGAAAGACAAGTTCGAGAACATGGGCGCCCAGATGGTGAAGGAAGTGGCTTCCCAGGCCAATGACACCGCCGGTGATGGTACCACTACCGCCACCGTACTGGCCCAGTCCATCGTTAACGAGGGCATCAAGGCCGTTACCGCCGGCATGAACCCGATGGACCTCAAGCGTGGCATCGACAAGGCCACCACCGAGGCCGTCAAGGCCATCCGTGAAATGGCCAAGCCCTGCGACACCAGCCACAACATCGCCCAGGTTGGCACCATCTCCGCCAACGGTGACGAAACCATCGGCAGGATCATCGCCGATGCGATGGAGAAAGTCGGCAAGGAAGGTGTTATCACCGTTGAGGAAGGCCGTGGCCTGGAAGACGAGCTGGACGTGGTTGAAGGCATGCAGTTCGACCGTGGCTACCTGAGCCCGTACTTCATCAACAACCAGGACAACATGTCCGCCGAGCTGGAAGATCCGTACATCCTGCTGGTGGACAAGAAGATCTCCAACATCCGCGAACTGCTGCCGGTGCTGGAAGCCGTAGCCAAGGCTGGCAAGCCGCTGCAGATCATCGCCGAGGACATCGAGGGCGAAGCCCTGGCAACCCTGGTGGTGAACAACATGCGCGGTATCGTCAAGGTCAACGCCGTGAAGGCGCCCGGCTTTGGTGACCGTCGCAAGGAAATGCTGCAGGACATCGCCATCCTGACCGGCGGTACCGTGATCTCCGAAGAAGTGGGTCTGACCCTGGAGAACACCACCCTGGATGACCTGGGCACCGCCAAGCGTGTCAACGTCACCAAGGAAAACACCACCCTGATTGGTGGTGCTGGTGCCGAGGGCGACATTGAGGCCCGCGTCGAGCAGATCCGCAAGCAGATCGAGGACAGCTCCTCCGACTACGACAAGGAGAAGCTGCAGGAGCGGGTAGCCAAGCTGGCCGGCGGTGTTGCCGTCATCAAGGTAGGCGCAGGCTCCGAAGTGGAAATGAAAGAGAAGAAGGCCCGTGTTGAGGATGCCCTGCATTCCACCCGCGCTGCGGTCGAGGAAGGCATCGTACCGGGTGGTGGTGTGACCCTGATCCGTGCCATTGCGGCCCTGGACAAGGTCGATGCCCTCAACGAAGAGCAGACAATGGGTGTCAACATCCTCCGCCGTGCCATGGAAGCCCCCCTGCGTCAGATCGTATTCAACGCTGGCGGTGAGTCCTCCGTTGTTGTGGCCAAGGTGCGTGAAGGTGAAGGTGCCTTTGGCTACAACGCCGCCACCGAGGAATACGGCGACATGCTGGAAATGGGTATCCTGGATCCTGCCAAGGTCACCCGTTCCGCGCTGCAGGCAGCCGCTTCCGTTGCGTCCCTGATCATCACCACCGAGGCGATGGTAGCCGACGAGCCGGAAGAGGAAGGCGCCGGCGGCGGTGGTATGCCGGACATGGGTGGAATGGGCGGCATGGGCGGCATGATGTAAACTGCCGACCACCCCTAGCATCCTTTTGAAATCAATGTCTTACGAAACAATGTAGGCATGGATGTAGGAAGGAATGTAGGAAGATTGTAGGAAGGTCTGGACGGCTGCAAAGGCTCCAGACCTCCTCCTGACGAGCTTCCTGCCCTGCTAAACGAAACCCCCGGTCATGGGAATGTAGGAAGCCTACTCCCAGACACCGGGGGTTTTCTTTTGGTGGCTACTTGGCCAGCTCACCCCGCACCGCATGTCAACAGAATTTGACTGCCAGTAAAATTACAGGTACTCTTTGTTTCAGGCTGGGTGTACCACCCAGGTGCTCTTTAAACGTGTTGATTTACCTCGATTGAGCTTGCAAGCGGGCCAACCTTGTTGGTCACCCAGGGAGTTGTTCACCCAGGGTTCACTTGCCGCACAGCGACCCGGCTGCTCGGTGTCTCAGATACCCGGTAGTCAGCTGTCTTGTACGGCGGGAGGCTCCTTTGAAAAGGAGCTGAACGGTGGTTTGCTGGAGCATCTACGCGTTCCTTATCGGCTCAATTGCTTGACGGCGGGGCAATTCCGCCCGATGAGAGAAGAGGTATTTCCGATGAATTCTGCACGTTTAACCAAGACTGTCGACCTGCTCAAGCAGGTGCGGTCGGAGATGCACGACGACGTAGATGCTCGCGTTACAGGTGGACTGGATGAGGCGATTGCGATTCTGGAGGAGGCACTGACTGCCGACCCGAAGCCAGCAACGGCGGCTGCCGCTCTGGCCAAGCTCGGTGAGGCATTGAAGTATCTTCCCGTGATCAAGGCGCTTTTTGAGGACTTCCTGTGACACAGCAAACCACTACTTTAAGATTTTCGATTGGTTGCGAAATATGAATATTGGATACGCAATCAAACTGTGCCGCCAGCAGCGTAAGCTGACTCAAGGTGAGTTGGCCAAACGTGCTGGCGTGTCAGTCTCCTATCTATCGCTCCTTGAGCGGGGTGAAAGGTCAGATCCAGGCCTGTCTTCGCTGGAGAGTATTGCGAGGGGGTTGGAAGTTCCGATGACCCTGCTGCTCTTTCTCGCTGCTGAGGAAGACGATCTGAAAGGCTTTACTCCAGAGCTGAAGGAAAAGCTCTCAGCTGCTGCTTTGAATCTGATGAGAGAGTCGGCTTGATGTCCGACTCTACTGATCTGACTCCTTCCTATCCTCACAATGCAATTGTGGATCCTGAGCACCTTGCGCGTTTACTGAATACTCCGCTTCCTAAGTTGGGGGCGATTGCCGAAACTGCGTCTGCTTGTTACCGGCCTGTCCCTCAGAAGAAAAAGGATGGCAGCCCTCGAATGACCTACGATGCGTACCCTGCACTGAAGCGAGTACAGCATCAGATTGTCCTGAAGATCCTCCACAAAGTGCGCTTCCCCCGATACCTGCATGGTGGTATCAAGGATTCCTTGTTCCCAAGAGACCACGTATCAAATGCGGCAATGCATACAGGCACAGCGATTCTAATACTGGACGACATTGCGGACTTCTACCCATCGCTGGATCGCAAACTGGTGTTCACGGTCTGGCTACGTTTCTTTGGGTTCTCTCCCGAAGTAGCGGAGCTGCTGACCAAGCTGACAACTCGGAAGGGATCCATACCACAGGGAGCCAAGACCAGCAGCTACCTAGCAAATCTCGCATTCTGGGACCGTGAGGCTCAACTGGTCGAAGACCTGAAGGCGATGGGCCTGACATACTCCCGGTTCGTCGATGATGTCACCTACTCATCCCGCCGTAGGATTCCAGACAGCGCCGTTGGCGAGGCCAGGGCCAAGGTATACCGGATGCTGACCTCAAAGGGGTGTCGCCCTAAACGCTCCAAGAGCCAAGTCAGCCGCAAGGGGCGAAAGTTGGAAGTCACAGGGTTGGTAACTGCCGGGCGCTCCCCATCAATCAGCAAGAACGAGCGAAACCGGATCCGGTCTGCAGTCCATAACCTGGAGAAGGCAGTCGACAAAGAGGGAATGACGCCCGAGAACCGCAAAGCGTGGGACAGTGCCAAGGGGCGAGTCGGAAGACTCGTTCGCCTGAAACACGCCGAGGGAAGGCGACTATCCCAGCGCCTGGATGCACTCCTCCAGGCCGTACCCCTAGCGCACCGAGTCGACAACCAATGACACCAGTTCTTCTCCCTTGGGCGTCAAGCGAGCCAGCTTCCGGCGTCTCTCCGAGGGATCTTCCTGAGTGTACACCAGATCCAGCCCCGGCTTTCCAAGTCGGTGTTGTGCCGATAGCAGCGCCAGGTTGCGCGAGCAAGATGACTGGGACAGGCCTGTCTTTCTAATCAGCTCACTGACCGTGATTCCGGGCTTTCTGGCAACCTCCAGCAGCATATGAACGGCCTGGATGCCGATATCCGGCGCAACCTCACGAATGACAACGACTGCGCCGATCAGGCGTGTGATGCCGATTCTGGCTGCTACTCGCTCTGTTGCTTCCCCTTCGGTGTCAGGGATATGGCGAGGGGCACCGACGCCTTCCATCAGCTCTCCCTCCTTTTCCGCTCAATGCGGTCGACGTAGCGACCTGTCGAGTTCCAGGCCACCTCCAGCCTTCCAGGGATCTTCAGGTAGAAGTCCCCCAGGAACAGGCGCAGCTCGAAATCTCCGATTGCCACACCGACACCCCAACGCCCGATCTCTAGCTTCATACCGTACCCTCCGATGCTATATGCGAGAGACCTTATTGGTATAGCACCATCTGGAACGACAATAAAGCCTTTTAAAACAGCAACCTATAATCCATTCTCGCATATGATGAGGCTACACATCAGTTGCGGGCACGGTGGGTTGTCTTGCTCACCTGCCAGGGGAAGGGGTTGCTGTAGTAAGATGCATAGCTAATATCAGACAAAGCGTGATCAATAAGCATTAGGAGCAGTACACCTTGGTTAACGGAGACGTGGGGAAGCGCCTATGGGCAGCAGCTGACCAGTTATGGGCCAACACCGGCCTCAAGCCCGCCGAGTTCTCGACCCCCGTGCTGGGGCTCATCTTCCTTAAGTACGCCGACAAGAAGTATTCAGCAGCCGAGGAGAAGCTCGGGCCAGTGGGTTCCGGTGGCCGCCGCAAGGTAAGCAAGGACGACTATCTGGCCGAGGGGGTGATCTTCCTCCCCGAGACCGCCCGTTTCTCGCACCTGCTGTCGCTCACCGAGGGCGACAATATCGGCAAGGCCATCAACGATGCCATGAAGGCCATTGAGGACGAGAATCCCGACCTCAAGGGTGCCCTGCCGCGAACCTACACGCGTCTGGACAACTGGGTGCTGCAGGAATTGCTCAAGCAGCTCGCTCCGGTTGATCTGTCAGGAGACGCCTTCGGCAAGGTCTACGAGTACTTCCTGGGCAACTTCGCCCTGAAGGAAGGTCAGAAAGGCGGTGTCTTCTACACACCCGAGTCCATCGTCAAGCTGATCGTCGAGATCATCGAGCCCTATCACGGGCGCATCTTCGATCCGGCCTGTGGCTCAGGGGGTATGTTCGTCCACTCGGCAGACTTCGTGGAGCGTCACCACAAGACCGCGATGGACGAAATCTCGATCTTCGGCACCGAGAAGGATCAGACCACCGTCAATCTCAACAAGATGAACCTGGCGGTTCATGGCCTCTCCGGCGATGTGCGGGTCTCCAACACCTACTATGAGGATCCTCACGGGGCGGTCTACAAGAACGGTGACGGCTTCTTCGACTTCGTGATGGCCAATCCCCCGTTCAACGTCTCGGGAGTGGACAAGGAGCGCCTGGAGGGCGACCCCCGGTTCCCCTTCGGGATGCCCAAGACCGACAACGCCAACTACCTCTGGATCCAGCTCTTCTACGCCTCGCTCAAGCCTACCGGTCGTGCTGGCTTCGTCATGGCCAACTCGGCGGGTGATGCCCGTGGCAGCGAGCAGGTTATCCGCCAGAAGCTGATCGAGTCCGGGGCCGTGGATGTGATCGTCTCGGTGGGGCCGAACTTCTTCTACACCGTCACGCTACCCTGCACCCTGTGGTTCTTCGACCGAGCCAAGAGTGAGACTGAGCGCCGCGACAAAGTGCTGTTTATCGACGCTCGCCACATCTACAACCAGATCGACCGGGCGCACCGCGACTGGTTGCCGGAGCAGATCGAGTTCCTGGCCAACATTGTTCGCCTTTACCGTGGCGAAGCAATCGAGCTGGATCAGGGCAGTGAGCCGCTGCTGGCCGAGAAGGGGCTGGCCGAGGGCTATACCGATGTACCTGGGCTCTGCAAGTTAGCGACTCGGGAGGAAATCGAGGCGCAGGGCTGGTCGCTGAACCCAGGTCGATATGTCGGGGCAGCGGCAAGAGAAGCCGAGGATGTGGATTTTTCGGAGCGGTTGGAGGAACTGGCTGAAGAGTTGGAGGTGTTGAATGCCGAGTCAAGAGAGTTAGAAGACATAATATCTTCGAACATTGCGGGAGTTCTGGAGGGGAGTCGTAAAAATGTCCTCGACTAAGTGGGTTAACCGCAAACTTGGAGATATGGTTCAGTTTAAAACCGGAAAACTGAACTCAAACGCCGCCTCTGCAGATGGACTCTATCCTTTCTTTACGTGCTCAAGAGAAACGTTCCGGACGGATACTTATTCGTTCGATACTGAAGCCGTTCTCCTTGCAGGAAATAATGCGAGCGGAGTTTATCCCCTGAAGTATTTCAAGGGAAAATTCGACGCATACCAAAGAACTTACGTCATAACGACCCTTGATCCCGATACTGTAACCAATAGGTTTTTGTATTACGTTTTGCAGCCACAACTTGAACGACTGCAGACTCTATCAACTGGGGCCGCGACTAAATTTTTAACACTAACTATTCTCAAATCATTAGAAGTTAGTATCCCGCCGTTGCACGAGCAGCAGAGGATAACCTCCATCCTCTCCACCTACGACGATCTGATCGAGAACAACACGCGCCGCATCGAGATCCTTGAGGAGATGGCCAGGCGGTTGTATGAGGAGTGGTTCGTCAACTTCCGCTTCCCTGGGCATGAGGAAGTGAGCTTCAAGGAGAGTGAGCTTGGGGAGATTCCTGAGGGGTGGGAATGTAGCAGCCTCAAGGAGTTCATCGAGCTTGCATATGGAAAAGCTCTAAAGAAATCTGAAAGAAAGCCGGGGCCATATCCTGTTTATGGGTCCAGTGGCGAAGTGGGAACCCATAGTGAGCCTTTGGTAAAAGGCCCAGGGATAATTCTGGGGCGAAAGGGGAACGTTGGTAGTGTCTTCTGGACAGAAGACGACTTCTACCCCATTGACACTGTCTACTACGTCAAGACCGATCTTCCTCTGGAGTACGTATTCTTCAATCTCCAAAGACAAAGATTTTTGAATAACGATGCCGCTGTTCCTGGCCTGAACAGGAACCAAGCTTACTCGCTCCCATTCCTGAAGCCGAGCGAGACACTATTGGATCAGTTTTCTAGCCAATGCAAGCCGATCTATGAGCTGGTACGAAAGCTACATAAGAAAAATACCAATCTCCGCGCCCAACGCGACCTGCTCCTTCCCAAGCTGGTCTCCGGTGAAATCGACGTATCCGACATCACCATGCCCGAAGACAAGGAGGTCGAAGCCGCATGACACCCCCGCCATCCCCCGCTTATGCCTACTCTGAAGATGCCCTGGTCGAGCAGCCCGCTATCGAGCTGTTCGCTGATCTGCGCTGGGACACTGCCAATCTCTACGGGGAGTGGTCGGGTACGGTATCGAGCGAGGGACGGCAGACACAGCAGGATGTGGTTCTGGTGCCCCGGCTGCGGGTGGCCCTGGAGAAGCTCAACCCCGAGCTGCCCGCCGATGCTCTGGAGAAGGCCATTGAGGAGCTGACCCGAGACCGCTCCAAGTTGCTGGCGGTGAACGCCAACCTGGAGGTCTACCAGCTGCTCAAGGATGGCGTAAAGGTTGAGGTGTCCGAAGACGATGGTGGCACCGCTATCGAAACGGTGCGGGTGATCGACTGGAGCCAGCCTGAGGAGAACGATTTCCTGCTGACCTCGCAGTTCTGGGTAAGGGGTGAGCTGCATACCCGCCGCACCGATCTGGTCGGTTTCGTGAACGGGCTGCCGCTGTTGTTCGTGGAGCTGAAGGCCAGCCACAAGACCCTCAAAGCTGCCTATGACGGCAACCTGAGCGACTACCGCTCGGTGATCCCTCAGCTGTTCACCTACAACTCCGTGGTGATGCTCTCTAACGGCTCCGAGACGCTGGTGGGCAGCACCTTCTCCCCCTGGGAGCATCTCTTCGAGTGGAAGCGGATCAACGACGAGGGCGAGAAAGGCGTGGTGTCCTTGGAAACCGCCATCCGGGGTATTGCCGAGCGGGCGCGGCTGCTGGACATTGTGGAGAACTTCACGGTGTACGAGGAGGCTCAGGGCGGCACCATCAAGAAGATCGCCAAGAACCACCAGTATCTTGGCGTGAACAAGGCCATCGCTGAGCTGCAACGGATCAAGAATCGTCCTGCCGGTGAGGCTGGTCGGCTGGGGGTCTTCTGGCACACTCAGGGCTCGGGCAAGTCGCTCTCCATGGTGTTCTTCACTCAGAAGATCCACCGTACCATCCCCGGCAACTGGACGTTCGTGATCGTCACCGACCGCAACGAGCTGGACGAACAGATCTATAAGACCTTTGCAGCAACGGGAGCAGTCAACGAGGTGGAGGCCCACGCCGAGAGCGGTGCTCACCTCAAGCAGCTGCTCAGTGAGGATCACCGTTACGTCTTCACGCTGATCCAGAAGTTCGGCACCAAGCAAGGTGAGACCTATCCCAAGCTCTCCGACCGCCAGGACATCATCGTTATCACCGACGAGGCCCATCGCTCCCAGTACGACACCCTGGCGATGAATATGCGGACGGCGCTGCCTCATGCCGCCTTCCTGGGCTTCACCGGGACGCCACTGATGGCCGGTGAGGAGAAGACCAAGGAGGTGTTCGGTGACTATATCTCGGTCTACGACTTCGGCCAGTCCATCGCCGATGGGGCCACGGTGCCGCTGTACTATGAGAACCGGATCCCCGAGCTGCAACTGATCAACGAGAACCTCAACGACGATCTGACTCGGCTGCTGGAAGATGCCGAACTGGACGAAGATCAGGAGAAGAAGGTCGAGCGGGTGTTCGCCCGTGAATACCACCTGATCACTCGTGATGACCGCCTGGAAGCTATCGCTGAGGATCTGGTACAGCACTTCGTCGGTAGGGGCCACCAAGGCAAGGCGATGATGGTCTGCATCGACAAGGCCACTGCCGTGAAGATGTACGACAAGGTTCAGGCCCACTGGAAAGACTACCTGGCCCGACTTCAGGCTGATCTGGCATCGGCTCCCAAGGAGCAGCGGGAGGCTCTCAAGCACAAGATTGAGGTACTGGAGACGACCGACATGGCAGTGGTGGTTTCCCAGGGTCAGAACGAGGTAAAGGAGCTGGCGGACAAGGGGCTCGACATCCTGCCTCACCGCAAGCGCATGGTTGAGGAAGACCTCGACGAGCAGTTCAAGGATCCTGATGGCCCGCTGCGCTTGGTGTTCGTCTGTGCCATGTGGATCACCGGCTTCGATGTTCCGTCCTGCTCGACCATCTACCTAGACAAGCCGATGAAGAACCACACCCTGATGCAGACCATCGCCAGGGCCAACCGCAAGTACCCCGGCAAGGAAGCGGGTCTGATCGTGGACTACGCGGGTGTCTTCAGGAAGCTGCAGGAGGCTCTGGCTATCTATGGCGGCGCATCATCTAAGGTAGCTGAGCCGAGGCCTGGGTACGGTGATGAGCCGCCTCAAGACGGTGACACACCGATCCACCAGAAGGCCGAGCTGGTGGAGTACCTCAAGCATCTGCTGGCCAAGGGGATTACTTTCCTGACAGAGAAGCAGATCGACCCCGAGTCTATCAAAGCAGCTGGAGGCTTCGATAAGGTTGCCCTGCTGGATGATGCTCGCGAGAAACTACTCGAAAGTGAGGAGACCAAGAAGGCCTTCTTGAACCTCGCTAGGGCCACCTCCCGGGTCTACCGAGCCATCCTCCCCGATCCCTCAGCCAACGATCTGGCCCCCGATGCGGTACTGCTCTCCGTGCTGGCCCAGAAGATCAAGGCGCTGGAGCCCGAAGTGGACATCTCCCAGGTGATGAGGGACGTGGACGACCTGCTGGATCAGTCGGTCGCTCCGGTGCCCTACGTTATCGAGGATACTGATGAGGAGAAGCTCTTCGATCTCAGCCAGATCGACTTCGAGAAGCTCAAGGAGAGGTTCAGCAAGGGCAAGAAGCGCACTGAGGCTGAGAAACTACGGGCGCTGTTGAACCAGAAGCTGGAAAGCATGGTGGCGAAGAACCCCAGCCGCACCGACTTCATGGAGAAGCTCCAGAAGCTGATCGAGAAGTACAACGCCGGGAGCCTGAACATCGAGGCTTTCTTCCAGCAGTTGATGAAGTTCACAGAGGAGCTGCAGGAAGAAGACCAGCGGGCAATCCGTGAGGGGCTCACCGAAGAGGAGCTGGCGCTGTTCGACATCATCACCAAGCCAGCACCGGAGATGACCGACAAGGAGGTGGCCCAGGTTAAGGCCATGTGCCGGGAGCTGCTGGAGACGCTCAAGGAAGAGAAGCTGGTGTTGGACTGGCGGAAGAAGGCCCAGGCCAAGGGCGATGTCCGCCGTACCCTGGAAATCGTCTTCGACCGGGGACTACCGGATAGCTTCGAGGAAGACATCTACAACGAGAAATGTGATGCGGCTTTTCACCACCTGATGACCAGCTACTACGGCGGTGGTCAAAGTGTGTATTCCGCTATCTAAATGGACAGAATTAAAAGGGGTTAACCTTGGCGGATTACATTAACAAAAACATACTGAGCCAAGCCTACATCCATGTTGAGCCTGTGGCGCTTGACTCTGAAGAAGATATTGAGAGGCTCAAGCAACACATAAAGGACTTCGCTCGCACACGGTCGGATTTCTATCTACATCCTGATGTCGATGTTGAAATAGAATTTGAGGAAGGGTCTCTTAAAGCAAGGGTGACCGTAATCGGGACGTTATTTTTACTGCTTCAAGGAGTCTCGAACTATCCCGACTTCAGAGAGGGGGCTGTACTTCTCTACAATGATTCCAAAAGACTCGCTGAGTATATCGTGTCTGAAATGCAGTTCCTGTCTGGAGCCAAGCACCAAGATGTTATTCGCTTGGAGTCCCGTACCGGAGTCGTGGGCTCCCTCAACAAGGTCACGCGGCAGCTGGCTTATATTCGAAGGGCGTCAGAGGGAAGTCTTACGGCAAGCGAGATCACGACGCAGTTACAGGAAGTCCAAGACGAAATCAAAAAACTCTTGGAAAATCTGAGCGATCAACAAGACATTGAATTAGTGAAAAACGGCCTAAAGTCTCTGGCCGATACAATACCTTCAATCCCGAAACCACCGAAAGAAAGGACGAACAGTCCTTCTGCAATTGGTCTTTATCAACGTGAGCGAAGAAGTCTCCGAAGATACTTTTCGTTAGATGAATGATGTTTTGGAAACGGAAAAAATAAAGACACACCAAACCACGAACCCAGGTTAGTAAACACTAACCACGCGCTCAGTCGATTTGTGCTCACGCGTACTTTTATAGGTATACCTCAATGCGCACGGTCATAGGCCAGGCCAGGGTGTACCGATATGGCGCTCTTGACAACCCAAACGGATACGCTATAAATAATCACACCCAAACGAGTACAGGGGTTGTGAGAGAGGTAGCGAATGATGTCACCACACATCTTTATCCGTGGGTACTTGAGGGCCTCCACCGAGGACCAGAACGCCGAGCGAGCCCGTGAGACCCTCAGCAGGTTTGCACAGGAGCATGGCGCTCGGGTGGCGGCCTGGTACACCGAGAACGTCAGTGGCACCAAGGCAGAGCGTTCCGAGCTGATGCGGCTGCTGTCAGACTCAGGGCCTGGGGATGTCCTTCTGATCGAACAGGTGGACCGACTCACCCGCTTGACCCGCGATGATTGGGAAACGCTGAAGAGCGCCATTCAGAAGGCTGGTGTGAGAGTGGTGTCCCTGGACCTGCCAACGAGCCATGCCGCCATGCGGGTGACCAGCGGAGACGATTTTACTGCCAGGATGCTGGATGCCGTGAACGCCATGTTGCTGGACATGCTGGCAGCCATCGCTAGGAAGGACTACGAGGACCGCAGGAGGCGTCAGGCCCAAGGGATCGAGCAAGCCAAGGCTAAGGGCATCTACAAGGGGCGTCCCGCTGATGAGGCGCTTCATGAAAAGATCAGGGAGCTGCGAGCCAAAGGCTTCAGTATTCGCAAGACGGCGGAACTGGCTGGGTGTGCTCCAAGTACAGTTCAGCGAGCCATCAAGATGGGTGCGGCTGCATGACCTGCCTAAACACCATCTACACCTGACCCATGATTGGAGGCTGGCGCACAAGTTGCCATCATGCACCCGCGCCAGCAGTCTCCTCTACGCCATGCCCCAGCCTGGTATCATTTTCACAGACCCATGCCCGGGGCCACGGGGGAAGTCTCGTCTCGCAGCGCGTATAATACTGCCTCAGATTTTCGCTGGAAAAATTCCGGGTCAGCAAACCTGTGTCCTCTTTCGCCGGTATCGCTTGTTCGGTCTGACTTCAGGGAGAATCGGTTTACTCCGCTTGCCAGTCGCCCTGAAAGAGTAGCCAGCAGCCTTTCTCGTCATGCCACTTCCCTCCAGTCGAACTGATAGTCACCGACCTGTCGGTAGCCTTTGAAGACCTGCCCGCGAGCAGCAGCTACAGCCATGCTATCGGCTAGTTCATTCTGCGGGTGGCCACTGTGACCCTTCACCTTGAGCAGCGTCACCTCATGTTGATCCAGAAGCTCATCCAACTGCTTCCAGAGATCCAGGTTCTCAACGGGTTTCTTGTCGGACTTCTTCTTCCAGCCGTTCTTCTTCCAATTGTGTCGCCAAGTGATGCAGCCATTTCGGGCATAGGCGCTGTCTGTGTAGATGTTGATGACCTTGCCACTGCCTTGGATCGCCTTCAGGCCCTCGATAATAGCCATCAGCTCCATCCGCTGGTTGGTCGTCGGGCATTCTCGTCCACTGATTCGCAGTTGCTTACGGTCGTTCTCTAACACCGCTGCCCACCCGCCTGGGGCGAACTCCGATCCGTTGTTCAGGCAAGAGCCGTCTGTGTAAATGCTGATATCTGGTTTCATGGTTGTATCCTTCATCGTCGAAAGCGACTGGCTCCCTTCAGGCAGACAGACCAGTGAGCGGATACATACCGCCTACCTGACCAATCGCCTTCGAGGATGTCACTGGGTTAACTTTGAGATTGACTCATGGTCGGCTCAGGGAGTGGCCGACAGAGCTGGAGGGAGCTGACAGGATGCTTCAGACAACTGATCATCAGTCATCATCACAATTCATGTCAGAACCGTTCAGGATGGTTTCATCAAGTGATCTTGTGGATGTCACTCATTGGGGTAGCCAACAGAGAGACCACAAGAGAGACTTGATGTAGGTCTTACAGATAGAGACCTGTATAGATGATTATCTATGATGGTAATGAAGTAATGGATATCTCATAGAAAAACTATAAGACCCACTGAAAGTGGGGCTTCGCCCCCTCTACTGCCACCATCAGAACCATGTCAGATGTAGCCGACTTCAACGCAGTGCCCCCTCAAATCATCTGCGCCGGTCTTGTCCGGTTCACGTCTGTCCCAACTGCCACCAGTCTGTTCATCCAATCTGATGCGTTCATACAGCTCATGCCGAAAGCTCAAAGGAAGTAGGCCTCTGGGGACGCTGCATGTGCACCCCTCAGCGAGGTCTTCAAGAAACACAGAGCCGGGAACATGCGTTCCTCTTCTCTTAGACTGTCACTTAATTGCCAGTCATCGCTTCTCTGTGTTGTTCTCCATAACTGGGCCCTAATCGAACGTCGCCGATCTTGCAGCGATCTTACACGTTGCTGTTCAGGGATCTCCCCTCCGTCGGTGAACCTGGGTACGGGATTACACGGCCTCAGCGTGTTGCGGTTGGGTGATGGCCGGGTAGGATTCCTTGCTAAGGGTCTCGTCAATCACTGCGATTGCACGATCCTGTGCTTCCTGAAGCCTCTTGGCATCATAGCCTTTGCTGTAATAGCCATAGCTCATGGTGAGCCCCTTACGACTGTGGCCGAGGAGGTAGGCAGCTACCAACTCCGAGACATCGCCCTGTTGCAATGCTGTCGCCATCATTACCCGAAATGAATGGAAGCCTTTGTCCTGCCGCTCGGTTACGTGCTTTCGCTTGATCTCGCCGAATCGCTTGGTAGCCAGATAGGCAAGCCGTCCATCCGGTCGAATGCTCACCAGATCATGGAAGAGGTATTCCGAGCCCGCATCGGCTGAGTCCGTCCTGAGTTTCTCAACTTGGGGGAGGCAAGGCTTCGGCACCGGAATCCATCGGGTCGCTGCTTCTGTCTTGCCGTCCTCCTGCGAGGCTATACCCATGAGAAGAACGCCATCTTCTTTCTTGAAGTCATGGAGCCTCAGGCTGACCAACTCGCTGATCCGAGCCCCGGTGTAGAGCCCCATCCGGGTTAGAAGCTGCATCGAGAAAGGCTGGCGCTCCATGGCTGCCATGAGATTTCTCAGCTCGGGGGATGTGAAAGGCTGTTTCTTCTGACGCCCCTTGGTGGTGTTGATCTTGTGCTTCTCGAAGGGGTTGTCAGCCGATACCCAGGCCCGAGCATAGGCGTAGTCCCACAACGTCTTTAGACGTGATATATGGCCCTGCACAGTTGCTCCTGACAGCTTCTCCCTACAGTGCTCGATGAAATCAAACACCTTGGAGCGTTCGATCATGCTCATTTGGATATCACTGCTGTTGAGGTAATGCAGGAAAGCGGTAACGGTCTTTTTGAAGCGGCTTCTGGTGCCTTCGGTATGGAGCTGCTCACGCTCACTGTTCCTGATGAAGTAGTCGAGCACCTCTTTCAAGGTCACGCCATACTTCTCACTCTCCGACTTGCCTTGCGCAACGGCCTTGAATGCTTCCACATACTCAGGGTCGGTCGCTCGGCCTACTGACTCGGGGTCCAAGACCTCATCCCAAGTCACGCCTGGGCCAACAAACCGATCCCCGGCCACTTGGCTCAGCTGGTCTACATACTGCAGGAATCGCTGGCGAGGCTGCTCCTGAACCTTCAACAGCCGCTCTCTTTGGCGTAGCTGTCCAAGGAGGATGTCCCGCTTCTCCCGCGCCTCCCTGATGTCCCCCGTCTCCAGGGACTGCTCAATGATGTCTCGGTCGGGGTAGAGGGGCTTCAGCGCCTTCGGGACGCGCTTTTGAAAGTACCAAGTGTTGTGGCGTAGCTTGAGATGCTTCCGGTCGTTCATGTCTATAGGCGGCACAAAATGTAGGAAATAATGTAGGAAGTATTGTAGCCGCAAGCCCTTGAACGTCAATGGTTTCAGTAGGTTAGGGTGTGATGAAACGGCATGATGTAATGCCCCTGGATGCCTGACGGAACAGTACTTCCGGGTACTGACTCCGCCCATAAAACCCCGCACGGGAGAAATCCCGGCGGGGTTTTTTTTGTTTCTGTGGTATTTTCAAATCGGGGTGCAGGTCACGTAGAATCTGCCCACTGGCCTGAAACCTGTGAAGCAATGTCACAAAGTCATCGCAGGTTCTTGCCATAATTCAGAAATTACTCAAACTCCCGCCGGCTTGCCAAGTCTGGTCGTGGATATTCAGTCGATAATGGTATCCAGCACTTGATGACCGACTCACCCGAACGCTCTTTCCTCAGGCCCATGAAGGTCATCCTGCTGGTATTGCTGGCGGTGGTGGTCTACCTCGTGGCCCTGGTGGCGTGGACGCCCGCTGGTTGGGTCTGGTCGCAGGTCTCCGCCAGTGTGGGATTGCCGCCGGGCGTTCAGGTGCAGCGGGTATCCGGTACACTCTGGCAGGGGGCGGCACGGCTGGAGGTGCAGCGTCACCCGGTGAGAGTCGCCTGGGACCTGTCCTGGCCGGATATCGCGGGTCTGCGACAACCCGTGGCCTTTACCGCCGAAACCGGGGGATCCCGTGTCCGGGGTGACCTGCTTTTGGGTTGGCCTTCATCTCTGGTTGTGGACGCCACCGGGCGTGTCCATGTGGCGGAGTTCGAGGAATTGATCCGGCAGAGCGGTGGCGCCCTGCTGGAAGGGGACGTCATTATCGAGCGTTTACGTATTGCTGCCAGCGATGGCCGCTTGGAGAGTGCGACCGGTCTTGGCCGCTGGCCGGGTGGTCAGGTGAGCTGGCCCATGGGGGGCAGTGTCCAGACCACGGTATTTCCGCCCATGCAGGCCACGCTGGCGGACACGACTCAGGGCGTCCTGCTGACGATTGCCGAGGAAGGGAAGGCAGAGCCGGCCGCCGATGCCACCATCGGCTTTGATGGCATGATGGGGATTCGTGTCTATAAACGCATGGTCGACCTCGCCGGGCAGCAATGGTCAGCATCGGCCGCGCCCGGCGATGTGATCTTTCAGGTGCAGCAACCCCTGGTACCGGGAGGTCGGCTCTGATGGCCAGGCGATCCTCCGTCAGGGTGCCGGGCTGGCTGCCCCGTTGGCTGGGCAACCTGCTGATGGCGGGGCTGTTGGTCCACGGTGCGGTGGGCGCAGCCTGGCTCACCTGGTTCCTGATATGGGATGAGAAACCGGTGGTATCGCTCTATCAGGATGGAGCGCCCTCAGCCGGCGGAGCGGCCCGGGTGAGTGCCCCGCTGGGCAGTATGGAGCTGTTCGGTCAGACTGCCGGCAATCAGCCGGTGCCCGAGACGGTACGCCGCAATGCCCCGGAAACCCGCCTGCGACTGACCCTGGAAGGGGTGATGGTGGCGGAGCGGCCTGAGAACTCCGGTGCTATAGTGACAAGCGGGGGTAACATTACTGCCCATTATCGGGTGGGTGAGATCATCCCGGGTAATGCCGAGCTTGTGGAGGTGGAACCCGGGCGTATACTGATCCGTCGCCAGGGTGCGCTGGAGTCCCTTGCCTTCGACGAAGACAGCGAAGGACCGGCTATTGCCGCTATGGAACCGGAGGCGGTTTCCGATGATACGTCGGGGGATTTCCTGGATCAGGCACAGGAACGACTGGCTAGCGAAGGTGCGAACGCGTTACTTGCATTTGGCCTCCAGCCGGTGGAGGATGGCGGCTCACAGGGCTACGTGTTTGACGGCTCCAACGCCATGCTGCGGGCGGTGAACCTGCGCGAGGGCGATGTCATCACGGCCATCAACGGCTACCAGCTGGGTGACCTGGAACAGGATCGGCAACTACTGGAAACACTGCGGTCCGAAAGTCAGTTGCAGGTGGAAGTTGAACGGGATGGTGCCCGTTTCACGGTAACCTACGCGTTACCACAGTAGTTTTGCCACATACAGACAGGGGAGCCGACCATGGCTCCATGTAAGGAAGGATCGGGGGGCGGTGTCCCCGAAAGACAATCAGAAAGCCATAGTGTTTCTGGAACTTACCGGCTGCCTTCGGCCAGACCTGAAGTCATCCGGGGCTCCTCCCAGGGGCATCGCAAGGCTTCTCATCGATACAGGACGCGATCGTTGCATGATTAAGCTCACCACACCTCTTTTTCGGGCCCTGGCGCTGGCCCTGTTGCTGCCGCTGATGACTGTGGCCCAGGCGCAGGAAGGTACCTGGCGGTTGAACCTCAAGGATGCGGACATCCGTGCCTTTGTCACGCAGGTTGCCGACATAACCGGTTACAGCTTTGTGGTGGACCCCAGGGTCAAAGGCAAGGTGACGGTCCTGTCCAGTGCCCCGATGAACAAGGACGAGATCTATGACCTTTTCCTGGCGGTACTGCAGGTGCATGGTTTCACAGCCATTCCCGGGGAGGAGGTGATCAAGGTCATCCAGCAGGTGGATGCCAAACAGAACGCCGAGGATCTTACCCGATTTGCTGAAACGCCCAGCGAGCAACTCATCACCCGGGTTATCCCGGTCAACAATGCCAACGCCCTGGAACTGGTTCCCATCCTGCGTCCGCTGGTGGCCAAATACGGGCATCTCGCTGGTGTGGCTGCCGCCAACGCGCTGATTGTCAGCGACCACCGCAACAATATCGAGCGTATCGAGGAGATTGTCCGGGATCTGGATAGCCCCTCTGAATACGAAGTGGAAGTGATCCAGCTGGACGAAGCCTGGGTTGGCGATATGGTTACCCTGTTGCAGGAACTGGCCCCCGACGAGCTTGGGCGTGCCGGGGGTGGCGGTGAGTCCCCCTCCCGCAAGTTCAGTGTCACCGCTGATGAACGAAGTAACCGGCTGATCCTGCGGGGCGACAAGAATTTCCGTGACAAGATGCGTAACCTGATCCACCAGTTGGACCAGCCCTCTGCCACCGGTGGCACGACCAAGGTGGTTCGACTTAATCACGGCGATGCGAAGAATATTACCGAAATCCTCGAAGGTGTCATGGGCGAAGTGGTCCGTGAAGCCGAAGGCGAAGGCGGCGGCAGTGGTGGTTCCAGTCGCCGCAACACCACCGGGTTTTCGGTGTTTGCGGACGAGGGCCTGAATGCCCTGGTGTTGCGGGGTGAGCCTTCCATGATGCAGGAAGCGGAAATGATCATCTCTCAGTTGGATGTTCGTCGCGCCCAGGTGATGATCGAGGCGGCTATCGTGGAAATCAGTGATCAGCTTGGCGAGGACCTGGGTGTGCAATTTGCGGCGGCCGACGAAGGGGGCGGGTCTACGCCGGTCATTGGTTCCAACTTCAATAACGTCGGCAACAGTATTGGTGATGTCATCGGTGCCATCCTTGAGGAAAGCCTGATTGCCCCGGCGGTGGGTGGTATCACCATGGGGGCCGGTCAGCGTAATGAGGATGGCGTTACCTGGGGCGTCCTGTTGCAGGCCCTGTCTACCTCGGCCGCGGCAAACCTGTTGTCCACGCCCAGCATTATCACCCTGGATAACCAGGAGTCCGAGATTATCGTGGGGCAGAACGTGCCTTTCCGTACCGGCGAACAGGCGACGGCCGGCGATGGGCTGAGTAACCCGTTCACCACCATCGAGCGGCGTGATATTGGTCTTACCCTGAAGGTTACGCCAAGTATCAGTGATGACGGTTTGGTGAGGCTGGTTGTGGAGCAGACGACAGAAGACATTGCCGACAGTGTCGAGGATGCGTCCGATATCATAACCAACAAACGAGAGATCAAGACGACCGTTCTGGCAGATGATGGTGAAACCATCGTGCTGGGCGGCCTGATTAACGAGAATGTCCGCATCAGCGAGAGCAAGGTGCCCCTGTTGGGTGATATCCCGATCCTGGGACGTCTGTTCTCCTCCACGTCGGAAAGACGTGAAAAGCGGAACCTCCTGGTTTTCTTGCGTCCCACCATCATGCTGGACAAGGCCAAGTCCGCCGAAGTCACTGATGACAAGTATGCGGGGCTGTGGGATATCAATCTGGATATTCGTGGAAAGCTGGACCTGCCGGAGGAGGATGAGGTACCACCGGAGATTGAGACGCTGTTCCGGGGCAAGGAGTACCGTGAAGCCCAGCGGGCCAAGGAGGAGGCCGCTGAGCAGTAGCATTCACGGAACGGAACCCCGATAGGGTCTGTGAGGCCAGGGAACGCAGGAATGACAGGGGCCGCCAGCTATGCTGGTGGCCCTTTTCCGTTTTGGTGTTGACCATCGCGGGCCGCCGCTTGTCCCGTGGGTCTTTGGAATGTCAGGAGAGGGGCGGCAGGGGGCAGTCAAGCTGGTCAGCGACGATCCTCAACAGCTCGTATTCCCTGGGGGCTATCCTGCCGTCATGGCGCACACACTGGGCGCAGGCATCCAGGATGGCGGGCTTGAGCATGGGGGAAAGCTGGTTAAGTCGTCCCAGGCTGTCCCGCAGGCTGCTGACGGTGACTTTTTCTACCAACGCCAGGTTGTCGGCGCCCTGGCGGTCGGCAAAGCTTGCAACGGCCTGCCGGTGCAGGGTGTTGGCTTCTGCCTGGTTACGGGTGCCTGCCCGGGCCATGAGGCTGAACAGCGTATTGAGGTCGCCGATGACGTTTCGGTAGCTGCGGTACCGCACCGGCACCGCCCGACTCGAATCTGATGCCAGGTGTCGTTGCAGGAAGCCGTGCAGGGCGAACTCGAACAGGGTGATACGACCGTCCGCCTCCGCCATGGTGGCGACCTGCCGGATCAGTGCCTGACGTTCGTCGGGGTCGAGTTTACGCAATGCTGGCATGGCCAGCTCCAGGGCGGGCAGGCGGATGCTGTCTCCCTCCCGCTCCAGTGTGGGCTGGAAACGACGGATCAGGGCCGGGTCCGGGCGCAGCACCATGGCTTCCGGCGTGTACTTGAGAAGGTTCCCGGCGGTATCTTTCCGGAGGTCATGGATCAGCAGGGCATAGATCAGTTGTACGGCACCGGAGCGGGTGTAGAGCAGTTCACGCACATTGGCCGGCAGGCGGTTCAGCAGTTTACTGGCATAGAGTTCGCCCGCCTGGGTGACCGTACCGGTGGTGGCAGCAATGGAAGTTTCTTCCTGCTGCGAAAACCCGGTACTGCCAGCAAAACCGCTGGTCTGCTCCGGTGCCCTGGTGCCTGCCGCTGTGACCTGATCCGCGGGCAGGTCGCGCATTCGGCTGCGCAGGCGTGTCAGCAGCCCTGGCTGGATGGCTTCGATGCGTTCATCCACAGGCGGGTGGGAGCCCAGTAACCGGCTGAAGGCCATTTTGGTGCTTTCGCCAAAGCACATGTGGTTCATGTCGCTGGCATGGCTGGTGTGTTCCAGGTAGCCGGATTTGAGCCCGATCTTGTAGAGGGCCCCACCGATGCCTTCCGGGTTGCGGGTGAACTGGACGGAGGAGGCATCCGCCAGTCGTTCCCGTTCCCGGGACACCGCGGCCTGGATCAGTCGGCCGCAGAAAACGCCCAGATAGCCGATGGCAGCAAGGGCCAGCCCCACGATCAGCAGTACTCCACGTCCGTTATTGCGACCGCCCGAGCTGAAGGAGTGGCGATGGCTGCTGCTGTGAAGCAGGAAGAAGCCGATCTGGCCGATGGCGAGGATGCCGGCCAGCAGGGCTATCAGGCGGACGTTGATGCGCATGTCGCCATTGAGGATGTGGCTGAACTCGTGGCCCACGACACCCTGGAGTTCATCCCGCGTCAGTTGGTTGAGGGCGCCATGGGTCACGACCATGACGGCTTCGTTGGGCGTGTAGCCGGCAACGAAGGCGTTGATGGCGGTTTCGTTGTCCATGACATAGAGCTGGGGCACGGGCACGCCGCTGGCGATGGCCATTTCTTCGACGATGTTGCGGAAGCGGCGTTCGTCGGGGTCCTGGCTGGAGGGGTCTAGCAGGCGGGCGTTGACCATTCTGGCGACCCGTTCGCCGCCGCCGGCCAGGTCAATCCAGCGTATCCCGGAGGTGCCGACGATGAGCAGGATAACGGCGCCGGCAGTTATCAGGCCGTGGGAGCTCAGGAGCCAATGGTGGAAGGGGAGGCCGGTGGTTTCACTGCGGGTGACCAGGTAGCCCACGATGCAGACGGCCAGGGCGATCATGGCGACGGCGAGGGTGAAGAGGAATACCAGCAGGGTGGTATTACGTTTGGCGATGGTCTGGCGTTCAAAGAATCCGGGTGCTGGCATGTCTTACATTCCGGAGCAGGAGGGAGTTAGGCTGGCTTGGGTGCAGGGCCAGGAACCCGACATCACTTTCCCGGACACGCCGTGAATCCGTCCCTGGAGGCTCTTCAAAAACGTCCCTGTTTTTGAAGGTCCGGGAAAGTGATGCCGGGTCCCTGTCCCCATACAGTGGTGCGACCTTCCTTTAAAAAGACACCTTCGGAGCAGTCCGCGCTTCCGGTGACTCCAGCTCCAGTTGGGCAGTCGGCTTGAAGCTGAACATGCCGGCGATGATGTTATTGGGGAACTTCTCCCGGTGGATGTTGTAGCTCATCACGCTGTCGTTGTAGGCCTGGCGGGCGAAGGCGACGCGGTTTTCGGTGCTGGACAGTTCTTCCATCAACTGCTGGACGGTTTCGTTGGCTTTCAGCTCGGGGTAGTTCTCGGCCACTGCGTAAAAGTTGGCCAGGGCCTTGGTGAGCATATTCTCGGCGCTGCCCAGCTTTTGCATCTTGCCGGCTTCACCCGGGTCGGTCGCGGCGTCTTTCTGGGCGTTAACGGCGCCGTTGCGGGCTTCCATGACCTGGGTGAGGGTTTCCCGCTCGTGGCTCATGTAGGCCTTGGTGGACTCCACCAGGTTGGGGATCAGGTCATGGCGTCGCTGGAGCTGTACGTCTATCTGGGAGAAGCTGTTCTTGAACTGGTTGCGGTAGGACACCAGTTGGTTGTAGATGGCGACGATGTAGATGACGACGATGGCGATTACGGCAATGCCGATCAGCGTGGAGATCATAAGGGTCCGTTCCTGGTGGGTGTGTGGGAGTGTTCCGGGACGCTCCCTGGCGCCTATTTATAGTGCTGATTCTCCATGTTTTCCTCAAGTTTTCCGTGAAAGCTGTCCACAAACTCCCGAAAGGCATCCGGGGCCAGGGGACGGCTGAAGTAATAGCCCTGGGCGATCTGGCATCCCCGCTGTCGCAGGTAGAATTCCTGTTCGTGGGTTTCCACACCCTCGGCAATAACGGCGAGGTTGAGGCTCTTGCCCAGGTCGATGATGGTGTTGGCGATTCGAGTGTCGTCTTCGTTGACCAGCAGGTCGTGGATGAACTGCTTGTCGATCTTGAGGTGCTGGACCGGCATCCGTTTGAGGTAGGTCAGCGAGGAGTAGCCGGTGCCGAAGTCATCCACGGCGATATTGATACCGGCACTGTTAAGCTGGCGCAGTTTTTCGACGGCGTCTTCCAGGTTTTCCATGAAGCCGGTTTCGGTAATTTCCAGTTCCAGCCGTCCTGGCGGGATCTCATGGCGGCCGAGGGTGGCCAGGATGGTGCCGACAATGTCCGGTTGGCGAAGCTGGACAGCGGACAGGTTGACCGCGATGCGCAGTGGCATGCCGGAGGCTGCCCAACTGGCGGCCTGGCGACAGGCTTCATCCAGAACCCACTGGCCGATGTCGACAATGGTGCCGTTGAGCTCCGACAGCGGGATGAACTGGTCCGGCGGCACAATACCCCGTTCCGGGTGAGTCCAGCGAATCAGGGCCTCGGCGCCGATAATGCGCTCGCTCTGGAGGCTGATCTGGGGTTGGTAGACCAGGTGGAATTCGTGGTTGTTGAGGGCTTGTGACAGGTCCTTCTCAAGCTGTTTACGGGCTCTGATCTCCTGGTCGACGCTGGCGATGTAAAAGCGGCTGTGGTTGGTGGCTTCCGCCTTGGCCAGGGTCATGGTGTGTTCCGCATGCTGTAGCAGATGGTCCGGTTCCGCCGCGTCTGTCGGGTACATGGCCACACCGATGGTGGCGGTTACCTGCAATGAACTGCCGTTGATACGTACCGGTTCGCTGAACAGCCGCAACAGGAATTCGGCCAGTTCCGCCGCTTCGTACTGGTCTTCCACCGGGTTGGCGATGACCACGAACTGATCGCCACTCAGGCGACCGGCGAGGATGCGCTGGCGGGTGGCCTGTTCTTCCATGCGCGCGGCCATGGTTTGCAGGATGCGGTCACCGGTCTGGTAGCCAAGCTGCTCGTTGATGGATTTGAAATCGTCTATGCCGCAGCAGTACACCGCCAGTTGACCCCGGCTGGCCCGGCAGTCCTCCAGAGTGGTTCCCAGGGTTGTCAGGATGGTTTCCCGGCTGGGCAGACCGGTGAGTTGGTCGTACCGGATAAGCTGATTGGCGCGGTTCTCGGCGGCCTCGTGTCGTCGTCGGCTCTCCTGGATCGACACCAGCAGGTTGTTGATGACCCCCACCAGTACCCCCAGTTCATCGGTCTTGTGGCCCCTGGGGCGAACCAGCAGGTGTCGGTCCGGGTGGTCGGGGTCCACTTCTGTCAGGGCTCTCACCAGGGTTTGCAGTGGCTTGGTCATCAGCCAGTGGACCACTACGAACAGTACGAGTCCGACAATCACCGCTCGCAGGATGCCCACCAGGAAGGTCATGGCAGAGCGCTCCAGCCAGGCGGCTGCGGCGGGAGAAGTATCATAGGTCACGCTGAGCTTACCGTAGACAACCGGCTTGCCACTGGCGAGGATATCGTTGCGATGCAGGTCGGTGGTGTAGGTTCTGGTCCGGTCGAACATCCAGTCCGTCAGCCCGCGGTAGGGGGAGTCGCTCAGGGCACGTTGATGACTGGCCAGTACTTCGCCGTCGGGATGGGTGATGGCGGCCTTATGAAGTTCCTGCTGACCGAACAGGCCACCAATGACCTGTTTGGCAAGGGCCTCGTCCAGGCTGAAGATGGACTGGGTGGCCGCTTCCCGCACCAGTTCCACCGTCTGGTGGGCATGGTGATCCAGTTCAGAGGAAACGTGCCGGGCATCGCTGACGATCTGGACCACACTGAGCAGGCTTCCGGCGATGATTGCGGCGGAAAGCACCCAGCGGAGAATCCTGTAGCCCAGGCGGCGTTGCACTGAAAATTCGTCCGTCATGATTATCGCATGGTTGTTATGATCGTCATTGTCGCCAGCGTACAGGGTGGTCCTGACCAATTAGCTAAGTATGGACAACATTCTGCGGATTGCACTGATTAGAGTGCCATTTTTCCAGAATCTTCAGTGGCTAAGTGTTTAATTTTGTAATGGTGGGATGGGTGAGAGGGCACGGAAACGCAAAAGCCCGCACGGGTGCGGGCTTTTGCTGTGGCACCAGTGCGATACCGGTGCCGGATGGGACGAAAACCGGTAATCAGGCCAGGTTTTCGTTCACGAAATCCCAGTTTACCAGTTTCCAGAAGGCTTCCAGGTAGTTCGGCCGGCTGTTGCGATAGTCGATGTAGTAGGCGTGCTCCCACACATCAACGGTCAGTACCGGCTTGTCCGGACCGGTCAGCGGGGTCTCGGCGTTGCTGGTATTGGCGATGGCAACGGAGCCGTCTGCCTTCTTGACCAGCCAGGTCCAGCCGGAGCCAAAGTTGTTGGCGGCCTTATCGTTGAATTCCTTCTTGAAGTCCTCGAAGGAACCAAAGGCTTTCTCGATGGCGTCCTTGGCGGCACCAGTGGGCTCGCCACCACCGTTGGGGCTCAGGCAGTTCCAGTAGAAGGTGTGGTTCCAGACCTGGGCGGCGTTGTTGAACAACGGGCCACTGGCGCTCTTGATGATGTCTTCCAGGGACTTGTTGGCATCGTCGGTGCCTTCCACCAGGCCATTCAGCTTGGTGACGTAGGTGTTGTGGTGCTTACCGTAATGATATTCCAGGGTCTCCTCGGAAATATGCGGTTCCAGTGCATTCTTTTCATAAGGCAGTGCGGGAAGTTCAAATGCCATGAGGTCGTTCTCCGTGGTTTCTCTCAGTATTTTGAGGGTATTGACACCCCCGGCGATCATTATAGGTCGCTGGCCTTGCCATGGTGTTGCCACGCAACCGCGTCCATTAGTCTTTTTGCCGACTACAAGTATCGGGGCTGGTTGATTATTTTCAAGGGCCGGGGAGCGGATTTCGCTGCGCCCCCTGATGGCTTGCCCGGCCGATTCGCAAGTCCAGGGCGTGGGGTATCAGCGCGTCAGGGAACAGTCCAGTTCCGGGCTGCCCGGCAGGAACTGGCTGACATTACGCACCCGCCATTTCAGTTCCTCGTAGCTTTCAGCGAGGACGTTGACATGGCCCAGCTTGCGGCCTGACCGCTCGCCCTTGCCGTAGAGATGAACGTGGGCATAGGGTAGCTCCAGGATGCGATCGATATCGCCATGCTCGCCGATGATGTTCACCATGCAACTGAGCCCCCGGGCCGCGGTGTTGCCCAGTGGGTGCCCGGCGATCGCCCGAATATGGTTCTCGAACTGGCTGGTCATGGCACCTTCCAGGGTCCAGTGACCGGAGTTGTGTACCCGCGGGGCCATCTCGTTGGCGACCAGTCCGTCAGCCGTTTCGAACAACTCCAGGGCCAGTACCCCCACGTAGTTCAGCTCGTTAAGCAGAGTACGGATGTAGCCGTCGGCCTTCTCCTCCAGGGTGGGAGAGAGTTCCGGCGCCGGCGCGATGGAATAGCGCAGGATGCCGTCGTGGTGGACGTTTTCGGCCATGGGGTAGAAGGCTACCTCGCCATCCTCGCCACGGACGGCAATCAGGGAAACTTCGCGGGTAAAGTCAACGAACTTTTCTACCATCAGCCGTTCGTGACCAATGGATTCCCAGGCACTGGCGGCATCCTCCGGCGTACGGAGCACCGCCTGGCCCTTACCGTCATAGCCCTCGGTGTTGGATTTGGCCACCACCGGGCAGCCAAGTGCTTCGGCGGCCGCCTTCAGTGAGGCGGCGCTGTCCGCCATGCGCCATTGGGGGGTGGGGATGCCCAGGTTGCTGAACAGGGTCTTTTCGGCTTCCCGGTTCTGACATACCTGCAGGGCCCGGGGCTGCGGATGGACCGGCTTGGTCCGGGCAATCTCCTCGGCTACCGCCACCGGCAGGTGCTCGAATTCATAGGTCACGCGGTCAACCCGGGACAGAAAATCGTCCAGGTACTTGCCATCCCGGTCGATGATGACTTCCCCCAAGCCTGCGCTGGGGCTTCCGGACATGTCATAGAAGACAAAGGTCTTCGCCAGGGGATAACCGGCCAGGGCCAGCATCCGGCCAAGCTGTCCGGCACCGAGAACGCCAATTCTCATCGGTATACTCCTGTCTGTCTCATGACTCAGCTTTCTTCGCTGGGGTCAGGATTGTCCAGTACGGACTGTGTCTGCTGTCGGCGGAAGTCCTCCACCCGGCCCTGCAGGTCCGGGTCATGGGTGGCGAGGATCTGCGCAGCCAGCAGGCCGGCATTGGTGGCGCCGGCCTTGCCGATGGCCAGAGTGCCCACGGCAACACCACCGGGCATCTGGGCAATGGACAGCAGCGAGTCCAGGCCGTTCAGGGCTTTGGACTGGACCGGCACCCCCAGTACCGGCAGCGGCGTCTGTGAAGCAACCATGCCTGGCAGGTGGGCCGCGCCACCGGCGCCGGCGATGATGACCTTGAGGCCACGCCCCGCGGCACCCTTGGCATAATCGAACAGCAGATCCGGCGTGCGGTGTGCGGACACCACCCGGGTTTCGTACCTGACGCCCAGCCTGTCCAGCATGAGGGCGGCCTGTTCCATGGTGGGCCAGTCCGACTTGGAGCCCATGATAATGCCTACCAGCGGTTGCATAGCGTTGTCCCCGGTAATTAAAGGTGACGGCAGCGGGCGTGGTCGATCTGCCGCCCGGCGTCGGGAAAGCCCGACATTTTAGGATCTGCCCGACTGCCATGCAAACCGTGAACTCAGTCAAGGGCGGATGCAGGCCTGCTCCGGGGGCATGATGCGTCCTTGGTGAAAGCGCCCGCAAACGGATATGATCAGTCGCCATAAGCAGTGATACCAAGAGGTTATTATGGACTCAATTCGCCCCGATGATGATGAACTCCGTGCTGACGCCCCTATTGCCGGTGATGGTCGCAAGACCGGACCGGGTAAGGCGGGGGGGCGTCAGCCCTCGGGATCCGGGGGCAAGGGCGCACCGCCCGCGGCTGCCAGTGGTAAGTCCGGCAAGGGCTCCGCAGGCCCTGTCTGGGTGTTGTCGCTGTTACTGGTACTGGTTGGCGCGGGCGTCGGCTGGTTTGGCTGGCAGATGCAGCAACAGGTTCAGGCCATGGAAGAGCAACTGGAAGAGGCCGATTACTGGGCCCGGCAAAGCAAACTGGCCCTGGCCCGGTTTGAGGGGGATCTGTCTGAAACCGGTGAGAGTCTGGAGGAAACCGATTCCTCCATGGACCAGCGCCTGAGCAGCCTGGACAGCAAACTGGCGGAAGCCAATGACGAAATTCGCAAACTGTGGGTGCTCTCAAACGAGCGGAACCGCCCGCGGATTGCTGAGTTGGCCGAGGAACAGCAGGGCCTGTCCAGTCAGCTTGATACCCTGTCCGCCAGCCTGGAGTCCACGGGGCAGGCGGTTGCTGAACTGCAGGCCAGCACCGAGGAGCTGGATTCAGGGCTGGCGCAGGCCCGCCAGAACGGGCAGCAGAACAGCGAACGCCTGCAGTCGCTTTCCGGCGACCTGGAGGGAGTCGAGGAGCGCCTTGGCTCCATGGATGAACGGGTCGCCCAGCGGTTGCAGCGCTTCCGGCAGGAGCAATCGCTGACGCTGGACGGACTGGAAAGCCGTATCCAGGCTATGGAAGGAGGTGACGGTCGCGTGGAGGAACTTTCGCGGCAGCTTGCAGCCACCCGCAGCCGGTTAAACGAGGCAGAACAGACCCTTAAGTCCGTGGATGCCTCACGCTCGCAACTCACCTCGCGCCTGGTGCGCCTGCAGGATCAGGTGGATCAGCTTCGGGCGCAGTAGTGGAGTTTTCGTAAGCATCGGAATTGATTGAAAAATAATCGTTGTGCAGGGCGCTCGAAAAAATTTCGGGAAATTTCCCTGAAACATTTGACACTGTGCCAGAAATACTTAAAATGCGCGTCTCACTTGGTTGATGAACACGGCAACAGCCGCTCAATCAGGTGAGGCGCAAGCCGGAAGTGGGTGGTTAGCTCAGCTGGGAGAGCATCGCCCTTACAAGGCGAGGGTCGCAGGTTCGATCCCTGCACCACCCACCACTTTCCGGGCCATTGGCTTTCCCTGGTCAATGGAGGTTGCTGAAACAGGCTGATGCCTGGACAGCAAGAATGCGGAGCGGTAGTTCAGTTGGTTAGAATACCGGCCTGTCACGCCGGGGGTCGCGGGTTCGAGTCCCGTCCGCTCCGCCACTTAGTTTCCTTCCCGGGTGGTTAGCTCAGCTGGGAGAGCATCGCCCTTACAAGGCGAGGGTCGCAGGTTCGATCCCTGCACCACCCACCATATTCCTATCTATATCTTTTTCCTATCTATATTTTTCCTGAGTGACGCCTAACGCTACGCGTAATGTGGTGCCCCCTGCCTGGAAAATATTGCGACATGTCGTAATTGCGTGTTGTCACGAAACTTTTCAGGATTTAACGATTTTCCTTACGAAAACTACAATTTACGTTCATAAAACGGATCTTGCGCACAGAGTTGGCCCCCTGTAGTTTTGTAAAATTCTTTAAAATGGCATATGCCGGGGGTCATCATTCATGCAGTTTAACGTTACTGGAAAATCACGGGCAGGGATTGCCGCCGTTGTATTCGCGGTCTTGTTGACTGGCTGTGGTGGGTCTGGTGGCGGTTCCTCGTCGGAAGCCTCTACCGTTCAGGGGCAGGCCGTTTCGCTGAGTTGGCAGGCGCCTGGCCAACGCATCAATGGCGAGCAGATCAGCCTCTATGATATCGATGCCTATATTGTTCGCTATGGACGTGATCCGGACAAGCTGGACCAGCAGGCAGTCGTGGACGGGTGTACATCGCCGCAGTGCGTCTATGACGTACAGGGTCTTGCACCGGGTACCTGGTATTTTGCGGTGCAGACGAAGGACGTCAATGGACTGGTCAGCCTGCCCAGTGAGCCCGTTTCCCGGACAATCTGACACCAGGGGCCTGCCTTAGTGTTCGGGCTCCCCAGGGTGGGCAGTGACTGGTAGCTTCAGGGTGAAGGCGGAACCTTCACCCTCCTTTGATTCCACATCGATCTCCCCCTTATGTTTCTCCACCACGACGCTGACGAACGACAGGCCCAGGCCGACACCGTGCTTGCCTGCCAGTTCGCTGCTTTTCTGCCGCTGGAAGCGATCGAACAGGGTGGGGAGTTCTGAGGCGGCAATGCCTGGCCCTTCATCCGTGACCGTCAGGCAGGCCTGGTGGCCGGCCCGGAACACCTGCATGGTGACCACCGTGCCGGGCTCCGAGTACTGCACGGCATTGGTCAGCAGGTTGATCACCGCCCGCTCCAGCAGTTCCGCATTTCCCCTGAGCCAGAGGTCGTCACTGCCCAGCAGTACCAGCTTGATGTTCTTCTGCAGGGCCTGCTCGCTGACGCTGTCCCGGGCATTTTCCACAATGGCGAGGAATTCGCAGTCATAAAAACGGGTTTCCGTGAGCTGCTCGGCCCGGGCAAGCTGGACGAACTCCTCTGCCAGGTGATAACTGCGCCTCGCCAGCTTGCGAAGCTGTTCCAGTTGCTCTGTCTGGACTTCACCGGGGCGCCGCTTGAGCTGTTCGATAAGCGCCAGTTGGGATACCAGCGGTGAACGTACGTCGTGGGAGATAAAGTCGATGGCTTCCCGGTGCTGGCGCTGCTGTTCCCGCAGTTCCGAAATATCCGCGATATTGGCAATCACGCCATTCTGGTTGCTGTCCGGCAGCAGGAAAGGCGCAAAATGGATCAGGAAATCCCGCCCGTGGAGGCGCAGGTCCACGGTGCGGCTTTGTTGCTGGGTCAGGGTGTCGGCCACGGTCTCCGACCAGCCCGGTGATCGCGGGTCGTGGCCCTGGAGCAGGGTCGCCAGCGACATGCCCTGAAGGCTGGGCTGTGGCTCGTTGAACCATTGTGGCACGTGCCCATTGGCGAACAGGATCAGCCCCAGGGGATCAGTCACCACAATGCCGTCCGGCATGTGCTCGAAGCTGCGCCAGATAAAGCTCTGGATATGGTTCAGCTTCTGGGTGGCCTGTTGGGCCCGGTTGATGCGGGTGGAGAGGTTCTCCCGCACCACGGCCACCGGCTGGCGGTCATGGGGTTGTTGCAGCTCCAGGCGCCCGAGGTAGCGTTCGGCGGCAGCGCCGGCCAGGCCCGACGGCAGTTTCAGGGCAAGCCGGTAGCGGTGTTCGCCACGGGTCAGGGTGGTCCGGCTGATGCCATGGTCATGCAGCCAGAATCCGGGGCGTCGTGGCCACACCGGCATCTCGTCGGTGGGCAGGTTTTCACGGACCAGGACGGTGTCATCCTCCATCAGAAGCCAGCCTTCCGGCGTCACCAGTTCACGAAGGTTGGCGAGGATCTGGTGCGGGCTGCGGCTCCAGGGGGGCGGCAGGTGCAACAGGTTGCCGCGCTCCAGTTGATCAATCTGCTGGTTAAGGAACCGGTTGGCCAGCGACAGCCGGCGGGCGCTCCATAATGGAAACGCAATCACCGGAACCAGCAGGGCATTGGCCACCGGAATCCAGGTATCCAGGTGCAGCAGGGTAAACACCGCTGTGCCAAGCACCAGGATGAACAACAGGCCGGAAAAACCGAAGGTCCGGTTGGGGCGAAGCCGGGGCAGCACCAGTACGATCATCAGTCCGCTGAACAGCGCCAGCCCTACGGACCATAACGGCGATACCTGCCGGATCAGGCCGTGGTCCTCGATGGCGGCCAGTACGTTGGCGTGGAACTCCACCCCCGGCATGGGCTGGGCCAGACCGGAGAAGGGCGTGGGCAACACGTCGCCAAAGCCCGCCGCGGTGGCGCCAACCAGTACGGTTTTTCCTTCCAGCCAGCCGGACGGCGGTGGGTTGACCAGCAGGTCGCTGTAGGAATAGGTGGTATAGGCGCCGCTGCGTCCGGCCAGGGGAACCCGGCGAAAATCCCGGCGGACGTTGACGTAGACGGGGGCATCCAGCCCATCGGGCGATACCGGCGCCACCGAGGGGGTGTTCCGGCTGGTGGCCAGGGCCATGGCTGGCCAGAGTTCGTTACCCAGGCCGTTGTAGAGGTAGAGGCCCCGGGCAATGCCGTCGGAGTCCAGTTCCACATGGGCGTGGCCAATGGCAAAGGCGGCACTGGCCAGTCGCGGCGTGGGCAGTTGCTCACGGAACAGGTCATCCTGGCTGCTGGGAGCCACATAGAGCGGCAGGGTCACCCGGCCGTGGGAGCGCATGGCCTCTGCCAGGGCCTGGTCATCCATGGCCGGTTCCGTAAACAGGATATCCAGTACGATTCTTTCGGCACCGGCCTCCGCCAGACTGTCGATCAGGCTGGCATGCACTGAGCGTGGCCATGGCCAGGGGCCGATCGCGGACAGGCTTTTCTCGTCGATGGCAACAATTACCACGTCCTCCGGAGCTTCCGGGGGCCAGGTGGTGATCAGAGTGTCGTACAGCCAGTTGTCGAGGCGTTGCGGCAGGGTGGTGAGCTGGAGCAGCAGCAGGAGGCCGATGAGGGGCAGGGCCAGCGTCCAGGCTGAATGTCCGGTGGAAAGCCAATCCCTCGTCATGGGCCCTGCTATGGTACGTGGTGGATTCAGTGCTGACCGCCTTTGACGTTAAAAGGCTGACAGTACCATTATTCTACATATAATTCTCTACCCGGGCCCCACCGACCCACAGTTGGACCTTCGGTAACCGCCCGCAGACGTACAAAGTACCGCCTGCCGGGGATCAGTCGCAAGGCGGCCGTGGTATTGGCCACCGTGGCCTCCTTGATCACGTCTTCAAACGAGGGATCTTCCGACAACTGCAGGAGGTAACCGGAAGCATCCTCGTTGCTTTCCCAGAATACGCGTACCTGGCGATCAATGTAGTTGGCACTGATCACCCTGACCGGCGGCAGGGTGCCGTTTACGGTCAGCGTCCGGGCCTCACTGGTGGCGACGGAATTGCCACCGGCCTCGGTGACCACCCGCCAATGGTATTGCCCCGGCTTCAGGGACTTGTTCGGGGTTGCCGATTCCTCCCCGTTCCAGTCGCTGCTGGCCACCACGTCAGTAAAGCTGCTGTCGGTGGCAATTTCCACCCGGGCTTTCTCACTGTCCCCCTGGTAACGCCACCGGAAGAGGGGGCGATCACTGTCCACTTCGGCCCTGTCCGCCGGTTCCAGCAATTCCGCGGCCCTGGCCGCCAGGTCGACCTGAAAGGCGACATTGGCGGGCATGCCGCTGGTGCCGTCTTCCATGAGTGACGCCACCTGCACCTGGTATTTGCCATTGGCAAGGCCGCCAAGGTTGATGCGGGTGTTGCCGGTCTGTTCCCGGCGAACCCAGTGCCCGGTGTTCTCGTCCAGGATATCCACCCGGTACCGCCCGGCGCCGTTTGACTGCCACGCCAGCTCAGTGGGCATGCTGCTGATGGTTTCAGGCAGTGGCCGGGTTTTCGGTGCCGGCGGCAGGCGGAGTACCCGCAGTTCTTTGGGGCCGCTGCGATTCACCGATGCGCCATAGCCCGCCGGGATCTCGCGGATATCGTCGGGCGGGCCAAAGGCAACACGGCCCTCGGTCACCTGCAGGTGACTGCCATTGCCATCCGCCTGCAGGGCGAAGGCGGTTCCCCGTACGGCGGCAATGGCCGATGGGGTTTCGATTTCGAAGCGGGCGCCTTCCTCGACCATCGGTTTGATGCGATTACTCACGCCACCCCGTTCCAGGCGTACCCGGGTATCGGTCATGCCGGTACGACCGTAGCGGGTGAGGCGGTTGAACACGACCGAGCTGTCGGGGTTGATGCGGATGGTGGAGCCATCGGCAAGCTCGACGGTGACGATGCCGTCATGGGTAACCACGGTATCGCCGGCCAGGATCTGTTGGCCATCGGTGAGCCGCCGAATGCTGCCGGTGCCGGCAGACCGGATGCGGGCGTGGCCGCTGACGCCCCGAACCCGGGCGGGCTCGGGCTGTTGCTTGAGCCAGGCCACCGGAATCCGGATCTGATCGCCGGCACTGATGGCGGAAGGTGAGCGGAGACCGTTGTAGCTGGCCAGGCGGTCCGCGGAGGCTGATGACTTCAGCAGCTCCCCGGCCACCTGTCCGAAAGACTCGCCGGATTTGAGCGTATAGGTCCAGTCCGAGGGATCACCCACGGGCTGGGCCAGGCCGGCGCTGGACGCCCCGGAGCCGCGGGCGATGGTCAGCTCGGCCAGCGGCTGGGTCGGCAACAGGCCGATCACCAGCATCAGGGCGACGGCAAGGCATGCCGGGGACAGCGGGTATCGCCGTGTCACGGAAATGGATGATTGCAAGTGGCGGCCCCAGGTCATCAGGCGGAGGTGGCTTCCTCACCAACGGTGGCCTCGGCCATGGATTCCAGCCGGTAGCCCCGTTGATAGATGGTCTTGATCCGGAAACCGTTTTCCGGATTCAGCCCCAGGCGCCGACGCAGGCGACTCATATGGGTATCCACGGTCCGGGTATTGATATCCCGGGTCAGGCCCCAGACTCTCTCCAGCAGCATTTCGCGGGTGAGCAGCCGGCCCTGGTTCTGGAACAGGAACAGGGTCAGGTCGAAGTCCTTGTCGGTCAGGGTGAGCAGCTCGCCGTGCAGGGTGATGGTGCGTCGGCTGGTGTTGACCACGAAGGGGCCGTAGACCAGCTCTTCCTTGTCGGCATCCGGGTTGGAGCGACGGGCCAGGGCATTGATCCGGGCGTTGAGCTCTGCCGGCCGTGCGGGCTTGGCCAGGTAGTCGTCGGCACCGGCATCCAGGGCCTGGACGATATCCTGCTCGCTGTCGCGCTGGGTGAGGAACAGCACCGGTACCGGCCAGTTCAGTTGCGCGCGCACGTCCCGCAGCACATCCAGCCCGGTCATGTCGGGAATCTGCCAGTCCAGGATCATCAGGTCATAGCTGCGGTGGAGCACAGCGCTCAGGAACGACTGCCCCGTGGGGAAGCTGTCACAGGGGTGACCCTGGTCCGCCAGAATCTGCTGCACATGCTGAGCCTGTTCGTGTTCGTCTTCCAGCAGGGCTATGCGCATGAATTGTCTCCTGAAAACGCAAGTTTCACCGGCACCGGGTGATGAAGGACATCCGGGCGTTACTCAAACGGCTGTATAACGCTCGATATTGTGTCAAATATTTAATGACGAGTCAGTGTCATTATGTAGCGTTACGTAAGGCCGTTACGACCTTGCCGGCGGTCGCTGAAGCGATGCTGGCGAACCATTGTCGTCATTGACTGTTTGTCGGCAGGAAGGGAAATTACTGCAGCCCCAGAACCAGCCGCGGTGGCTTTTTCTCCGGACCAGTGGCGCATAGCACGCGGGGCAGGGCCAGGGCCGCTGGCTGGTGCCGTCCTGCGGGGAGGTGTCATCGATGGGCCGGGTGCCATTGCAGTCCGGGAAGCGGGTACAGGCATGGAACCGGCCGTACTTGCCCTCACGGATGCGCATGGGCGCCCGGCACTTGGGGCAGTGGATGGCGTCGGAGTCAGTGGACGCATCGGTGGATTGCCGTTGTGAGGGCGCACCAGCGCTGGCTGCGGGCTGCCGGATGAAGCCGGTGATCTGCGCCTTGAGCTGATCCAGGAACTGGCGCGGGTCGCCCTTGCCGGCCCGGATCTCCTCCAGGGTGGCTTCCCAGAGAGCGGTCATGTCCGGCTGGCTGATGGCTTCCGGCAGAGCGTGTATCAGGCTGCGGCCCTTGTCGGCGGCCCGGATATGGCGACCTTCCCGGTACAGGTAGTCCCGCCGGAAGAGGGTTTCGATGATGGCGGCCCGGGTGGCTTCGGTGCCCAGGCCGTCGGTTTCCCGCAGGGTCTTGCGCAGTTCCGGATCACTGACAAAGCGGGCGATGTTGGTCATGGCGGCCAGCAGGGTGGCATCTGTGAAATGCTGGGGGGGCTGGGTCATGCGCTCCTTCACCGAGGTGTCGGTGCAGGTGATGTCATCGCCGGCTTCCAGCCGTGGCAGGGGCTTCTTCGGTGCGCCGTCCGGTGTGGCGGACTGGCGCTGTTTGGGCTCCAGGGTCTTCCAGCCTGCTTCCAGCAGGGCGGTTTCCGTGGCCCGGAACCGGTGCTCGCCGATGGTCAGCTCCAGCCGGCCTTCCCGGTGGATGGCGTCCGCCATGAATTGCATCAGGTAGTAGCGGGCCACCAGGTTATAGACGTTCTGTTCCGCCGGTGTCAGCCGGCCCGCCGGTCGCGCCCGCAGGGTGGGGATGATGGCATGGTGGGCATCCACCTTTTTATCGTTCCAGGCCCTGGTGCGGCGTTGCAGGTCGACGCTTTCGGTGGCGGGGGCAAGACCGTCGTCCACCCGGCCGATGGCCCTGACAACGCCGGCGGCCTGTGCCAGGTGCCCTTCCGGCAGGTAGCGGCAGTCGGACCGGGGGTAGGTGATCAACTGGTGTTTTTCGTAGAGGTTCTGGGCGGTATCCAGCACATCCTTGGCCCCCATGCCAAAGGCCTTGCCCGCCTCGATCTGCAGGGCAGACAGTGACAACGGCAGGGGCGGGGCCTCCGGGCGGTCCCGGAAGCGGGCGGCGGTAATGCGACCGGGGCGATTCTGAACAGCCCTGGCAATATCCTCGGCGATGTCGCGGCTGAGCAGCCGGTCCTCGTCGTCCAGATGGTCGCGCACCGTCTCCGAGGGCAGCCACCGGGCCTCGAAGGCCCGGCTGCCATCGTCATCGACGGGTTGTGCGGTAATGGTTATGCGATACCAGGGTTTGGGCTCGAAGTCGGCGATGGTGTCGTCCCGGTGGACCACCAGTCCCAGTACCGGTGTCTGTACCCGGCCCACGGAATAGACGCCATCCGCCCCCTGTTGCTGGTAGCTCAGGGTGTAGTAGCGGGTCAGGTTGATGCCGTAGAGCCAGTCGGCCCGCTGCCGTGCCAGGGCGGAGTGGGACAGGCGCCGGAAGTCCCGGTTGTCCCTTGGGCTGGCCAGGGCCCGACTCACCGCGTCCCGGTTGAGGTCGTTGATCAGCACCCGGTGCACCGGGCACTGGACGCCGAAATACCGCAATACCTCGTCCACCAGCAATTGTCCTTCCCGGTCCGGGTCGCCAGCGTGGTAGATCACCTGTGCCTTGCGGATCAGGCTCTCCAGTACGCCCAGCTGCCTGGTGACACTGTCCCGGGGCATCAGCCGCCAGCGTTCCGGGAACACCGGCAGGTCGTCCATACGCCAGGATTTCCAGCGTGGGTCATAGCTGGCCGGCTCGGCCGGTTCCAGCAGGTGGCCGATGCACCAGCTTACCGTCACCGCCTGCTCACCTTCACCGCAACGCAACCAGCCCGGTCCCTTCTGGACGGGGCCGGGCAGGGCGTCGGCAATGGCACGGCCCAGGCTGGGTTTCTCGGCAATGTACAGCTGCATGGTGTTGTGGGATATCCGGCGGTTCTGGGGAGAGGCAAGATGGCGCCTCGACCTCCCCCTGTCAAGACGCAGCACAGGGTGTAGACTAGATAGCAACAGCCACCACACCAACAGAGATACTTCCGGTATGCGGATACAGCAGTCGATCGAACAGAAACTGGGTGAGCATTTCGAGGGCGGTCACCTCACCGTGGAGAACGAGAGCCATATGCACAGCGTGCCGCCGAATTCCGAAACCCATTTTAAGGTCACGTTGATCTCGGACCAGTTTGAAGGGCAGTCCAGGGTGCGTCGCCACCAGGCCATCTACCAGGCCCTGTCCGAGGAGATGCAGGGCGGGGTCCATGCCCTGGCGTTGCACTTGTTTACACCGGAGGAGTGGGAGCAGGCCGGTGGTCAGGTCCCGGACTCCCCCAACTGCATGGGCGGTTCCAAACGGGAGCAGGCGTCGTGAGCCAGTTTTTCCAGATCCATCCGGAAACACCCCAGAAGCGGCTGATCAACCAGGCCGTGGACATCCTTCGCAAGGGCGGCGTTATCGTCTACCCCACTGACTCTGGTTATGCCATCGGCTGTTGCCTGGAGGACAAGCAGGCGGCGGACCGCATCAAGCGCATCCGCAGGCTGGACGACAAGCACAATTTCACCCTGGTCTGCCGGGACCTGTCGGATGTGGGTATCTACGCCAAGGTGGACAATACCCAGTACCGCCTGCTGAAGAATTTCACCCCGGGACCCTACACCTTCATCCTGGACGCCACCAGCGAGGTACCCCGCCGGCTGCTGCATCCAAAGCGGCGCACCATCGGCCTGCGGGTGCCGGACAACGCCATCGTGCAGGCACTGCTGGGGGAGTTGGGCGAGCCCATCATGAGCAGCACGTTGATCCTGCCGGGTGAGGAAGACCCCATGACCGACCCCTACGACATCCGCGATGTGCTGGAACACGAACTGGATCTGATCATTGATGGTGGCTTCTGCGGCATGGAACCCACCACCGTGGTGAACATGACCGGGGAAGTACCGGAGATTACCCGGATAGGCAAGGGCGACCCGGAGCCTTTCAGGGTCTAGCCGGTCATCAAGTTATCCAAATGGGACACTAGCGGGGCTAGGCCCGGGCGTTAAGTCGGAAGGCGTAGGCCCGGGCACTGGATGAGGTATCGCCGGAATCGCCAGAGAAGGTGCGGCGTATGCTGTCATAGCGGTGCACCAGGTCCTGCAGACCGTTGAACTGCTGATTGTCGCTGACCAGGGTGTCCAGCACGGTGTTACTGGTGCCATAGGCCTGGTTCAGCTTCAGGGCGGTATCGACGAAGGTCAGCGTCGGTTCGTTGACGCTCAGGCGCTGGAGCGCGTCCCGGAACTCCCGGCTGTTGTTCAGGTCCTGCTGGATACGTTGCCGCGGCTGTTCCGGCATCCGGCCCTGTATCTCCACCTCTCCGTTGGCCCCCCGGGAGGCGGCAATCTGGGTGGTGGGTTGCATGCTGTACTCGGCAAGCTTGTGCCGCAGGGTTTCCCGCACGAAGGCAATATCCTGCCCGACCTGTTGCCGGTACTCGGTGACGGACAGACGCCCGGTCTTGCTTCGGGGCTGACCGCCGGTGAGGGTAAAGGTGTCGTCATTGCCCTGGCGGGTATCCGCCGGCGTGGCCTGGCTGGCCTTGCCTGCCGCTCCGGCCTGTGGATCGGCGGCCTTGCGGGCGGTGGCCTGCTGGAACTGGCTACCGGCTTTGATCAGTGATGTCAGCAGAGACATGGTGGCTTTACCTCCGGAACAAACCGGCCAAACAATGACGTGTCAGGAGGAGATAAGCAGGAATCGCGCCAGGAGGCCTGATGCCGACCTTCTGCGATCTCCATCCCTGTAACTGGCAATTTTCTGATTAGCATGCTTTCCTTTAACGGATTTCAATAAAAACAACCCCATAGAAGGTAGTGGAACCATGTCCCTATTCGATCTTTCCGGAAAAGTCAGCCTGGTCACCGGTGCCGGGCGTGGCATCGGCCGCAGCATTGCCCTGGGCCTGGCCGATGCGGGCAGCGACCTGGTGTTATGCAGCCGCAGCCGTGACGAACTCGAGGCCGTGGCCGGGGAAGCTCGCAGCAAAGGCGTCCAGGCGTGGGTGGTCACCTGTGATGTGGGTGACCCGGGGCAGATCACGTCGGCCGTGGAAACCGCCATCCGCGAAGCCGGCCAGATCGACATCCTGATCAACAACGCCGGGCTGGCGATCAAGCGGCGCGCCGAAGATCTGCCGCTGGAAGACTGGCAGACCATTATCAACATCAACCTGACCGGTGTGTTCCTGATGGCGCAGGCCGTGGGTCGGCATATGCTTGAGCGTGGCAGCGGCAGCATCGTGAACATTTCGTCCATTGCCGGCAAGACCGGGCTGATCGGCTCGTCCGCCTACTGTGCAAGCAAGGGCGGCGTTGACATGCTCACCAAGACCCTGGCGGTGGAGTGGGCCGAGCGGGGGGTGCGGGTCAATTCCCTGGCGCCGGCGTATACCGAGACCCCCCTGGTCAAGTCCATCACCGATGTGCGGGCGGACTTCGCTGAAAAGGTGGTCGCCCGTACCCCCATGAAACGCATGGCCGACCCCGACGAAATGGTGGGCACCGCGATTTTCCTGGCGTCCCGGGCCTCGTCCTATGTCACCGGTGAGACGGTCATGGTCGACGGTGGCTGGACGGCCCTTGGAGCCTGAGCTGGACCTGTTTCGACTACCCAGTAATCAACAATAACGACAGAACACGAAGGAGTACCCATGAACCAAGCAGTCGTTGCCCCGGACGCCCCCTGGTTTTCCAGTTATCCCCCCGAGATTCCCCACCAGCCGGAACTGACGGGCCTGTCGGTGCACCAAATGCTGGCTCAGGCCGCCGGTCGTTGGCCGCAGCGGGCGGCCGTTAACTTCATGGGCCGTGACCTGAGCTATGGGGAGCTGGATCAGTTGGTGTCCCGGGCGGCTGCCGGCTTCCAGAAACTGGGCGTTGGTCCCGGTGTCCATGTGGGCCTGTACCTGCCCAATACGCCTCATGTCATCATCAGTTTCCTGGGCGTCCTCCGCGCCGGCGGTGTGGTGGTGAACTATTCGCCCCTGGATGCCGAGCGCATCCTGGAGCACAAGATCGGTGACAGCGAGACCGATATCATGGTCACCATGGACCTGAAGGCGCTGCTGCCCAACATGACTGGGTTCCTGGGCAGTTCCCGCCTGCGGAAACTGGTAGTGGGGTCGGTGGACGAGTTCTCCGGCCAGCCTGAGGCGGTGCGCGGCAAATTGGAGCAGGCCGGGGAACTGGCGGAGGTGCCCCCGGACGAACAGGTGATGAGCTTCACCAGCCTGCTGGATAACGATGGCCATTACCAGCGCCATGCCGAGGCCGACGACCTGGACCGGCTGGCGGTGCTGCAATATACCGGCGGTACCACCGGCGCCCCCAAGGGGGCCATGCTGACCCACGGCAATATTGCCGCTGCCGCGGATCAATTGGGCACTGCCCTGAAGACCACGGTGTCACCCGGGGAGGAAAAGGTGCTGGCGGTGCTGCCGCCCTTCCATATCTATGCCATCGTGGTCAACATGCTGTTCGGACTGCGCAACGGTGCCACGCTGTATCTGCACATGAAGTTCGATCCGGAACAGGCCCTGGAGACCATCCAGAAGGAAAGGATCACGATGTTTCCGGCGGTGCCCACCATGCTCTCGGCCCTGCTGGCCTGCCCGAAACTGGGAGACTATCAACTGGATTCGCTGAAACTCTGCAATTCCGGCGGTGCGCCGCTGCCCGTGGAGCTGCAGCAGCGGTTCCAGGATGCGGCCAGCTGTTCGGTCAGGGAAGGCTGGGGTATGACGGAAACCACCGCCCTGGGCACCTTCACCCCAGAGGGCATGCCGTCCCCCGCCGGTGCCTGCGGGGTACCGGTGCCGGGTATCGACCTGAAGATTATCGCCATGGACGGCAGTGACCGGGAAATGCCCCAGGGGGAGAGGGGTGAACTCTGCATTGCCGGCCCCAGCGTGATGACGGGCTACTGGAAGCGGGAGGACGCCACCGCCGAGTCCATGACCGCCAGTGGTTATTTCCGTACCGGCGATGTGGCCTGGATGGACGACAAGGGGTTCGTCTACATCGTCGACCGCACCAAGGATATGATCATCTGCAGCGGCTACAACGTCTACCCGCGCAATATCGAGGAGGCCATCTACGAACACCCGGCCGTGGCCGAGGTGTCGGTGATCGGTGTACCGGACGATTACCGGGGCCAGAGCCCGAGGGCCTATATTACCCTGCGGGAGGGACAGCCAGAGCCCACCCTTGATGAGATGAAGGCTTTCCTCAAGCCGCGCCTGGGCAAGCATGAGATGATCCACGGTATGGAAGTTCGCGATGAACTGCCCAAGACCCCCGTGGGCAAGCTGTCCAAGAAGGAACTCTACGCCGAGGTGGGGCGTTGATCAGGGACACTACCACAGCCGCCAGGCTGCGCAGTTGGGACTGTCTGGTGGAGGACTTCCTGGCCTTCCGGGCGCAGGGGCAGGCGGTTGCCCTGGTGACGCTGGTGAACTCGGAGGGTGGCTCACCCCGCCCGCCGGGGAGCCAGATGGTGGTGGCCGCCAATGGCGACTATGCCGGGCACCTGACCGGCGGCTGCGCAGAGAGCGTGATCGTCGATGAGGCTCTGGCCGCCCTGGGTGAGGGGCGCAACCAGACCCTGCGCCTGGGGGCCGGTTCGGAGTACCTGGACATCCAGTTACCCTGCGGTGCTTCGGTGGAACTCTATATCGACGTGACCGTAGACGACGAAACCATGGCCGCCGTCCAGCGTGCCCTGGGGCAGCGCCAGGTGGTGGCCATGGACACCCTGGCGCCAGGCTCCCACCAGGTGGTTGCCGATCCGGACGATAGCGGCCCCGCTACGGGCTTCCGACGCTGCTACTATCCGCCCCGACGGCTGCTGGTCTACGGCAAGGGGCCAAATGCCTACACCCTGGCGCGCCTGGCCCGGGAGAGTGACCTCCAGGTATCGCTCCACTCCCCGGACCAGGCCACCCTGGCGGCCTGTGACGGTACCGACGTGGACACCGGCCTGCTGACCTCGCCGGCGTCGGTCCGGGTGCCGCCGCTGGACGCCCATACGGCGGTCGTGCTGATGTTCCATGAGCATGACTGGGAGCCGGCATTACTGAGGCAATTGCTACCGACCGACGCCTTCTACCTGGGAGCACTAGGCAGCCGCCGCACCCATCAACAGCGGTGCGAACAACTGGTGGCGGAGGGTTTTCCACAGGCGCCGGAGCGCATCCATGGACCGGTGGGGCTGGATATCGGGGCCGGCAATCCGGTGGAGATTGCCCTCTCTATCCTCGCGGAAATGGTCCGGGACTATCGCCGGGGGCAGGGCAGCAGGCCGCTGCTGATCAGGGCGATCTCAGGGACCATTGACCAGGTCACCTGAGAGCGGACAGATCCTCCGGCGTATCCACGTCCTCTAGTACCCCGCTGATGGGTAACCGCCAGGCCCCAGCCGCGGCCAGGAGTTTTCCAGCGCCCTGGTCCCCCTCCAGGGTCAGTACCGCCGGCCATAGCCACCGGGGCAGGTAGGCGGGAACGCCCGGACGTTCTCCATAGTCCGCCGCAAACGGCCTCTCCGGTGCCTGTCGCGCCGCGTCCCGTAGCCGCCCAAGACCGTCACGGTCAAGCAACGGCTGGTCCACCAGCACCACGAACACACCCCGGGCCGTGGACGGAAGGGTATCCATGCCTGCCTTCAGGGAGGCGGACATGCCCCGGGGCCAGTCGTCCGTATGCAGCCACGATGAAGGTCGCCGGCCAGCCCTGAGGGGAAGCAGCGGTCCCCTGCATCCCGTGATCACCCGGACATCGGCGCTGAGTTGGCGGGCCTGGCCCACGGCGTGGTCCAGCAATGGCCGGTCCCGCCAGTGGGCCAGGGCCTTGGCCCGACCGAACCGGCGGGATGCTCCCGCAGCCAGCACCAGGGCCGGCAGGGTGTCCTTGGCGCGAAAGGCCGCCGCACACGCCTGCCGACGTCGCTGGCCGTTATCAGCGACCATTGGCGTCAGGCCTGCAGGGCCTTGCGCACAGCCTCAGCGGTGATGGGAATCTCCCGCAGCCGCACACCTATCGCCGCAAAGATCGCGTTGGCGATGGCGGGGCCGGTCACCGTGGTGGCCGGTTCTCCCAGGCCCACGGCGGTCTCGGTGCTGTCGATGAATTCGATCTCCAGCTCCGGTACATCCCCCATCCGCATCGGCGTATAGGTGTTGAGGTTGCGGGCCACCGGTTCGCCCTTATCGAAGTGCGTACCCTCATGGAGCGCCATGCTGGCGCCCCAAAGGGCTGCGCCTTCCACCTGGGCCCGGGCTCCGTCCGGATGGACGATGGTGCCAGCGTCGGTGACCAGGGTCAGCTTCTTCAGTTGCACCCGCCCGGTCTCCCGGTCCACGTTCACTTTAGCCACGCAAGCCGTCCAGGTAGGCATGTTGCGCTCCTGGCCGTAGGAGGTGGCGACACCCAACCCGGTGCCTTCGGGCATTTCCTGATCCCATTCCGAGAGTTCCCGCGCCCGCCGCAGCACATTGGCCTGGCGGGAGGCACCACCCACGGAATTGGGCGCTTCACCTGCATTCTTGCCCTCCGCCTTCAGCAGGGCCAGGCGGAAGTCGATGGGGTCCTGGCCCGCCTTGTGGGCGGCCTCGTCCATGAACGACTCCAGGGCGAAGTTGACCCAGCCGGAGCCCACGGAGCGCAGCCAGCCGGGGCGGAAGGTGGCATTGGCCAGGTCATTGGAGATGGCCCGTACCCGGTGCGGCCCCACGGAATACCAGTGGGCCGCCCCCTGGATGGAGAAGGGGTCGAAGGGCTCGTCGTTGGCCCCCTTGGGCATGAAGAAGGGGGCCATCACCTGGGTGGGCCAGCCCGCCGTGGCATGGTGCTCCATGGCCACGGGGTTGCCGTCGCCGTCAAAAGCCATCCGCAAACGCTGGTAGGAAGGCGAGCGCGGGGAATCGAAGCGGCTGTCGTCCTCCCGGGTCAGCACCAGCTTCACCGGTTTGCCCAGTTGCTGCGAGGCCAGGGCCGCCGGCACGGCATAGTCGCCATTCAGGCGCCGGCCAAAGCCACCACCGAGCATGTAGGTGCGCATGATCACCTGGCTCTCCTCGACGCCAAGGGCCTTGGCCAGCGTTGGAATAATCAGGGACTGCCACTGGTTGCCGGTGTGGATCTCCCAGGTGCCGTCCTTCTCGTAAGCCAGGGCGTTTACCGGCTCCATCTGGAAGTGGAGCACGCTGTGGGTGATGTAGTCCTGTTCGAAGACGTCGGCGGCGCCGCTGAAGGCATCGTCCACGCCGTCGTCCGGGAACATGATGGAGCCCTTGTCCGGGGTTTCGATCAGCTCCACGCCATGGTCCAGGATGTCCTGCTCGCCGACATCGGCGGTATCACCGGCGCTCCAGTCTACCTTCACCATCGCGGCGGCCTTGTTGGCAGCGTGGAAAGAATCGGCGATTACCACGGCCCAGCCGGGCACGGTATTGGTGGGATCCTCCAGCACAATGGTCTGCCGGTAGCCACTGACCGATTTGGCCTCGCTGTCGTCCACGTTGTTCACCGTCGCGCCATAGCGGGTCGGCGGAATCAGCGGGCGCCCGTACACCATGCCGTCCACCCTGGCATCCAGGCCGTAGCGGCTGGCGCCGTCGGTCTTGCCCGGGATATCCAGGGCCATGGACTCACGGCCGATCAGCCGCCGCTGGGAGGGCGGTTTGATGGGCATTTCCTTGAGTTCTTTCTCACTGTAGGTACGGGTGAGGTCGCCCCGGCTGACGATATCGCCATAGCTGATGCTCTTGTCCCCGGCGACAACCTGGCTGTTGCGGGCCTGGCACTGGTCCGGGCTGACGCCGAGCAGGCGGGCGCCTTCCTCGATCAGGGCCTGCCGGCCCGCGGCCCCGGCCTGGCTCAGGGGAGTGAAGTTCTGCCACACGGACCAGCTACCACCAGTCACCATCAGGCCCCACTTGGGATCGCTGTCCACATGGTTCAGTTCCACCATGGACCAGTCCGCCTCCAGCTCGTCGGCCACGATGCGGGCCAGGGCGGTGCCCACGTGCTGGCCCATTTCCGCCTCGGCGATATTGACCACGATGCGGCCATCCGGGTGCAGGTGATACCAGATGGTGGGCTCGAAGGCTCCGGCCTGGACCACCTCCTCCGGTTGGGCAAAACTCAGCCCGGAACGGAAGAAGGCGAGGGTGAAACCGGCGCCGGCGGCACCGATCAGGAAGCCGCGGCGGCTCATGGATAGCCCCTGGTCAGCATCGTCCTGGGAGCCCTCGGGGCGGTTGAGATAGCGGTAGAACTTACTCATTGGTGGCCCCTCCTGCCTCGGACGCCTCGACGGTGTTACCGCCGTTCAGTTCCCGGGCGGCCAGTTTGATGGCCTCGCGGATCCGTACATAGGCCATGCAGCGACAGAGGTTACCCCCCATCACCGAATTGATCTGCTCGTCGGTGGGCTCCGGGAAGTCCTGCAACATGGCGGCGGCCTGCATGATCTGGCCGCTCTGGCAGTAGCCGCACTGGGGTGTCTGGGTTTTTACCCAGGCTTTCTGCAGCGGGTGCTCGCCATCCGGGTCGAGCCCTTCTATGGTGGTGATGGTGGCATTGGCCACCGACTCCACCGGGGTAATGCAGGACCGGGTGGCCCGGCCGTTGACCAGCACCGTGCAGGCGCCGCACATGCCGATGCCGCAGCCGTACTTGGTGCCGGTCAGGTCCAGGTCATCCCGCAGGGCCCAAAGCAGGGGGGTGTCCCCCTCGATGTCCACGGTCACGGCCTGACCGTTCAGTTGGAATTCAGTTGCCATGTGTCGTCGCTCCGTTCTGGTCTCTCTCGGCCAGGGTTTATTGTTGTCTCTGGTTCCGGATGGTCTGTTCCAGGTTGTCCCAGGCCGGCTGATCGGTATGGGTGTCCCGCAGGAAGGCCAACAGGCTGGCGATTTCCTGATCACTCAGGGCATCGGCAAAACCGGGCATCATCACACCGGCGATACCCTCCTCCTGGGATACCCCGTGCAGGGTGGCCCGCACCAGGTTGACCGGGTCTGGTGCCGATACCGCACTGTTCAGACTCATCTCCGGTCGCATGGCCTTGGGATCAGCGGGGTCGTTGTAGTGGCAGGACGCGCAGGCATAGGCAAACAGCCGCTCACCCTGGCCCGTGGTCGCACTGGATTCCTGGTTTTCATGGGCGCTCTCTATGGCCGTGGAAGCCTGGTTTCCAGCCTGCTGGCTATCGCCGGCGCCGGACAGGTCACTGAGCCAGACTGACAACCCGCGGATATCGTCATCCGGTGCCAGGCCCAGCCCGGCATGGACCACTTCCGCCATGGAGCCGATGGCCACGCCATGATAGGGGGAGCCACCGCTGCGCAGGTAGGCATAGGCAGCGTCCTCGGTCCAATCCACCGGCGACCGGTTGCTGGCATTGAGGGCCGGGGCGTACCAGTCGTTGACCACGGTGCCTTCCCAGGCGCGGCTGTCGTCCTCGGCACCGAACGGATTGCGGGGTGAATGGCAGGCACTGCAGTGACCCAGCCCCTCGGCGATGTAGGCGCCGCGGTTCCAGTCCTCTCCCTTGCTGTCGTCGGCCACATAGCGACCCTCATCGAAGAACAGCAGTTTCCAGCCCGCCTGCAGCATGCGGATATTGAAGGGGAAGTCCAGGGTATTGTCCGGTGCCTCCGCCCGGATCGGCTCCCGGGTCATGATATAGGCGTAGAGATCCGCTACATCCTCATCGGTCATCCTGGTGAAATGGGTGTAGGGGAAGGCCGGGAACAGGTGCGCTCCGGACCGGTCCACCCCCTCGCGCATGGCCCGGGCGAAGGCCTCTTCGGACCACTGGCCGATGCCGGTGTCCGCATCGGGGGTGATGTTGGTGGAATAGAGTGTGCCGAATGGCGTCGGCATGGCCAGGCTGCCTGCAAAGGGTTGGTCCGGGTTGGTGGTGTGACAGGTCTGGCAGTTGCCCAGGCCGGCGAGAACTTCGCCCCGGTCGATCTGTTCCTGGCTGAACTGGTCACTGGCCGGCGGTTCCACGGGGTCTATGGAAGACTCCCACGCAATCACCAGGAAAACTGCCAGCACCACAACGGCCAGGCCAATGATTCCCATCAGGATTTTCTTGATCACCGTTCTTCTCCCTGTTTGACCCGACGATCGGGTTTTGGGTGGATACGGAGAAACGTTGTTTTATAGTTAGCGTGCTTCCGAGTGCATGACGAACATCGTCACCAGCTACCAGTCTAGGCAATGAATGGCCGGATTCGCCAATCCAGGTCCGGAATCCGCCCGGAGCACAGGATGGCAGGACGTCAGGGATAGTCCAGGGGGTTGAAACGGTAGAACCCGCAAAGGGTTTCATAGACCTGCGGCTGCTCGTCAAACAGGTGCGCCGGTTGCTGGAAGAAGGTCTCGGTGAGCACGGCAAAGAACTCGGCGGGTTCAGTGGCACCGTAGGGATCCAGCCAGCTTGTCTGTCGATGGCGGAGGGTCTGTTGCAGGTGCGCGTACGCCTCGCTCATGGTGTGTTGCCAGTGCTGGGCCTGGGCACCAGCGAGGGGCGGCGCACCATCGGCGGAACCATCGAGGTAGTCCAGTTGGTGGGCGAACTCATGGATGATCACATTGTGGTGGCTGTCTGGCGACAACGCACCGCTCTCGCAGTCGTCCCAGGAAAGTACCACCTGTCCCATGGACGAGGCCTCACCGGCGCGAACCTCGTGGGCAGTGTCCACGATCATGCCATTGTGGCGGGGTTCCGTGACCTGGTAAGCAGAGGGGTAGACCAGGATACTGCGGACCTCATCGTAATTGCTGTAGGGGCGCGCGAGGATCGGCAGGCAGGCGTGGCCGGCAATGGTCAGGCGTACGGTGTCGTCCACCTCGAAGCCATCGCAGCCGTAGAACGTCTTCTCCGACAGGAACAGCTGCACCCGCTGCTCCAGGTCTGTCTTCAGGTGGGCGGGCAGGCGGTTGTACAGGGGAACCCGCTCGGTGAGCAGGGCACGCCATTGCGGGGGAAAGGGCCGTTGCAGCTCGCGGCGACGACGCCAGCGGCGGTAGAAAAAGAGATAGAACACAGCCAGTGCGATGGCGGCAATGGCAAAGACGGCGAAGATCAGGCCTGACGACATGGTCCGCTGGTACCCCTGGAAGTGTGCGGGTTGGGTTCATAGATATAGTACAGTAATCCTATCCCCTTTCAGGCCCGACGTGTTAAGGAGACACCATGAACATGACTGCCCTGGTACCCATCGCCGATGGCAGCGAAGACATTGAAGCCATTACCATTATTGACGTGCTGCGCCGTGCCAGCGTGGAAGTGACCGTGGCCAGTGTCAATGAGCACCAGACCGTGACCCTCTCCCGCCGGAGCCGGATCACCGCTGATGCCCTGCTGCAGGACTGCGTCGACCAGGACTACGACCTGATTGCCCTGCCGGGCGGCATGCCCGGGGCCCGTAACCTGTCGGAGTGCGCCTTGCTGATCGACCGCCTCCGCAAGCAGCGGGAAGCGGGGTTCTGGTACGGCGCCATCTGTGCGGCCCCGGCGGTGGCGCTGGCACCCCACGGCCTGCTGGATGGTGTTGCGGCTACCGGCCATCAGGCCTTCCGGGACGACCTGCCGGATCGGTCGCGGGAGCATGAGCGGGTTGTGGTCGACCAGAACTGTATCACCAGCCAGGGGCCCGGATCGGCCATCGAGTTTGCCCTGGAACTGGTGGCCAGGGTGTGCGGGCAGGACGTGCGCGACCAGGTGGCCGCGCCGATGATGCTGCCCTGAGGGGCGCGCCCTGGGATCAGTCGTCCCGCCGGCAGGTATAGCTGATGCCATCCACTTCGAGCATGGCTTCCGGCGCCTTGTTCCAGAGCGTCACGGAGTCGTTGACGTAGCGGGCGCCGGAGGCGGTCACGCTGCGCTGGAGGGTTTCCGACCGGTCGCCCATGCTGATCGTCAGGGTTTCATCCCCCGTAAAATACAGGTCCATCGGTCCCATTCCCTCACACTCGAAGTGAACCACGGACTTGACGGGGGACATGTCCTGGGCCTGCGGCTGGGCGCTGGCCGCGTCGCCGGCGGTGGGGTCCTCGTCGATCTGGATCATCTTCAGGCGGGTCCGTTCCTTGTCATCAATGATCAGCAGCCAGGTGTCTGATTCCATGCGATAGCTTGTGGCGCCCCTCAACCCATGCAGGAACCGTTGCTCCTGGGCCGAGATGGCGGGCACGCAGGCTTTCAGGGTGCTGGCCAGTTCCCGGACGGTGATGGAGGCGCCCGCCGTCTCGTAGCTGCCAAAATACCGGTTGCAGCCGGTGTAGCCGGTTACCCTGCCGTCGTTGAAGGCCACGGTGATCATCGAATTGTCGATGATGCCGCCCTTGTCCACATCTTCCACCTGCCAGACTGTGCCATCCAGCATGGGTGGTGTTGAGGGTGCCTCTTCGGTACCGCCAAACCAGCCAGCACAGCCGACCATGGCCAGGGCGGGGATCGAGATCAGTAATGAGCCAACCAGGGAGCGTGTATTCGTCATCAGTGAGGGCACCTTGTCGTTTGCAAAAGGGAAAGTGCAAATAGCTTAGATGATGGCGGTGTGTGCGTCGACGGTCATCCGGCTGATGGAACGGTACGTGGAGAGTCAGTCCGGCAGCGGAATGAACTCTTCCTCGTCGCCGGTCACCTTTGCGAAGTGGCCCTGGCGCCAGTCGTCCTTGGCCTGCTCAATACGCTCCCTGCGGGATGACACAAAGTTCCACTCGATGAAGCGTTTGTTGAACCGTTCGCCGCCGATCAGGGCAATCCGGGTTTCCTCCCGTGCCTCAATAACCACCCCTTTTTCGTCGTTCAGCACCACCATGGAATATTGGGGCACGGTGACATCGCGGGCCTGGACACTGCCCCTTGCCACGTAGACCGCCCGTTCCTCGGCGTCTGGCAGGGTCAGGCGCTGGCCCGGTTGCAGCCAGGCTTCCAGGTACAGGGTTTCGGCAAATACCTTCACCGGCGAGGTAACGCCATAGGCCGAGCCCATCATCACCCGCACCGGAACGCCATCCACCTCGACCCCGGGAATATCGGCCCCCGGGTAATGGTGGAACGCCGGGTCAATTTCCTCCTGGCCTTCCGGCAGCGCCATCCACAACTGCAGGCCGTCCAGCACATGGTCGGTGGCGGTGATCTCCGGGCGTTCCCGTTCGGAATGCACAATGCCACTGCCGGCCACCATCAGGTTGATATCGCCCGGGGTAATGGGCTGCAGGCTGCCCACGGAGTCCCGGTGCAGGATTTCCCCTTCAAACAGGTAGGTCACGGTCGCGATGCCGATATGAGGGTGAGGGCGCACGTTGATGCCGGTGCCGGCGGCAAACCTGGCCGGGCCCATGTGATCGAAGAATATCCACGGGCCGACCATCTTGCGCCTTGCCGTCGGTAACACACGGCGAACGGAGAAGCCGCCCAGGTCACGGTCTTTCGGCTGCAGGAGCAGCTCAACGGCCCCGCATTCCTCGGTGGCCTGGCATTCGAGCTCAGCGGTCGCGGCAAGGTTACTCATGACAACGTCTCCTGTTGTTTGCGGTGTGCGGTATTCCCGGTGGGGTATGACCATATCTCGTCAAAGTATCGGACATTGCGCCGGTTTCGGCCATGGGGAATTTGCCCTGTCTCGGAAAGCCATCCGGGACTGGTACGGTGACCTGGCCCTGGCGTTGGTGAGTCTGGAGAGACAGGTCAACAGGCCTATCTGCGCTTTGTCGTAGTTTCGTGATTCCTTACCTTGGTTAACGAGCAAAACGTCAGGTATGCTCCTTGGCTCTTTCGCGTACGTACGAGGCGGCTGTTCCGCGTACATCGCAGCTTTACAAATTCAGGGACAGGATGATGGGCAACGGATTGACGGTGTTTCTCGGCGGTGCCGGGATGAACGGAAGCTATCAGGAAGATTTCATTACCAGCCTACGTCAGGCAGGGATAGCAAACCCGGTCTACGGTAACTACTCTGCCTTGTTTGAGGGATTTGACCACCACCTCTACACGACCATTGATACGCTGGGTGACGCCTCAGCCGTTATTTTTTACAACCAGAGCAAGTAAAAAACGTCATTGTCATCGACCTGGGCCAGCACGGTGATCCCATATACGCGGGTATGAGTGATGGCGAGTTGATCAAGGCAGTGCCTATGCTTGGCATGCAGATGGTGAGGGGGAAAGGAGAGGGGCATTTCTACTATGCGGTAGAAAACGGAGAAGGGCAGACCCGTCGCCACCTCTTGGCACGATCTCTCTTCCAGAAGGGGGTGCGTTAATGTGGTTATTGCGAGGCCTGCTAATTATTGAACTCTTGGCTTGCCTGGTACTCCACGGTGCAAAGGCTTGGGGGTGGGAACCAGCCGACGAGTCATCAATCCTGGTCTGGGCGTTTCTGTTTGCCTTTCCAATGTCGGTCCTCGGTTTTGTCCCGGCCCTGATACTCCTTGTCGTCGATGTAGTGCGTTTCAGGCGCAGGTCGATGGTTATTGCCGTGGGGTGGATCGGTTTTGATGTGGTCATGCCGGTCCTGAACCTGATCGTTTTCAACGCATATTATGAGCAGATTGGCCAGATGTGAGGCCTGGACGCCTTTGGAAGCGCATCTCTCCCGTTGTCCTCTTTTCGATTTGCAGACATTCCCCAGCGCCCGGGCGGTAGGACTCCTCTACAATGTTTTCTTCAAGAAACTGGGTTATTGTGTCGATGTAATTGCCGTTAGTACCTTCTGGAATGCTTATGGTTGCAAAAATTGAGTTGCCACCCACTTCAATTTTATATACTTCGATGAAAAAGTCGGATCTGCTGTTATCCGTGATCTCGAATTGTGCGCGCAGGCCGTTCAGTTTGGTATTGCTCGCCTGACTTTCGGTTACGGTTGCCGCTTTTTGCATTTCTTGGGTTGGAAGGTACTGCTCTATGCTCTTTTGAAGGCAGTCCGAGACGGTCGAAGCTGGGGCTAGCCCTTTACATGAACTCTCTTCAAGTATTAATAACGTATCTCGGGCGGTAAGGATATAGAAAGATACTGAGTTACTTTGCTTGTCGTCTATATACGTTAACTGCCAACCTTGTGGCAGCCTTTCGGATACAATCTTCTCTAGATCGATCGGGGATGAGGTCGAATCTGCCTTCGAAAGGTTAAGAAAAAATATTGCTAACAACAGTATCGTTAGTGAGGTGGCTGATCCGAAAGCCAGTTTTTTTACATCCATGTCACATTATCTTCAAGTTGGCATTGTCAGGCGGTGTAAAAGCAATAGGGATATCGGGTAAGAGGGGGAGGGCGCGCAACGTGCATTTACAACGACTGCCACATGGAATCGGCGATTCCTGGCGATATATCTGGAATGCACCAGATCCTCGTGCCCACTATCCCTGTAGAGGTATCCACGTGACGCATTGAACTGGATTCTGCTTATCCAGTCAATTTTTGCGAAGTGGTACCCCCGGCAGGTTCCACACCAATATCTAATTTGTGCTCAGAATGTCTCAGCTGGTAACTAAGATACTGTAATAAAACAAAAAGTATTGCTAGATGAGTTTTTGGTGGTATCGTTTATGGACACATTCACCCATCTTGCGACAGGTGTTTTGAGGGGTAGGATGATGGGTAGATTGAGGTGTGGAGCTAAACGATGCCAAAAAAAGTGCCTGAAATGGGGCCTGCCCAAGTTCGCAACCTCCGCCATGGGGTAGTGAAAAAGGACAGTAAAACGCGAAAAGCCGGAGAGCCTTGTGTTGCTTATCACAGGGTGGGTGGGGTAGACGGTCTAGTTTTGCAATGTCGTCCGCCAGCGGCTGGACAGGAAATCGGCTCACGCTCTTGGCTTCTGGTCACGACGGTGGGCCTCCGTCGTCGCGAGATTGGCCTGGGAGGCTATCCCGATGTGGGCCTAGGAGAGGCGCGAGAGCAGGCCCGCCAGAAAAAGGAGGAAATCCGCAATGGCGTAGATCCTGTTGAGCAGAATCAAGAGCGAAAGGCCAGAGACCGTGAGCGTCAGCGGAAACAAGTCACCTTCGGAGAGCTCGCGGAGGAATATTACAAGATTAAAGAGGTGACTTTTCGCGGCAAAAACCCGCAGCGGCAGCGAAACCGCTTACGGAAGTCGATTGATCGATGTCTGGGGGAGATTGGTGATACCCAAATCGGCGACCTCACCGTTGAGGACATCGTACGAGTTCTGAATCCGCTTTGGACCACCCAAACACCAACGGCCACCAGAATTCGTCAGACTATCGCCCAAGTCTGGAAGCTGGCGGCGTCTCGCAACCTGGTTTCCGGGAAGAACGTTGCAGATTGGGACGACAATCTGGATGGCTGGCTGCCACCGGCAAAGCGTATCCACCACACGAGGCATAAGCCTGCGATGCGGCATCATGACTTGCCTGAGTTTATGAAATTCCTGCTAGAGCGAGACACGACGCCCGCCCGTGCATTGGAATTTCAAATACTGACTATCGCTAGACCGACAGAGGTTCAATTTGCTGAATGGCCGGAAATCAATCTCGACGAGGGAACTTGGACGATTCCAGGCTCGAAAATGAAGAATAGGAACCCGAATGAGCTCCACGTGGTGCCTTTGGTGCCAAGGGCAATAGAAATCCTCCGGAGCATGCCTCGGTCCGGACGATACGTATTTCCGGGTTACAAAGAAAAAGCGCAGATCAGCGAGAACGCGCTGAACAACACTGTGAAGGCAGTTCATCAAGAGTCTTTGAAGGCTGGCGGCAAAGGATTTATGGACCCTCGGTATAACAAGATCGCGTGTGCACATGGAATGAGAAGCTGTTTCAAAAATTTTGCCGCGGCCAAGACAGATTTTGATGATGTGGTCTCCGAGCTCAGTTTGGCGCATCTGGACAGCGACGAGACCCGCGCAGCGTATCTGAGCGAACAGATCTTGGATCGTCGCCTGCAATTGCTCAACGCCTACGCCAGGTATGCATACACAGGAAAGTTGCCACGGAAACGCCGGCAAGAGGATTATTAACCATAAATCCTGAGTTTCTGCAGTTTTCTAGCAATTACACGCGCCAACCGACCCTTGTTACCGATTAACTTATTGAGTACCAATTAATCGGAATGAGGTACATAACGTGTTTTACAGCATCAAAGAAGTCAGCAATCGTTACGGCGTTTCTCCCAAGTCCATCTGGCGTTGGATTCGTGAAGGGCGCTTTCCGAAACCGGTCAAACTCGCCCCCAAGACTGCTCGGTGGCGAGAGACTGACCTGCAAGCCTATGAAGAGGGCCTTGGCAGTTAAGGGCTCTGCATCAACATCGTGGCTAATGGCGGGTTCTGTTCGTTTCGAACCCGCCACACAATACCGCTCTTTTCATTGCATCATGATTCTTCCGGCCTCCGGTGGCTCTGCTTTTCCGGAACAGCGGGTGTGTTGGTGGAAAGCGATCACGATGTTTTCTCTCTTGCTCAGCGCGACGGTTCAGTGCCATCTTCTCCCGTTTAATTTGGTCCTGGTGCAGTTGCTGTTTCAGTTGGCGTAGTACCGCTTTGGCGTTCGACGCATGGCGAAGCTGGCGCGCCAAATTCTTGGTTGCGTCCATATTGCCTGCATAGGCACCCCTGGCAAGCGCCAGCAGGTAAGAGAAGCTCTTGGTATTCTGAATTCCGGTTTTCATGCGCTTGCTCCCCAGGATTTAGTTTGTTGATACTGGCAGCGTCATTTGATCGACACTTCAAAGACTACTGAGGAATGATGGCCACGAGCCTTTCGAAATATGATCAATTGTGGCAACGTCAGAAAATTCTGAGGTTTCCGGTGCCTCTGCTGTACTGAGGGATGTATGAAGAATGAAATCATGGTGACGCTCCCGCCCCTTGACGTGTTTTTTCTGCCTCATGTTTCGGATTTTCTTAAAATCGCGCTCGGCGATTCGGGCTCCTTCCCTAGGCTGGTGGAGACAATGGCGAACACTGCCGGGGTCAAAGCACCGCACCGTACCACTTTGAAGAAAGCTGAAAGCCAACCCGTAACACGGGGCGCCGCGATGAAAATTCAACGCGTCTGGCAAGCAAGTATTCCCGACAAGCAATTCCTGGAATCAATCGAAGCTGCAGTGGAGCCCTGGAACGGCCTCCAATTGAAGAACAATGGGTCCTCGTGGGTAGCTGCGCTGGCGGGTGCTGACAAGTCGAAAATTGGCTCGGCCCTCAAAGGATCTAGGGTTGCCAGCTTTCTTGAGCAGCGGATGGCCCAGGAGAAGGCTTTTCTCGACTGGGTCAAACAGGAGACCAGCCGACAGCCGAATAAACAGCATGATGACCCCGCCGTCTGGATTCGACGGGGTCAAGAGTTCTTGAGGGAGCACACCCTGGTGGATCCGGAACTCATCTCCTTGATCGCCGAGATCGACCACACAGTCAGAAATCCCGAAAGCGCAGAGTGGCGCAAGGGAAAGAGCATACTGCACTTGGTTAACCACCAACTGCGAATTGATTTCTACTACACGCTGCTCTGTGAGTTGGCTTTGGATGTGGCCGACTATCTTGTTGCGCATGGGGCGTATGAAACGCACAAACAACAGTTGGTCGATCAGGGATTTGTGGGAGATATTGCTCCCCGATCACCGGCTCAGGAAGCTCCGTCTGAAAAGGACAGACCCCTAATTCGGCTATTTGAGGTTTGGAAATATCGATTGTCAGCGCTCAATGGTTGTGACTTCAGCTATAGACGAATGGCCAGCTACTTGCCTTTACCCGGAGACTGCTCTGAGGAAGAGTTTGCTTCTCGTGCATTTGAGACCCCGGCGGATCATAGGTACGGAAAGCTGAAGCGCTGGCGCAAAGGCACGATTCCCGATTTATCGGATTTCGAAACATTCATTGCCAGGCTCTGTGCCGGCCACGACTCAGACCATTATCTGGCGTGGATGAAAGCTCAGGTTGCGCTGGCATGGGGTCGATTGATCGATGAAGAAGAAGCGACCCTTTCCTCAATTTTCAGTGCGCATCCAGATCTTCAACGTTTCAACGCGATCGGGTTCTACAGCAAATACTGGAGCCACTATCAGAAACAGGCCGCCGACATTTCAGCGGCCTGATCTTGCATAGCTACTTACCCTTGGAAGGGGCGTTACCTCGGCCTCCTCCAGATGGCCGGCCGGTTGTGCTTGGCCAGTTGCCGCCCGGATGACCGTTGGCGGGACGAGAGCTACCTTTACCTTTTGACATGGGAATCTACTCCAGTTCTTGAGTGCGTTTTAAGGGTTCTCATCGTCAGGCACTACTGTTTAGTCAGATGCCAACCCGTTTGGTACGGGCATTCATATACCCGCAAATGAATGTGACTCTCACGGCCAATGATTTCTGCCCGAGCCACTGCTCCTTTCTTGGTTGAATAAATTTCCTTGGTATCTCCAGAGCCATCGGTGCAGAACTCGCACGGCTTACTCGGCGTGTATCGTTGCTTGGGGGTTAGATGCCAGTGCTGGCATCGCTGGCATTGGTAATACGTGAAGTCCTGACCGTAGAACAAGCTCGCGTGGTCGGAAGAACTCCATGCTTCATATTCAGATTCGTAAGCTGCCAGTGGTTCACCAGTTCGTTTGCTGATGCAACTGTCGAATGTCAGCTTCATTGGGTACTCCAGTTCAGATTGTGGTTTCGTATATTTCAGGCAATGAGTTTTCTCATTGCCTGTTTACGATCATCGGAAATCTGAACCGGGGCCGGGAGGGGGCTCGGCGTGTGAATTTTCGAACATTGGGGCCGCTCTGGTTCAGGGCCTTTCTGTCGTTGTTCATCGCAGTGTGAATGAATCCAGGCTGTGGCACCTGTCCGAACTTCTGGGCCCACTTCAATTGCCTCAGAATCTCGGTCTAATATTCCTTGCCTTAGATCTAGTAACCCGAGACTTTGTCGGCCGGCCACCTTGCTGTCGGTTCTGGACAAGCCGCAGCGGCCCGAACCAATGCTGGTCTTTGCCCCTGGCAGTAACCATCAATCTCATCGCACGGATGTAATCAGCCATGGTCGCGGGTGCCAGTCCCTCATTATCAAACCATGCGTAGCGGATAAATTTGCAATGCTTGAGCAGGATTTGATTGGGCCGACGAACCTCTGGAAATTGAGTCTCGATGGCATCTGCCATCGCCTGAATCCGATTGATCGTGCGCTTTTTGGTGGTGTCAGAAGTCTTCTCCGCCCACCGAATACGATCTGTCAGTTCGCGGATGTCCATCAGTAACCCCCTATGTACGACGATGCCACCTGGAACCGGGCGTGCCCAAGCTGCCGAGCAACTTCTTCTCGTGCTATTCGGTCCAGAACTCGGTCACGAATAGGTCCCCGAAGTGGCGATGGACCTCGAACAATATCCTCATAGACCTGCTGGGCGAATCCGGCCCGGAGCTCGCGATAACTGGGGATGCCGCCTTCGCGCAGAATTCGCCTGCAGCGATTAAGAATTGTTCTATAGAATTGAATCACGTTGTCTGTCGTCGACAGCAAGCACCGCGATTCTGTGGGCCGGACAGATAGCGCAAACTGCAGGGCTTCGCGCTGGAATGTGCCCGCTTTGATAGTTCTTGATCGGCACTTGCGGCCCCCTTTAGTCCCTTCAAGGATTGCGGCGCTCCCGGTTTTTTCGATCTCTCTTCGCATGCGATCCAGGTCCTGCAAGACTGCCTCCTGCACTCGCATCCCGAATGCCCGAGCGAGTAAAACGACCGCCGCACCACGCCCTAGTCCTTTGGCAATCATGCGATCTGCGGCAGTGCGTGAATCAGCGATATCGGCCTCGATCTCCGTTTTCCTCACATTGGATCGTGCCACGCCCAATGCCTTGCGAGCAGACAACTTGAGTTCATCGTTTCCTCGCATTGCGAATAGGGTTGTGTTGACTGTGGAAATCAGGTTGTGAGCGTAGTTAATGGACACGCACTTATCAGTCTTGCCGTCAGGCCACTCATAGGGCTCTTTCAGTCTGTGTCGCAGGTACTCCCCATAAGCGGTGACGATTTCATGATCAATAGCTCGTGCATCGCGAACGTCATTACGCCGGCAGAATTCGGCAAAAATCCTGATCCGGATTTTGTGCGACCGCCTGGTTCCGTAGTGGTCATGCTGACCAAAGAAAATATCGAGCGCCATTTTCATTGCGAACGCCAACATCTTTCCGAAGCCGTAATTTTGCTTGCGGTGCCTGGGAATCTTTTTCTTACCTTTCATGTCTTTTAGAACTCTATAAATATATGGAATTTGGTTGATTTTTACAGCTGGCGCGAGGCAAACCATGCGGGTTTCGGGGCAAAGCCAGGTCCCCTCGCCGATGCTCCGCCCCCTAATCCGCACTCAGATACAAAACCATGTTGAGTCTCCTGGTCAGGTGGAACATCCGTTGTGCTGCTGTAGAAGCACGTTTTAACCAATGCGAACCGTGTTACGCGGTACGACTGCCACATGGCAGGGCGATGGGGGAGCGGTTGTCGCGGTGTCAGTGCGACGATGCAAGGCTGGTTGCCGTCAAGTAATTTGCGGCGATGGGGCGAACGAGTCTAATCGAGCGAGCCAGTGATGACGCACTGGTAGAACGGATCTGCTCGAAACCGGTTTTAGTCAGGGTTATCGACAAGTTCTAGTCCGGGAATCCGGCTTAAAATATTGAAATTATGGAGAAAATAAACATCATTTCAGTCATCTCTCTAACGTTCATTTGTCGCTAGTAAAGACGAGGAAGCCATTGCTGGCGGTGGGGTTAGCGAAAAAGCTGTTCGCTGGCGTGCTCAAAGGCACATTCGGGTGAGGCGTTTGCCCCGAGGATACCGGTCGAGGTTCGACGGTAAAGTACTTGCTGTTTACATAACCGTGCCAGCTACACGGCCAGGCATTGCCTGGAAAGAGCAACCATTATCGAAACTGAGCCCAGGATTGTCCACTCGTCAAAACGCTCATTTACTGTAATAACACCGGGTTGCGGGGAGGAGGGCAGCGACCGGTACTTGGGTGTAAAGAGGATCAAGGAAAAGGGGAGCAGGTCAGGTGTACCGCTAGTGCACCTGTGGTGAACCCCCGGCTGAATTCAGCAAAATTGTACGAGTTTTCGACTCGCTATCGCCGAGGGCTTAGGTGCACTCCAGGTACAGTGTGGGTACACCACCGGTACACTGATTCCTGATATGACGTCGCTTCACGTCGATCGGCAGATACTCATGTCCAAACGCCATGCTCCAATCGACCGACGACGTCCTTAACAGCCTGTATTTTCTCTGGCGAATCCATGTATACCAAAGGTGCCTCGTTGCCGATTGCGCGTAAGGGTTGACTCAGCCAAGCGTCTGCGGCCCGTCGATCACCCTCGAATAGCTCCACCGCAGCGGTGACGACATCTTCGCGGAGGGCATCAATGGTTTTTGGTTGGTTGTCCATCTCCTCGCTCCAAATGTTCGTAGTGTATCAGTGGAATGCTCACGCCGATCACAACGTCAATGATCCCAGATAGGCTGTGATCTGGCCAAGGCCTTCAGTTGTCGTTACCGAATCGATTGGCCGCGAACCGAGCTGCCGGTTCTCTGTCTTCATCCAAGGAGACATTGCGGCACGGTCTTTCCGGTTTGAGCATGGAGCCGCTGATGGATTTGGATTAACTGTAGCGCCTTGATCCCGGCCTCGCTGTGCGGATCTATTGGGGCACCTGCCTCCGTTGCATAAACGCAGTTCGGGTTTGTTACGTCAACACCCAGAGCACAGCATAGTGTGCGGGCGTGAGCTGAAGCTCTCTAGCGGCCCGCTAGACTGTCTTTGTTGGCATTTCTCCCCGATCAGTATGGTAATGGTCCGATTTCCCACAGCACATGACTTATCGTATCTCGTGTTCGATGATTTTCGTGCTTTCTTAGAGCGCCTTAGGGTTAGCAACGGTGGCAAGTTTACCATTTCCTACCCGATGGACGGCCTCTTCCTGAGTGGTGTCAGAGTGGACTTGTTCCTACATATGGTGTTGACCACCCTGGGAGCAGTCTATATATTGAAGATGTGCTCATCGCAGCTGCAACCTCTCTGCACTGCTTGAGTTGGAAAGAACGCTTTGGCGGACTGGCGCAAGTGATGATAATCACCGATGCGCAGGCGCTTGGTCGCTCAATCACGATGTCTGTGAGGCTGTGACTCAGGGCAGTGTGCCAGGACATTGGCTTCTTATCCCCCGAAAGATCCGGGAAGCCGATGAGGTTCTTTTTCAGCACAGGCCAAAGTGCGGAGGTGGCTCGGTGAAGGTTCTCGAATCCAAACGAGCGGCGCTAGAATTCTTGTCCACGGTTTTATCGGCTTTGGCCGGGGTTCTGATGCTTTTTGCTGTATCTTTCACGACAAGTTCGGTGCCAGAGGCTGGCTGTAGTGATATCGATTGGCAAATGATAATCATTTCCGATCCTGGGTTTGATTCGCTTGAGTTGGAAAGAACGCTTTGGCACACTGGCGCAAGTGATGATAATCACCGATGCGCAGGCGCTTGGTCGCTCAATCACGATGTCTGTGAGGCTGTGACTCAGGGCAGTTGACTTCTCAATCGGTTTGCGGGGGATTCAAGGATCAAGCCGACAAGAGAGACTCCCACCTAATAAATCGTCCATAACAGTGGTGAAAATGACGCATGGGAAAGTCAGCTCTTCACACCATTGCTAGCCAAGCGCAACTATATAAATCTTGGAAGAAGATCAACTCGCGTGCAGTTCGTTCAAAGCGAGAAGTATCCGGTGTCGATGAAATCTCAGTTGAGAAGTTTAGCTCAAATGTAGATGCCAATATTTATGCGATTAGACAAGATCTATTAAATCGACGTTATAAATTCTGCGAGCTTCTCGCGTTCACCATTCCTAAAGATAATGGTGGCTTCCGGATTATTAATATCCCAACGGTTCGAGACAGAATCGTGCAAGGCGCAGTTCTAGATTTCCTTTCAGAAAAGCCTATCTTCAAATCTAGCTCAAATTATGGTTTTCTGCGTGGTAAAACAGTTAAGCAGGCCGTAAGCAAGTTTGCTGATCTTAGGTTTCACTATCCTTACGTAGTAAAAGTAGATCTCCAGTCTTTTTTCGACACAATACCAAGAAACGAATTGATTGGACGTGTGAATAAGAAACTAAAGTTTCGTTCAGTTGTTTCATTGATCCACGATGTGATCGATTGTGAGTCTGCATTTCGTACCGAAGGAGATCTAAAGAAGGCTTATAAAAAAGGCTTGAAAAAAGGAGTTGGTATTCGACAGGGGATGCCTCTGTCTCCCTTTCTTGCAAATTTGTATCTCGATGAATTCGATGTATTCGTCCAAAAAAAGGGTTATAAGATAATTAGGTATGCGGATGACTTTGTAGTTCTATGCAGCTCAATGGGTGACGCAGATAGGGCGGTTAATGAAGTGGTCAACTGCTTGAAGGAGATCGGTTTATCAATAAGTACGGAAAAATCTGATATTTTTAATCCGGATCAATCTGTCGAATTTCTCGGAATCGACTGCGTCAAATATGAATCTCATGGTTATCGTTTGGAGCTATCTAATAGGAAATTGCGGAAACTCGTTTCTAATATACTGGATTTCAGAAATATAGATTTCTGTCTGAAAAATAACGTGAAATTGTTCAGCCTGGAAAAGCGACTAGACCTGATGATTTCTGGATATTGTCAAGCGTACGATCTCTGCGCGAATAGCCAAAGCATTAAAGATAAATTAGTCGCAAATAAAAATAGGACAATTAATGATATCCTTAAGGAAGGGCTAGGAGTAAAAGTGGATGATTTAAACAAAAAGCAGCATGAATTTCTTGGCCTAAAGTAGGTAATTAATGGAAGGAAAGATAGTAATGATTATTGGTCGTGTCGGTGGCCAATAAGGAATAGAAAATTGCCTCTAGCTCTGCGATCTAAGCAAGTTCCACTCCGATCTGCGGCGGCAGTGAAAAGCTTTTCCCATGCAATCGCACCGCTAACACGGCAAGCATCACGGGCTTTTCCAGGTTTAATGTCATCCGGTACTCCCCCCGAAATCCTGCCTGCTCCGGGTACAGTAGCATCACCTGATCACACCGATAGGCGCTGGCGTAAGTGCTGAGCTGATATAAGTCTGCGGCGGATAGGGAGGCGAGGGGGTTGCCGGAATCCAGCAGTTTCCACTTCGTATCCAGGATGGCTATCAATCGGTTCTGTGCATTCAGCAAGCTTATGTCTGGGCGCATCAGTAGTCGGCCTTTGTCGGTGCTGTCATCTCCCAGGTATTTGCGAGGGCCTTGTTCCATCAGGCGCAGGCCCATCTTTCGGGCGGTAGGCCGAAGCTTAGCGGCCACAAAGCGCTCGAAAAGCTGATTCATGTCGAACAGCAGGCTGTAAACCTGCTGCTGGCCGGCTCGGGCGTCCAGGTACTGGCCGTTGATAAACAATCGGGCCAGTTCCACCACGCTCCCATAGCGGCGCTGCATCCGGTTCAGGTCATCGGAGCGGGGCAGGTGATCGCCTTTGTGAATTACGCCTATACCGCCAAAGCGCATTCGCATGCTTTGAATGTGTTGGCGAAGCATGGGCGAGCTTGCCAGATTGGTCATGCAGAGCAGGGCGGTGTGCAAAAGCCGGTTCACAGGAATATCCACCACCAGCTCATTGAAGCGGCAAGCCAGGCGTTGGGGCTTGAACAGGTTCTCTCGCTGCTGGCGGATTAGGTCGATCCGGCCCCGCACTTGGTCGAGCGTGTCTTCCACATCCCGGTAGTCCCGAAGCAGGCCTTGCTGCAGCTGCACTTCGAGCAATTTCAGGAAGTGGCGAATAAACACGTCCAGCAGTCGATGTTTACTGGTGCCCAGGCCCGCTTGCTGGGCACTTAGCCCCTCGATGTCGCCGGCGGTATCCAGCATTTCAATCAGCGTTGTGCGCTGCTGCTCCGGTGTCTGATGGGGAAATACCTTGGGCAAAATCTCAATCTGTAGCACTTGCCGAATCTGCACCACGCCACAGAACTGCCGGAATTTGACCCGGTTCCGGCCCCACTCAAGGCAATTTTTGGGTAGCACGTTCTCCCCGGCAGCCAGTGCATCAGCCTCAGGTGCTGTTAATTCACCGTCGTTGCCAATACTCAGCCATCCGTGCTCAAAGGCACTGACCTGTTTCATCCCTGCGTTTCCAGCGAGTCATAGATTTTGCGCAGGGCATCCGGCGTAATCTCGCCCGGCTGCTTCACCCGGAAGTCAGGTTTTTCTGGCAGATCCATATCTGCGCCGGCAAACAGCTGGCCGGGGTCCAGAATCTTGCGGGTAATAATCTGATGCTCCGCCGGTGCGGTATCGTCAGCCAGCACCTGGCGAATCTGCTGCCAGTCGTCGTAAAAGTATTCCGCCAGCATAGGGATGATATCGTAGACCATGGCGTTGCGCAGGCTGTCGATATCCTTCACTTCCATAAAGTAGGCATGCCCGAAGGTCTGATCGCGATGCAACAGATAACGCAGCCGCAGGTTAATGGCATTCAGCAGATCGCGCAGGCTCAGCAAGCCACCTTCACCATCGGGTATGTAACCGTCGCCTTGGTTGCCGGTAATCTGCCTGGGCTCCGGCATCAGCTCGATAAAGCGGAAGCGCCGGCGTAATGCGGCATCCATCAGGGCAATCGAACGGTCGGCGGTGTTCATGGTAGCGTAGATGTCCAAGTTCTTCGGCACACCGAAGCGCTCACCAGAATAGGGCAGGGTGATCTCCATGCCGTCCACAAGCTGGCCCTCCTCGTCCCACCAGGCCCGTTTGTCGGCCTCGATCAGGGTGATCAGCTCACCAAAGATGCGGGATATGTTGCCCCGGTTGATTTCATCGATGAACAAAGCGTAGCGTTGGTTCGGGTCTTGCCGAGCCCTGTTGCAGAAAGCTTTGAAAAGGCCATCCCGTACTTCATAGCTGATACCGCCCTCGGCAGTGGTTTGCGGCCGGATGCCTTCCACAAAGTCCTCGTAACTGTAGGACTGGTGAAAGGTCACTGTCAGGTGGCGCTTGATCCGGCTTTCCTCATTTTGAGGCCCAAACTGCAGTTTTTTCAGTTGATCGCGAAGACCTTCCCCGGCCTCCTCCCAGTCACCCGCAAAGATCCATTGGCCTCCGGGTTTCTTGTCAAAAATGAGCGGAGGTTGGCGCTTATCCGGGGAGTAATTCACGGTTTCCGATTCCATCACCGTGTGGCTCTGCAGCGCGGCCCAGCACTGGGCCCGGAGGTTGCTGCTGCCAACACGGCCCTGCACCCGTGTCTTTGCTTTAAAGTAAGGGTGGAGCAACAGTTCGTTGACCGTTGCACTCGTCCCCTTCTGGGTAAGGTCTGCCAGCGACAGCGCCACGGTCTCCCACCAGGAGGTATTGGCCAACTGCTCTTCCAGCCACTCTCCCGTCGAAACCTGGCTTGCGGCCCGTTCGTATTTTGGCTGGATGTGATTACGCCAATGATGGGTTTTGCCAGTGCCGGGAGGGCCGTAGAAAATCTGATTCACTGGTTTTCTGATATTGATGGCCTGTTGCCGAGACGTAGGCTGATTGGCCTGCACCACCTTTACAGGCGGCAACTTGCTCCAGAGGCCCGCTACCAATTTCGCAGACCTGGGTTTGATTTCAATACCAGAGCCTTGCGGAGTCCAGTTCTGGCTATCTACAGTGCCAGCTTTCAAGTCGGCAAGGCTGATGTAGGGTTCTGCCTTTGGGTCGCGCAGATCAGTCAGTGTGATGTCCACATACAGCGCTTTCTCGCCTTTATCCGCCAAATCAGGGTCGTAATGGGCATCTTCATAGGGTTCACTGGTTACGGTGCCACGGGCTACTAGCCCTTTAGGCTCCTCACCTAGCTTCACCAGATAGGCGGTGTCGCCCTCTCTCAGCTGTTTGGATGTAGTTCGCCAGGGAAGGGTAACGTTCTCCCCTCGGGCAACCCGTAGCCGGTCATCCTGAAAGGTTTTCCAATTCCAGTTCTCCGGGTTCCAGGCCATTAACCAAACCCGCGGTGTCGGGCGCCAGTAGTCGATCCATGGTGAGGCGTAGAAATCAACGTATTGTTCCTCCTGCGTTTCAAGCCGTTTGCGTATCTCCAACAGGGTTTCATCCACTTCCCGATTGATCATTGCCTTCACTCGGTCTTTGGGCAGTTCTCCGAGCACCCAGGCTATTTTTCTCTTGTCATTGCCTACCGATATCGACTCAAAGTGATCGGGGAAGAGCAGGAAACAGATGATGTGGCGGAACTGTCTTGCTTTGGCATCTGGAATGTTTTCCAGCCAGTCCGCAAAGGACCAGGGTGTCTCCAGGGTTTGGCGTTGCGCTTCCGGTGCCATTGCCTTTAAAGCTTTCATCACTTCAATCAGGAACACCAACTCACGCCACCGCAAAGTGTTGTAGCCGGTTCCGGTACTCCCTGCGCCCGAGAGGGTGGTGTCTTCCAGTAGCCAGCTTTCTGGTAGCGCATCGCCGGATAACTCCCAGATATTGCGTACCAGCTCTCGCTTGGTGCCGGGCTTGATGTTGGTGGAGAACAGCAGCAATAACCAGTTCAGCTCCGCCATCAGTTTTATAGCCTCGGGGGAGGCATCCGTCAGCTGAAGCGCCAGTTTGTCGAAGTAGCTTTCATCGCCTTCCTGGGGGTTCTGGATAAAGCGCTTATCCAGCTCGGCCAGCATGTCACTGCTCCAGTACTTGCCATCACCCAGCAACGGGCCTTCATCCAGCAGGCATTGGTCCTTCCAGAGCTGGGCGGCTTCAAGCAGGGGCTTGATGTCATGACGGGAATTGTACTGGCTCATGACGGAATTCCTTCGGTTGCGACGAGTTGATCAAAGGCTTCCAGTACCCGGCGCTGGGTGAGGTATTCACCGTGCTCGGCGATTTCTTTGCGCTTGAGGCCAGGGAAGGTGATGGAAGGATAATCCGGGCCCATCACATCGGCCGGGTCGAGGATGTAGCGCAGTTCGTCCCGGGTCAGGCCATACAGTCGGGAATAGTAGGCATCCAGTTCGCAGCGCAATTGGTGGCGGCGGTCTGGCTCCCAGCCAAATGGCTCGCCGTCGTAGCCCAGATCGCGGGCGAAGGGCGCAAGGTCATGGCTGGTATAGGTCAGCTCAAGAACGCGCGGGGTGATGTATTCCAAGTCCACTTCACTGTAAGCCTCTGGCGGGAGCACCGGAAGCTGTTCCATGTAGTAGAAGCTGAAGTTGACGCCACCGAGCTTTTGTCGGGCAACCCAGTCAGTGACAATCGAGTCCAGCGATGCATAAAGAGCTGCGTAGCTAGATGGTGTTGCCTTTGGTTTCATAGTGAAAAGGCTGTCGCCAGCAGCGGTTAGGTGAAGCAAGTCAGCAATTAAAGTGCGTTCGTCATTGGAGCGGGCATTCCTCCGCCATCCGATCAGGTATTTGGGGCTTCGATTCACTAGTCGATCTTCCACCAGCAGAGCATAATCCTGTTCTGCCGAAAATGCCGTCAGCCAGTCAACAAGCTCCGCATCGGTCATCATGTGATCCTCAGCCATTTTACGGGCCGCCAGACCATCTTTGGTGAACTCGGCGGTTCGGAAAAGGTTGCCTGTGGTGCCGCGTTTGGTCACCCGGGTGCCGAGCAGTTGGGACGCTTCTTCAAACTGCTCCCTGACCAGAAGTTGGCCCGCCAACCACTGGCGCAGGCTTTCCTCCAACTTGGCTGTATCCTGCTTTTTCAGGCCATCGAGCACGGCGCGGGGCATATCGGCCGTGCGAAGCAGTAACTCACGCTCTTGCACCCAATACCGGGGAAGAGGGGCGAAGTCAGGGAGCTGTTTTTCGGCCACGGTGGTGTCGCGGGTGGTTTCGCCATCGATTTCGTAGGTGGCAAAGCGGTGGTCGTACTGGTGCACCATTTTGGCTTCGTACAGGGGCAGGTAGCGGGTGCCATCGAGGTGGAATTGGTTGCCTTCGAGTTCTGCGTCTTGATCGTCCAGTTGCTCATAAGTATGGAATAGATCACTGTCTGCAGACATATGGAACATCGCCTGGAACTTGATATTCCAAGGATTAGTCTCGGGATTTTTCTGCATCAACACCGGCGCCTGGCGGTACAGCTTACGAGTCAGCTCAGCGTCGCGTTTTGCCCGAAATACCGGGCAGGTGCGGGTGTTGGGGTTGATCAGGGCGAAGTCTTCCGGAGACAGCTGGAACAGACGCTCCTTATCTTCCAGGTGCTCGATCCTAGTGGAGAAGAACATCAGGTCGGCTTGGTCGATCTGGTCGGCAATGGTCAGAAGGACAAACTTCATACGGCTATCAACGGATTTGAAAAGCTTCTCCCTGTTCTCAAAATCGAAAAGGCTAGCCAAGCGTTTACCAGCAGAAAGCGCATCAAAATACGCTTTTGTGCTGTCGTCTGTGGCAATGCCTGTGGGCACAATAATGCCGGCACGGCCATGGCTGGCGGTCAGGTTCAATGCCAACTCCGCAAACAGGGCATAGAGATTAACGTCACCGGTACCGGTCAGTGGAAAGCGTCTGCTGCCGCGAACGAACTGACTGGCTGCCTCTGCTGCATGTCGAGCCTCGAAGAAATCTCGATGCAGGGCTTGATCATGTTCGCTGCTACTGGATTCCAACGCCTGAATCATTCGTCGGCGGGCTGCTGCATTCGGTGCCGTGGCGATTTCAGGCGATCGGGATGCGAAAAACTCCTGTTCCTGAAGCTTGATGCGTTCCCACGGCGGGTTGCCCAATACCACGTCAAAACCTGCATTGTCCCGGTTAAACACTTCCGGGAATTGCAGTGGCCAGTGGAAAAAGCGGTTCTGTTCTGCACGCAGTCTCACCTCGGCTTCCACTTCCGGGCTAAGTTCGCCCCGATGGGCGGCTTTCAGGGCACCGTTGTCCGGAATGCGGTTAGCGTAGCGCTGGTTCTTTGGCACAAAGAAAGCAGCGGTCCATAGATCTTCCAGCAGTCGGGCGCGGCGGGCTTCCTGGCTTTGCTGGGCGGCTTGCCATTGTTGGCGCTTGTTCAGCACCTCGTCCAGGGATTCTTCCGGCAGCTCCTCCACGGCGGCGAGCTGCTGAGCATTGATGCGTAAATCAATGGCCAGGGTTTGGGCCTGCTGTTTATTCGTTTTCTTCAGGCCTTTCAACAGAGCCTTGTCGTCGCCTTCGAGGGCTTTAAAGGCATCGTCTGGTATACCGGTTTCCAGCACGGCGGGGTTATAAACGCCTACCAAGGCGTTGCCACACTGGATGTGGCTGTCGAGGAAGGTCAGCGGTTTCCCGGGTTCCAGCGCTTCCATCCAGAGTGCGGTGCGGCAAAGCTCAACGGCCATGGGGTTTACATCTACCCCGAATATGCAGTGTTGTACAACCTCGCGCAGGGCATGTTGGAACTGGGCGGGCGTCGGTTCGCTACCTTCGGCATCCAGTTGCGCCAGTTCCCGGGCTAGGGTACGGGTGGCCGACAGCAGAAAGTGGCCGGAGCCACAGGCCGGATCTACCACACGCAGATCGATCAGTGCCTGGCGAGGTTCGTCTGGGTTATCGGCCAAGCGCTCATGAATCACCGGTTTGAGGGCGGTCTCAATCAGCGACCGCACCAGCACATCCGGCGTGTAGTAGGAGCCGGTAAGCTTACGCAGGTTGCCGGCGGTGGTGTTGCTTTCATCCAGTCCGATAAAGCTGAACTGCCAAGGCACAGTGTTGATGGCCGGCACCAGTTCCAGCAGGGCCTCGTACACCGAGCCCAGCTCTTCGGCATCCATATTGGCATAGTCGGTGGCCACCAGACTGTTGCTGGTCTCGCTGGGGTGCCAGGTGAGGGCTTTGATGGCTTTCAGCAGGGACTGGTTGTCGATCAGTGCATTGTCCAGGTTGGGGCATTGATCGCTGCCAAACAGGCCGCCTAGGGCAGGTAGAGCTAGTAGCGGTTGACCGGTGGCCAGACCGTTAATGGTGTTTTGTAAAGTCAACCAGAGATCGTGGTGGCGGGCCTCAAACCGATGGGGCTTGCGTGCGGCCCTGCGCAGAACATCCACACTGTAACCTTCCCTGTAACGCTCCCGGGCCAGTGGGTCACTGCCTTCTGGGTGCAACAGGTCCCGTGCTTCTGCACGCAGCAGGAATAGCATGCGGTACACCATGCGCAGCAGTTCCTGATAGTACGTTTGGGCATCCAGATCGTGAGACTCGAACTGTTGGCGGAGCTCCTCGTTTTGCGGGTGGCGAAGGAAGCCGTTACCCAGAGCACTCAGAGCTTCGGTGACGCCCACGCGCAGTTTGTCCAGCAGCCGCTCGCCCTGTTCTTCCGCGTCAGCGCGCCATTGCTCCAGCCAGCATTGGCTGGGGGCTAATTCGCCTTCGTTATTGGTGCCCGGCTGAAAGCGGCTGGCGTGCAGCAGCAGCCATAGAATGCGGAATTCCGGCAGCTGCTCCTCGGTAAAGCAGGTGGCCAGATCCACTTCCACATAAGCTGGCCGCGTCATGGAGGGGTTGTCGCGCAGGATGCGCAGCCGCTGGCCGTCGCTTACCAGCCCCCAAAGGGCCTGGTCGTTGGCGTTCAGGTATTCCTGTAAAAGGCCAGTGGGGCTGCGCCGGCGGCCTTCATGGCCAAAGCGAGGGTCGGCGGTATCCAGGGCTCTGTCTGCCGGTGCACAGACCACCATAGGCACCTGCCCGTCGAAGGCATGATGGGTAATTGGGAAGCCGCGCTCATCGATCATTTGCGGCTCGGAATAGGGCTGCAGATCGCTAAAGCCGAATACCTGGGTCAGCAGGCTCTGAACCCAGTGCTGCGCGGTGGTCGTCGGGTCGGAAAGGTCACTGCGCTGGCGTTGTTGGTCAAAGTTTTGCCAGTTGGCCTGGGCGATGCGCCAGAAACGGCCGATCTCATCCCGAAGAGTTAGGCCTTGGGGAATACTGTAGTCTGTTGCGGTTTGTCCCTCCAGCTGAAGGCCGGCCAATTGGTTGAACAGGTCGGCGGGCAGCAGGCCGCCCTCCAGAGTAAAAATGCCGTTCTGGTTGGCTTGGGTGTTATTTGTATTGCTCAAAACGCTACCTCTGGCATCAGTACATACACGCCCAGAATATCTGCTGGCAGCTGCGGGTTAACCTGAAAAGTGCCGCGACCATCCCGTTCTGAATCCCGCACTCGGCGGTGATCCTGCAGGAGTTGCTGGCCATGCCCACGAGCAATGTCATCCAGAGCTGGTTGTTGCTCCTGAAGACGCTCCAGAGCCTGCCCAACGGCGCGCTCCCGCACATCGGGTACGGTGTTTTGGGTTGCATCCAGGTTAAACAGTGATACCGCCTCCTCGGTGCTGAGCTGCCGGGGGACGTGGTTGCCCTCCATGACCACGGTGACGGCTTCTTCAGCCAGCATTTCCCGACGATTGCCTTCTCTTTCTACCACCAGATTAGTGCGTAAACGCAGCAGGGCAATGATGGTGCGTTGATCCACTTGACTGGTGGTGATGGCGCCGGCCCGGCGGGCGGGGCGGTCTGCGGCGGGCAGGTCTTCCGATTCAAGGGCGCGCTCTGCCAGTTCATCCGCCAGCACGGTGACCAGTGGGTGGCTGCGGTGGATGTAAGCCACATCTCGCAGCAGCTTGTCTCTGGAGAAGCTAATCTGATCCATGCGGCGGATACCGTGGCTTTCCATTCTTTCGCGGATAGCCGTGGGCAGTTCTGTCCAGCTCATGCGGTAGTGTTGCCGGTAGGGTTGGAGAGGGGCGCGCAAGGTGGCCAACGCCTTGGTGATGAAGCGCTGCACATCATCCTGGCTGCCCAGTACTTCCTGCATACGTTGCCATTCGGGCAGCACTTCTTCCGGGTGGATGGCTTGCTGGGCAAAGATGGTGCGGTTGCGTTTGGCTTTGTCCCGGGCGCTTTCCCAGCTCACATCCACTTGCTGTTCGATGTCGTCCAGGGTTTCGACATCCTCTAGCCCCAGGCCCATCTGGCTCATACCGCTGTCCAGGCCCCGGGTCAGCAGTACCGTCTGCATGATCGCCTGAGTCACCCGGTTTTCGTCTTCGGGCATGGGCACGCTGATCCCCAATGCTTTGCGGATAGCTTCGGCTTTACGGATGATCACTCGCAGTACCGCGCCATCTACCGGGTTGTTGTCGCCATAGATCATCAGTGCTTTGACTACCGGAGTGCGCTGCCCGAACCGGTCTACACGGCCTTCTCGCTGCTCATGGCGGGTGGGGTTCCAGGCCAGGTCGTAATGAATGACGGCATCAAAGTGCTCTTGCAGGTTGATACCCTCAGACAGGCAGTCGGTGGCGACGAGAATAGGTGGCTCTTCTTCGTTTGCCTGGGCCTCTACACGCTCTTCGCGCTCGGCTGGGTGCAGCTCGCCGGTGACACACTGAACGTTGTACGCCTTGAATGCCTTGCCAAGGTGCTCTGCAACATAATGCGCCGTGGGGATGTAACGGCAGAAGATGACGGGCCGGTAGCCATCCTCAAGCATGGGTTTGAGCTTGGCGATCAGCTGTTTCAGTTTTGGGTCTGCCTTTGGGCCTTGCAGGCTGGCGGCTCGTGCAATCAGCTGTTGCAGCAGCGGAACGTCCTCAATCTGGGCGCTGGGTTCCAGGTCGTCCTGACTTTCGTCGCTGCTGTCCAGAATGGTGCGGTTGCCCAGCTCGTCCAGTGTGTCGATGGCTTTTGCGGAGTCCGCTTCTGGCTGGACGGAGCGGTCGATCCGGTTCTGCAATGTTCGAACAGCCGCCGCAGGTGACGACGATATGCAGCGCAGCAATGCCAGTGCAGCCCACCAGTGCAGGCGCTGCTGGAATTGGTCGAGGCTCTCGGCACGGTCTACCAGCTCTCTCGCGTAATTAACGACATCCTGGAACAGTCCCATCCAGTCGCCCTGCATGCGGTAGGCTGTTTCAGCGACCTCGCGGTCTGGGAACTGGGTGTTGTCCTGCCATTCGGCAATGTCCTGGCGGCGACGCTGAACCATGTGCCTGGCAAGGCGCCTGCGAATGGGGTTTCGGCTGTCGTCCAGGCGCGTCAGTGTGGCAAATTCCGGATCGAGGAGTCCGAGGAGGTTCTGGAAGGCTTGCTCATCGCCACTGTGGGGTGTCGCTGTCAGCAAGAGCAGGTTGCGAGTGGCCTTTTCAGCCAGCCCTTTGAGAAGAGCGTAGCGTTGGTGACGGCCCTGACCGCTACCTTGGGCGCAGGTGTGGGCTTCGTCTACGATCACGAAATCTGGGCAGCTGCTTAGAAACTCGTCCCGGCGGCGACTGGATTTTATGTAGTCCAGGCTGACTACCGTGTAAGGGTAGTGTTGGAACAGGGATTCACTTTGCAACAGGCCACGCTCAAGCCGCGCAGCCGTGTGGCGGCTGACAATCACCGGTCGCAGGTGGAATTTTTCGCTCAGCTCCTCCTGCCATTGCTCGCACAGGTGGGGCGGACAAAGTACGGTAAAGCCTTTCACCTCGCCGCGGTCGATCAATTCGCGCAGAATCAGCCCAGCCTCGATGGTTTTACCAATACCCACGTCGTCGGCAATCAGCAGACGCACGATCTCTTGCTTGAGTGCCATGAGCAGAGGTACCAGCTGGTAGGCCCTCGGCTCGAAAGCCAGGTTGCCAATGCCCCGGAAAGGGCCGGCACCGGCCCGAAGCTTCAGCAGCATAGCGTCGCGCAATAATTGACCGGACTGCTGGTTGCCTTCACGGGCATCCGTTGGGTGCGGTGCGGGGAAGAGTGCCTGCTCTACCTGCTCAAGTGCCGCAAGCAATCGGATGCGGTCGTCATCGCCGCTACCGAGGGCCCTCAGGTATAGGTCATCACCGGCAGACTCCGGTAGCACAACCCACTCCCGGTCTCGCGCCCTGACAATGCTGCCCGGGTTGTAGGCGGGTGAGGTGGCTGGTGCATTCATGAGTCGGAAGTCTCCCTGTTGGCGGGTTCAGTTATGGTGCCGAATACGTCCGGATGGCGCGCAAACAGCGCGGGCCAGCTGTTGCTTTCTTTGGGGAAGCGCAGCACCAGGAAACCGGCGTCTTCAAGATCCCGTGTTTGTTGCTGGTCGATCATGCGGCGGTCTTCTTGGTCGTGGTGCGGTCCGTCTACAAAAATCAGAGCCCGGCTGTCACGGTAGGCGAAGTCCGGGCGCACATTGAACTCTTTGAGGTATGGCTGAGCCGCATCCGGTTGGCGCAGTGAGTAGTGCTGGAGCGCATCCAGCCAGGCTTGTTCAAGACTGCTTCCGCTGGCCCGTTTGAGTTGCGCTGCCTGATCCGCTGGCCGGTTGCCGCCAGAGCCTGTCTCCAGAGTCATTTCTGTTAGCTGGGCAAGCCATTCCAGGGTCTCCGGGTCCCGGCGGTCCATGTTTTCGTGATCGGGCTGGTTGAAGTAGCTGAGTATGCAGCGATAACAGCCTGCCTCGCAGCTGGTGTTGGTGTCTTGCCATTGGCTTAACGGCAACTCGTGCCAGGCCGTTGTGTCATCCGGGCGTCGCCAGTGCATCAACTCCAGGGCGGTTTGAGCCACCTGACGCCACGCCGAGGGTTCTGTGGCAAGGCGAGTCAATACCCCCGCACCGCCTTCGGCAGCTTCATAAAAGAGCAGTGCATTGCGCTCCTGCATGTTTGGCAGGGGCTCTGCCATCAGCTCGCTTTCTTCCAGTTGGAAGTTGAGTTCAATGCCGCGCTTGATCGCGTACTGCAGTGTAGCCGCTGTGGTAGGCGACATGGCCAGTCTTGGCCGGATTACCAGGACATTGCGCCGATCAGTGACAAAGGGCGAAATACGCTGGCGTTGATTTACCGGTTCGTCGGCTTCGTTGTCTTCGTTGCTACCTTGTTGATCGTCTTTCAGCCAAGTGCCGTTGAGCGGGTCGATCATGAACCCGTCAATTTCTTTGTTTTTGCGTCGCTTCCAGCCCAGGTTTATGCGCCAGATGTGGGCTTGTTGAGCGTACTCCATCTCAGCGAGCGGATCATTGCCCTGCTGCATGTTGCTGCGCACTGCTTTTAGAACGCCGTTCTCTTCCGGGTATTGGAGCGTGGTACGAAGGTCATAGCCCTGGCGCATGCGCTCTTCTTCGTCGCAAGTGATGCGGGTTACCGGGCGCGTGGCCACGTTTTCGATGCGGAAAAGGTTGTGGACCATTTTCCCTTCAGACAGCGGTGTCTGGCAGGCGACACACAGATCCAGGTCAAGCTGTTCGTTGAAGTGCCCGTAACCACAATGTCCACACATTCTGGCCTGCTGCTCAGGCAGTTTGGCTTCTGTCACCTGTTGCTGGTCCACGGCACCTAGAATGACCCGTTTAACCCTGTACTGTTGGCCCTCGTGGTAGATCAGGCTGAGAGGACCGAATTCCGAAATCGCCAGGAACCGGGGCCGTGACAATACACGGTTATGGTTTTCCCGCCGACTGGTTCGGGTGCCGGGGATGAAGGCCGCCAGTGGCAACCGGGGAAAGTTGTAGCCCGGCAGAAAGCCTTGGCCGGCGAGATACCGATAGGTTTCAAAATCCGATTGTCGCTTGCTGTTATCCTGAAGCAGGCTGAACTGAATTGAGCCTTCTTCCCAGCGCCTTTTGGCAATATCACGCTCCCGCTTGCTGCTGGCGGGGCTGGTCATCAAACGGTTGGCTTCTTCAATCTGTTTGAGCGTGGATTTGTAAAGATCGCGCCAACGAGTGAAGCAGTCGTTGAGTCTTGCCATGGCCTGTTGCAGGCGTTTATCCGCCCATTCAGATGCGGCAACTTCCAACGGTTCCTGGCTGTTGAGCCACACCCCCTGCGCTGGCGCTAACGCATCACCGAGAAGCTGCATCAACCGCTTGCCTCGTTGTTGGGCTCCGGCGAGGGCCTTTTCGTTGGCCAGTGAATCAGCATAGTTTGCGCTGATCGGCATACCCTCTGCGGTGACATCAATCAGTTCGTTGATAGCGGCAGGCAGGCGTGTGCCAGTTTCGGACAGCCAGCTGGCGAACAGGTGGCTGCTGACGAGTTCTTCATTTGCCAGATCCAGCATGGGCGGAGTCACTTGCCCGTGTACCATGCGCTTTGGATCTCGGAAGAAATACTGGTCGTGTGGGCTTTGCGCCGCACAGTAGGTGACCACCAATGCTGGTTGCCCAGAGCGCCCAGCCCGGCCGCTTCGCTGTGCGTAGTTCGCCGGTGTTGGCGGGACGTTCCGCAGATAGACCGTGTTCAGAGAGCTTATGTCTACACCCAGCTCCATGGTCGGGGAGCAGAACATAACCCTCAGCTCACCCGATCGGAATGCACGCTCCCGGTCTTCTCGGTCTTCGGGGTCAACTTGCGCGGTATGTTCGTGCGCCAGGAACTGAAACCAATTGTGGTGCTGGTGTTTGAGGCTGTCAGCCACGGTCTGGTAGAGAGCGGTGAAATAGGGATTGTTGGCTATGGCGGGTGCTAGTGGATCACGCTCTGGCGTTCCACTGCCGCGTTTCCAGACCAGAACTTCACCAATCAATTGGTAACCGTTGAGCTCTTTATCAACGGCTTCGGCCTCAATCAGCCCGTAGGTTTCCATAGCCTGAAGAAGTGCTTCAATGAGCGCCGGCCAGTTTTTATCATTCAGGGGTTCGTAAGGGGCGTTGCCCCAAATTCCCGGCTTTTTGAGCTCTTTAGCAAGCCGGGACCGGCTGCCCATAGAAACGAGATCGAATTCCCGACCTTTCGGGCGGCGGCCGATAATGGCGTGGCTACCTTTGGCCATGTCTCTTGCGCTGCCAAGCTGCCATTTCTCTGTCAGGTGGGTGGTGGCCAGGTTTACCCACTGCTCGTGCTGCAGGTGGTCGAGATAACGGGTGCGGATGCACAAGTTTTTGCGCATAACATCCAGTACCAACTTGCACACCTGATAACGAGCTGCAGGCGTTGCTTTTGCCAGCATATCGGGGGATTTTTCCCAAACGCTGTCGTCTTCTGTCAGTTCTGTCAGTCCGTCGTACGCTATTTCAAGCAAACCTAACTGTTCGAGGTTGGGCACTGTGAACCGCCAGCCACGACGCAGATCGTGGTATGCCCGGTAGCCAAGAACATTACGCATGGCTTCCTCGGCATCACGCTTGAGCCGGGGGATGCGCTGGTCTGGGTTCTGGAGATAGTCTGCCCTTATTGCTGGGTCATTACTGTCCATACCCAGAGCGTTGAATACGTGCTGCGCGAGGTCCCTGTCGGTCAACAGGGCACCATCCTGCTGTTCAAGGGAGGCGAGAACGCCGGCCCGAACCAGCAGGATCTGCATAAAATCGTTGAAATGGCCAGCCTGAAGTGCGGCATCTTGGCGGTTGTCGCTGAAGCCGAGCAGTTTTCTGGCTTCATCCGCCAGCTCATTATCGGCACCCAGAAGATATCTCAGTGACGATAGGGTGAGGGTGGTGGTGGCAGAACTCCGGCCTTCCGCTGATAAAGAGCCGAGTCGGGTCCAGTCCCGTCCGGAGCTGTGCGCCTGGCCACAGTTCAGGCAGAACCGGAAACCGCCCGGTAGATAGTACCCGCGAGCGCCTTCCAAGTGTTGGGTGCCGCTGGGCAGGACATGAATCTCCTGGGGGCGGAACTTGGAATAGTAAGCCTTAATTTTGGGTGGATCTTTTTTAAAGTCCAACCAGGTTTCCGGGTAATCCTCTTCGTTCCAGTGGCCGAGCATGACAAAGCCGTGGCCGGTGTCTTCCTCCTCGGCAGACGTTTCCTTGATGTCTCGGGGCTGGAATCCGAGCTCGCCGGTTTCATCATTTTGTTTATGCCAGACTGGATAGTAATCCTGTCCGCAGCTACGGCAGAAATGCACGGTATAGAAGCGGCGAGAGCGATCACCGGGAACGTATCGTTGGCCGTGCAGATCGAGGTGGCGTTTACCCGGCTCTTCGAGCGTGGCGTACAGGTCGCCTGCACCAGAGATAAACTGGTGCAGGCGGAATGCGAACAGTGGTTTGTCGTTTATATCTCTGGTGCGATAGGCCAGTAGTAGGAACTGTGCCAGGTAACGCTGGCAGTGTTCGGGCTCAAGGCCACAGGCCTCACTGAGCAGATCTGCCGCTTCTTCGAGGTTTTTTGGTTTTGCCCGGACCCACATCCCTTCTTCTTTAACGATGCCGAGAGTTAGTTCCACCCAGGCGGCAACAGGGTGCTTGCGTAATGTGTTGAAATCGATCTGTGCCGGGAGCGGTTGTCGCAGAGCCGTCGCAAGTTCGCCTTTATCGGGCATGTCACCCGGAATTTGTCGCTGCAAGGTTTCGCCAATGATGTTCGCGGCAGGCACCTTCTGGCCAAACATCTTGGAGGCGACCTCAGCTACTTTGGCCTGGCGCTCTTCCCGGGTGCCATCGGTTGCCATGGTGGCGGATGTGCCGACGCAGATCAGGTTTAGGTTCATCCGTTCTCGTACACGACGGACAAGCATGGCAACATCGGCGCCTTGGCGGCCTCGATAGGTGTGTAGTTCGTCCAGTACAAGGAATTGCAGACCATTGGAGTGCCGGATAACCGCCTTGTCTCGCTCGTTCTGCCGCGTCATCAGCAGTTCCAGCATCATGTAGTTGGTCAAAATGATGTCTGGCGGGTTCTGCATGATTCTTTCCCGCTCTTCCTGATCTTCCTGACCGGTATAGCGGGCGTAGCTGATAGGCCGGGTGTCATTGGAGTAGTCAGATAGGAATTTCTCTAGTTCTTCCTTCTGGCTATTCGCCAGGGCGTTCATCGGATAGATGACGATAGCGCGGATTCGTGCTGTGGGGTCTTCCTGCTTATCCCGGATGATCGCATCAACCATAGGGATGAAGTAGGAGAGCGATTTGCCAGAGCCGGTACCTGTAGTCAGAACATAGGGCTCACTCCGCTGGCAACGATCAATAGCCTCTCGCTGGTGTTTGTAGAGCGTTGCGGGTACTCCAGTGGAGGAGGGGCTCTTTCCGAATCGGAAAATGTTGGCAGTAACGGGCGTGAGGATGCCTTCGGAGGCCAGGGAATCGACTGTGCCTGTGGTGACGTAGGACGGGTTGATCTGAATAAGCGGTGAGGGCCAGTAACGGCCGCCATCGTATTCGCTGTCGAGAAAGGTGCAGATGTCCTCAGCTTTGGGCTGAATAAAGGAGCGGGTAAAGTCCCGGTAGTCACCGACCAGCTTATCCCTGAATTCAAAAACGTCCATCAGGCTTGGCGCCTCCTTTGTCTTGTTATTAGTGCCCCAGCAGGCAGAATACTGTTGGCATCGGGCGATTCAGATTGTCCCCAGAAGTCTATCAAACTTTCATAAGAAAACGTGGATAGATCAAGGGCATATTATGACTGTCCTATCTAACGAGTTCAGAGTCACTGAACCAGCAGGTTGTTGCAGGTGAGAAGTGATGCGGGCGTTTCTTCAAGCTATGGAGGGGAGAACCATCGGGGACTTCTTCATAGCTTGGGCCTAACGCCCATCCTTGCGCAATGGGTTCCGAAGGATGGGCTGTATTTCTCGCTTGAACCAATAGGCGTGGCGTGAATCATGTCAGGCGAGCTCAATAGTTACAGCTTTGTGGCTACGTAGTGCTCGAATTCCACCATCTGTTACCAAATTGATCAAATACTCACCGGTCTCAAGCAGCGCAGCGGCTTCCCGAAGCGTTGCAGCATATACTTTATTCTCAGCCCGGTTTGTCGTGTTTCCGGTTGTCGTTGATGAATTTTTCCGATTCAGCACATAGCGTCCTGAACGGTCGTGCTTTGCGGTGAAAAGCGCGGGTTCGCCTTTTACCTTGCCGATGGCATAGATCCGTTTGACCTCACCATGACTTGTTGCTGCTAACTCATCGCTCGCTACGGCTAGACGCGCCTCTGGTGTCTGCACAGTGGCTTGTGCAGTTTCGAGCTTTTGGCTGGCGAGAACGCTCTGCTTGCCGCAGAGAAGGGCTATTTGGTTAAAGAGTCCCTCGCGAGCAGCATCGAGTTTATCAGCATTGGTCTTGTCCGATAGTTGGTCCCGCTCCTTACGCTGGCAAAAGTAGGTAATCCGCTCCGCATTTGCCCCGGAAGCATGAGGTAGTCCGGAAAGCACACGATTTCGTTCGATAACCCCTTCACTGGCAAGTTTCTCGAATACGGCATCGACGCCCTGGCCGAGAGGAATAAACACGCAGTCGTCGGGCAGCGATCTTATTTCTGCCACCAGCCCGGTGTGGATTTGATCCCAAAGGTAGCTGTTTGAGATCATGGCTCTGCCGCCGGAAAAATTCTGACCTTGGTCGAGAACCGGATTCCTCAACGCGGATGTGAAATGCACCAAGCCTTGGCGGGTTTGGAAGAGGTCCCTGCAACTATCAACGCCCAGCCAATGCTGTAGTCCAATAAAATCCATCATTTCAGCCAGGTTGCGCCTCATTGCACCGGCAAAGCTGGCGGAGTGTTTGGCTTGTTTGAGCGCTTCATCGGCTGGTAGACCCTGCTCAAGCCCTTCTTGAGCCGCTTTAATGGCAATAGTGGCTTGCTGGATGCCCGGAGTGATCCCGCAGATAACCACCTTGGCTGATTCATTGACGAACTCGAAAGGGGCGTAGTAGGTCGCGTACCGTCCGTTTTCGGATAGAAGCAGTTCCTTCGGGAGATCTGCTCCGTTGATTTCAACTTGTGCCAGAGAATTGAGGTTGGTGTTTTCCATGGCGTTTTGCTCCATTCTTAGTGTTGTTGTTTGTATTTATGGCCAACCGTAATGACGCGGCCACTCTCTCCCATTACGGCAAACGGTGGGGCATCATTTGTTAGTGCCCGGAGTAGCCGTTTCAGGGATCTGATAAGTGCTTTTCGCTGCCGTCGGTCGAGCTCAACCAACGAAGTCCCGCCTTTTTGCTCTTCCATTTCGCCACATTCCAACAGCACATCAAGCACGATGTCTGAGATGGCTCGCTGGGCAGCGCGTTTGTGTCCATGTTCCGTAAGTTCGTAGTTCACGTTTGTCATGTTAATGCCGCTCCCTGACCGTAGTGAGTGCAAACCCCGGTGTTACCGAGCCACCAAGAGGTTCAGTATCTCGTTGAACGAGTCACTGTCTTTGACTTTGATCTTTTTGATTCCAGCCCGACCGAGTTCGGGAAATTTCGCCAGGCCACTGTGGCGGGTGGTTGGCTCACCAGAGCCTACTGCCGGATAGTGTTTGACGATCGAGGGGTCTCGCACGGCGATCTCATCCGGAACCCAAAGAAATTGAGTTTTCCCTGCATGCTGGTGAGCGAACGCAATCCCTCCAATGACCCGATAGCCGTCAATTTTTGTATTGGGCTTGCGCTGGGCAGGGTGCTTCTCAATCGAAGGGTGGTTTGTCAGAACTTCCCTCAGAGTCTCTTTATCTGCGACTACGCCAGAGGGGGCTTTTGGCGGTGACTTGCGAGCCATTTGTTCCGCGAGCTGGCCAACCATGTGTCGGCGTCTGGCTTCTGATGCCCAGAAGTCCAGGCTTTCGAACAGCCAGCATGGGTCGATCATCAAAGCAATGCCCAAGGTTTCAGCGTTATCGGGGGTTACCCATTGGAGGTTTTCGGGGTCAAACGCCTTGGCTTTCAGGTAGGCCTCGAAGCCAGGCCGATGTTCTGGCGACAGGATCGAGTACACCTCGCTGGTTTTATCCAGCTGTCTCAGAGCTTGGTGATGGATGGTTTCAGCCAATTCCCGAGCAGAAGGTGAGGGGGCGTCTGGTTTCAGAACGAAGGGAGGCCGCCATTTGAATTCACGGTACTTGCCTTTGTGAAGCAGCCAGCGCTGGACATCGGCTTTACGGGCTACTCCCGGACGCTCTTGCGGGAGCTTGTCCTCACCTTCGGCGAAGGCTGCTAGGCGTACAGTTTCGACCGCCAGCCCACTCAAAAGGGCGATCTGTTCCCTGGTTAAAGCATCGTCGTCATCGCCATACTCGAATGCCATGACAGCCTCGTGGAGTTCGAGAAGCTCTCCAAGCACTGTCTGGCGTTCTTTGAGCGTAGAGTCGACCACCAATTCCCCGGCATCGAAGTTAGCCAGTGATCGAAGCATTTGCTGGTCGGCCTCATCATCCCCCCCTTGTCGCCGCTCAACTGCAAACTGAAAGCAATTCTCAAGAATTTGCTCAATGTGAAATGCTTTTCGGCGATTTCCGCTTAAGTCCTTAGTTTCATGGTGGTCAAGATCCAGGGCGAGTACCTTTCGATCGTCACCAAGGGTGATACTAAGAAGGTCAGAGACCTCGTTAAACACAAAGTCCTGGGCCACTTGGCGAAGGCGTTCTAGAGTCAGGTTTTCCATGTCATTCCCTTATCTGGATCAGTAAGTGTAATTGGCTGCCAGTAACATAAATGGATAGTAGGATGAGTTTGGTCGCATTGCAAGGAGAAAGTGTAATTGGCAGCCAAAAAATAATTTAAGTGCTTAGTCTGCGTTGTGCGGTTGTCTGGTTAATTTCCAACAAGCCAAATGAGTCGAGCCGTTCTTGGTAGCTGTCAGAATTTGAGAGCTGCTAGACTGGCCGCTATGGCAGTAGTTGTCGCTAAACCGTGGGAGGGCACCATGGCTAAGAAAAAATTCACTGGGCAGGTTTTATTAAACGGCGTGAATGAAGAGCCATCGCACTCGGAAGAACCGGCAGCGACACTCCCGCAGGGGGTTCATCCAGAGGGTTCAGTAAATGGGTGCTCCAGACGCTTGAGCGGGAGTTGGGATGAATACTTCGATTCCGAGGGTTGCAGTGATGACTTCTTGGAAAACCGGGACCAACCGGCCAAGCAGCGGGACTAATTATAGGTCCAGGGCGAACTGCAGCGCAGGCGTTGGATCCAATGGTTCTCTATGGTTGCTGGTGCCAGAAACGCTTGCAGGTGGGTAATGGTGGTTGCGTCATTGAGGTTTACCCGGGAGTGGGGGTGAGGTAAGTGCTCGTCCGGCCCCCTAGAGCTAGCCAGCCACTGGGGAGCGGACGACGGTGGGGCAGTCAGTGAATCGTCGTGGATGGATCCAGCTGGATGTGCGAGCCAGTGTCCAGGTCGAGAGTCGTGTAAAACCGGTGCGGCTCTTCTGCATTCCGGTACATGTCCAGGGTGATCCAGTCCTCGCCTCGTCGCATCTGGACGGTGAAGTGCATTTCCTCGCAGCCACCAAACTGGCGGGCGAGAGCGGTGGCGAGTTTTTGCGCTTGAGTCATGAATTCCATCAGTCAGTTCCTCTGGGTTAAAACCATACGTTCTTTTTGATATCGCCCAGCTGATCAGCTGCACTAACGGGCGGCGGGGATACCCGTGAGTTGGATCCGCCACCTGTTGTTCCATCACTATAGTTCTGTAGGTTGTAGCCGATGACGATCTCCGTGCCGTCTGCACAGCCTACTTTTACCTCGGCTTCACTCGACTTGAAGTTGTCGAGAGTCTCAGCCAGTGCGTTGGCTTGTCTGAGTAAGTCGGTGATCTGGTCGATGAGATACTTCATGGTTTCTCTGTCCTCTATTGTCAATCTGGTTGCGTAAGCCCTTATTGGAGGCCTATTTCGACGTTACCCTATTTCGTCGCTCTAGCAAGCAAATAGATTTTGGACGACAGTTATGCCCTGTATCGGCGGCAAATACAGATGGTTACGATGGTTTTCCGGGGAAAAGGCGTGAGGTGGTGTAGAATAGTCGGCTTTATCGATCTAACCAGATTGACTAAATTTTGATCGTTTCTGGGTTGGTGGGTAGGATGGTGGGTGTACGCAATTTTGGCTGGTAAGTTATTGATTTATAACATGGGGTGGTGCCCCCGGCAGGACTCGAACCTGCTACCTTCCCCTTAGGAGGGGGACGCTCTATCCAGATGAGCTACGGGGGCCTTTCGCTGGAAAGGCCGGTATAATAACGGGGTGATGCCTATCTCTCAAGGTGGGTGTCCGAATCCGGTGGTGTCATTCACTTTTTCTGCCTCGGAGCACCTAGTGTCCCGGTCGCCTGTTGTCAGCGTTGTTATTCCCGTCCTGAACGAATCCGTCTCCATTGTATCTGCCCTAGAGCGGCTTTTGCCCCTGCGTGCGGCTGGTGCCGAGGTGATTGTGGTGGATGGTGGCAGTGTCGACGATACCGTGGCCCTGGCGACGCCCCGGTGTGACCGGGTGGTGACATCCAGTGCGGGGCGGGCGGTGCAGATGAACCGGGGGGCGGCGATAGCGCGGGGGCAGGTGTTGTTGTTTCTCCACGCGGATACGGAACTGCCGGATGGCGCGGACCGGCTGCTGGCGGATTTTGCGGCCAATGATCGGCCATGGGGGCGTTTTGATGTGCGCCTGAGCGGGCGTCGCCCGTTGTTCCGGGTCATTGCCTTTATGATGAACGCCCGGTCCCGCATTACGGGTATTGCCACCGGTGACCAGGGCATTTTCGTCCACCGCACGGTGTTCGAGGATCTGGGGGGCTATCCGCCCATCCCCCTGATGGAGGATGTGGAGCTGTGCCGTCGACTCCGGCGAATGTCCCCGCCTTTCTGTATTCGTCCACCCGTGGTCACCGACAGTCGTCGCTGGGAGCGCCACGGCCCCTGGCGTACGATTTTCCTCATGTGGCGCCTGCGCTGGCGGTACTGGCGGGGTGCCGATCCGGCGGATCTGGCCCGTCAGTACCGGTCGGATGTCCGGCGCTCCACCAACCCGATAACCCATAAGGCGGATTCACCATGAGCCCGACGGTGCAGTTGTTCCAGTTTGCCAAATGGCCACACAAGGGCAGGGTGAAAACCCGCCTGGCCGTGACCCTGGGGGATGAGGGCGCCCTGCACGCCCACGTCACCCTGACCCTGACGGTGCTGGAGCAGTTGCGGCGGTGCGGCTACCCACTGGCGCTGGCCTGGGACAGCGACCTGGAAGAACCCCCGGCCGGGGCGGGGCCCATCCTGAATGCGGTGGCCGGCTACGGTGTCGGGCAGTTGATCCAGCAGGGGCGGGACCTGGGCGAGCGGATGACCCAGGCGCTGTCGCGAGGCCTGCAGGAGGCCGACAGGGCCATTGTGGTGGGCAGCGATTGCCCCTCCGTGGATGCGGATTACGTGGAACAGGCCATCGCGGCCCTGGAGGACGCGGATGTGGTCTTTGGCCCATCGGATGATGGCGGCTATGTGCTGATTGGCGCCTGTCGCACCACGGCGGATATGTTGCGGGAGGTGGCCTGGGGCAGCGAGACAGCCCTGGAGGAGAGTATTGCTGCCGTACGCAACGCGGGGCTCAGTGTCGCAATCCTGGCCCCGCGCTGGGATGTGGACGAGCCCGAGGACTGGGCCCGTTTCCTGTCCGAATTCGGTCAGTCGCCGACCGGTGGCTGATCCCGGAGGGTGCGGAGGACGTCGTCCGAGGCTTCCGCATCGGCGCTGGTGGTGACCAGCAGGCTGGCATCCCGTTCCTCCAGGACGGCATCGAAGGTTTCCAGCAGTTCGGCCCTGGTAACCTGCTCAACGGCGGTGGAGAGTCTTTCCCGGGTATCGAAGTCCGTGGCCTGCCGGTCGATTTCCCGCCAGTAGCGTTGGGACACATCCGTCAGGCGGCGGTCCTGTTCCATCAGGTTGCTGATGACGGCCTGCCGCTCCCGCTCCAGGGCGTCCTCCGGCATGTCTTCGATCTGTTTGCGGAAACTATCGGCAAATGCCTGCACGGCTTCATCAATGGTATCGGCACTGGCGTCCGGTGATTGCACCACCAGCCCGATGGCGGGCGTTTCCAGCATCTCGAACGGTGTTGCGTAGACCACATAGCCCAGTTGCCGGTTGGTGCGAATTTCCTCATAGAACGGGCTGCTGATCACCTGGGTCAGCAACCGGTAGCGGGCCCGCTCGTCAAACCCGGTGCTGCTGCCCTGGTTGTAGCGTACATAGCCGGTGTCCGGATGGGGCACCGGCAAGGTAACGGCCGTCTCTCCGGCGGGAAGGTCCCGTACCGCGCTGCGGTTGACGATGGCCGGTTGCGAATCGTGTAACAGCACGGCGTTGGCCTGCTGGGCGGTATTCAGTGTGAACGCCGGGGTGGCGTTACCATGGACCAGCATGACGGCGTCCAGATGGGCGGTGAATGCCTGGGCGAACTCCCGCAGGTCGTCCACGGTCAGCGATTCGACCGCCGACAGTTTCTCCTGGCTGGTCCAGGCTCCCTGGACCAGGGCATCCTGGACGAAGCCGGCGGCCTGAGCCACGGGCTTGTCCTGGAGGCTGTTGCGCAGGTCGTCCATCAACTGTTTCCGGGCGATGCGGAAACGCTGGTCGGTAATCTCCGGGTCGGACAGGGTGGCCATGATCCGGTTCATCAGTGTCGGCAGTCGGTCGTGGTAGCCCCCGGCCCGGACCGTCAGTCCGCGGAGGTGTGGATACACCCGGTAGTCCAGCCCGGCCACCTGGGCGGGATAGGCCCAGGGATTGAGCTGGACGGAGACGGTTTCCGCCAGCAGGCTGGTCAGCACCTGCCCCCTGGGAGAGGCCGTGGTCAGGGGCGATCGCAGGCTGAGGAAGATGTTGGCTTCCGGGCGGCCGAAGCGGGTATCCCGGGCGTACCAGACCTCCAGATCCTCCAGGGTAGCCAGTTTTTCCGGCTGTTCCATGGATTCACCGTCCACCATGGACAGGTCCTCAGGGATAAACGGGTTCTCGTTTGGCAGTGCCAGTTGGGCGGATAGTTGTGCCACCTGGTCGCCGCCAGCGGGCACCTGGATACCGGAGTCAAGCTGGTAGGGGGTGTCGTACCACCGGGTGCGGCTGGCGTCGCCGGGCAGCGCCTGGTTGCTCTGAACCACGATCAGCAGGTTGTCCGGGGTCAGGTGGCCGAGCAGGTCGCGGTACTGATCCGGTACATAGTCGGCCATTATCCACGGGGCCTGCAGCACATCCTCCGGGGCCACTTCCTGCATCTGCATGGAAAGCCGCATGGCCAGGTGAACCGGGTCCGGCCGCTGCTGGTAGCGGAAGTCGATCTCGGAGAGCTGCCGGTCCTCCTCGAACCGGAAGCGGTCAATGCCCTGGGTGCGGACCAGTTCGATATAGTCGAAGGTGAGGGCAACGATCTCATCCTGGTGTTCCATGCCTTCGTCGGTCAGGGCCATGGTCAGCTCCAGGCTGGACTCCTCACCGGTATCCGTACCGCCGCCGGCGGACAGGCTCTCAACCCAGCCGCGACGCTTGAGCACGTCCAGCAGGCTACCGGGGCCTTCATGCCCCAACAGGCTGGCGACGTAGTGGAGCGGCTTGGTCCGGTAGTGTTCCTGCTGGGACGGGATGGGGAAGATCAACCGAAGCCGGCGGATATCCTTGATGGTCTGCACCTGGAGTTTCGCCGGCAGCGTGTCCGGGGCGAACAGCGGCTGGGGGTATACCTTCTCCGCAAGGTTGCGGTTCTCGATGGCGCGGAAACGGGGGCGCACCATGGCCTCCAGTTCGTCCAGGGACTGGGGGCCGTAGACCGCCAGGGTCATCAGGTTGGCGGAGTACTGGTCCTTCCAGAACTCGATCAGGTCGTCCCGCAGTGGTCGCTCACCGGAATTGTCCAACGTCTCCAGGTTGCCCACGGAGAACTGGCTGAAGGGGTGTTCCGGGTTGCTGATGGCCTTGCGGACCGAGTAGTAGCGGCGGCCGTCGTCCTTGAGGGAGGCGCTGTATTCCGAGTGCACTGCGTTGCGCTCCCGGTCCACCAGTTCCGCCGTGAACAGCGGCGCGGAGAACTGCTGGGCAAATCTGTCCAGGGCCGGTTCCAGGTGGTCGGGCTGGATATCAAAGAAATAGTTGGTGTCCTGGAAGGCGGTGAAGGCGTTGTGGCTGCCGCCATGGCTGCTGATGAACTGCTGGTACTCCCCGGGGTTGGGGTACTTCTCGGTGCCCAGGAACAGCATGTGTTCCAGGAAGTGGGACAACCCGGCGCGGTCCTCCGGGTCATTGCCGCTGCCCACGGCCACATTGAGGGAGGCCGCCGCCTTGTCCGCGTCCGGGTCGGAGATCAGCAAGACCTCCAGGCCGTTGTCCAGGCTCAGGTAACGGTACTCGTTGGTATCCGCCGGGCTTTTCACCGGCTCGATGGCTGCCTGGGCCAGGGTGGCCATCCACAGCAGGGCGAACAGGGCGGTGGAGCGGGCAAGGCTCATCGTGGCGACGGGCATTATCCTCATTCAGTACATCCTTTACCGGGAATTAGGTGTTGGGGGTGGTCGACGGCTTAATGGACACGGCCCTGGCTGGCCGCATTCGGGTGCTGGTCCAGGGTGATGCGGGCCAGGGTGGCGGCGTCCTGGTTGTCCAGGTCACCGGAGGCGATACGTTCGAGCACCGATGCCATCACGGCAATGGCTTCCCGCTGCTCGGCGAACTCCGCCTGGAAGGCTTCGTCAATGGCCTGATAGACCGCCTGGATCTTCTCCTCACGGCTGCCGCTGTCGGTGGCGGTATCATTGATGGCCCGCAGGCAGGCACGTGCAATGGAAATGTAACGGTCAGCGTTGTCCTGGCTGGGCATTCAAGGGTCTCCTGGTTGGATCAGTCGCGTGTGGGCAGCAACGTCAATGCATTGGGACACGAATTATGACATCTGGTTCCCCGGCATGCATGGGGTGCCGGCGTCTATCTTCCCGGTGGTGGATCAAAGTCGATGCCATTTCCGTTTGAGGAATCAGCGGGATGGCATACAGTATGAGTAGGTATTCGAACGACAAAAACAACCCAAGGACGCAACCATCATGAACTATTTTCTGACCGGTGGTACCGGCTTTATCGGCCGTTTTCTGGTGGAGAAACTGCTGGCCAGGGGCGGCGACGTTCACCTGCTGGTGCGAAAGGAATCCCTCGACAAACTGGAAGCGCTGCGCGAGCGCTGGGGACCGGCCTCCGACCGGGTGCACGCGGTGGTCGGGGACCTGGGCAAGCCTGGCCTGGGGCTGGACGCCAAGACCCGCAAGGCTCTGGCGGGCAAGGTAGACCACTTCTTCCACCTGGCGGCGGTCTATGACATGGCCTCGGACGAGGCTACCCAGCAGCAGGCCAATGTGGAGGGCACGCGGCATGCCCTGGAGGCCGCCAGCGCCCTGGAGGCAGGCTGTTTCCACCACGTGTCCTCCATTGCCGCGGCGGGGCTGTTCAAGGGCACCTTCCGGGAGGACATGTTCGACGAGGCCACGAACCTGGACCACCCCTACCTGAGCAGCAAGCACGAATCCGAGGGCGTGGTACGGCAGGAATGCCAGCTGCCGTTCCGCATCTACCGTCCGGGCATGGTGGTGGGGCATTCCCGCACCGGCGAGATGGACAAGGTGGACGGCCCCTATTACTTCTTCAAGATGATCCAGAAGGTGCGCCGTACCCTGCCGGAATGGGTGCCCACCATTGGCGTGGAGGGTGGCCGGCTCAATATCGTGCCGGTGGACTACGTGGTGGACGCCCTGGACCATATTGCCCATCAGCCGGGAGAGGACGGCCTGTGTTTCCACCTGGTGGACCCGGAACCCTACAAGGTGGGGGAGATCCTCAACCTGTTCTGCGAGGCCGGTCATGCACCGCGCATGGCCATGCGGGTGGACTCACGGATGTTCGGGTTCGTGCCGCCGTTCATCCGCCAGTCCCTGAAGAACCTGCCACCGGTAAAGCGCCTGACTTCGGCGGTGCTGGAGGACCTGGGCATTCCGGAATCCGTGCTGTCGTTCATCAACTACCCGACCCGCTTTGACGACCGGGAATCCGAACGGGTCCTCAGGGGCAGCGGGATCGAGGTGCCCCGCCTGACGGACTACGCCACGGTGCTGTGGGACTACTGGGAACGGAACATGGACCCGGACCTGTTCCGGGACCGCAGCCTGCGGGGCGCGGTGGAAGGCAAGGTGTGTGTGATCACGGGGGCAACCTCGGGTATCGGGCTGTCCACGGCGCAACGACTGGCGGATGCCGGAGCGATACTGGTGATTGGCGCCCGCAAGCCGGAGCGGCTGAAGGAAGTGGCGGCGTCCCTGCGCGACCGGGGTGCCGAGGTCCATGCCTACCAGTGTGACTTCTCGGATATGGAAGCCTGTGATGGCTTCGTGACGCAGGTGCTGGAGGACCATGGCGTGGTGGATGTGCTGATCAACAATGCCGGTCGCTCCATCCGCCGGTCACTGGCGCTGTCCTTTGACCGGTTCCACGATTTCGAGCGCACCATGCAACTGAACTACTTTGGCGCCGTCCGCCTGATCATGGGGTTTGCGCCGGGGATGCTGAAACGTAAGCGCGGCCATGTGGTGAACATCTCGTCCATTGGTACCCTGACCAATGCGCCCCGGTTCTCCGCCTATGTGGCCTCCAAGTCGGCGCTGGATGCCTTCAGTCGTTGCGCGGCGGCGGAGTGGTCGGACCGCAATGTCACCTTCACCACCATTAACATGCCATTGGTGAAGACACCGATGATCGCGCCCACCAGGATCTACGACTCGGTTCCCACGCTGACCCCGGAAGAGGCGGCGGACATGGTGACCGAAGCCATCATCCAACGGCCCAAACGCATTGCCACCCGGCTGGGCGTCTTTGCCCAGGTTACCCATGCGGTGGCGCCGAAACTGGGGGAAATCGTCATGAACACCGGCTACCGCATGTTCCCGGATTCACCGGCGGCGTCCGGCAAGCGTGGTGACCAGCCCAGGGTGACCTCCGAGCAGATTGCGTTTGCCGCGCTGATGCGGGGTATCCACTGGTAGACGCCGGTCGGGAGCGCCGATCTGGAGGGCAGCCGGCGATCAGTCGCTGGCTGACTTCTCGGTATCGGGCTGTTCCACCCTGGATGTTTCCGGGGCTTCGGTTTCCGGCAATGGAAAGCCGCCCAGGGCCTTCCAGCGGTTGACGATGCCACAGAACAGGTCGGCGGTTTTCTCCGCGTCATAGGCGGCGGAGTGGGCTTCCTTGTTGCTGAACTCCAGCCCGGCCCGTTTGCAGGCTTCCGCCAGCACCGTGTGGCCGTAGGCCAGGCCCGCCAGGGTGGCGGTGTCGAAGGTGGAGAAGGGGTGGAAGGGATTGCGCTTGATGTCCGCCCGTTCCGCCGCCGCAAACACGAAGTTGTGGTCGAAGGTGGCGTTGTGGCCCACCAGCACCGCTCGCTTGCAGTCATGCTCCTTCACCGCCTTGCGGATGGGATTGAACACCGCCCGCAGGGCTTCCTTTTCGTCCTCCGCGTCCCGGTCTTCGGCCCAGGGGTCGATGCCGGTGAAATCCAGTGCGGACTGTTCCAGGTTGGCACCCGCGAAGGGTTTGACGTGCCGAGCAATGGTCTCGCCCCGCTGCAGCCAGCCGTCCTCGTCCATGGTGATCAGCACCGCCGCCACCTCCAGCAGGGCATCGGTGCGGGCATTGAAGCCGCCGGTTTCCACATCCACCACAACGGGCAGGAAGCCCCGGAAGCGTTGGGACATGGGGTGGGCTTTCACAGTGGCTTCGTCAGTCACAACATCTCCAGATCGGGATTGGGTAAAGGCTGAAATCAGGCCAGGCGCCAGCGCAGGGTTTCGCCGGCCCGCAGGGGAACAATGGCACCATCGGCCAGGGGGAGTCGTTCCGGTACGGTCCAGGGCTCCCGCTTCAGGGTGATGGTGTCGGTGTTACGGGGCAGACGGTAGAAATCCGGGCCGTTGAAGCTCGCAAAGGCTTCCAGCTTGTCCAGTACGCCCAGGTCCTCGAATATCTCCGCATACAGTTCGATGGCGGCAAAGGCAGAGTAGCACCCGGCACAGCCGCAGGCGGTTTCCTTCTTGCCCAGATCATGGGGCGCGGAATCGGTGCCCAGGAAGAATCGACGGTCACCGCTGACCACGGCATCCCGCAAGGCCTGCTGATGCACGTTGCGCTTGAGCACGGGCAGGCAGTACAGGTGCGGGCGGATGCCGCCTACCAGCAGGTGGTTACGGTTATACATCAGGTGCTGGGGCGTGATGGTGGCCGCCAGCCGGTCGCCATCGTGCTGTTTCACAAATTCGGCGGCATCACCGGTGGTGATGTGTTCCAGGACCACCCGCAGTGACGGGTGGCGTTCCATCACCGGGGCCAGCACCTGGTCGATAAAGGCCTTCTCCCGGTCGAAGATGTCCACATGGTCGTGGGTGACCTCGCCGTGGACCAGCAACAGCATGCCGCACTCGGCCATGGTGGCCAGTACGTCGTCAATTTCCTTGATATCCCGGACGCCGGAAGCCGAGTTGGTGGTGGCGCCAGCCGGGTACAGCTTGGCCGCCGGAATGCCGGCCTTATAGGCTTCACGAATCTGGTCCGGGGTCGTAGTACCGGTCAGATACAGGGTCATCAAGGGCTCGAAACCGGTATGGTCACCCCGGGCGGCCAGGATGCGGTCCCGGTAGGCCAGTGCCTGCTCTGCCGTGGTCACCGGCGGTACCAGGTTGGGCATGATAATGGCCCGGGCGAACCGCTGGGCGGTGGCAGGCACCACATCCGCCAGCACATCGCCATCCCGTACGTGCAGGTGCCAGTCGTCCGGTCGGGTGATGGTGATCTGATCGGTCATGGGGCCTGGGTCTCCGGTATCAGGGTTGCCTTCTGGAAAACGCCGCGAGTATACCAGAAGGTCAGGGCTAAAGAATCCGCGGTGGCCGCCGATAGCCTTTGCAGGTGCACCTTTATCAGATCTCCGGAAACGGCCATGGTCAGACACGATTGTTCAACAGACACACCAGGAAACAACAGGTTGCGGGGCCGCAAGACCCTGCTGGCCCTGCTTGTGGCCGGGGGACTGGCGGCCAGCCTGCCCGTCGGCGCCCGCAGCTTTGGCGCCGGGCTGGAGAACAGCGAATGGTACCTGACCGAATCCGTGTTCGACTGTACCCTGACCCATGACGTGCCCGGTTACGGTCGCGCGGTGTTCAGTCACCGGGCCGGCGAGGATCTGGGCTTCTACCTGGAGGCGGATCTGCCGCTGATGCGGCCGGGGCGTGGCCTGCTGGTGGTGGAGGCGCCGTCCTGGCGTCCGGGAGAGCCCACGCAGCGCCTGGGCTATGTCGATGTCAGCGACGACCGCAAGGTGGTGGAAGTGGGCCAGCGGGAAGCCATGGCCATGATGGAGGGGCTCCTGTCCGGTATGGCGCCCACCGTCACCCGCCAGGCCCGCTACCAGGGTGACCCGGTGCGTGTCCGGCTGTCCAACATCAACTTCCGTTCGGAATTCGACGGCTACCGGCGCTGCGTGACGGGGCTGCTGCCGGTCAACTACGACCAGATCCAGCGCTCCCGCATTCCCTTCGGTTCTGGCAGTACCTCGCTGTCGGACCGGGACCGGCAATTGCTGCGGAATATCGCCACCTATGTGGCGGCGGACCCCGCCATCACGCGGATGTTTGTGGATGGCCATTCCGACAGTATGGGTAGCCGTATCCAGAACCGTGCGTTGTCCGAGGAGCGGGCCCAGGTGGTGGCGGATTACCTGATTGAAGTCGGGGTGCCCGAAGACCTGATCGTGATCCGCTCCCACGCGGACCAGTACCCGGTTTCGGGCAATCCGGCGGATAACCGGCGAACCAATATCCGCCTGGAGCGGGAAGGGGACAGCCAGGGCGTGCAGCGGGCGGACAGCGATGCCTTTGGTGGGGCCAGCGGCTAGCGCCCTGCGCGCACCAGTTCGCCGACGTGGGCACCAACACTCTCGGCCAGCGCCCTGAGGTGGTAGCCTCCCTCCAGGGTGGAGATCAGCCGGTCGTTGGCGTACTCACTGGCCAGTCCGGTCAGCATCTCCGTCAGCCAGAGGTAGTCCCCGGTTTCCAGGTTCATTTCTGCCATTGGGTCCATACGGTGGCCGTCGAAGCCGGCGGACACCAGGATCAGTTGCGGCTCGAACGCCTCCAGCCGTTTTAGCCAGCCGTCCTTTACCAGATCCCGGTACTCCTGACCTCCGCATCCGGCGGGAACCGGTACGTTGACGATATTCTCAGGCAGCCGGTAGACATGGGAGTGGGGGTAGAAGGGGTGCTGGAAGCTGGAGCACATCAGGATGCGATTGTCCCCCTGCACGATATCCACGGTGCCATTGCCCTGGTGGACGTCGAAATCCACGATCGCCACCCGTTCCAGGTGGTGGAACGTCAGCGCCCGCATGGCCGCCAGGGCGATGTTGTTGTAGAAGCAGAAACCCATGGACTTGGCGCGCTCGGCGTGGTGTCCTGGCGGTCGGGCGCAGACAAAGGCGTTGGTCACCTGACTGCTGAGCACCATATCCACCGCCTCGATATTTGCCCCTGCCGCCAGCCGTGCAGCCCGCAGGGTATCGGGCATCAGCGCGGTATCCGGGTCGGTGAAGACCCGCCCCTTGGTGGGCTGCATCAGGTCCAGCTGGTGCAGGTATTTCTCGGGGTGCACCATCATCAACTGGTCACGGGTGGCCTCATCGGGCCGGACCCAGTCCAGCTCCTGGTCCAGGCCCGTATCCTCCAGGTAACTGATGATGCGGCTGAGGCGCTCCGGGCATTCCGGATGCTCTGCGCCCATGTTGTGTTTGGCGCAGTCGTCATGTGAGAAAAACGCGGTAGTCATGTATCGATAGGGTCCTGACGGCGCTGGACTTGGTGTTGTTAAAACTTGGAGTTGTTAAAGCAATGGTAACAGGGATCGTTGACCTTCGCTGTGTTTCTTTGGTCGTACGAATCCGGATGAGGAATTCGTTTTACATCAAGGATGCAGGGCCTAAGATAGGCAATACCCATGACATGAATGGTCGAAGGAGATTGCATTTTGGGCACCCGTTACCTGGAAAGCCTGTTCAACCCGTCGTCAATCGTGGTGGTCGGCGCCTCGGAGCGTGCCGATAACCTGGGGGGCATGGTGCTTCGCAACCTGCTGGGCGGTGGCTATCCGGGCCGTATGCTGGTGATCAATCAGAACGGCTATGAGTCGGTGCACGGGGTGCCCTGCGTGTCGGGGGTGTCGAAGATGGACTTCAGCCCGGAACTGGCCATCGTCTGTACGCCGCCGGACACGGTGCCCAAGGTGGTGCGACGATTGGGCAAGGCCGGAGTCCGCACCGCCATGGTGATGACCGGTGGTATGTCCCGGGCCCACTCCCAGACCGGTCAGCCGCTGATGTATTCCGTGGGGGATGCGGCCCGGGAGACGGGTATCCGTGTACTGGGGCCCAACACCATTGGCCTCATGGTGCCGGCCCGTAGCCTGAATGCCACCTACGCCCACATGGGCGCCCTGCCGGGCAAGGTGGCGTTCGTGGGACAGTCGGGCAGCGTGGCCAGCTCGGTGATCGACTGGGCCTTTGCCCGGGGCGTGGGCTTCTCCTACTTCCTGACCCTGGGCGATTCCATGGACATCGATCACGACGACCTGATCGATTACCTGGCCCAGGACTCCCAGACCCGCGCTATCCTGCTGCATATCGAGAACATCCCCAACCCCCGGCGGTTCATGTCGGCGGTACGGGTGGCCGCCCGTACCAAGCCGGTGATTGCCGTGAAGAGCGGCCGGGTGCCGGAATCCGAGTGGATTCGCCATGAGTTGCCCGCTGGCCTGCACCGGGCCGATCCTATCTACGACGCCATGCTGCAACGGGCCGGTGTACTGCGGGTGGATGGCCTGGGGCAGATGTTCGACGCCCTGGAAACCCTCTCCCGCATGCGCCCCCTGAAGCGGGAGTCCCTGGCCATCATGGCCAACGGGGTGGGGCCCGGCGTACTGGCGGTGGACCGGCTGGCGGCCCTGGGGGGAGAGCTTGGCACCTTGTCTGACCAGTCCATCGACGCCCTGGCGAAAATCCTGCCGCCATACTGGACCCGCAAGAACCCCATCGACCTGAACTACGATGCCTCACCGGACCTGTACGCCAAGGCGATCCGGATCCTGGCCAAGGATCCTGAGGTCCATAACGTACTGATCATGTATTCCCCCAGTCTGACCGAGGACAGCCTGCAGATTGCCGATGCCGTGGTGCAGGCGGTCAAGGGTACGCGGCTGAATGTATTCACCTGCTGGCTGGGCCAGAGCACGGTGATGGATGCCCGGGACGAGTTCTACCGGGCCGGCGTGCCGTCGTTCTTCTCGCCGGAAAAGGCGGTCATGGCCTTCATGCAGCACGTGAACCACCAGCGTGTGCAACGGCTGTTGCAGGAAACCCCGGAGTCCTTCACCGACCACTTCGCCGACCATGCCAACACCCGTCGGATCATCGTCAACGCCCGGCGACAGGGCCGCAACCACCTGGCCAACCGGGAAGCCAGGGACATCCTCAATGACTACGGCATCAACACGGTGCCCACGGTGTATTGCGACGATGTGGAGGAAGTCGTCGAGGCCTTCGCCGTCGAACGTCGCCCCATCGACGTCACCCTGATGCACCAGCGTGCCTGCCACCCGTTCATGGAATACCAATCAGGCCAGGGCCGCTACCGGTCAACGGTGCACAGCCTGACCAACGAGGACGACATCATCGACGCCTGCCGGCAGTTGATGGAGGACTACCAGAAGTACTTCCCGGACAGCGGATTCCTGGGTTTTGCGGTGCAGCGGTCCTATACCCACATCGACGGCATTGCCTTCAGCGTCGGCATAACCCGGGACCCGCTGTTCGGCCCGCTGGTGGTGTGTGGTGCCGCTGGCGCCCAGATCAACGTGATGACTGACCGCCAGATTGCCCTGCCGCCCCTGAACATGGTGCTGGCGCGGGAGGTACTGCGGCGAACCTACATGTTCCGGCTGCTGGAGGAATTCAGCACCCAGCCGGAACGGGATATCCGCGCCATCTGCGAGGTACTGATCACCCTGTCGCAGATCGTTATCGACCTGCCGGAAATCCGGGGCCTGGAGATCTCGCCGCTGCTGTTCGACAGCAATCGCATCATGGCGGTGGACGTGGCCATCGACCTGGCGGACAAACCGGGTAAGCCGATCATCCAGCCCTATCCCCGGGAACTGGAGGAATGGGTGGTTCTGCCCAAATCCGGCCGCCGGGTCATCATCCGCCCGGTCCTGGCCGAGGACGAGCCGGCCCACCGGGCCTTCCACGAACTCCAGTCGCCGGAGTCCATCCGCTATCGGTTCTTCCAGTTCCGCAAGCACTTCTCCCGGGAAGACGTGGCCCAGATGGTGCAGATCGACTATGACCGGGAGATGGTGTTCATTGCCAACGCCCCGAGGGAAGACGGGGAAGGGGAGGAAACCCTGGGCACGGTCCGGGTCTGGACGGATGCGGACAACCTGCGCTGCGAGTTTGCGGTGATGGTGCACGACAAGATGAAGGGCGAGGGGTTGGGTGTGGCCCTGATGCAGAAGATGATCGACTATTGCCGGTCCCGGGGCACCATGGAGATGGTGGGCAATGTGCTACCGGAGAACCGCCCGATGCTGCAACTTGCCGAGCACCTGGGTTTCCAGATCCAGTACAACCGGGAAGAGGAAGTGATGGATTTGCGGTTGGTGCTGAATGAGCCTGAGAAGGACTGGCAGCGGGAGCGGTTGGCTAAGGCTCACCACTGATTCTTACTTTGCTTTGATGCCACTTTGGGTGCTGGTGCGCGGGCGGACAGGCCTTTTCGGGACACGCCGTGAATCCATCCCTGGAGGCTCTTCAAAAACGTCCCTGTTTTTGAAGGTCCCGGAACAAGCTACCTGCCTACGCCCAGTCCCCGAAGCTAAAAGCTATTCCTGTTCAACAATGGCAGAACGGTCTTCGCCCCCAAGGGCCTCCAGCAACCCGGGAATCAACCGGGCCAGCTCCAGAGTCATCAGCGAAAAAGCCGCATCAAACTTGGCCGCGGAGTCATCGGAATCTACCTCGTCCAGCTTTTCCTGCAGAGTCTCACCAAACTTCAGCCGGCGAATACCAAACTCCTCATCCAGCACGAACGACACATTCTCATCCCAGGTCAGGGACAGCTTCGTCACCTGCATGCCCGTCTCCAGATGGTTCTGGATCTCATCAGCCCGCAGATCCAGCCCCTTGCAGCGAACCACGCCGCCATCTTCCGACGGATCCTTCAGCTCACACTCCGTACCCAACTCAATGGAGCCGGGCAGATCAATGGACTCATTCAGCCAGCCGGTAAAGGTGAACGCAGGCGCCTGCTCCAGGGCCGGCGGGCGAACCGGCAGAGAGCCCAGGCTCTGGCGCAGGGCCGATGCCAGATCCTCCGCCTGCTTGGCTGAGCCAGCATCCACCACCAGCACACCATCGGCCGGGGCCAGGTAGGCGTAGCCGCGGCGATTGCGGGAGAAAGCGCGGGGCAGCATCTCCAGCATTACCTCTTCCTTCAGCTCATCCTTCTCCTTCTTGCGGAGCTTGCGACCCTGCTCTTGCTCGATGGCTTCCGCCTTCTCCTCCACCAGTTCCTTCACCACAGGACCGGGCAACAGCTTTTCCTCCTTGCGCAGGGCCACCAGGTGATAGCCACCAGCGCTGTGTACCAGCATCTCGCTGTTCTTGCCCAGGGGTGAAACCCAGCCGTGGCGGGTTGTTTCCTGGGGACCACAGGGTTTGAAGGCGTCTGCGGCCAGTTTTTCTTCCAGTTCTTCCGGGGTGATATCAAACGGCTTGGTAAATCGGAATACGCGGGCATTGCGAAACCACATGGAGTCGGATCCTTGCGTTGTTTTTCAGGGTTGTCGGGGATGTCGGGCGGGGTAGCGGCCAGGGGTCAGATCTGCATCACCTCGACCAGAACGGTCTTGATGATAAAGCCCAGCACGCCGGCGCCCAGCACGGTAAAGAGCGCAATGGTACCAAAACGGCCCGCCTTCGACTTCTTTGCCAGGTCCCACACGATAAAGCCCATCCAGACAATCAGTGCGGTCAGGCAGACGTAGAGGGCGAGTTCAGAGAAGAGTGCTTCGTTCATGCAACGCTCCGTTGGAGTTCAGTTCAACAAGTCATGCCCGTAGCCCTGGCGAATGGCCAGGGACGGGTAGGGTGCGGAACGGCGGCGTTGTTGTTGGAGGAGTTCCGGAGCAGGCCCGGGGGGCTGGCTCGGTGGGCTCCCGGGGTTATTGCTCGTCGCGCAGGAATGTCCAGTTATCGCGGGAGGATTGCTCCTCGCTGAAACGATAGCCGGCCAGGTCGAAGCCTTTCAGGTCATCGGCCTGGGTGATGCCATTGGTGATGGCGTAACGGGCCATCAGGCCTCGGGCCTTCTTGGCGTAGAAACTGATCATCTTATACTGCCCGTTTTTCCAGTCCTTGAATTGCGGCGTGATGAGTCGGGCCTTGAGTTGCTTCTTTCGCACGCTCTTGAAGTATTCGTTGGACGCCAGGTTCACCAGTACACCATCGTCCGCCTCCAGCTCCCGGTTCAGGGCATCGGTAATGGTGTCGCCCCAGAACTCGTAGAGATCCTTGCCCCGTTTGTTCTCAAACCTGGTGCCCATCTCCAGCCGGTAGGGCTGCATCAGGTCCAGAGGGCGCAGGATGCCGTAGAGCCCGGACAGGATACGCAGGCGCTTCTGGGCCACCTCGAACTCACTGTCACTGAAGTCTTGGGCTGCCAGTCCGGTGTAGACATCGCCATTGAAGGCCAATACGGCCGGGCGGGCATTCTCCGGGGTGAACGGCGTATACCACTGCCGGTAGCGCTCGGCGTTAAGCTGGCCCAGCTTGTCGCTGATGCCCATCAGGTTGCTGACCTGATGGGGTTCCAGCTCCTTGAGCTGGTCAATCAGTTCACAGGCATCGTCCAGGAACATCGGCTGGGTGTACTTATCTGTAGGCAGCGGGCTTTCGTAGTCCAGGTTCTTGGCAGGGGATACAACCATTAGCATGACAGCAAAATCCTCAATGCAGTTGGCCTGATGACGTCGTCTTCGATGACGGGCCCAGAAAATCCAGCAGGTCGTCTCGGGTAAAGGGCCAGCCCAGCTCGGCCCCGGTGTCCTCCCGGCGCAGCACCGGTATGCGGGTACCGTAGCGCTCCACCAGCTCCTCGGAAGAGGCAATATCCACCGCTTCCACTGGAATCGGTTCCGGCATCGGTGTGTGTACCAGCAGGTTTTCCGCCAGCTCGCATAAATGGCACTGGCTGGTGGTGAAGAACGTCAGTTGCATTACTTCTTCACCTGGGCATCCAGTTGCTGACCATTAACGCCCTTGCTGTCCGGTCCCATCAGGTAGAGGTAGCTGGGCATCAGGTCTTCTGGTGTCGGATTGCCCATGGGGTCTTCCGCCGGGTAGGCATGGGCACGCATGTTGGTGCGGGTGGCCCCGGGGTTCAGGCTGTTGACGCGGACATTGTGGCGGTCGTCGTCCAGCTCATCGGCCAGCATCTGGCTGAGCCCTTCCAGGGCGAACTTGGAGACCGCGTAGGCTCCCCAGTAGGCCTTGGCCTTACGGCCCACCCCGGAGGAGGTGAAGATGACCGAGGCGTCGTCAGACAGCCGCAACAGCGGGATAAGGGCCCGGGTCAACAGGAACGGTGCGGTGGTATTGACGTGCAGCACCTTGTTCCAGGTTTCCGGATCGTAGAGTTCGATGGGGCTGCGGCTGCCGAGGATGCCGGCATTATGGAGCAGACCGTCAAGGCGACCGAAGTTGTCCTCGATGGTCATGGCCATTTCCTCGTAGTCCTTGACTGCCGCGCCTTCCAGGTTGAGCGGTACGATCGCGGGCTGGGGATGGCCGGCGGCCTCGATCTCGTCGTAGACGGACTCCAGCTTGGAAATCGTGCGCCCCAGCAGGATCACGGTGGCACCGTGGGCGGCGTAGGTCCTGGCGGCCACCCGGCCGATGCCGTCACCCGCTCCGGTGACCATGATGATGCGATCCTTCAGCAGGCCTTCCGGGGCCTGGTAGCTGTGCATGGGGTTGTCCGACATAGGCGGCATGCTCCTGCTCGGTGTCCTGGATGATTCGAAAGCCAGCGTGCGCCGGCAGGCGTTATTGTAACAGCTTTACCAGCTCATCGACGGTATCCACGGTATGGTCCGCTTGCCAGAGATCAACCTCGTCGGGATTGACAATATAGCCATAGCGCACGGCAACCGTGACCATACCGGCGTTGCGTCCGGCTTCGATATCCCGGGCATGATCGCCTACGTAGATACCGCGATCCGGATCGGCTCCCATCTGCCGGCAGGCCATATGCAGGCCTTCGGGGTCGGGTTTTCGGTTACTGACGTGGTCCGGGCAGATCAGGGCACCACAGCGATTGTCCAGGGCCAGCGCCGACAGTAGTGGCGCCGCGAATCGCACCGGCTTGTTGGTGACGATGCCCCAGGGCACGCCGGCATCCTCAAGGGCGGTCAGCAGCCGGTCCATGCCGGCAAACAGCTCGGTTTCCTCGCAGATACCCGCCTCGTAGAGGTCCAGGAACCGGGCGTGACGGTCCCGGTATTCCGGGTCTTCGGGTTCCAGCCCGAAGCCCAGCCGGATCATGGCGCGGGCACCATCGGACACATGGGGGCGGATGCCATCCGCAGGCAGGGGGGCCAGTTCATTTTCCTGCCTCAGGTTGTTGAGGACACGGATGAAATCCGGGGCGGTATCGATCAGCGTGCCGTCCAGGTCGAACAGCACCGTGGACGGTGGTTTCGGCAGGGGCCTGGGCATGGTCAGGCCTCCGCGGGCTTGCGGGCGTGCATCAGGTAATTGACGTCCACATCCCGGCCCAGCTTGTACACCTTGGTCACCGGGTTGTAGGTCATGCCGGTCAGGTCGCGGATTTCAAGACCGGCCTGGCGCAGATGCCCGGACATTTCCGACGGCCGGATGAATCTGTTCCACTCGTGGGTGCCCTTGGGCAGCATCCGCAACAGGTATTCCGCGCCCACAATGGCAAAAAGGAACGACTTGGGGTTGCGGTTGATGGTGGACACGTAGAGGTCACCGCCGGGCTTGAGCAGGCGGGCGCAGGCGTGGATCACCGAGGCCGGCTCCGGGACGTGCTCCAGCATCTCCAGGCAGGTGACAATATCGTACTGCCCTTCATGCTCCGGGTCGGCGGCCAGTTCCTCCACCGTGATCTGCCGGTAGTCCACCTGGACCCCGGATTCCAGGCCATGGAGGCGTGCCACGGCCAGCGGTGCCTCGCCCATGTCGATGCCGGTGACGTTGGCACCCCGGCGGGCCATGCCTTCGGACAGCAGGCCGCCGCCGCAGCCCACATCCACGACCCGGCGCTCCGCCAGTGGTGTGCGCTCGTCGATGTAGTTGAGCCGCAATGGATTGATGTCGTGCAAGGGACGGAACTCGCTGGTCGGGTCCCACCAGCGGCTGGCAAGGGCCTCGAACTTGGCGATTTCGTCCTGGTCTACGTTGGGTCTGTTCATGGTCATGGGCCTGGAAAGTGAAGCCGGCACCGGGCAGGGCGCCGACAGGATCAGTGCTTGTCTGCGGATGCGATGCGATTATGCCATTCCTGCACCCGCAGCATCAGGTCCGGCACGTCGATACGGGTCAGACGGCCGTCCTGTAACTGGGGTACGCCGGCAATCCAGCTATGGCTTACCTGGCGGCCGTGGTTGCTGTAGGCAAGATGGGATGCCGGATCATAGACCGGCTGCAGGAACGGATCGCTCAGGTCCACCGCGATCAGGTCCGCCTGTTTGCCCGCCTTCAGAGAACCGATTTCATGGTCCCGCCCCAGGGCGCGGGCGCCGTTGATGGTGGCCATGGCCAGGGCCTGGTGTGCGCCCAGGGCGGCGGCATTGCCGGAAACCGCCTTGGCCAGCATGGCGGCGGTGGACAGTTCACCGAACAGGTCCAGGTCGTTGTTGCTGGCGGCGCCGTCAGTGCCGACGGTGACGTTGCTGCCCCCCTGCTGGAGGGTATGCACCGGGCAGAAACCGCTGGCCAGTTTGAGGTTGGACTCCGGGCAATGGACGATATGCACGCCGGTTTCCGCCACCGTGGCCAGGTCCTGTTCATTCAGGGTGGTCATGTGAACGCACTGGGTATTGCCGTTCAGGATGCCCAGATCCCGCAGGCGAGCCACCGGTCGCTGGCCGTTCTGGCGGAACGCCTCTTCCACTTCGAAAGCGGTTTCGTGCAGGTGGATCTGGATGGCGGCACCGGTGTCCTGTTGCAACGCCAGCGCACTGGTGAGGGTGCTGTCCGCGACGGTGTAGGGTGCATGGGGGCCGATGCCGATGCGCACCCAGGGGTCATCCTTCCATTCGTCCAGCAGGGCCGAGCCTTTCTCCAGGTACTCCGCCGGACCACTGCCCCAGGGCGTGGGCATCTCCATCAGCGGGAAGCAGATCTGTGCCCGCATGCCCGCATCCCGGGCCATCTGGGCGGCCACCTCCGGGAAGAAGTACATATCCGAGAAACAGGTGGTGCCGGTGCGCAGCATTTCCGCCATCGCCAATTGCGTGCCGTCGGCGATGAACCGGTCGCTGACAAACTTCCCTTCGGCGGGCCAGATATGTTCGTTGAGCCAGGTCATGAGCGGCAGGTCGTCTGCCAGTCCCCGGAACAGGGACATGGCCGCGTGCCCATGCATGTTGATCAGCCCCGGCATGACCACGTGGTGGGGCAGGTCGATGACCTCCCGGGCCCGGTAGGCGTGGTCGGCGTCCGCCTGGGGGACGATGGCTTCGATCCGGTCGCCCAGTACCATGACTGCCTGGTGCTCCAGCACTTCGCCCATGGGTTCAACCGGTATAAGCCAGCGGGCATTGATGCGGATATCGGCGGCAATGATGGTGTCGGCGGTCATGGATCGGGCCTGTCACTCCAGTGATGCGGGGTTATCTGAATACCGTCCCGGGTTCGGAAACGTTTCCGGAAACTCCCCGGGTCTTGGTTTGTCTTGAAGGGCAGAGTATAACGGTCGAGTCAAAACGCAGCCAGCCAAGGAGTCAACGATGACCAGACAGTCCCCCGGTGTGGATCACCAGAAAGCAGACCCCGACACCGTGGCGATCCGCTGGCTGGGCCACGCGCTTCAGCTCCTGGACCAGCGTCGGCTGCCGGTCGAGGAGCACTGGCTGACCATTGAGGGGGCCGCGGGTGTGGCCCAGGCTATCCGCGACATGGCAGTGCGCGGGGCTCCGGCGATCGGTATCAGTGCGGCCTATGGCGTGGCATTGGCCGCACGTGGAGCGAACAACAAAACCTGGAAGCGGGAAGTGCGTACCGCCATCGATCAGTTGGCGGCCTCCAGGCCCACGGCGGTGAATCTGTTCTGGGCCCTGGCGCGGATGGGTGGTGTGCTGGAGCAGTGCCAGTCCCGCACGGACGCGGTATCACGGCTGGCGGATGCGGCCGTGACGATTCACCGGGAAGACCTGGCCGCCAATGTGGCCATGGCCGATCTGGCATTGGATGCCATGAAACTGGAAAAGCCCTGCTCGGTGCTGACCCATTGCAATACCGGGGCCCTGGCCACCGGCGGTTACGGCACCGCCCTAGGGGTGGTAAGGAAACTGCACAGCGAGCACCTGCTGAAACGGGTCTATGCCGATGAAACCAGACCCTGGCTGCAGGGGGCGCGGTTGACGGCGTGGGAGCTGGCCCGGGACGGTATTCCGGTCACTCTCAATGCGGACGGCGCCGCGGCGGCCATCATGGCCAGGGGCGATGTGAAATGGGTGATTGTTGGTGCCGATCGTATCGCCGCCAATGGTGACGTGGCCAACAAGATCGGCACCTATGGTCTGGCCGTACTGGCGCGGCATCACAAGGTCCGGTTTATGGTGGTTGCCCCCTCGAGCACGGTGGACATGTCACTGGAAAGTGGCCGGGATATTCCCATTGAGGAGCGCGACGGAGACGAGATCTGCCAGCTCGGCGGTGTTCGGGTCGCTCCGGAGAACACGACTGCATTCAATCCGGTGTTCGATGTGACACCAGCGGATCTGATTGATCTTATTGTGACCGAGCGGGGCGTTGTCCACACGCCGGAAATGACCGGCATGCACGGGTTGTTTGGCTAGTAGTGAATCTCTGAATCCCAGTTGGACCGCTGCTGTGGCATAAAAAAGCCGGCAACTTCGAAGGAAGTGCCGGCTTTTTGCTGTTCCGGTCGTGAGTCGATTATTCCGCCTTGGCGGTCACCGTCCCGGCAGGCAGGATGGTGGCCATGCGACGGTCCAGCTCCAGCATGTCGGCCATGATGTGGCCACCCTCCCGGACAATGAAGTCCAGCTCGTCTTCCTCACCGGGAGCGGCGGCTGCCTGCTGTTCCTGATGCTCTTCCATGGCCTTGAAGTCCTCGAAGGGCTCGTCGCCTTTCAGCTCGCGGCGGGCATTGGCAATGGCCAGCTGACGGCTTTCCAGTTGTTCCTGATAGCTTCGCCGCTCGTTCTCGTTGAGGCTGACCATGGTGGTTTTACGCTGCTCGGCCAGGAAGTCGATCTCTTTCTGCAGCAGGCTGAACTCCGGGCTGTCGTCGAAACGGTCAGCGTGGCGGTCACGCAGTTCATCAATCATCGAACTGAAATCGAAATAGCGGGCATGGGGGACAGATTCTATCTGATCCCAGGGCAGGGCCCGTTCGAGGGCGTCCTCACCAATACGGGTGGTATCGATACGGGACGGAATCTCGATGTCCGGAATGACCCCCCGGTGCTGCGTGGAGCCACCGGACACCCGGTAGAACTTGGACTGGGTAATCTTGAGCTGGCCATGATTCAGGGACCGCACCGCCTGTACGGTACCCTTGCCGAAGGTCTGTGAGCCCACGACCAGGCCGCGGCCATAATCCTGTATGGCGCCGGCAAAGATTTCCGAGGCCGAGGCGCTCATTCGGTTCACCAATACCACCATCGGGCCGTCCCAGGCGACGCTCGGGTCCTGGTCGGAGAGCACCTGGACCTGATTGTCGGCACTGCGGATCTGTACCGTCGGCCCCTGGTCGATAAACAGACCCACCAGGTCGTTGGCCTCGTGCAGGGCACCGCCACCGTTGTTGCGCAGGTCTACCACCAGACCGTCAACGTTGTTCTCTTCCTTCAGTTTTTCCAGCAGGTTGCGAACGTCACGGGTGGTGCTCTTGTAGTTCGGGTCGCCCCGCTGCATGGCCTGGAAATCGGCATAGAAGGTGGGGATGTCGATCACCCCGATGCGATAGGTCTCACCGCCCCGGTCCAGTTCAATCACTTCGCTGCTGGCGCTCTGTTCTTCCAGTTTCACCTCATCCCGCTTGATGGCGATGGTGCGGGTAACGGTTTCATCGGTGGCATTGGCGGGAATCACCTCCAGGGTAACGGTGGAGCCCCGGGGGCCCCGGATCAGGTCCACCACCTCGTCCAGACGCCAGCCAATCACGTTGGTGGGCTGCTCCTCGTCGTCCTGCCTGACCGAAACAATACGGTCCGCCGGACCCAGTTGCCCCTGGCGGGAAGCCGGGCCACCCGGTACCAGGCGCACCACCTTGGTATATTCGTTGTCGGACTGAAGCACTGCGCCGATGCCCTCCAGGGACAGGCTCATGTTGATGTTGAAGTTCTCGGAGTTGCGCGGCGAGAAATAGTTGGTATGCGGATCCCAGGTGCCGGTAAAAGCATTCATGTAGGCCTGGAACGCATCTTCGCTGCGCATCTGGGCGATACGCTTGCGCTGGCTTTCGTAACGGCGGGTCAGTACCTCGACGATTTCCTCATCGGTGCTGCCGTTCAGGCGCTGTGCCAGCACGGCGTTGCGGATACGCTTGTTCCAGAGCTGGTCAAGGGCGGCCTGATCGGCTTCCCAGCCGGCCTCGGAGCGGTCCAGCAGGATTTCGTCGTCGGTCTCGAAATCGAACCGGTCAACGCCGTTTTCCAGCAGGCCAAGCGCATAGTCCATGCGTTCGATGATGCGGGTCTGGACCCGGTTATAGATCTGGAAGCCCGGCTGGAGCTGGCCCGTACGCAGGGCGGCGGCCATCTGCGACTTCAGGGGCTGGAATGACTCGATGTCTTCCCGGGTCAGATAGACGCGCTGACCGTCAAGGTAGTCCAGGTAGTCATTGAATACCTCTTCCGCCAGGGCTTCGTCGATGGCCTGGTCCCGGAAGTGGGTGAACTGCAGTTGCCGGGAGATCAGGATGTTTGCCCGGGCCTGTTCAATGGTGGGAGAGACCGCCTCATAGGCATTGCGCTCGACGCTGGCCTGGAGGGATGTGCCAATGCCTACCACGGGCAGGGCTACCAGGACACCGATGGCAAGGTTCCTGGCCCGGGAAACTACGGGCTTGTGTACTGTCTTCATAGATCTGGTTACCTGCTAGTACGGGCTCCCTGGATACCGGTCGGATGCTGAAGATTCCGTAAGCAGGTCAGGCCTGCAAGCACCACGGCTATGGCCGGTTCCAGTAGAGCTTTCGCATCAGCGCTGAAGCCGTCAACGGCACTCAGGGCGGACTCTCACTCCATGATTTTCATTGTAGGCAACCGGTGCGGCCGTTACCACAGCGAGCGTCGGCGATGTAATGACAATCTGTCCATAACCTGACGCAGGTCCCGTTGGGGGGTATACGCCCCAGAAAGACTGACCGGTCATGTGGAACTCCCAGTGTCCAGTGCCTGTCGGAGCCGGCTGGCCAGTTCCGGCGTCAGCGAATCGTCGGGCAGTCCCAGGCACCAGCAGGCCACCAGGGTCTCCAGGGTGTCGGCCTGCGCATCGGACGCCGCCTGGCTGCCCCCGAAACCTTCCCTGAGCCGCCTGACCTGCAGTTCCATTCTCAGCGACTGGTCGTCATCCGGAGAGGGGCTGCCGCTGAGGATTTCGCTCAGCACCACCAGTTCCCTGGCATCGGACAACTCCGCCGTCGATTGCAGTTGTTGCCAGTGGCCGGGGACTTCGTCCGGGGACAACTGGCCCTGCTGGCGCTGGTCTATCCACTGCTGCCATTGCCGCACACTGGCCCGTTGCCTTTGTTGCCGGAGTCGGCCTGACAGCTCCTGCGCGGTGCTGCGGATCTCGTTGCCCTTGCTGGAGGATACCGGTGTCCTGGCGGCGGATTCCAGTTGCTGAATCACGTCGACTGCGGGAGGTTCATCCAGTTCCTCCTGCGAGAGAAGATCCCGGGCCCGGGCGAGGGCCTGGTCCGCAGCCTCATCCGACTCACTGGTTTCCTGCTGGCGGCGCTGGCGTTGCTCGTCCCGGCGGGCAAAGATCTCGTCACAGGCGGCCCGGAAGGCCTTCCACAGCTTGCGGTCTTCCCGATGGCGGGTGATGCCGATGTCCTGCCATTGCTTCTGCAGCGCCTTGGCCTCGTTCATGGCCTCAGACAGGGGCGAATGCTCGATCAGCGACCGGGCACGCTCCACGATCTCCTGTTTGAGCGCTTCATTGCGGTGGCGTTCCTCGTCCAGGTGGTTGCCCAGGTCGTTCATCAGGCGATCGAATTCCTTCTGGACCTGGCGGTTGTCCCGGAATTCCACCGGCCACGCCTGTCGCCACTCCTTGCGGGCGGTTTTCTCGATCTGCTCGGCGGCTTTCCAGTCCACCTGACTCCAGTCCGTGGCCTCCAGGTAACGGGCCAGTTCCTCACAGATACTGTGGCGCTTCTGCAGGTGAACCTTCTTCAGGTCGGACCGGGCCTCGAAATAGGCCTTGCACGGTTTGAAGGCGAGATCCGAAGCCTTGCGAAAACGCTGCCACAGGTCACGGTTGGAGGAGCCGCCCAGCTCCCGCCACTCCTGTTGCAACTCCTGGATATGGGTGGCCTTTGCTTCCGGATCCATGGGCTGTTCCGCCAGGTACTCCATCTGTTCGCAGAGGGAAACCTGCTTGGGTTCGGTGGCAAAGCCCCGCCAGTCCCCCAGTTCGCGAACCTGGCCGGTCAGCCGCTGCAGTCGTCCACGGTGGTGATTTGCCGCTATGCCGGAGAGCTGGCGCTGGAGTCCCTGGGCCTGCTTGAGGTGCTGCCGCGACTCCTTGAGCTGGTTGGCGGACAGGGCGGTTTCGAGTTTGTCCAGGGCCGCGGAAAGCCGGTCGAGGATCTTTTCCCGGACGTCGGCGTCGCCGCTGTCGGGAACGGGTTCCGAGGGTCTGATATGGGCCTTCTCGGCGAGGAGTCTCACCGCTGCCGGTTGTGCTACGTGTCCAGGCCACTCAAGCTGGTCCAGCACGGGGCGGACCTGTTCGACGGACGGTTTGTCCTGACCGGTGAGAGTGTCGATTTCCTCCTGATGCTGGCCCAGTCGACGGACAGCGCTGATAGCGCCCCGCAGGGACTGCATCAGGTTTTCATACTGCTTCTGCTCCTGACGGCTGACCTCGGTGTCCCGGGTGGCTTCCAGCCACCGGTTCTCCTGGGTTCGTTGCAGTGCATCCAGGGAGGGCAGGGCGCTGGTGGCAGGAGCTTCCTCCGCCAGGGAGTCGAGGGTTTCCCGCAGCAGGGCCAGGGTTTCATCTCGCTGTTGTTTCTGGTCGTGGTGTCGCTGTTCTTCCTGGCGCTCCTGTTCCAGGTCCCGTACCCGCTGGCGGCAGTCATGGAGCGCGGCCAGTATCCGGGATTTCTGTTCATTGCTGGCGGTCGTCTCCAGCGCCTGCCACTGTTTCTCCAGCTTCTGGGTACGGGCCTCGTAGAGATTGGTGTCGCCGGTCCTGGCCAGCTCTTCTGCCTCCCTGGCCAACCGGGCCAGGGCATCCTGGGTCGCCTTCTGCTCGTCCTCGCTGCGACGAAGCTCCTGGAGCACCCCGCGAACGTGCTGGTAAACGCCCTTGTCCCTGCCCCGGGCGGCTTTCTGAACCTGCTGTAGCAGCGACTCGTCGGTCAGTCGTTGTGCCGCTTCAAGTCGTATATCCACCGCCAGGCCCTTGATGGCCAGTTCCGCCAGGGCTTCCTGGGTGGTATTGCTGTCCGCCAGGATCGCCCTCTGGCTATCGATGGCCGACTGTTCAGGGCCTTTGCTGCCTGCCGCTTCCTCACGATCTGGGCCTTCTTCCTTGCGGCCCCTGGCTGGTTTGGGCTTGCTGCTGTCCGGTCCGGTCGCTGAAGTGGAGCGCTTCTTGAGGAGGTTCTGGAAAAATGCGGCCATGTCGGTATCCTTCAGGCAGTCAGTTCGCGGGGGCGTCCCCGTTCATGTTCCCGGGTGCGTGTCACCGGTCGGGAATCGGAAAAGCCGGGAAGTTCAGTGCCCAGGAACGGGCGGCTGGCAGCTTCCTCCGGCTTTTAGGCAGGTGGCATAGTCTATCCTCTCGAAACAGGTTGCGGAAAGGGTCTGTATGGCAAAGTCAGGTAAAAAGAAGGACCCCAACGAGCAGGCGCCGGAAACCGCGTTGCGCCTGCTGGCCCGTCGTGAGCACAGCCGGCTGGAACTGACCATGAAATTACGCCAGCGGCGGGTGGACGACAGCGTTATCGAATCGGTCCTGGACGATTTTGAGGACAGGGGGTGGCTTGACGACGATCGTTTCGCCGAGGTGTTCGTGCGCCAGCGTATGGACGCGGGCTATGGCCCCCTGAAGATCCAGGCTGATCTTCAGCAGCGGGGTGTGGGCGGTACACCACCGGAACTGGCCGGGGTGCCGGAGGAGCGCTGGGCGGAGATGGCCATCCGGCTTCGGGAGCGTCGCTTCGGGCTTACGGATATCTCCGATGATTGGTTGGAGCGCCAGCGGCAAGGTGGCTTCCTGGCTCGCCGGGGGTTCTCCGGTGAGCAGGTCGAGCGGGCCCTGGAGGTGGTCAGGGCGTCCCTGGAATAGCTTCGTCCCGGGAAAAGGCTCTAGAGTGTCGGTGGGGGGAAGCCCATTTCGCGGGGGAGTACCAGTGAGGTTTCCTGCTCGTCCGCCGGTCGATCCCGGATCGTTCGGTAGTCAAGGAGCTCTTTGGGCGGGGTCAGTTCGCCGGTGCTGGCATCCGCCACCGCGGTGGGTTCGGTGTCGGTCTCCAGGTCGAAGCGACGGGACAGGACATCGTAGTACCGGCGTATGTTCTGCACATAGAGTACCGGTTCATGGCCCCGGGCGTAGCCATGCCGGGTCTTCGAATACCATTCCTTCTGTGACAGTAGCGGCAGGAATTCCTTCACATCCAGCCACCGGTCCGGGTTGCGTCCCGCGGACTCCGCCAGGCGGCGGGCGTCCTCCAGGTGTCCGAAGCCGACGTTGTAGGATGCCAGCGCAAACCAGGTCCGGTCCGGTTCGTTGACGTGGTCGGGGATCATCCGGAGCACCTGGCGGAAGTAACGGGCACCGCCTTCGATACTCTGCTCGGGGTTCAGGCGATTGTCGATACCGATGTGGTTGGCGGTGTTTCGGGTCAGCATCATCAGGCCACGTACGCCGGTGGGTGACACCGCGTTTCGCCGCCAGTTGGATTCCTGATAGCCAATGGCGGCCAGCAGTCGCCAGTCAATACCGGTTTCCTGGCCAAAGTCCCGGAAGGTGTCCATGTATTTCGGCAGGCGATCCTGGACATGCTTCTCGAAGGTGAGGGCGCCAACATAGCCGAGCTGGTCCAGATGACCGTAGAAGCGCTCCCTCAGGTGGGCCAGGGTACCGTCTTCCTCAATCTGCCGGAAGAACGCCTGGGCTTCAAGGTAAAGAGTGCCGTCGTTGCGGATGGGGAACAGCCAGGCAACCGGCTCCTGGTCACTCATGGTGAATGCCCGTTTCACGTTGGGGTAGAACACGTGGTTCAGGGCCAGTTCGTTGGCGTCGACAACGGCGGTGGGCAATTCGCCTGACTCCACCCTTTCCAGGATGCCGGCGGCATCCAGGCCGTCGTGTACCCGGTAGCTGAGCTGGGGGAACTGCTCCCGGAGTTGCTCGAGGTGTGGTAGGTGGTTGGTTTCCGTGGCGGCATGGAGGGTGATGTCCTGGTCGGCCAGCGCCTCCATGGAGTCAAATCGCTTCTCCAGACCCCGGTGATAGATCACGACGGAGCCGGAGCTGAGGCCATTGGCCAGGGTGCGGAAACGTCCGTCCCAGTCGTGGGCCATGGACAGCCCGGTCAACCCGATGTGGGCATAGCCCTGGTCGAGCACGTCAAGGATTTCGCTGTTGCCTTCCACCAGGCGGACCCGCAGCTCAACCCCCAGGTGGTCGGCAAACCGTTGTGCCAGTTCGTAGTCGAAGCCCGTGGAGCCCTCACGATCCTTGTAATAGATGGAGGGCGCATTGCGGGTGATAACATGCAGGACACCCTCCGCCTTTACCGTGGCCAGCGTATCCGGGCGTGAACAACCGCCCAGCAGTGTGGTAGCCAGTAACAGCAAAAGGGGGATGGTGCCCGATGGGAACAGGGGCTGGTATCCTGAGATTCGGGGTTGGCCCAAATTCATGACCTCCGGGAAGTATGGGATTATCATCCCCCAGAGCAGCGAAAAAGGTCAAATTTGAGGGCAGGCTTTGTGGTTAACAACTGTAAACTCTGTGTTTGGTGTGCACTGCTGTATCCCGTGCCCAGTTTCCAGTATGATTGCGCCCGTTCATACACGGTGCCCTGCCTGGCTGTCAGAGGGCCGACTGGGCCTGCTGGCTGGCGCACCGGTTTCCCCAAGTTCGCGTGATACAGGTTTATACCCATGCTGGAACTCCGCGGCGCTCCCGCACTTTCCCCCTTCCGCTCCGATAAACTGTTTGGGCAACTGACTGAAGCCGTTCCGGGCGTCAGTGGCATTTATGCGGAATTCATGCATTTCGTGGACGCCGAGGCGGAGCTTGGCGATGGTGAACAGACGGTGCTGGATCGGCTGCTGACCTACGGGCCCAGCGCTGAACAGCGGGAGCCGGATGGCGTCCTGTTCCTGGTGGTGCCGCGGCCGGGCACGGTATCGCCCTGGTCCAGCAAGGCCACGGATATTGCCCGCAACTGTGGGCTGCGCCAGGTCAACCGCATTGAGCGGGGCATCGCCTACTACGTGAAGGCGAACAAGAAACTGGGCCGGGAGGATCGTCAGGCCATCGCGGCGCTGCTGCATGACCGCATGACGGAAACCGTTTTCCACGAGATGGCGGGTGCGGAACTGCTGTTCCACCGGGAGGAACCCCGGCCGCTGGAGCGGATCCCGGTCCTGACCGGTGGCCGTCCCGCACTGGTGGATGCCAACCAGCGCCTTGGCCTGGCCCTGGCGGAGGACGAGATCGACTACCTGGTGGATGCCTTCAACGACCTGGATCGTGATCCCACCGACGTCGAACTGATGATGTTCGCCCAGGCCAACTCGGAGCACTGTCGACACAAGATCTTCAACGCCTCCTGGGATATTGATGGCGAGGGGCAGCAGAAGTCCCTGTTCGCCATGATCCGCAACACCCATGAGATGAGTAGTGAGGGTGTGCTCTCGGCCTACCGGGACAACGCCTCGGTGATTCGCGGTTCCACCGGTGGCCGTTTCTACCCGGATCCGGAAACCGCCCGCTACCAGTATGTGCGCGAGCCCATCCACATCCTGATGAAGGTGGAGACCCACAATCATCCGACGGCCATCTCGCCGTTTGCCGGTTCCGCCACCGGTGCCGGTGGTGAGATTCGTGACGAGGGAGCCACCGGTCGCGGCTCCAAGCCCAAGGCGGGCCTGACCGGGTTCACCGTGTCCAACCTCGAAATTCCGGGTGACCTCCAACCCTGGGAGGATGGCTATGGCCGTCCGGATCGCATCGCATCCCCGCTGGATATCATGATTGATGCGCCCATCGGTGGCGCCTCCTTCAACAATGAATTTGGCCGTCCCAACCTGGCCGGCTACTTCCGCACCTTTGAACAGAAGGTGCCGGGGCCTGATGGTGACGAGGTCCGCGGTTACCACAAGCCCATCATGATTGCCGGCGGCCTGGGCAACATCCGAGAGAACCATGTGGAGAAGGGGGAGATCCCCGTGGGCGCGCGGCTGATCGTGCTGGGTGGTCCCTCCATGCTGATCGGCCTCGGCGGTGGTGCGGCGTCATCCATGGATTCCGGCACCAGTAACGAGAATCTGGATTTTGCCTCCGTACAGCGGGGCAATCCGGAAATGGAACGGCGCTGTCAGGAAGTGATTGACCGTTGCTGGCAGCTGGACGGGGACAACCCCATCGCCTTTATCCACGACGTGGGGGCGGGTGGCCTGTCCAACGCCATGCCGGAGCTGGTTAAGGACGGTGGCCGGGGCGGCAAGTTTGAACTCAGGGACATTCCCAGTGACGAACCGGGCATGTCACCGCTGGAAATCTGGTGCAACGAGTCCCAGGAACGCTACGTGCTGGCCGTGGCCGAGGACAACATGGAGCGCTTCGACGCCATCTGTCGCCGCGAGCGCTGCCCCTATGCCGTTATCGGCGAGGCCACGGAAAGCCATCATCTGAGCCTGGATGACGCCTATTATGACGACTCCCCGGTAGACCTGCCCATGGACGTGCTGTTCGGCAAGCCGCCGCGCATGCATCGCAGTGTGATCCGGACGTCGTTCACCAAGCCGATCTTCGACTCCACCCGGGTGGATCTGGACGAGGCCATCCGCCGCGTCCTGAGGCTGCCCAGTGTTGGCAGCAAGAATTTCCTGATCACCATTGGTGATCGCACCATTACCGGGCTGGTGGCCCGGGATCAGATGGTGGGACCGTGGCAGGTTCCGGTGGCTGATGTCGCCGTAACGGCCACCAGTTACGACGTGCTCACCGGTGAGGCCATGGCCATGGGTGAGCGCACGCCGGTGGCCAGTATTGATGCGCCGGCCTCCGGCCGTATGGCCGTGGGTGAGGCGATCACCAACCTGGCGGCGGCCCCTATCGGCAAGCTTTCCGATATCCGGTTGTCGGCCAACTGGATGGCGGCGGCGGGCCACCCCGGCGAGGATGAAAACCTGTATGAAACCGTGCGCGCGGTGGGTATGGAACTGTGCCCGGCCCTGGGTATTGCCATTCCCGTGGGCAAGGACTCCATGTCCATGAAGACCGTGTGGGAAGAGGGTGAGGAGCAGAAGAGTGTGACCGCGCCCCTATCCCTGATTATCAGCGGTTTTGCACCGGTGACCGACGTGACCCGCACCCTGACGCCCCAGCTGAGGAGGGATCAGGGTGATACCGACCTGATCCTGATTGACCTGGCCGCCGGCCAGAACCGTCTGGGGGGCTCCGCCCTGGCGCAGGTCTATGGCCAGATGGGCGCGGTGGCGCCGGACGTGGACGACCCGGAAGATATCAAGGCTTTCTTCGCCGTGGTCCAGGGGCTGAATGGCGATGGCAAGATCCTGGCCTATCACGATCGTTCCGATGGTGGCATGTTCGTCACCCTGACGGAGATGGCATTTGCCGGTCATACCGGTGTCGATATCCGTCTGGACGGTCTTGCGGAGGAGTCTGGCCAGTTTGCCCGCGAGCTGTTCAACGAGGAACTGGGCGCGATCATCCAGGTCCGCCGGGAAGACACCCCCTTCGTGCTCCAGCAGTTCTCCGGTGCCGGCCTGGGTGAGCACACCTCGGTTGTCGGCACCCTGAATGAGGACGATCACATTCGCTTTACCTTCGAGGGGCATGCGGTGATCGAACATCCTCGGGGGGAGCTGCAGCGTCTCTGGTCGGAGACCAGCTACCGGATCCAGAGCCTCCGGGACAACGCCAACTGTGCCCGGGAAGAGTTCGACAACCTGCTTGACGATGACGACCCCGGGCTGCATGCGGCACTGACCTTCGACCCTGCCGAGGATGTGGCCGCGCCCTACATCAATAAAGGGGTGGCACCCAAGGTTGCTGTACTGCGCGAGCAGGGCGTTAATGGCCAGGTGGAAATGGCAGCGGCCTTCGACCGCGCCGGCTTCGAGGCCGTGGACGTGCACATGAGTGACCTGCTCTCCGGACGGGTTACCCTGGATGGCTTCCGCTCCCTGGTGGCCTGTGGTGGCTTCTCCTACGGCGACGTGCTGGGTGCCGGCGAGGGTTGGGCCAAGTCGATCCTGTTCAACTCCCGGGTGCGGGACCAGTTTGCCGGCTTCTTTGACCGTGACAACACCCTTGCACTGGGGGTTTGTAACGGCTGTCAGATGCTGTCCAACCTTCATGAGTTGATTCCGGGCACCGAAGGGTGGCCGCACTTCGTTCGCAACCAGTCCGAGCAGTTCGAGGCGCGGCTGGTCATGGCCGAGGTGCAGGAGTCCCCGTCGGTGTTCCTGTCCGGCATGGCCGGCTCGCGCATGCCGATTGCGGTGGCCCATGGGGAAGGGCGTGCGGAGTTCCCGTCGCCGGCGGGCTTTGAGGCCCTCAACGGCTCAGGCCAGGTGGCCCTGCGGTACGTGGACAACCGTGGCCAGCAGACTACCCGTTACCCATACAACCCGAATGGGTCGGAAGGCGGTATTACCGGGGTGACCAGCCGGGATGGCCGCGTCACCATCATGATGCCCCACCCGGAAAGGGTCTTCCGTACCGCCCAGTACTCCTGGCACCCGGACGACTGGGGTGAGGAAGGGCCGTGGTTGAGGATGTTCCGCAATGCCCGCAAGTGGCTGGGATGACTTCCTGAGCCAGTAGCGCAAGGCGCGAAACCGGTGTCTGATTCCTTTCTGGAGGAGTTGGTCACCGGTTTTTTTATGTTTATCAGGGCGTGCCACTAACCTTCTGGATTGCAAGCTGTTTGTGCGCTGTTATAACTAAAATATTTCTTGACGAATTGGTTTTATGCACATGGGAATTAGGCAAGAGGTGACCCGGTGTGCAAAATGCCATCAAACCGTATGGTATTTGTTCTATAAATGTAACCTATTGTTTTTAAAGTATTATTTTGTGTAGGTGGATTTGTCGCCAATTTGACACAAGGGCTGTAACGACGGGGGTTTGCGGGCTCTGCCCAAAAACTATCCCCAAAGTTATCCACAGATTTTGTGGGTAACCTCAGGTGCCTTTTGAAAGGCGCCGTTGACCCTGATGTCAAGCCGTATCAAGCTTGAAAACCATCTTTTTGCAGGAGGATAGGGCACCATGTACAAGTTCTGCTTTTTCGTCCCCGAGACCGACCTGGAAACCACGAAGGCAGCTGTGTTCGCCGCCGGAGGCGGTCGCATCGGCGACTACGATTGCTGTGCCTGGCAGACCCTGGGCAAGGGGCAGTTCCGTCCGCTGGAGGGCAGTAACCCCCACCTGGGGCAGCACGGTGAGCTGGAAAGGGTGGATGAATACAAGGTGGAACTGGTCTGCGAGGATCATCGCATCCGTGAGGCGGTGGCGGCGATGAAGCGGGCCCACCCTTTCGAGGAGCCCGCCTATGAGGTCTACCGGCTGGAGGACTTCTGAGGCTCCGAGGATTCCCGGGACTCGGAGGACTTCTTCATACGGTGGCGGATGTCGCTGATACGAAGGGGGAACTCGTTGCGCTGGACATCTTCCACGAAGTGTTCAAGGGTACGCCGCACCGTCGGGAAGGAGATTTCGTCCCAGGGAATGCGGTCCAGCTCGAACAGGTCCGTTTCCAGGGATTCCTCACCGGCACCGAACCGGGGCTCGGTCAGGTAGGCCAGATAGAACATGTGGACCTGGTCGATGTGGGGCACATGGATCATGGTGTAAAGCCCTGCCAGTTCCACGTCCGCCATCGCCTCCTCAAGGGTCTCCCGGGCGGCGGCTTCCTCCGTGGTTTCCGAGTTCTCCATGAAGCCGGCCGGCAGGGTCCAGTAGCCGTAACGGGGTTCAATGGCCCGGCGGCATAACAGTATCTTTCCTTCCCACACCGGTACCGTCCCGGCCACGATTCGTGGATTCTGGTAGTGGATGGTCTGACAGTGTGTGCACACGTAACGCGGCCGGTTGTCCCCGGCGGGAATGCGGCTCTCAACGGGATGGCCGCAATGACTGCAGAATTTCATGGATTACCCCGTATACTGTGTCGAGTTCTGGCACCAGTGTATCGTTCGCCCGGTGCCTTGTCCCATATCAAGACGCGGGAGAGAGATTTTGCGCGAATTACTGACGGAAAGGCTAGCCCGGTATGCGCCGAACCAGTTGGCGATGGACTATCCTGAAGCCAGTGTGCTGGTGCCGGTGACGGATAATCCCGGTTCCCCCGAGATCCTGTTGACCCTTCGGTCGTCAAACCTGTCCACCCACCGGGGACAGGTGGCCTTCCCCGGGGGGAAGCGGGACGCGTCTGATCCGTCCCTCGCCCACACCGCGCTTCGCGAGACCCACGAGGAAATCGGTCTGCCGCCGGACCAGGTTCAACTGATCGCACCGTTGAGCCAGGTGCTCTCCCGCTATGGCATCCTGGTAACGCCATACGTTGGCGTGGTGCCCGCCGACCACCCGCTGACACCCAATCCCCATGAGATTGAAAGCATCTTCCATGTGCCGGTGGAGTTCCTGCTGGAGGATCGTCGTGAACGCACCGATGTGCTGCCGTTCCTGGATGATACCTACTACGTCCCCTGTTATCGCTGGCAGGGTTATGAGATCTGGGGGCTGACCGCGGTGGTTCTGGTGGACTTTCTGAATGCCGTGTACGATGCCCGCATTGATGTGCTTGAGCCCCGCCAGGGCTGATCCGTCGGAATCAAACGAGGAGAGGTCAACATGCTTTACCAACTCGCGGACCGCAAGCCCGAGTTAATCGGAGAAGGGCAGTTCATCGCAGACAACGCTACCGTGATCGGCAGTGTGGCGCTGCATGACAAGAGCAGTGTGTGGTTCAACGTGGTTATCCGTGGTGACAACGACCTGATCACCATCGGGCCGGAGTCAAATGTGCAGGATGGTTCCGTGCTGCATACGGATTCCGGCATCCAGTTAACCCTTGGGCGTGGTGTCACCGTGGGCCATAAGGCCATGCTGCACGGCTGCGAGATTGGTGACTACTCCCTGATTGGCATAAACGCCGTGGTGCTGAACGGGGCCCGGATCGGCAAGCATTGCCTGATTGGAGCCAACACCCTGATCCCCGAGGGTATGGAAGTGCCGGACGGCTCCCTGGTGATTGGTGCGCCGGGGCGCGTTAAACGGGAGCTGGGTGATAACCAGAAGAAGATGCTGGAGCTCAGCGCCGCGCATTATGTCGAGAACGCGGCCCGTTACATGAGTTCACTCACACCTGTCGAGCCCTGGAAAGGCGGGGAGTGATGGCGGAGCAGGACAGAGTGCGGTCACCATGCGTGGCCGTCTGTGCACTGGACGAGAATGATGTGTGTATCGGCTGCCACCGCACGGGCGATGAGATCCTGCGGTGGACATCCATGACCAACGACGAGCGCCGGCAAGTGCTGGAGTTGGTCGCGCGGCGAGAACAGAACAGTTTGATCTAGAGATCATTTCCGGGCATTGAGGCGGGGGCTGGCAGGTTAATTATGAGCGTTTCCATCGGAACACCACTGAAGGCAAATGGCTACCGGGTTCTCCTGTGTGGCTCGGGTGAGCTGGGCAAGGAGGTTGTGATCGAACTGCAGCGCCTGGGGGTGGAGGTCATTGCCTGCGATCGTTACGCCAATGCGCCCGCCATGCAGGTGGCTCACCGCAGTCATGTGGTTGATATGCTGGATCCGGCCAGCCTCAGGGCGGTCATCGAGCAGGAAAAACCACAGCTTATTGTTCCGGAGATCGAGGCCATCGCCACCGGTGAACTGGTCAAACTGGAACAGGAAGGGTATCGCGTTGTGCCAACCGCGCGGGCGGTCAACCTCACCATGAACCGGGAGGGGATCCGACGCCTGGCGGCGGAAGAGCTTGAGTTGCCCGTATCCGCCTACCGCTTTGCCGAAACCCGCGAGGCATTTGAGCAGGCCGTGTCCGAGATTGGCTTCCCCTGTGTTGTGAAGCCGGTAATGAGTTCGTCCGGCAAGGGGCAGAGCCTGGTGCAGAGCCAGGATGACATCGGAGTCGCCTGGGACTATGCCCAGACGGGTGGGCGTGCCGGCAAGGGCAGGGTGATCATCGAAGGTTTTATCGACTTCGACTATGAAATCACCCTGCTGACGGTCCGTCACCGGGATGGCGTCAGCTTCTGCGATCCCATTGGTCACCGTCAGGAGGATGGGGATTACCGGGAATCCTGGCAGCCACAGCCCATGAGTCCCCGGGCGCTGGAAGAAAGTCGCGCCATCGCGGAGGCCATCACTGCTGATCTGGGCGGGTATGGCGTATTCGGGGTGGAGCTGTTCGTGAAAGGGGATGATGTCTGGTTCTCCGAGGTGTCACCTCGGCCCCACGATACCGGACTGGTCACGCTGATTTCCCAGGACCTGTCCGAGTTTGCCCTGCATGCCCGGGCCATCCTTGGTTTGCCGGTGCCGGCGATACGCCAGAATGGCCCGTCCGCTTCCGCGGTCATCCTTCCGGAAGGAGAGTCGGACCAACCTGGCTTTGGCAATCTCGAGGAAGTTCTTGCCGAGCCGGATGTACAACTCCGTCTTTTCGGTAAGCCCGAACTCAGGGGCCGTCGGCGCATGGGGGTGGTTGTGGCCAGGAGTCAGACTATTGATGAGGCCCGGGAGTTGGCGAGTAAAGCGGCTGCGAAGGTGAAGGTGAGTCTGTAGTTTTTCTGAAACCTGGTTGAAAAATGACCGTATCGGATAAATAGTGTTCGATAGCGTAGCGGCAAACCGAAACCGCCCTAAAAAAGTTGGTATTGGCCGTTGACAGGAATCGGTGAGGCTGTAGAATGCGCCCCACTTCGACGGACACGGCCCATGAGGCTTGAACGGGAAGGCGAAGTAAGCGGTTGTTTGATTTGGGTTTTTGCGGTTCAGGTCTTCTTCGGGAGCGGCGTTAAAAACCTTGAAATAATCGTTGACAAGGTGGCGATCTGATGTAGAATACGCGGCCTTGATTGAGCAGATGCTCAACGCTCTTTAACAAGTTGACCAAGTAATTCGTGTGGGCGCTGGCCGAGACTATCTGGCGACAGATAATCGAGGCAAGCGACTCGTCGAGAATGAGTTTTGTCTTGAGCAAGATTAGAGATCTTCGGATCTTGTATGATTTAAACTGAAGAGTTTGATCATGGCTCAGATTGAACGCTGGCGGCAGGCCTAACACATGCAAGTCGAGCGGAAACAGGGGGAGCTTGCTCCCCGCTGTCGAGCGGCGGACGGGTGAGTAATGCATAGGAAACTGCCCAGTAGTGGGGGATAGCCCGGGGAAACCCGGATTAATACCGCATACGCCCTTCGGGGGAAAGCAGGGGATCTTCGGACCTTGCGCTATTGGATGTGCCTATGTCGGATTAGCTAGTTGGTGGGGTAATGGCCTACCAAGGCGACGATCCGTAGCTGGTCTGAGAGGATGATCAGCCACATCGGGACTGAGACACGGCCCGAACTCCTACGGGAGGCAGCAGTGGGGAATATTGGACAATGGGGGCAACCCTGATCCAGCCATGCCGCGTGTGTGAAGAAGGCTTTCGGGTTGTAAAGCACTTTCAGCAAGGAGGAAAACGTGTTGGCTAATACCCAGCATGCTTGACGTTACTTGCAGAAGAAGCACCGGCTAACTCCGTGCCAGCAGCCGCGGTAATACGGAGGGTGCAAGCGTTAATCGGAATTACTGGGCGTAAAGCGCGCGTAGGCGGTTTGATAAGCGGGATGTGAAAGCCCTGGGCTTAACCTGGGAACGGCATTCCGAACTGTCAGGCTAGAGTATGGTAGAGGGTAGTGGAATTTCCTGTGTAGCGGTGAAATGCGTAGATATAGGAAGGAACACCAGTGGCGAAGGCGGCTACCTGGACCAATACTGACGCTGAGGTGCGAAAGCGTGGGGAGCAAACAGGATTAGATACCCTGGTAGTCCACGCCGTAAACGATGTCTACTAGCCGTTGGGACTCTTGAAGTCTTAGTGGCGCAGTTAACGCACTAAGTAGACCGCCTGGGGAGTACGGCCGCAAGGTTAAAACTCAAATGAATTGACGGGGGCCCGCACAAGCGGTGGAGCATGTGGTTTAATTCGACGCAACGCGAAGAACCTTACCTGGCCTTGACATGTTGGGAACTTTCCAGAGATGGATTGGTGCCTTCGGGAACCCAAACACAGGTGCTGCATGGCCGTCGTCAGCTCGTGTCGTGAGATGTTGGGTTAAGTCCCGTAACGAGCGCAACCCTTATCCCTAGTTGCCAGCACATAATGGTGGGAACTCTAGGGAGACTGCCGGTGACAAACCGGAGGAAGGTGGGGATGACGTCAGGTCATCATGGCCCTTACGGCCAGGGCTACACACGTGCTACAATGGCGCGCACAGAGGGCTGCAACCCCGCGAGGGTGAGCTAATCTCATAAAACGCGTCGTAGTCCGGATCGCAGTCTGCAACTCGACTGCGTGAAGTCGGAATCGCTAGTAATCGCGAATCAGAATGTCGCGGTGAATACGTTCCCGGGCCTTGTACACACCGCCCGTCACACCATGGGAGTGGATTGCACCAGAAGTGGTTAGTCTAACCTTCGGGAGGACGATCACCACGGTGTGGTTCATGACTGGGGTGAAGTCGTAACAAGGTAGCCGTAGGGGAACCTGCGGCTGGATCACCTCCTTAACGATAGCTGGAGGTTTCGGTCAGAGTCCACACGAATTACTTGGTCAATGAGAAGAGAGCAAAGGGTCTTTCGGGCCCGACTTGGCTTGTTTGTGACAAGCAAAACCGGGTCTGTAGCTCAGGTGGTTAGAGCGCACCCCTGATAAGGGTGAGGTCGGTGGTTCAAGTCCACCCAGACCCACCA
>NZ_JBJJKZ010000006.1:0-87043 GCF_045449695.1 Marinobacter shunpengi
TGTTGCGTCCCTTGGCAAGGGACACACCATTCCCGGCGGAACGCGCCTTGTAGTAATGCCTGACACAGCCTCTGAAACGCTGCGAACTTATGTTAAGGGACACCAGGGGAATCCGGAATCTGTTTGAAGGTTCGGGAGGCTTGTGCAACGCTTCAGATAAGGTATCGCAACAGCGGCCTGTCGAACACAGAGGTTATCATGAAAAGGCTCTCCGTCTCCCTGTTGGCGCTGTCCCTGTTGGTGGTTTTCCAGTCCGCCCGGGCCCAGGATGCCGCCGACTCGCCCCTGGATGAAAAACCCGATGCTCCGGACGAACCGGTGGTCATGCCGGAGTACCAGCCGGACACCTCGGAGTCACAGATCGTGATCCGGCCGGGGGAGGATGTGGTGTACTACGAGTACCGGATCAGGGGCGAAATACGGGAGATCAAGGTTGTGCCCAGGGTGGGGCCCTCCTACTATCTGGTACCCGCTGAAGGCGGCGGCTGGATCAGGGAGGGGGAGTCCTCCCTGCTGGTGCCAAGCTGGGTCCTGTTCCGCTGGTAGATTCGCTCGGGCCCGGCCCCGGGTTGAGGCCTGTGGCGTCGGGCCCTCAGATCAGATCCACGGGGACTGGCTCGGAGCGCTGACTTTCCAGGCCGTTGCTGTCCAGGGTGCTGACGGCGAACTCGTAGGCGCCCGGTTTGAAGTCGTCCAGCAGCAGGCTGTCCGTGTCCGGGCCTTCGACCACCAGGGAATCGAACTGCTCCTGGTGTCGCAGCCGGTAGTAGACCCGGTAGCCCCTGACCTCTCCGGGATACAGCTTGCTGCCGTCCTCCCGGGTAAGGGGGCCTTCCCATTGCAGGGTGGGGCGCCGGACCACCGGGTCGGGGTTCTCCGGTTCGGGTTCGGTGACCACCGGGTCGTCGCCGGTGGCGGGGTCCTCCGGTTGCGGACTGCTGTCGCTGTCGGCATGGTCCGTTTCCGCATCGTCCGGCACTGGCGCCTGGATCGGGTCGGCAAAAATGGGGTTCTCAACCACAACGCCCGGCTGGGCGATCTGGGGGGGAGCGCTGCCTTCATCGGAAACGGCCTTGTCCGGCTGGTCGGAACCGGCGTTGGTCTGGTCCTGTTGGTTCCCGGTCGTTCCGGCGTCCGGTGTATGGTCCGGCTCGCTGGCGGTCTGTGTCCCGGTATCTGCCGGTTCCGCTGCACTGGATGTTCCTGAATCACCGCCACAGCCGGTCAGGGCCAGACTGAACAGCGCCGCCAGACTCCATGACAGTATCCTGCGTTCTTCCTGAAACGCCATGATGTTTCCTCGCACGTTGTGCCTGCACCCGATAGTCACCGGCCAGTGAATGGGTGTTGGGGCCGGTCGGGTCAGGTTGCCGGTGCTTCGCTATGAGCAGGAGAATGCCCTGCTGCACCGGTTATGGTCGGGACGTGGGCCTCCCGGATGCCACTGCGCACGAAAACGATTCAGAAGTATGAGCAACCGGAATGTTGTCTCAAGTGACCATTCTGAAAATTGCTGGCTGGTTCACCGAATTACCGTTCGGGGGCGGATGACTGGATTAGTATGAATACTCTAACTTCTCTCCCTATGCTGTAACTGACATCGCCGGAGAGTCTGATTCCTCCGGTTCGGGTTATCAGACACAGATCAAGGGGAGTTCGATATGAGCAGGCTACATACCTGGCAGGAACAACTTCAGGGCATGGTGGACAAGGGCATCAATGCCGCCGAGAACACACAGAAGCAGATTTCGGCCAAGCCCTTCGATCTGGCGGAACGGATCGAAACCGAAGTTCGCCAGTATCGTGTCAAGAATCTTCGCAAGCGCTACAACGGCGCCAGTGGCAAGGTCTTTGACCAGTTGAGGGACTTTAACAATCGGGTCGGCAGCTTCGCCGCGGATGTGGTGGCCCGCCTGGAGAAGGAGACCGCCGATACCGCGCGGTCCGTGAGCCAGGCCGCCGACGATGTGGCGGATGAGGTGTCATCCACGGCCAAGTCCACCGCCAGTGATGTCTCCAACAAGGCGCAGAAGACTGCTAACCGCGTGTCCCGCGGTGCCCAGTCCACGGCCAGGGACGTATCCGGGGCGGCGGATTCGGCCAGCAAGGAAGTGTCCAGGGCCACACGGAGCACCCGCAAGACGACTTCCGGCAGCCGCAGTACCCGGAGCCGTTCCGCAGGCACGAAGAGTACCACCAGTGCCTGATTGCGGTCGACTGACCGTGTAATGCAAAAAGGCCACCGTGACGGTGGCCTTTCGTTTTTGCGGGTGGGAGTGGTTATCGGCTTTCCCTGGCAGCGTCCGGATCCAGGGGCAGCGTCCTGTCCTGCTCGGTGATCACTTCCAGCCGCTCAATATCGTCCACGTAGCTTTCGCGGATCTTCTCCATTTCCCGGTTCTGGGCATTAATCTCTGCTTCCAGCTCCCGGATCTGCTGCTCCAGGCGGTCAATCTTGTCCAGGGTGGATTCAGGGATGTCCCGGCCGGACCGTTCCAGGTCGGCGGCCTTGGACTGTTCGGAGTCCAGTTGCGATTCAATCACCGAAATATTGCCCTGCTTGAGCTGGTTCAGACCTTCCAGCTCATCAATCTTGCGGTGGAGGGCGCGAACCGCGTCGTCCGGGTGCCGGTAGCGGCGTAGCAGGGCCTTGTCCCGCTCCCGCTGTTCCGCGGCCTCCTGCTGCCGGCGTTCTTCCTCGGCCCGCTGTTGCAGCTCCTCTTCCGTGGGGGCGGGGTCGACGCGATCGACCACCCGGCCCTGGCTGTTGAGGATCTCATAGCCGCGGGTGGAGGCTTCCTGGGGAACGGTATTGCTGATCACCATCTGCCCGTTGTCGTCCTTGTAGCGGTACATCCTGGCATCGGCCAGGCTGGTTACCAGCAGGCAGGTGGCAGCGAGAAGGCAGGTTGTCAGTTTCGTCGGTCTCACCGGTGACACCGTTGTTGGTTAATGGCGTACATCAATATCTGTATGCAGCAAGAGCATACCAGACATGGGGAGCGTATTTCCGGGCTATGTCACAGGCCTGAAAAAACGTCCGACTGCCCTGGCAGGCTCACACGCCGTATTCCGCCCGATAGGCGGCAATACGGTCCGTATGGCCGGCAAAATCCGGATGTCCTTTAATGTACTCCAGGACCTGATCCAGCCGGATGATGCTTATGACCGGTATGCCGTAATTCTGTTCCACCTCCTGAATCGCGGACAGGTTACCCTGGCCCCGTTCCTGGCGGTCAAGGGCGATCAGCACGCCGGCGGGGGTGGCGCCCGCCGCCTCGATAATGGCCATGGATTCCCGGATGGCCGTGCCGGCGGTGATGACATCGTCGATAATCAGCACCTTGCCCTGCAACGGCGCGCCGACAATGTTGCCGCCCTCGCCATGGTCCTTGGCTTCCTTGCGGTTGAAGGCCCAGGGCCGGTTATCTCCCTGCCGTGCCAACGCCATGGCGGTGGTGGTGGCCAAGGGAATGCCCTTATAGGCAGGGCCGAAAATAATGTCATAATCCAACCCGCTCCGGGTGAGGGCGGCGGCGTAGGCCTCGCTCAGCCGTAACAGGTCGTTGCCGCTGTTGAACAGTCCGGCATTGAAGAAGTAGGGGCTGGTGCGACCTGACTTCAGGGTGAACTCACCGAAACGGAGCACTTCCCGGTGAATGGCAAACTCGATGAAATCGCGCTGGTAGTCGTGCATGACAAGGCTTCTGGCGGGGTCTGGTTCTTTCAAATACGTATAAAACCGGTATCATACACACAAACTGAATCAGGGAATACGTATGCGTGTAGTATCAATCAGCGTCAGTGGCCTGGAACAGGCGATTGACAAGGGCTTCTTTGACTGGATTGCCGACCAGGACGCCGACGTAATCTGTGTTCAGGACCATCGCATGCGGGTCTATGAGATAGAGGACCGGAACCTTATTCCCGAGGGGTACGAAGCCTACTTTATCGACGGCGAGCTGGACGAGCACGGTGGCGTGGGCATCTATACGCGCCATTTCCCAAAGGCCATCATGTATGGCTTTGCCAGCGAACAGGCGGACCGGGAAGGCCGGTTTGTCCAGGCGGACTTCGACCGCGTCAGCGTGGCCAGCGTGCTTGCCCCCTGCGCCCTGGGCCGCGAAGAGGAACTGCTGGGCGACGAGAACGACCTGACCGTCCTCGATCACAAGGACGAGTTCATGGATGCGTTTGGCATGCACATGCAGAAGACGCTCCGAAAGCGGCGCCAGTTCATCTTCTGCGCCAACCTGCAAACCGCCCAGCATGTCACCGATGCCAGCCCTGTCTATCACCAGCTCGATGTGTCCGGCTTCCTGCCCCATGAGCGCGCGTTCCTTGATCGCCTGTTTGACGAGCTGGGCGCCATTGACGCCTTCCGCGAGATCAACAAGCAGAGTAACCAGTTCACCTGGTGGCCGGAATGGGACGGTGGCGAGCGCAAGAATGTGGGACTGCGCGCTGACTACCAGATGCTGACACCGGGCATCCGCAGGACCATCCGCGACGGCTGGATCGACGAGTCCGCCCGTTTCTCGGACCATGCCCCACTGATCATGGACTACGACATCGATATCGGTTTCTGACCAGTTGTCGGGTATAAAAAAAGCGCGCCGGAGTTATCCGCCGCGCTTTTTTTATGATCGGCCGGCGAGAGGGGGATTATTCCGCCAGCGCTGACTTCTGGATGTCGAACAACTGATTGATGCCCTGTTTGGCCAGCGTCAGCATGCTGTCCAGCTCTTCCTGGTCGAAGGGCGCACCTTCGGCGGTACCCTGGATTTCGATGAAACCACCCTGGTCGGTCATGATCACGTTCATGTCGGTTTCCGCCTCGGAGTCTTCCGGGTAATCCAGGTCCACCACCGGGGTGCCCTGGTATACGCCGACGGACAGGGCCGCGACCATCTGCTTGAGGGGGGACTTCGACAGTCGTCCTTCCTTCACCAGGTGGTTCAGGGCATCCACCAGGGCCACGCAGCCACCGGTGATGGCGGCGGTGCGGGTGCCGCCATCCGCCTGGATCACATCGCAGTCGATGGTAATGGTGTGTTCGCCCAGGGCATCCAGATCCACTGCGGCCCGCAGGGAGCGACCAATGAGGCGCTGGATCTCCACGGTGCGTCCGCCCTGTTTGCCCCGGGCGGCCTCCCGGCCCATGCGGCTGCCGGTGGAGCGGGGCAGCATGCCGTATTCGGCGGTGATCCAGCCCTGGCCGGCGCCGCGCAGGAAAGGGGGGACCTTGTTTTCCACGGAGGCGGTACAGATGACCCGCGTGTCGCCGAATTCCACCAGCACGGAACCCTCCGCGTGACGGGTGAAGTGGCGTGTGAGCCTGACGTCTCTGGGCTGGTCGGGCTGTCGTCCGCTCGGTCGCATAGCTAGTCCTTCTGTAAAACTGGAGAATTGATTGAGGCCGGTCAGCGGCATGTGCTGCCGGTAGTGGGGAAAAGGACAGGGAGTATAACACGGGCGGCTCTTCGGGACCTGCCTGGCGGCGATCGAATCCTGCTGGGAAAGAGCAGGATTTTCCGGTGTCCGAACTGATAGACTGTTACCCAATGTAACCGACCGACCCGGAGCAACCATGATCAGAAGCATGACGGCCTTCGCCCGCCAGGAAGCCCAGGCAGAATGGGGCGTGCTGACCTGCGAGATCCGTACCGTGAACCACCGTTATCTGGAGCCGTCCTTCCGGTTGCCGGAAGCCTTGCGGGAGCTGGAGAACGGGTTCAGGGAACATCTCCGCAAGACCCTGGGGCGCGGCAAGGTGGATGTCGGCATGCGCCTGCAGGCATCGGATACCGCCGATACCGGTCTGGTGGTCAATGAGCGGCTGGCAGGGTCACTCAATGAGGCCATTAATCATGTCAATCGAATGCTGGACAACCCTGCCCACATCAGCGCCATCGACGTGCTTCGCTGGCCGGGGGTGCTGGAGCGGGAGGAGCCTGACCTGAGCCCGGTCAAGACTGCGGCGGATGAACTGTTCCGTCGCGCCGTGGAAGACCTGGTGCAGGTGCGTGAACGGGAAGGCGAGCGCCTGCGCCCATTATTCGACGAACGCCTGTCCGCCATGAGCGCACTGGTCAGCCAGGTGAGGGAGCGGATGCCGGAACTGTTGAAGGCCCAGGAGGAATCCCTGCGGGAGCGTTTCCGTGCCGCCTTGATTGAACTGGACGCCGACCGGATCAGCCAGGAGATGGTCATGCTGGCCCAGAAATCCGATGTGGCCGAGGAACTGGACCGCCTGGACGCCCATCTCACCGAAGTCTCGGATACCCTTCAGCGCAACGACGCCATTGGCCGACGGCTGGATTTCCTGATGCAGGAACTCAACCGCGAGGCCAATACCCTCAGCAGCAAGTCCATCGATGCGGACGTCACCCGGATTGCGGTGGATATGAAGGTCTACATAGAGCAGATGCGGGAGCAGGTGCAGAACCTGGAGTGATGTCCCGCTATCAGGTGTCTACGATGTTGGGAGACTCGCTGGTTTCCTCGATGTTTACAATAAGGCCCGCCCTGGCAAGACCGTCGGCAATATCGAGCAGCAGAGGATGCTCCCAACTGAGTTCGGCAAGCCACGGGTAATAGGTTTCCCTGATGTCGGGGTTATTCTCCACAAGTTCATCAATGACCGGCTGGGCCTCTTCCACCATGCCCATCTTTCCAAAGATGGCAACTTTGAGCGTCAACACGTAGCGTTGCCGGGAGCCTGTTCGTACGATTTCCTGATAGGCACGCTCGTATTCGCCTTCGACAAAGTAGGCCAGGGCGAGTTCGGCCGCTCTTGACCGGAGGTTAATGCCCCAGTCTTCCCGCGCCTCATCGTATATTTCCAGTGCCTCCCAACCGCGGCCCAATCTGGCGATACGGCTGGCAATACGCAGTTTGAGATAGATGTCCCCCGGATAGCGGGTCCTGATCTGCCTTTGAAGCTGGTCGAACTCCTCGATCTTCCGTTGGCGAAGCGCCAGGTGCATCAGCGCGACCTTGGTGAGGTAGGCGTGGGGGGCGAACTCCTCGGCGTTTGCAGCGGCATGGTCGGCGAGTCTGATGAGCTCTGCCCGCTCTTCAGGTCCGCCGAAGGCGTAGTAGCGTGTCCTCACCGTGTAGAAGGTACTCAGGACGGCCCAGGCCGAGGCATCGGTTGGGAACTGGGTGACAATACGTTCGAGGCATTCGCGCATGTCAGGGTATACGCTGGCCCTCTCCACCGCTCGCATCAGTTGTGCCCGTGACAGGCAGGTCTGTTTCGAGAAGGTATCACTGTGGTATCGGTCCAGCGTCAAGGGTACTGCGCCGCCTTCGCCAAGAACCTGGAACGAAACCTTGTTAACAGCTCTGCTGATTGAGGCGGAGTCGGTTCCTGATAGTCGTTCTTTGGCGGCCCACAACAAATAGCCGGTTTCATTATCGATCAACTGCCAGAGCAGCTCGGGGTTCGGGCCAGTTGTGAGCGTTGGCTGCAAGGTAAACGCGATGTTGTTGAAATTGTCCGTCTTTTCGGTGGGTTCTCCCGCTGTTTTGCCCGGCAGTGCCGCAGGAGGGGTGATCCGCGCCAGCCCGATGTGCGACAGAGAGGGGGCAAGACGGCTATCAATGGCCCGGGCCAGTGCTTGGTCTTCCTGGTTGAGGAGCTGAACCGGGTGCACGTCGATAACGATGTCGGTAGGCAGGGATTCCGGTTCGCTCTGCCACCAGAAAAGCGCCGACAGGCCAGTAGCGACCACTGCCAACAGACAGGCGACCGCTAGCAGGACTGGGCGCGAACGTGGTGATCGACTAACGGATACTTCGCTGGATGAGTCCGGTTGCGGTGGCGCAGGCAGGTCCCGGAACTCGAATGAGGGCACGTACCTTCCCTTCGGCAAGCTGATGACAACCCGGGCGTCCTGCCCGCAGTCGCTGTAGTAGGCCTGAAGCCCTTTTCTGATCCGACCCGCGGTTGTCCGCACGATGGTATCGCTGGACGGATCAAACTGGGCGCCCCGGTCAAAAACTTCCGATGCGATGGTGTAGGCATTGATCTGGTCACCGCGCCCGGCCATCGTTTCGGTGACAACAAATTCAAGAAAGGCCCGAACGGCAGGAGCCTGGGCAAAGGGTTTGGAATGGAGGATCTTGTCCAGTTCATCCCTGATCAGGGCGTGGTCTTTGCCAGAAACGTTACTGTCCATAGTCGTGATACATCCGATTGAGTGTCAGCCACACCGATTCCGTGTGGCAGTCGCCATGGCCTCCTGATGAGTGGGACAACCGTTGGAGGGAGGCCTGTGCGCCCGAAATCAATCACCGCCAAACACTCCCTTACAGTGACCATGCGCTTGACGCGGGTCCTTCACGCGGGAAAACCGCTCAATTCTATGGCGGCGACAGCTGTCACATCAAGGTGTATCGGTGGTTTCCGGCCCAGTATTTCCGGGGGTGTGACGGTTACGGGGTTTGCTGTGACTTCTATCGCGGGTGAAGAGCTTTATGCTTGGACTGACGAGAAACCGCGTTGGTTGGAGCCTGGAGTGACAGGGCCAGGGAACTAAACAGGAGTCAAACATGAAGTCAGCGGTGTTTCCCAAGGCCGGGAATGGGTCTTCCCAGAGTTTTGACGGGAATCGCGTCACCCTGGAGGCACCGGGTGTGGTTCAGTTACAGATCGGGCCGGAACAGGTTACCCGATTCGAGCGTGACGGGAGTGACCTGGTGCTGGTCCTCAAGGACGGCACGGTCTTTGTCATTGAGAACTTTTTCGTGGAGACCGCAGACGGTCGCAATGACCTCGTGTTCGAGGATGGGAATGGCGTTACCTGGTGGGCACAGTACGGTGACGTCTGGAACGGATTCGATATTGCCGAAATTAACGACGATGATGCCGCCGCCCCGTTTTACTGGGAACCACTGGCGGGTCTGGGGCTGTTGGCTGGTGGTGCGGCCCTGGCAGGGGGCGGTTCCGGCTCTTCATCCGATGCGCCGTCCAACGTTGCGCCCGCGGGCTCCGCCGACCCGGTGACAACGCCGGGCGATACACCGATCGAGGGCACGGTGAGGGGATCGGATCCCGATGGCGATCAACTGACCTTTGAACTGACCGGCGATCCCGAGCACGGCACAGTGACGGTCAATCCGGACGGCAGCTACGAATACACCCCGAATGAGGATTACCACGGCCCCGACAGCTTCGAGGTGACGGTGGACGATGGCAACGGCGGCACCGATATCGTGACGGTCCCCATCATGGTTACCCCGGGAAACGAACCGGCGACGATCACCGGAGAAGCGGAGGGTGCCGCACTCGAGGCCGGCGGTGTTGATAACGGTACGCCGGGAAGCCCGAGCGCCAGCGGCACGCTCGCGGTGTCGGACGAGGACGAGGGCGAGGCCGTCTTCGAGACCCCGTCGAATCTTGAGGGCACCTACGGCACGTTCACCTTTGACTCGGTGACCGGGGCGTGGACCTACACACTGGACGACGGACGCGCGGCGACCCAGGCCCTGACCGACGGCGAGACCGTGACCGACGAACTGGCGGTGTCCAGCGTTGACGGCACGGCCAATGAAACCATCGTTGTGACCGTCACGGGCACCAACGATGCGGCGGTGGTCCCGGACGACAGTGGCCAGGTGACCGAGGACACCGATGTGGAGGCTGGCCTGCTGGGCACGGGCGGTCAGGTTGCGGTTGACGATGTCGATGCCGGGGAAAACCGGGTTGATACCGGCAGCCTCGCCTTTGACAGCGGCAGCCATGGAGGCCCGGCTCTGGGCAATCTGAGCATCGAGAGCGATGGCAACTGGACCTACCGTGTCGACAATTCCCTGGCCGAGGTGCAGTCGCTTGCCCTGGGCGAGACCATCACCGAAAGCTGGACCGTGATGTCTGCCGACGGCACTGACACCAGCACGATCACGGTGACCATCACCGGCACCAACGACCTGCCCGAAATCTCCGGCGAGGCCACGGGGGATGTAGAGGAAGACGGTACCCTGACCACCAGCGGCCAGTTGGCGGTGGACGATATCGACACCAGCAACACCCACGGCTGGAGCGTCGAAGGCAATACGGGGGAGTATGGCGAGCTGACGGTCGATAGCAGCACCGGCGAGTGGACCTACATCCTCGACAACGACGATGCCCGTGTCCAGGCCCTGGCCGAGGGCGAGACCCTGACCGACGAGATCACCGTACGGGTCACCGACAACGATGGCGGCTACGACGAGCAGGTGGTGAGTGTCACCATCACCGGCAGCAACGACACCCCGGATATCTCGGCCGGTTCGGACACCACGGCCACGGTCACGGAACTGACCGATGGCGATGCCGACGAGAACACGCTTGAACATAGTCAGACCGGGACGATGCAGGTGACCGGCCTGGACGCTGCCGACACCCACACAGTGGCCGCGACCCCGCAGGGCACAGGCTATATCGGCACCTTCACTCCCGGCACCATCGACCCCGAAACCGGGGAGCTCGAGTGGAGCTTTACCGCCAATGATGCCGATCTGGACGCGCTGGGCGAAGGTGAGGTGCTGACCCAGCAGTACCAGGTGACGGTCGAGGATTCGCAGGGCGAGAGCGACACCGTAACCGTAGAGGTCACGATCAATGGAACCAACGACCGGCCCGAACCGGAAGACGACGTCTCGCTGATAGCTCCGGGCGATAGCGCGGTGCTGGACGTTCTGGCCAACGACACGGACGCCGACGCAGGGGAAGCCGCCACGTTGAAGGTGACCCAGGTGGATGGTCAGGCCATCGCCCCGGGCGGCAGCATCACCCTGAGTGGCGACCGCGGAACAGTCTCGCTCAATGGCAATGGGGAACTGACCTTTGTGCCCGGGCCCAATGCGCCGGATCAGCTTGTGCTGCCCTATACGGTCGACGACGGCAGTGGCGCGGGCAACGCCACCGCGACAGCAGGCTGGGTTATCGACATCGCCGGCGTGACCATCAGTGACGACGCCAGCCCCGCTGGCGCCGATGTGCCGGACAACGTGCTCTCCTCGGTGGATGACCTGGGCCAGGTGTCCATCACCGGCCAGGCGGCGGTGGGCGGAACCGTGACGTCACTGACGGTCTCCGACGGCACCAACAGTGTGAACGTCCCGGCGGCGGGTATCACCGTGCAGCCCGACGGCTCCTATTCGGTGATGGCTGATCTCAGCGGGCTGGATGACGGCACACTGACCGTGACCGCCGACGTGGAGGATGCGGAGGGCAATCCGGCCACGACCACCGATACAATCCTCAAGGATACCGTCACCCCGGTGACCATCGACCCGGTGCTGGTCGTTGAGGGCGAAGCACCGACGGTGACCGGCACCGGCGAACCCGACGCGGCCATCACGCTCGATGTCGATGGTGAGACCTATTCCACAACGGTCCAGTCCGACGGCACCTGGAGCGTGACACTGCCTGACCCATTGGCGACGGAAGATACCGAAATTTCGGCCCAGGCGGTGGATGAATACGGCAACCCCAACAGTGCCGACCGCACCGTGACGGGGCTTACCGTCACTGACGGGGTGGCGGGCGAGTCCCAGGACATCGAGGTTTTCGAATCCGCCCTGGCGGATGGCTCGGACGCGGGAAGCGGGATGGATACGGCCAACTCGACCTTTGTGCTGGAAAATGCGTCAGATCTTTCCGAGCTCGTGATTGGCGGTACGGTTACCGGCGACGCACTGAGCGGCGGGGACACAATAACACTCGCCCAGCTCCAGAATGCCTCCACCATACCGGTGGACGTGTCCACCCAGTACGGCACGCTCTCCATCACCGGCTTTGATGACGCAACTGGCACCGTCAGCTACACCTACACGCTGGGCGGTAACACGGAAGACCACAGCGACAGCGTGCTCGATGACATCGTCCGCGAGACGATCCAGGTGGCCGCTGTTGAAGCCGATGGCGATATCCGGGTAGGCGAACTCACTGCCGCCGTTGTTGATGATGTGGCAGCGCCGGTGGATGACGCGCCGATGTCGGTTACCGAGGGAGGTTCGGCCGTTGGCGGGGCGAACCTGCTGGCCAACGACACACTCGGGGCCGATGGTGGTCGGGTCCATGAGATCACCTATACCGACAGGTCTGGTACGAGCGCTTCGGCGGTTATCCCCGATGGTGGTTCCGAGACGGTCGAGACACAGTATGGTGAGCTGACCGTTGGCAGCGACGGCACCTGGTCCTACACGCCGCTGGCAAGCGCGGATCACGCCAGGCCGGACAACGATACCGAACTGAGCGACGACTTCAGCTACACCACCATCGACGGCGACGGTGATGTGTCCGCGGAATCGGCAACGCAACCCGTCACCGTGACCGATTCGGTCCCCGAACTCGGCGCGCCGGACGATGCCATCATCGACGAAGAACATCTGCCGACCGGGAGTAATCCCGACCCTGCCCAGCGTGAGGTAAGCGGATCGCTCGATCTGACGTCTGGGCAGGACAGTGTCGATGTGACGCTGACCACCGACAGCGCGCCCGCCGGGCTCCAGTCCGGCGGCGAGGATCTGCGCTATGAACTGTCCGCCGACGGGCACAGCCTGACCGCCTACAAGGGCGCGGGGACTGAGGCCGTCTTCGTTGTCACACTGACCGATCCGACATCGGCCTCGGCCGGGTATACCTTCGAGTTGCTGCAGGCGATCGACCACAACGGTGCGGAGAGTCAGGATCTGGCCTTCGGTGTCGAGGTCACCGACAGCGATGGCGACACCGATACGGCCGGTTTCACTGTCGAAGTGGTGGACAACGCGCCTGTGTCGGAAATCGAGCGGGACATCGACGAGGACAGCAGCGGCTTCTCCTTCAACATTTCGGCGGACGCGACGTCGGACAACACCAGTCTGACGCAGGACGGCACCCCCCTGACCGGCACGTCGACGCCTGGCAGCGGCATGGAATACAAGACCGGACATGGCACCGTGACCATCAGCGCGGATGGCGAGCTGACCTACGTGCCTGACACGGACTACAGCGGTACGGAGACGTTCGAGGTCACCACGAGCGATGACGGCACGAATGCCACCACGACCGTCACGGCGAATGTTGCCCCGGTGTCGGATGCCCCGGGGGTGTCCGTCGATGCCAGCGATATCAACACGCTTGAAGACACGGCGGTGGCCCTGGGGTTGAAGGCGCCGACCATCACCGATGACGGCGGGGGGGCCGGCAACAACGCCACCCCCGAACGGATTGGCGAGATCACCCTCTCGGGTCTTCCCGAAGGGGCGGTACTTCAAGGGGCGTTTGGCACCACAACCGTCGACGCCAGCGGCAGCGTGACCATTGAGCTGAGCGATCCGGGGCTGACGGTGACGGGTACCGGCGCGGACCTGACCATGACCAGCGCCGAGTTCGAGGCGCTTGAGGTGCTGCCACCGGAGCACGCCTCGGAGAATTTCGAGGTGAATTACACGGTCACCAGCTATGAGGTCGACGGTAGCGGCGCGGTCCTGCCCGGGGTGGGTGGGGCCACCAGCAGCGACAGTGTCACGGTCCATGTCCAGGCGGTGACCGATCCGGCGGCGCTGGTTTTCGACAGCTCGGTCGATGACAGCACCGTGGATAACGCCGATGACATCAGCTATGGCGGCGATGGCGGTAACACCGAAGCCGATGTGACCCTCAAGGAAGACACCACGGTCGACCTGTCCGAAATCCTCTCGGCCGGTTTCGCCGACCTGGACGGCAGTGAGCTGCGCTCGATCACCATCACCAACTCCACCGGGGCCGATATCGTCGTCAACGGGGCTACGATTGCGAGCGGCGAGGACGTGACCGTGGCTGCGCCTGGTCTGAGTGGCAATGCCGCAGGCCTGCCGGCCATCAACATCGGCGGCGCGGACGATTTCAGCGGTGACCTTGAAGGCATCACGGTAACGCTCAATGCCCAGGATCGGGATGCGGACGGCTACTGGGACGGCGCGGAAGTGCCGGGGCCAGCCGACGGCGTCGCCGAGGCGGATGAGAGTGACAACAGCGTCACGCTGAACCTGCACGTCACGCCAGTGGCCGATGACGTGCAGGTTGATGATGCCGAAGGGGACGAGGACAGCGCCATCGCCTTCCTCTCGGGCGTCCGTCTGACCGATGGCAGTACCGATGCCGGCGCCGGTGGCAGTGAAGTGATCACCGAGGTGTCCTTCGAGGTCCCCGCAGGCTGGGAAGTGACGGACTCAACGGTATCAAACGGCGCCTCGGCGGGTGCGTCCGCCGGGCTTTCGGGGGGCACCTATACGATCACCTTTACGGGCGGGACCGAAGCGGAGCGTGAAGAATACTTGGACGGCTTCACCATCACCCCGCCCGCCCATGACAGCAGCGACGCGACCATCACGCTCCGGGTGTCGAGCGAGGATGAAAGTTCTGTCAACGGCTCGACCGAGACGGATACCGCCCTGGAAAGGGAACACGACCTGACCATAACGGTGAACCCGGTGGCCGAGGAAGTCGGGACCGATACCGACGGCGACTCCGACGACGACCTGACCATGGCGCCGGATTTTTCCTACTCCAGCTCGGCACAGGAAGACCAGTGGTTCAACCTGAACAGTGACGGCTTTGACCTGAGCGCCGGCTGGCTCAACCAGGATAATGGCGAAGAAACCTTCGCACGACTCACGCCCGAGCTGATCGCCGGTGATGGTGGCCTGTCCGATGCCACCGGGTCGACGTTCCGCTGGATGGAGGACGGCGTGCAGATGGAGGCCGTCTACAACGGTACGCCGGTTGATGTGCCCGTGAGCGCGTTGGATACGCTGGAATTCCGTGCCGCCGACAATTTCTCGGGTCAGTTCGACATCAAGGTGCAGGCTTATACCGTTGATGAAGACGATGAGGGCGGGGCGAACACGGCCGAGGCAGTCAGCGGCGAGGCGACCCTGACCAACGTTGTCATTACCCCCGTGGCCGACGAGGTGACCCTGTCACTCGCCGCGCGGACGCAGGGCGACGAGGACGAGGACATTCCGCTGAATATCCGGCCGACCAGCTCTGACCCGTCCGAGGTTTTCACCGTCACCATTGCCAATATCCCGGATGGGTCGGTGCTGACCTATGATGGCAATCCGCTGACCGTGACGGGGGGCAGTGTCACCATCGAGGAGTTCGATTCCTCGGCCCCGCTCACGTTGCGACCGCCGGAGCACAGTAATGACGACCTCACGCTGAATGTCACGGCCCAGTCCGTCGATGAGCTGGATGCCGACGGGACAACCTACACGGACACCTCGGACCCGATCAGCCTGGACATGGATGTGGAGATCCGGGGCATTGCCGATGAGGCGGATGTTTCCGTGACGCCGCAGGACTATGTGGAGAACGACCTGGACAGCGGCTCGGACAGCGTTCTGCTGGCCGACCTGTTTTCCGTGGACCGGCAGGACAACGATGGCTCCGAAACCCTGACGGTTCGGATATCGGATCTGCCGGAAGGGTTTGACCTGACACAGGGCACCTCGCTGGGCACCGCGGTTGGCGAGGACCGGGTCTGGGTCCTGAACGAAGCGCAGCTTGCCACGGCCGAGATCACGGTGCCGGACAACTTCAATGGCGAAGTGTCGTTCCGTGCGGTTCCGGTGACCACGGAGAGTGACGGTGACTCGCTGACTGGCACCGAGCAGACGGTCAGCTTCACGGTGACACCCTCGCCCGAAGCGGATATCACCACCGGGGCTGGACTGGATGAGGATGTGCAGCAACCCATCAATCTGGGTATCGTTCATCAGGACGGCGACACCGATGAGGCGCTCGAGGCTGTCGGCATCAGGGTGTCCGATACCGTGGGTGCGGATTTCACGCTCTATCTCGGGAGCGATGCCCTGGCGGATGCCGGCCTGGATATCATCAATGTGGGCGGCGTTGACTATTACGAGCTGACCGCTGCGCAGGCGGGTAACCTGACGGCCCAGGGCAGCGAGCATCTCGACGGGGACCTGGGTGGCTTTGATCTGATCTACCGGATCACCGATCCGGGGAATGACGGTCTTGCGGACGTGACCAGCGATTGGCAGAACGGGCATTTCGATCTGGACGCGACAGCGGTGACCGATCAGCCGGAACTGGCGATTGACGATATCACGCTTGGCAGCGGCTCGGGATCCGTGTCCGGCAACGATGTTACCGTGACCAGTGCCGGAGAGTCGGTAACCCTCGACCTGAATGTCTCCACGCCTGACAGCGACGGCAGCGAGCACCTGATTCGCGTGCTCATCGACGGCGTGCCTGATGGCGTGACCGTCGAGGGCGGCGAGATGACCGCTGGCGGAAGCTGGCTCCTGATCTACGACGAGACCGACGCATTGCCAGTGAATGACGCGGGCGGTCTGGTGGTGCCCGTGACCTTCACCGTGGGCGATGAGGCGGCGGGCATTGCCGATGCGCCGATCACTGTGACCGTGCAGACCCAGGACCGCGGCAATGAGCCGGGGGCCGGGACCGAGGTCCTGGCCGACAGTCTTGGTTGGAACCTGACGGCGGATTTCGAAGGTTCCGGCGACTCCACTGCCCCGCCCACCATTGATACCTGGGAGTACAACGAGGCCACCGCCACGGAGGACACAAGCTTCCTGTTGTCGGACATGCTCGATGCACAGGTCACGGCACAGGGGACGGAATCCAACATCCTGACGGTCTCGCTCACCGATCTGCCCGCCGGCACCGAGGTAACCGGAATGGTGCGCACCACGGTGGATGGGCAGGAGGTCTGGACGGCCTCGGTGACGACCGAGCCGGGCGATGATCCCGCCACCGTGCAGGCCAGGCTTGACGGCCTGATGGACAGCATCGTTATTGAGCCTGCGGATAACGCGAACGACAACAACGCTGCGGACGAGCTCTCGTTCAACGCCACGCTGACTTCGGCGGTTGCCGGTGGGCGTTCGGAGGAACAGACAATCGCGCCGACGATTCCGGTGGACCCGGTGACCGACGAGGCGGGAATCTCAATCACCACCGACGGTGAACGAACGGAAGCGGACAGTGATATCCCGCTCACGGTGACGGTAACCAATCCGGAGGACGGCGAACACGGAACCGTTGAGGGCGGCGAGCTCTATCTGCAGATCGACGGCACCAACGGGCTGGGTGAGGGCACGCTGACACTCAATGGTGTGACCTACACGGCCGAGTCGGTCACCGGCGTTGATGGTATCGCCGATGGGGACTACTACGTCATTGACGGTGTCACCATGGGCGAGCCGCTGGAGGGACTGGTTTTCACCCCGGATACCATGTCCGAGGGCGAGATTACGGTGGATGCCTGGGTGCGCAACCGGGAAACCGGTGCCGGCGCGACAACATCGGAGGGCACGGCCACCCTGCCGATTGCCATTGTCAACGAGGGCGTCTCCCTGTCGTCCGATCCCACCAGCGGGAGCGAAGCGGCGAACTCGGACAAGGAGTCCCTGACCGAGCTGGATCTGGACCTGACCCTGAACGACGCTGACGGCTCCGAGGAAATTGCTACAGTATTGCTCTCGAATCTGCCGGAGGGCTTCCTGCTCTATACCGGGCCCAGTGAAAGCGATGCCACCCTGGCCGAGATGACGACCAACGCCGGTGGTCTCGACGGCACCAACACCTGGGTGCTGTCCGAAGGGAGCCTGCCGAACTACATCGGTATCCTGCCGCCGAAAAACTGGAGCGGAACGCTGGAGGATCTGTCCCTGACCGTGACCTCGGGGGAAACCGCTCTGTCGGAATCGCTCGTCGAGAGTTTCGAGGTTGGCAATGTAGCGGTGAACCCGGTCGCCAACGATATCGAACTGTCACCCACCAACTCCTTCGGTACGGAAGGTGACATCGTATCGCTGAACCTGAATGCGTCCATGGCCGATTCTGAGGACGCCTCGGTAACGGCGGCGCCGGATGGCAGTGTCGAAACGACGACGCTGGAGCTCCAGGGGCTGGGCGAGCACGCCTCGTTCTATGTCGGCACGGAGATCCTGACCTCTGGGGTTAGCTACGAGGCGGGAACCGACACCTACACCCTGACCGGACTGAGCCAGTCCGATCTGGACGGCCTGGGCTTTCGTCAGGCGGCCGGCGCCCTGACCGACATGGACGGCGGTACCTCGGGTCTGCAGGTCAACGTAACGGCGCGAACGGTGGATGGAAGCGACGTGTCAGGCGATGTGACGGGCGCCGCGACGATCAACCTCGGTGAACAACTGCCCACCACTGGTGACGACAACCTGATCTGGACCGGAGAAACCATCGACGGGCTCGACGGTTCGGATACCGTTGAATTCCGCGAGGGTGAAAGCCTGACTGGCGACGAGCTGGCCACGCAACTGAGCAATATTGAAACCCTTGACCTGGGAATCGACGGAGGCAACTCGATCACTGACCTGACCCCGGAGCAGGTCGAGGCCATGACCGATGACGACAGCCTCCTGACGATCCGCGGATCGGGAGAGGACGACGTGTCGCTTTCCGGGGACTGGAGTGACAACGGCGACGGTACCTACACCGGCACCACCTCCGGCGGGGGCGACGTCACGCTGACGGTCGAGGACGTGGCGGTTACACCGTCGGCTGGTGGGTTCGCCGCATCGTCCATGGTGATGTCCTCCGGCGGTATGGAAAGTTTCGGTCTGGCCTCACTCGATACTCAAGAGGCGCCGGAGGCGGACGAACCCGAAGCCGAGACGGTGATTACAATGGACGAGGTGTTGTCCTCCGAGTCGGGCGGTGAGGATCTGACGGCGGGGCTGCCGGAAGAGGATGCCGGTGGTGCGGCTCCGACCGATGATGCCAGCACCTCCGATCCGGGCAGGCCGATGCCTGGGTCGACGCTGGAAGACGAGCTCCAGTCCGGCGTACTCTACGATGTCTAGAGCGGTGGAAACAGAGACAGGCGCGTTCGGCACGGGCGCCGCGACCGACCACCGGGACTGGCAGGATGTGGTATTGCGGGTGGCTTCCTATTACCGCATCGCCGTTTCCCCCGAACGGGTCCGGCTCGACCTGGCCTGGTCCGCCGAGGGGGATCAGCTCGCCACGTTGGCGCGTTCCGCCGGGCTTTCCATCCGCGAAACCGGTGTAATGCCGAATGATGTGACGGGCCTTCGCCTGCCGCTCGTGGCCGAGTTCGATAGTGGTGAGATCGGGATTGTCGAGCGCGAAACCGCCGATGGCTTCGGTGTCGTCCTGGCGGGTGATGAGGGGCTGGAAACCCCCTTCGCGCGGGAGGAACTGAGCGGGCGGACTCGCCGCCTGTTTGTGCTGCGCCCACTTGCCAACCGGGCCGACCGCCGGGTGGATGACTATATTGCACCCTGGCGACCGGACTGGCTGCGCAGCATCGCCCTGGCCGACATGGCGCCCTATCGCGCCGTTACCGTGGCATCGCTGGTGACCAACGTGTTGGCACTGGCGGGCGTGATCTTTTCCATGCAGGTCTATGACCGGGTGATCCCAGCGCAGTCGATGAACACGCTCTGGGTACTGTTTATCGGCGTCATGGTCGCCACCTTCTTTGGCTTGATGATGCGAGTCGCCCGTGGCCGGATTGCCGATATGGCGGGAAAGGCGGCGGACCTGCGTATTTCCGACCGGGTGTTCGGTCACGCCCTCCGGGTCCGCAACACCGTCCGCCCGCGCTCAACCGGCACCTTCATCTCACAGATACGCGAGCTGGAACATGTGCGCGAGATGTTGACCTCCAGCACGGTGGCGGCGATTGCCGATCTGCCGTTCTTCCTGTTGTTCTGCGTGCTGTTCTTCTACATCGCCGGCTCGCTGGTCTGGATTCCGCTGGCGGCAGTGGGCCTGCTGATTGTGCCCGGCCTGCTGGCGCAGAAGCGCCTGCGCCAACTGGCCGAGGCGAACACCCGTGAAAGCGCGTTGCGCAGCGCGATGCTGGTTGAGGCGATCCAGGGCCTGGACGATATCAAATCCCTGCAGGCCGAGACGCGGTTCCAGAACCTGTGGAACCATTACAACGAAACCACCGCCGGATCATCGATGGAACTGCGCGACCTGATGAACCGGCTCTCCTCCTGGGCCCAGACGGTGCAGGGCGGGGTCTTTGCCCTGGTGGTCTTCTTCGGGGCGCCCATGGTGATGGCGGGGGACATGAGCACGGGCGTGCTCGTCGCCGCGTCGATATTGTCCTCGCGGATGCTGGCGCCGCTGGCCTCGGTCACCCAGATCCTGAACCGCTGGCAGCAGGCCCGGGTCGCACGGGAGGCGCTGGATGGCCTGATGGCCCTGCCGGTGGATACGGCGCCGCAGGAACAGCGTATTCACAAGCCAGTAATCCACGGCGACGTTCGGCTTAAAGGTGCCGTGTTCGGTCATGATTCCCAGGCCCCGGTGCTGAAAGTCGGGCAGATGGCTATCAACCGGGGCGAGCGTATCGCCATTATCGGGCGCAACGGGGCGGGCAAGTCCACGTTGTTGGCCGGTTTGGCCGGTCTGCTGGAACCGTTGGCAGGAGAGGTTCGCGTTGACGAAGTGGTGATGGGGCTGATCGACCCGACCGACCTCCGGCGCGATATCGGCCTGATGGGGCAGGATGCGCGGCTGTTCCACGGTACCCTGCGAGAGAACCTGACCCTCGGCGCACCCAGGGCGACGGACGAGGCCATCCTGGAAACGCTTGGCCAGATGGGGCTGGTGGACTTTGTCCACCGGCTGCCCGAGGGGCTGGACCACATGGTGCTGGAAGGCGGGCTGGGGCTGTCGGGTGGCCAGAAACAGGGGCTGCTTCTGGCCCGGTTGCTGCTGCGCAACCCGAATGTATTGCTGCTTGACGAACCCACCGCTTCCCTGGACGAGGTGTCCGAAGCTGCGGTGATTGACGTGCTCGGGCGCCTCGGACGCAATGTGTCCGTCATCGTTGCGACCCATCGCCCGGAAGTGCTGAAGCTCGTGGACCGACTGATTGTGGTCAGCAATGGCGCAATTGCCATGGATGGGCCGAAAGACCAGGTGTTGGCACAACTGCGCTCTGCAAAGGCGGTGGCATGAGTACTTCGCTGGCGATGGAGGTGCGCGCGACCGCAAAGCCCGAGCGCCGCCTGGTCTGGCTGGTGGTTACGATGCTGGCGCTGTTTCTCGGTTGGGCGTGGTTTTTCCCCCTGATGGAGGTGTCCAGCGGGCAGGGCACAGTGGTGCCCAGCTCCCGGGAACAGGTGATCCAGTCACTGGAAGGCGGCATCGTTGCTTCGATTTCCGTCAGGGAAGGCGATCTGGTGGAGCAGGGCGAGGTCATCGCGCGGCTGGATCCCACACGCACCGCCTCCAGCGTTGGAGAGGCGGCGGCGAAATATCATGCCGCCATCGCCGCGGCGGCACGGCTGCGGGCCGAGCTGGCGGATCGTGAGACGGTGACCTTCCCCGATGAGCTGTCCGGTGCTGAGTTCGCCCAGTTGCGGGCCAATGAACAGGCGCTGTTCCAGTCGCGTCGCACCAGTCAGCGCGAGGCGCTGGCGGGATTGACCGAAGGCCTTGAGCTCGCCCGGCAGGAACTGGACATTGCCGAGAGTCTGCAAAGCAGCGGCGCGGCCAGTCGGGTTGAGGTCATCCGCCTGCGACGGGAAGCGGCCCAGACAAGGCTGGAAATCGCCCGCCTGCGTGCGGATTCACAGGTTCAGGCCAGGGAGGAGTTGCAGAAGGTTAACGCCGAGGCCGAGGTGCAGGCCTCGGTCATGCGCGGTCGCTCGGAACAGCTTGAACGCCTGGTGTTCCATGCGCCGATGCGGGGCATCGTCAAGGACATTGCCGTGACGACCATCGGTGGTGTGGTGCCGCCCGGCGGACAACTCATGACCATTGTGCCGATGGACGACCAGTTGCTGATTGAAGCACGCATTTCGCCCCGGGATATCGCCTACATCCACCCGGGGCAGGAAGCGCAGGTCAAGGTGTCGGCCTATGACTACGCGATTTTCGGCGGCCTGTCCGGCGAGGTGGTGACGATTTCGCCCAACACGGTGCGCGATGAGGTGAACCCCGAGCAGGTTTATTACCGGGTGTATATCCGGACTCGCGAGGAGTACCTGGTCAATAAGGCCGGAACCCGGTTTCCGATTGTTCCCGGCATGATCTCGACGGTCGACATCCGGACCGGCGAAAAAACCGTCTGGCAATACCTGGTCAAGCCGTTCAACCGGGCGCAGGAGGCACTGCGTGAGCGATGATCCCATAGCGCATGGTGCGTCTGTCCGGCACTTCCCCATGCGATTTTTCATGCCGAAAAGAGGTTCCTGATATGACACGATGGTTTGGCGGGCGCTGTGTCCCCCTGGTAATGCTCCTTCTGGTCCTTGTGCCGTTTGCCACCGCCGAGGCGCAGAATGATGACAGACTCAACCGGGTGGATCCTGAGGTGGGGCTCTCGTCCGTTGAGCGGGACTATGCCGATATGGATGCACGCTATGCCCGGGAGGGCGTCCAGCGTGATATCGCCCAGGTGCGCCGTATCGCCATTGGCCAGTCCCAGGACGCGCTTCAGGGGGCGCTGGGCCCCGCTGCGGTGGAGCATGATGACGGCTCTTTCGAGTACCACCTGTCCCTGCCACTGACCCGGCAGGACCGGCTGATCTGCCAGTATCGCGTGTTCTTCGACGACCAGGATAAGGTGGCGAGTGCGGTCTGGCGTCGCCCCCAATGCGCTGACCTGGTCCTTGAACCGCCGCAATGATCCGCGGCCAATTACCCCTGGAAAGACGTCGTTGGCCCGGAAGCGTCGCGCTGGTCACCTGTATCCTGCTTGCGGGTTGCGCCGGGTTGCCCGAACCGGATGGGTTCGAGGCAGCGGTTATCGAGAGTGCCGAAGAACTCACTACGTTAACCCCGTCCGGTGAGGGTGATGTGGAGAGTGTGGCCCGAAACGGCCTGCTGCGAAGCCCCACCGTGCGCGAAGCGGCAAGCCAGATATCGGCCAGCGCCGATGAGGTCCGGGTACAGCGCGCGGCGCTGTTTCCTGAGTTGAGCCTTTTCCTGGGGGCCGGTACGGGTGACGCTGGAAGCGGCGACCCGGCCGTTGAGCTGACAGGTTCGCAGCTGCTGTTCGATGGCGGTAACAGCCAACGCGCGATCAAGGTGGCGGATTTCGACCTGCAGATCCGTTACATCGCTTTCCAGAAAGCAGTGGACGATGCCCTGCTTGAGCTTCTGGAAGCCTATGATGACGTGCAGAGGCAAAGTGAACTGCTTGATATTTACAGGCGACAGCTCAATGCCCTGAGCGAGCTGGAGGCCCTTGTGGCGGCTCGTGTCGAGAGGGGGGCGGTATCGACCACCGACGCCCTGGAAGCCCAAAAACGCCTGCAGTCCGCAGCGTTCCTGGTCAATGACACGGAGTTGGCGCTGGCCGAGGCCCGGGACCGTTTGATCCTGCTGAGTGGCCAGTCGCGGGGCGGCCACGTCCGGATATCCCCTCCAAGCTGCAAGGTGCGCGGCGAAACCGATGAACTGCTTATGGCGCGACTGGAGATGGGGCGTGCCAAGCTTGTACTGGAACAGGCTGAGAACGCGCGTATCCCACGGGTGGTGCTTAATCCGGTGGTGCGGGGCGAGCTGGGAACCGGCGAGCTGCCGGTCGGGCTCAACCTCGGCATCCAGTCCGATTTCCTGCAGGGCGGCGCTCTCAGTGCTCGGGCCAATGCGGAGCGCAACCGGCATGCTGCCGCAGAGGCCGAGTTGGAAAACGTCAGCCTTGAGGACAGTCTTGAGGAACGTGGCTTGCTCCGTTCACTGGCCTCCGGGGACCGAAAGGCTGACATGTTGCGACGGCAGATCGCCCTGCTGTCAAAAACGCGCAAACTCTATCGCAGCCAGTATTTTGATCTGGGAACCCGACAGCTTTCGGAGTTGCTCGATAACGAAGAGGAATATTATGGCCGCCAGGCCGAACTCGTGGAACTGCACTCCGAGCTTGCCGCGGACCGGCTCGAATGTGCGGTGCGGCATCGGGTGCTGCGGCACGAACTGGCGTTGGAGCAAGCCAAAATTTACGGGTTTCCCCTGGCGCCCCTGACGGACACATTATTTTCAACCTTGAACTAGCCTGGAGTGGCGTAGTCTTTCGGATTTCAGGTGTTGCCAGAACGATTGACTCAACCTGCCGGGGCCATTGTCGAGAGGAGACAACCAGGCACCCTGAAGGGGCTGGTGGCCCGGCCACAGACGTGGTCTTCCGGCAGGGTGGGCGAGGCGCCCCCGAATCCGTATAATTGCGAACTCTCTAACCGGGGCGCCCGTGGGCGGCCCCCAAGCCCGTTAAACAGCAGCGCAGCCCTATGAGTCAGCCCGTCGAGAAAGGCACACTGTACGTCATCTCCGCGCCCTCCGGTGCCGGCAAGACCAGCCTGGTGGGGGAAATGATCAAGGCGGACGATCGCCTGGGCGTCTCCATCTCCCACACCACCCGCCCCATGCGGCAGGGGGAGAAAGATGGCGTCAACTACCATTTCGTCAGCCGCGAACAGTTCGAGGCCATGATCCTGCGGAATGAGTTCCTGGAACACGCGGATGTTTTCGGCAATTACTACGGTACCTCCCAGGTGTGGGTGGAGCAGACCCTGGCCCGGGGCCAGGACGTAATCCTCGAGATTGACTGGCAGGGCGCGGCCCAGGTCCGCCGGTTGATGCCGGACTGCGTCAGCATCTTCATCGTGCCACCGTCGGCCGCCGAGCTGCGTCAGCGCCTGACCGGACGGGGCACCGATGCCGGGGACGTGGTGGAGCGTCGTCTGGCGGAGGCCGCCGAGGAGTGTCGCCACGCCCTGGAGTTTGACTATCTGGTGGTGAACGACGACTTTGCCCGGGCCCTGGACCAGTTGCTGTCCATTGTCACCAGCCAGCGGCTGCGCATGGAGCGCCAGGAGGTGCGTCACGAGGCACTGCTCTCGGAGTTGATGGCCAGCGATCATGGCCGCTAGGAGCCTGCTGTGTACATTCTGACCGCCAGGCAGTAAACTGTGCGGTCTGCTGGAAAAGCCCGGTGATCCGGGCCACATCGTAATCGTTTATCTCAGTCGGGGAAGATATGGCACGAGTTACCGTTGAAGATTGCCTGGAGAACGTGGACAACCGTTTCCAGCTCGTTATGCTGGCAACCAAGCGCGCCCGCCAGATTGCCACCAAGGGCTATGAGCCGCTGTTGCCGGAAGAGAACGACAAGCCGACCGTGATCGCCCTGCGCGAGATCGCTGAAGGCAAGGTGTCCCGTGACCTCCTGCGCGAGGAAGAAGAGGACTGAGCCCGGTCAGGTGACGGGGCCTGCGGTTGGCCGCGAAAAAGACCATTGAAATTCGCCCCGATGGATTTATAGTGGGAAAAGAGTACAGTTTTCCCGGCGGGGTACAGGAAGAACCCGAATGTTCGCATTCGGGTTTTTTTGTCCTCCGCCTCCAGAGCATCCTACGGAGGCGCGGTGTCGCAAGTGGCTGCAGTAGCAGAGCGTGAACCGACGGTCGAAGACCTGACGGTCAGGCTCAGCGATTATCTGGACAGCAGTCGCATCAACCAGGTGCGACGCGCCTACTATTATGCGGAGCAGGCTCACGAGGGCCAGATGCGCCGCAGTGGTGAGCGCTATATCACCCATCCCCTGGCGGTAGCCACCATCCTGGCGGACATGAAGCTGGATCACCAGAGCCTCATGGCCGCCATGCTCCACGACGTCATCGAAGACACCGGTATTCCCAAGGATGCCCTGATCGAACAGTTCGGCGACCCGGTGGCGGAACTGGTGGATGGGGTCTCCAAGCTCACCCAGATCGAATTCCGCTCCCGCGCCGAGGCCCAGGCCGAGAACTTCCAGAAAATGACCCTGGCCATGGCCCGGGACATCCGTGTGATTATCGTCAAGCTGGCGGACCGGCTCCACAACATGCGTACCCTGGGGCCCATGCCCTACGAGAAGCGCCAGCGGATCGCCACGGAAACACTGGACATCTATGCCCCCATTGCCAACCGGCTCGGTATGCACCGGATGTGCACCGAGCTGGAGGACCTGGGGTTTGCGTCCCTCTACCCCATGCGGGCCAAGTACATCTCCAAGGCGGTGTCCAACCTGCGGGGCAGTCACCGGGAGATTATCGACGATATCCGTGGCAAGCTGGAGGACAAGCTCCAGGAGCGGGGGCTGCCGGGGCGCATCCTGGGGCGGGAGAAGCACCTGAACTCCATCTATAACAAGATGAAGTTCCGCCACAAGTCGTTCCACGAGATCATGGATGTGTACGCGTTCCGGATCATCACCGACACCGAGGACGACTGTTACCGCATCCTGGGGGCCGTACACAGCCTGTACAAACCACTGCCGGGCCGCTTCAAGGACTACATCGCCATGCCCAAGGCCAACGGCTACCAGTCGTTGCACACCACCCTGTTCGGCATGCATGTGAACATCGAGATCCAGATCCGCACCGAGGAGATGGAGCAGATCGCCAACGACGGCATCGCCGCCCACTGGATGTACAAGCACGAGCAGTCACCGGTTACCTCGGTGAACCAGAAGCGGGTGGACCGCTGGGTGCAGGGTCTGATGGAAATGCGGGAGCGGGCCGACGATTCCCTGGAATTCATCGAGCACGTCAAGACCGACCTGTTCCCGGATGAGATATACGTGTTCACGCCCAAGGGCAAGATCCTGGAACTGCCCTCCGGCGCCACCCCGGTGGACTTCGCCTACTCCATCCACACCGATATCGGCAACGCCTGCGTGGCCTGCCGCATCAACCGCAACCTGGGTTCCCTGAGCCAGCCGTTGCAGAGTGGCCAGACGGTGGAAATCATCACCGCCCCCAACGCCCGGCCGAATCCGGCGTGGCTGAGCTTCGTGGTGACCGGCAAGGCCCGCAGCAGCATCCGCCATGCTCTCAAGGTGCAGCGTCGCACCGAATCCGTGGAACTGGGCAAGACCCTGCTGAAGAAATCCCTTCACGGCTTCGGCCAGAAGCTGTCGGAGCTTGGCCAGGAACAGGTCGATGCAGTGGTCCGGCACAACCAGGTGGAGGATTTCGACGATCTGCTCAGCGATATCGGCCTGGGCAACCGCATGGCCTACCTGATTGCCCGCCAGCTGGTGGCCGGCGACGTGGGGGCGGAGACCAGCTCCCTGGATGTGGGGACGGTATCGGACAGCGGCGACCGCAACAGGCGTGGCGCCGTCACCATCCGTGGTACCGAAGGGCTGCTGGTGCGCTTTGCCAGCTGCTGCAAGCCCATCCCCGGTGACCCGGTGGTGGGCGTGATGGACTCAGGCCACGGGCTGGTGATCCACAGCGACACCTGTCGGCGACTGCCGGAAAGCTCCGAGGACCGGGCCCATCTGACCCACCTCAAGTGGGCCAAGGATATCACCGATGAATTCTCCGTCGAGCTGAGGGTGGAGCTGGAGCGCCAGCGGGGCGTGATCGCCGAGATGGCCAGCGCCGTGGCCATGGCGGATGGCAATATCGAACGCATCAATGTGGAAGAGCAGAACGCCCGCCTCAGCATTGTCAGCCTGGTGCTGCACGTCAACGGGCGTCGCCACCTGGCCCGTGTCATGCGCCGCATCCGCAATATCCGGGCGGTGACCCACATTACCCGGATCCGTCACTAACTCCCTGATACTTTTTCGCAGCCCCGGTGTTATTGACAGTGTCATCACCCCGGCGGCAGCATGTTCTTTTAACAGCAACGCAGGATTCACCTGACATGAGCAATAAATCCATCATCCAGACCGATTCCGCTCCGGAGGCCATTGGTACCTATTCCCAGGCCGTCAAGGCGGGCGATACCGTTTACCTGTCCGGACAGATTCCGCTGGATCCGGAAACCATGGAAGTGGTTGCCGGTGATTTCGCCGACAAGACCCGTCGGGTGTTCGATAATCTGAGGGCGATCTGTGAGGCTGCTGGCGGTGAGCTCAAGGACATCGTCAAACTCAACATTTATATGACCGATCTGGCGAATTTCGCTACGGTCAACGAGGTCATGGCCACCTATTTCCAGGAGCCGTATCCGGCCAGGGCCGCTATTGGCGTGGCGGCCCTGCCCAAGGGTGTGCCGGTTGAAATGGACGCCGTCATGGTGATCAGCTGATCACCATGACGTTCACCGCAGTCCCCTATCCGGTCTTGAGAGCCCGGATCATGGGCTGGTATCCGGCCCGGTAGTCCGGGTAGGCGAACTCGAAGCCGGTATCCAGCAGGCGCTGGTTCCGGCACCGCTTGCTTCCCCCACGTCCGCTACGGCGCCCGTCAGGGCTCGGTGACCGGCAGGGTACCTGCTCGCGGATCCAGGCGACCACTTCATCCAGCCGTGCCGGCTCGCAGTCACTGGCCAGGTAGCAGGTAGCCAGTTCCACGCCCGCCAGTGTTTTCCTGATCAGGTGGACACACACTGCGGCAGCGTCATCTTCGTGAATGCGGTTGGTGTAGGGGCCCGGTGACACCGGATTGAGCTCACCGGCCCTCACGGCATCCAGGAACCGCCCCCGGCGTGGGCCGTAAATGCCGCTGAAGCGGATAATCGTGGCCGGCACGCCACTGTCCAGGGCCAGTCGCTCGCCCTCCAGCACCCGCTCACCACTGAATCGGCGCGGCGCCACCGGACTGAGTTCGTCCACCTCGGAATCGTCATCCTGGCCATACACGCTGGTGCTGCTGATAAAGAACAGTCGTTTCAGGTTACTGGTGTCCGTCACCTCCAGCAGGTTCGCCAGTCCGTCCACATAGGCGCCGCGATAACCGGCATCGTCGTAGGTGGAGGGGGTCAGGCAGTAGAGGATGATGTCCGGGGCTTCCGGCACCACCCGGGCCAGGGCGGACGGGTCCAGCAGGTTTGCCGGCGCCGGATGCACTCCCCGGGGAATGGCGCTGGCGGTGCGGCGGATGCCCCATACCTCGCCGATGTCAGTAAGGTCGCTGGCCACGGTGCCACCAAGGGAGCCGCAGCCGGCCACCAGGATATGGGGCGGAGTCTGGTCTGAAGAGATTGCCATAGTCAATTTCAATCCTTATGCTTGAATCCATAAAGAGCAATTGGAGCCTGTCATGACCCTGACCGAATTACGCTACATTGTCACGCTTGCCAGGGAAAAGCATTTCGGGCGGGCCGCCGAACGCTGTCATGTCAGCCAGCCCACACTCAGTGTCGCGGTCAAGAAGCTCGAAGAGGAACTGGGCATTCCCCTGTTTGAGCGCAGCAAGAGCAGTATCCGGGTCACCGAGACCGGCCAGCGGATCATCGAGCAGGCCCAGCGGGTACTGGACCAGGTCGGCGTGATCCGGGACATGGCCCAGGACGGCAAGAACCAGTTGAACTCGCCCTTGCGGGTGGGAGCCATCTATACCATCGGTCCCTACCTGTTTCCCCATCTGTTGCCAGAGTTGCGCCGGGCCGCTCCCGACATGCCGCTGTATATCGAGGAAAACTATACCGGGAATCTTCGCCAGAAGCTGCGGCAATCGGAACTGGACGCGATCATTATCGCGCTGCCGTTCGAGGAGCCGGAGGTGGTCACCCTGCCGCTGTACGACGAGCCTTTCGTGATCCTGCTGCCTGGCGGCCACCCTCTGGCCAGGGAAGAATCCCTCACCGCCGAGCAGCTTTCCAACGAGCAGCTCCTGCTGCTGGGCCCCGGGCATTGTTTCCGCGACCAGGTGCTGGAATCCTGCCCGCCGCTGGTGGAGGCGGTGACTGAACGCAATACCGGCGCCCGTGGGCCGGCCCTGGTGACCGAGGGCAGTTCACTGGAAACCATCCGTCACATGGTGGCGTCCGGCCTGGGGGTCACCATACTGCCGTTGTCCGCCGCCACGTCCATGGCCTATGACGAGGATATCCTCGCCGTGCGACCGTTTGCGCCACCGGTACCCTTCCGTACTGTGGCACTGGCCTGGCGCGTGACCTTCCCGCGACCCAAGGCGATTGATGTACTGTCGCTGGCGGCCAGCCAGTGCCGGGTGATCGAAAAAGCGGAGAAGCAGCGACCGGCCCTGGTAGCCGGCGCCTGATCCATGCCCATGGCGTCACTGGAAGACCTGCCCGTCACCACCCTCAAGGGCGTGGGGGATGCCCTGGCGGGTACCCTCGCCAAACTGGGTATCCGTTCGTTGCAGGACCTGCTTTTCCATCTGCCCCATCGTTACGAGGATCGTACCCGGATCATTCCCATGGGCAGCCTCCGTCTGGGGGACACCGGGGTGGTGGAAGGCACGGTGATGCGGGCGGACATGGTGATGGGGCGCCGCCGCAGCCTGCAGGTGACCCTGAAGGACGATACCGGCTTCCTGGTGATGCGTTTCTTCCACTTCTCCGCCGCCCAGAAGACGCAGCTTGCCGAAGGCGCCCGGGTGCGTTGTTATGGTGAAGTGCGGCCGGGCAGGGCGGGATTCGAGTTCTATCACCCGGAGTACCAGGTCAATCCACCGCCCATGCCGCCCCCAGGGGAAGCCACATTGACGCCGGTGTATCCGCTGACCGAAGGCATCCAGCAGCCCCGGGTGCGCAGCCTTTGCCGCCAGGCGCTGGGCTACCTGAAGCGTTATCCGATCCGGGACTGGCTGCCGGAAGCCCTGTTGGCGGACTACCAGCTTCCGGATATCACCTCGGCGGTCACCCTGGTCCACGCTCCGCCAGCGGATGCGCCGGTCCATCTGCTGATGGAGGGGCGCCACCCGGCCCAGCAGCGGCTGGTAATGGAGGAGTTGCTGGCCCACCAGTTGAGCCTGCTGCTGGTGCGTCAGCAGATCCAGCAGCGCCAGGCCCTGGCCCTGTTGCCCACCGGCGACCTGGTGGACCGGTTCCTGGAGCAGTTGCCGTTCAGCCTGACACCGGCCCAGGCGCGGGTGGTGTCCGATGTCCGCCAGGACCTGAGCCAGCCAGTGCCCATGTTGCGACTGGTGCAGGGGGATGTCGGGTCGGGCAAGACCGTGGTGGCGGCCCTGGCGGCCCTGCAGGCGGTGGCGGCTGGGGCCCAGGTGGCCCTGATGGCCCCCACCGAGATCCTGGCCGAGCAGCACTACCATAACTTCGTTCAGTGGCTGGAGCCGCTGGGCCTTGAAGTAGTGTGGCTGTCAGGCAAGGTCAAGGGCAGGTCGCGTGCACAGGCCCTGGAACGGTTGGCGACAGGCGAAGTGAGCCTGGTTATCGGTACCCATGCCCTGTTCCAGGGGGATGTGGCGTTCGACCGGCTGGGGCTGGTGATCGTGGATGAACAGCACCGGTTTGGCGTGCACCAGCGGCTGGCCCTGCGGGACAAGGGCGCCGAGGGGCAACGGGCCCCCCACCAGTTGATCATGACGGCAACCCCCATACCCCGGACCCTGGCCATGAGTGCCTACGCCGATCTGGACACCTCGGTGATCGATGAACTGCCCCCGGGCCGTAAACCCATCGAGACCATTGTGATCCAGGAGACCCGTCGGGACGAAGTTATTGAGCGCGTCCGAAAGGCCTGCGAGGATGGTCGGCAGGCTTACTGGGTGTGTACCCTGATAGAGGAGTCCGAAGCCCTACAGTGCCAGGCGGCGGAAGTCACGGAGGAGAACCTGAGGGAGCGCTTGCCGGGGCTGGAAATCGGACTGGTCCACGGTCGCCTCAAGGCCGCTGACAAGGCTGGGGTCATGGAGCGGTTCAAGAACGGGGACCTGGACCTGCTGGTGGCCACCACGGTGATTGAGGTGGGGGTGGATGTGCCCAATGCCTCGCTGATTATTATCGAGAACCCCGAGCGGCTGGGGCTGGCTCAGCTCCATCAATTGCGGGGGCGCGTGGGCCGGGGGCACCAGGCGAGTTTTTGTGTGCTCATGTACCAGGCCCCCCTGTCCCAGAATGGCCGGGCGCGGTTGCAGGCCCTGCGGGACAGCCAGGACGGTTTCGTGATCGCCGAGAAGGATCTGGAAATCCGTGGCCCGGGCGAGGTGCTGGGCACCCGGCAGACTGGAATGATGCAGTTCCGGCTGGCGGATTTCGAGCGGGACCGGGGTTGGATTGACACTGTCAGGGAGATCGCCCCGGCCATCATGGAGCACCCCCGGTCGGTGGATGCGCTGGTAAGACGCTGGCTCGGTGAACGTGTACGCTATGGTGATGTCTGACCGGTGAATACCTGTCAGCAGGCCAGGAAACCGACCATCCGGGCCTGCCATCCGGCATCCTATGAGCCACAATACAAGAACAGGTAACCCAATACAGGCGGCGGGAGAACAGCATGGAAATGCCCGGTGCAATCCGGAAACTGCTTGAAGAATCCACCATTACCACAAAGCCTGAAACCATGGCGGTGCCAGCAGTGGCCCCCATTCTGCGAATGGTGCTGTTGGGTGACAACCAGGGGCAGGTGCAGGTAATCAGTCGCAGTGACGACCTGTTGGACCTGGCGGACCTGAATCAGCAACTGGGCCGGGACCTGCACCTGGTGTCGCAGAATGACTATGCCCGGGTGCGTAAGCAAACCGGTCTGCACGAGATACCGGCGCTGCCCGCTTTGACCGGGTGGCCCACGATCGTGGACAGGCGGGTGCGGGAAACCGACCGCGTGACTATTGAACCGGCGGGTGACAATACGCGCCTGACGCTGACCCAGGCGGAGTTCCGCGAACTGGCGGGGCAGGCGGAGGAGCGAGCCTTCTGTGTGCCGGTGTCGGATATCCGGGTCAACCTGGAGTCGCCCGAGCGGGACCGGGAGCAACTGTTTTCAGCCATCCAGCGTTTCACTGGCCTGCGTATCCGTCAGCGCCTGGAAGATACCCTGGAATTGCCACCGTTACCGGAATCCGCCCAGCGGATCATCCACCTGAGGGTCAACCCCAATGCCAAGATGGGCGACCTGGTGGAAATCGTGGAGAGCGACCCGAGCCTGGCGGCCCAGGTGGTGAGCTGGGCCTCGTCCTCGTTCTACGCCGCCGCCGGGCAGGTGCGTTCGGTGCATGATGCCGTCTCCCGCATCCTGGGCTTCGACCTGGTGATGAACCTGGCCATGGGCCTGTCCCTGGGTCGTACACTGAACCCGCCGACGGACCATCCCCGGGGCTTCGTGGGTTACTGGCAGCAGGCCATCTGGCAGGCCCAGGCGGCGGGGGTGCTGGCTTCGCTGATGCCCCGGGACCGTCGGCCGGCCTTCGGCCTCGCCTATCTGGGTGGGCTGTTACACAATTTCGGTTACCTGGTGCTGGCCCAGGTGTTCCCGCCCCATTTCCGCCTGGCCTGTCGTCACTGGGAGGTGAACCGCCATCTGGACACGTCACTGGTGGAGCACCACCTGCTGGGGGTTACCCGGGAACAACTGGCCGCCGAACTCATGGCCAACTGGGGCATGCCGGAAGAGGTGATCGTGGCCCTCCGGTACCAGAAACACCTGGATTACCGGGGGCAGCACGAGACCTACGCGCAGCTGTTGTGGCTGGGGCGCCAGCTCCTCAACGAGCGAGGGTTGGGTATCGGGCCCAGGGAGGTCATTCCGGACGGACTCTACGCCCACCTGGGCCTGGACCAGGGTGACGTGGCGGAGAAGTTTGATGCCCTGGTGGCGTCCAGGGACTCGGTGGTGGCCATGGCCGGCATGATGAGCAACGGCTGACGGTATTACACCCTCCTGCACGCCTTGGGAGCCTCTGAATGACGCCTTGCCGCAAGGGGTGTTCAGAGGTTTTCCTGTTTTCGGCGCACCGAAAAAAGCCGGCCCGAAGGCCGGCAAGCTCACCCGCTTGTTGCAGATCACGACACGCTCGAGTCAGACGTGCCGACTACACTCTGGACGCTTGGTTCTGCGGCCAGGCACGAACAGGGTTTGATAATAACTGTAGACAATTGGCCAGTATCTGCTCGGTGGATGCGGCCCGGAGACCACCTTTCAGCTTGCTATCCGTTACAAAGCGTATAAAAGTGCTTTATTTTCAAGTAATCTGCGACGATGGCCAGTTACAAAAAATTACAAAAAAGTGATACCGAGTCTCGCTAAATCGTAAAGGCGCTGGCCGGAAGGTTCAGTCAAAGCTGTGGTGGCGAATGGCCGTAGCGGCCCGGCGGATGGCATCCGAATGGTTTTTCTCCAGGGCGAAGCGTTCCTCGTCCATCTTCCGCACAAAACGCGTGTCGGTCTGTTGCCTTGCCCGGTGGGTAGGCATGTGCTGGATCTGATCGTGGATCTCGAGGAAGATCCGGTAGGGTGACTGTTCCAGCAGTTCCGGCGCCACATGATCCAACAGGCCCTTGATCCTCAGGCAGGCCTCGGAATACTCCACCTGATCCTCTTCCACCGCCATGGCGAGTATGCGGATACTCTCGATCATGCTCTCCCGCCGTTCCGCCTGGAATGCCTGCTGACGTGCCTGCTTGCGGTGGTGCGACCGGAGCAGTCGTCCATGCCTGACAATAAAGACCAGCAGTAGGACAATGGCGGTCAGGCCAAGCACAATCAGACTCCATTGCAACCACTGTGGCATAACAGGCTCCGGTAAACGGGAAAGAGTGCGCGAATTCGCCAAACGGCACGCTAGGGTAACCAATCACCCGGGCGGAACACCAGCCTGGATGTATCCGATGGATTTTCCCGAGTGGGCGGCAAAGGAAGCCATGCCGGTGTGTGAACTCCATCATCACGGCCACGGGTAGGCAATGGTTATGATGTGGACCCTATGATACTCCGGTCAAGGACAATGCCATGACAACCGTGGACAGGGAGTTCCGGCCCAGGGACAGCTGGATGCCGGCTATTGCCATGCTGACCGTCGCCCTCCTGGGGGTGGCGGCCCTGCTCAATGGCGTTGGCCCTGTCGGCGTCATGTCGGGTTCGCATTCCGGGGGCGGTCACTATGTGGCGCTGCCTGCCCTGGCAGCGGAGGAACAGGTCGTCTTTGCCGGGGTGGACCAGGCCATCGAGCGCCTGCACCTGACAGACATGGAGCGCCCGGAGCAGTTTGAAGCCTATGAAAGTCTGCTGCTGGCCGTGGCGGAAAGTCTGCCGGTCAGCCCGGGTGAGGCCGCCCTGACGCGGGTCAGTGAGCTGCTTGACAGGAGTCTGCCGGCACCGGCCGCTCGGGATGTGGCTGATGTGCTGCCGTCCTTCCTGGCCTACCTGCGGGCCGAGGAAAGCCTGTTGGGCCTTACCCCTGGCGCACCACGGACCGTCGAAGGTGCCTACCTCCACCTGCAACTCCAGGATGCCCTGCGCCGGATTTTCTTGGGGGATGACCTGACGACCCGGCTCTACAGCACCAGTTATCACATGATCGATACGCACCTGGTCCGGCAGATACTGATGGAGCGAACGGATCTGGAGGAGAGTGAGAAGCAGCGTCTGATCCGGGAGCAAATGGAGGCGCTCAGCGTCGGGCGGAACCCGGGGGATGCGGGATGATCCGCCGCGCATCCAAAGTGGGGTGGCTGGCGCCACTGCTGGGAGCGTTGGCCACTGGTATCATGTTGGCCGTGCCCTACAATTACGCGGGGTTCTACTTCCTGACCTGGGTGGCGTTCGTGCCGTTGCTGCTGGCGGCCCATGGTCGTGGCTACCGGGCCCATTACCTGCTGGGGCTGGCCACCGGCCTGGGCATGTACCTGGTGGCCACGCCCTGGATGGCGGAATTCCTGCAGCGCCTGAAGGACTATCCCCTGGCACCCGCCCTGGCCGGCGCCACCCTGTTCTGGCTGCTGACCTCGCAACTTCCGGCGCTGCTGATGGTCAGTTACCTCTGGCTGCAACGCCGGCTGGACCACCATGCGTTATGGGCCTTCCCCATACTGCTGATGCTGTTCTACGGCTGGTTCCCGGTACTGTTTCCCCTGCAGTTGGGGGAAAGCCAGAGTGCCTTCCTGCCCGCGATCCAGGGGGCGTCCCTTACCGGTGTCTACGGCCTTGATTTCATGATTGGTGTAAGCAACGCCCTGGTGACCGCCGCGATACTACTGCGTCTGGGAAGAGAGCCCGCGCTGGGAAGTCGCGGTAGCGTCCTGGCGGCCACTGCCGGGGTACTGGCACTTATGGTGTGGCTGGGCTTTGGCTGGTGGTCCCTGGCGCACTGGGATGGCCGTGTCGCCCAGTGGCCGAGGCTGCCGGTGGGCCTGGTACAGCCCAACGAAACGCCCAGTGCCTCGGTGCCGGATCCGGAGGCTGGCTATGCCCGGGCCTGGCCCCCGGAAATGGAGGTGAGCGAGCAACTGGTGGCTGCCGGGGCGGAGGTGGTGCTCTGGCCGGAAACCCGCTACAAGGGCTATTTCGAAGTGGACCACCTGCCTGACGCCTACCAGCGCAATGTATCCGCGCTTGGAGTGCCCCTGATCTTCCATGATGCGGAGCAGCAGCACCAGGAGGGGGATTTCCGGGAGTACAACACTGCGTTGTTCCTTGGCGGTAACGGTGAGTTGGCGGCACGATACCGGAAGCACCGTCTGGTGGCCTTCGGGGAAACCCTGCCGCTGTCCCGGGAGTTTCCCTGGCTGGTGAACTGGGCTGAGGACTACCTGGGGGACTTCTTTGCCAACCTGACCCCGGGAACGGAGCGGGTGACCTTCCCGGTTAATGGCGCCCACCTGGTGCCGGCCATCTGTTATGAGAGTGCCTTTCCCGGTCATATCGCCCGCTCGGTGGCAGCGGCCCCGGCCAGTCCGCTGCTGGTGGTGCTGTCCAACAACGGCTGGTTCGGTGACTCGCGCCAGCCCTACCAGCATGCCGGTGCTACGGTCCTGCGGGCCGTGGAAAACAGGGTGTCCCTGGTCCATGCCATCAACAATGGCCCCTCCACCGTCGTGTCCCCCTCCGGCCGGATCCTGGCGGCCACGCCCTTCCGGCAACGGTCCGGTCTGGTCAGTGATGTGCCCTATACCCCGCCGGCAGAGCGTTTCAGCTCCTGGTTTACCCGCTGGCCTGAGTGGTTTGTGGTGGCGTCCCTGGGCTTGCTTGTGACGGGGAGCACGGTCCTTCGCCTGCGCCGGCGGTCCCGGGGCTGAGCCCGGATTGCCTGTGCTGTGAAACAGGTCCCGTTACCCGATGGCCAGCAAGCCCCGGGCCCGTCGGGGCTGGGTATATTGCCGGTCACGTTATAGCCACTCCAGCGTGCGCACCCATACACTTTTCCTGCCTGAAGCAGTAAGCAACCAGCTTCCCCACCCGACGGTGAAGCGACACTGAGACAAAAAATACAAGCAGGAGATTCGTCGTTATGTTCAAGAACAGCCTAAAGCAGTTCGGCCTTGTGGCCGTTGCCTCATGCGTGGCATTCAATGCCTGGGCGATCGGCGGTGGTGGCGGTTCCAGCGCCGACAAGATGATTATTGGTGACTCCATTTTCGCGTTGTCCGGGGATATCCACAGTTACCTGGAAGAGGACCTGGACGAGAACATTGACACCCATGCTCGTAGTGGATGCCAGGTGAACGGTGGCAGCCTGATCTGCAGCAGCCGCTATACCATTCCCAACCAGTACGACGATGCCGACAAGGATGGTATCGAAACCGTGATCATGAACGGCGGTGGTAACGACTTCCTGCTCGGTGACGGTGCTGACTGCGAAACCCAGGCCTGTATCGAGGAAGTGCTGGCCGGCATCGAGCAGACCCTGGCTGGCCTGTTCAACGACATGCAGAACGATGGTATCCAGGAGATTGTCTTCCTGGGCTATTACGATACGGATGATGAGGCGAATGTCGCTATCAATACCATGTCCATGGCCTATAAGGCTGAGAACTATCCCCAGATGGGGATTGATTTCATCGACACCCGTCCGGCCTTTGCCGGCAATGAGGGTCAGTACATCAGTTCCGACGGCATTCACCCGACTGCCGCCGGCTCCCGCGTATTGGCTGACTTGATCCTGCAGGAACTCGACTGATCCGCCAGGGTATTAACACAGGAAAACACACAAACGCCGGGGTCGGTAACGACCACCGGCGTTTGTGCTACTGTCCCCTGTAAACATGTCGACCTTTCCAGAGTGAATCCAGCCCGGGATCGATCCATGCCAAAGTTCTTCGCGCCGTTCGTACTGGCAGTCCTGTTATGGTCGGGCCAGGGCGCCTGTTCCGAGCTGGAACAGGTGACCAATTATCTGGGTATGACGTTCAACAAGGTGCCGGCGGGTATCTTCATGATGGGCAGTGCACCGGATGCCCCGGGACATGAGCCGGACGAGGTGCGCCGTCAGGTCACTCTCACCGAGCCCTTCTACCTCCAGACCACCCCGGTCACCCGTGGCCAGTGGCTGGCGCTTGTCGATGGTGTGCCCTCCGCCTTTCCCGAGTGTGGTGAGGAGTGTCCGGTGGACGGTCTCAGACCTGAATGGGTGGACTGGTACATCAATGCCCTGAGCGAGCAGGATCCGAAGTGGGATTACCGCCTGCCCACCGAAGCGGAGTGGGAGTATGCCGCCAGGGCTGGCACCGACGGGCCCTACTACACCGGGGGGTGTCTCACCAACCGGCAGGCCAACATTTCCGGCAAGTCCGTACTGGCGGGATGCGAGAGCTTCCCTGGCTCCGATGGACCCGGACCCGTGGGGCAGTATGCCCCCAACCCCTGGGGGTTCCATGACATGCTGGGTAATGCCTGGGAGCTGTGCGCAGACTGGTACGGGCCCTACGAGAAGGGGCCAGTGACGGACCCCAGGGGGCCGGAGGAGGGCCAGCACCGGGTAATCCGTGGCGGGAGTTGGCACTTCCAGGCCGTCCATGCCCGGGCCGCCAACCGCTTCCGGGCCATCAGTGACATCGCGGGGTTTCGACTGGTGGCGGTTCCCGAGTAATCACTCGCGGTTGATTTCGGCCTTCAGGTACTGGGGCAACCAGTTATGGGCGGCTTCCAGCTCCTCATCCGTGAAGTAGGTCGCCATCAATCCCTCAACCTGCCGGGCCTTCTCATCCTCGGTCAGCCCGGCGCTGAGGATGGCATTCCGCTGTCGGGCAAACTGGTCATAGCGGTTCTGCCAGTCCTGCCGGTCACTGTCAGCCAGGTCCCGTGCGGCGACCAGCCCCAGGGTCTGCTGCTCCAGGTAGTTGCGGGTGTCCTCGCTCAGTCCCATGGATTGCCAGTCCTGGCGCTCCGACCGCAGATTCTCGACCGCGTCAGTGCCCTCACTGTTGACCAGCAGGGCGCCGGAACGCAGGTCGTCCCGTAAGCGGGTGAGTGCCTCCTGGCGCTGTTCCGTGCTGAGGTTAGGGTCGGCACGGACTTCCTCCATGGCAATCAGGTAGCGCTGGTGGGCGTCTTCGCCGGCAAACAGTTGGCTGGCGGTGAGTGGCCCCATGTGCTCCCGGCGGAGTTCAATGCTGCGTTCCAGTTTCTCCCGGGGGCCAAGGTCCTCCAGCTCAGCCCACTCGGTCTCCGCCGCCCCCAGGGCCTTGCGGTAGCTGATATAGTCGCCCAGGATTCTCGCGGCCTGGGCCCCGGTGTCGCCCGCCAGGCCCGCCTCCACATAGAGCGTCAGTTCCTCAAGAGTCTCCGGGCCAGCGTCCTCCAGGCCCCGGAAGGCCTGTCGCAGGGAAGCCAGGGCTATCTCGTCCAGTACCAGGTTGCCGTTTTCGTCAATGGCTATGTTGGCGAGGGCGTCCTGGAGCCGGTCCAGGCTGATTTCGGGTTCGGCGGGGTCGGCCTGTTCCGGGGCCGGTGCCGTACTATCCGCGGGTGTGCCGGCAGAGGCTTCCGGTGCCTGCCACTGGCTGGCAATGGTCCGGTCGGGGCGGGCGGCGTCCTCCGGCGAGGTCCAGGCAGGTGTGGATCTGGGAGGGTCAGGCCAGAGCATCCACGTCCCCAGCAGGAGCAATGGTGAAATCACGGCTGCCAGCCACCATCCATCACGATTTCGTGCCACATCCCTCTCCCGTTACTTTTGTTTTGTCCACTGCCATTGTGGTGCCATGTCCGGTCTGCTCGACCCATTTTACCTCCAGATTCCCGATGGTAGGAGGTCCCTTTCCGGGTGGCTATGACATGAGTGGCAGTTAAGTCATTAAATGGGAGCAACCAACTGGTGGCCATTGCGACAGATAGGGAAGGGATGGGACCGGAGGACCATGTTATATTGAGGCTTTTCCACACCCTGCCACTGTTAGCGAGGAGCCCAGTCAGTCCATGGCCAGCCTTCTGATTCTCAAGACCGGATCCACCTACCCGACCATCCGTCAGACGTTTGGCGATTTTGAGGACTGGTTCCTGCGGCATCTGGAGGGCGCGGCGAATCTGGTGGTCCGGGATGTCACCCGGGAGGGGCCCCCGGATTCCGTAACCGACTGGTTGGGAGTGGTCGTTACCGGCTCTCCCGCCATGGTGACCGAGCGAGCGGCGTGGAGTGAACAGACCGCTGCCTGGCTGAGGGAGGCCGTCGGACAGGGCGTGCCCGTGCTTGGCGTGTGCTACGGTCACCAGCTCCTGGCCCATGCCTTTGGTGGTCGGGTGGGTTTCCGGGAGCAGGGCAGGGAGTCCGGTACCTTCCAGATAGGGCTGAATACCGATGGCGAACGGGACCCATTGCTGGGCCAGCTTCCAGCCGGGTTTTCCGCCCACCTGACCCATGCCCAGTCGGTGCTGGAATTACCCGCAGAGGCCACACTGCTGGCCCGGTCCGACGGAGAGCCCCACCAGGCTTTCCGTATTGGCCAGCACGCCTGGGGTGTGCAGTTCCATCCGGAGTTTGATGAGCGCATCATGAAGGGTTACCTGGAAACCCAGGCCAGTGACCTGGAAGGGGAAGGGCAGGATCCTGTTGCGCTGCTGGCCAACGTCAGGCAGACCCCGCAGGCTACCAGCCTGTTGCAGCGGTTTGCGGACTACGCCCGTTCCCGGGACAGCGCCTGAAGCGGCCCTGTCCGGCCCCGTTGCGGTTGTCCACATCGTTGTAGGTACTTATTGATCAGGAATTGATCATCCGCGATTATTGTACTCATACAGTCATTGCGGCGATCTGCATGTGATTGTTGGACGATAGTTTCTGGCCGGCACCTTGCCGGCCTTTTTTATGGGCGGGAATCGCTGTAACCGAACGGCACACTAGTGTCGAAAGGTCGGTCTACCAATGTATGCCGATGCCCAGGTAGGGGCCGGCGTTGGTCATGTCGTATTCGAAATCGCTGTCTTTGTAGTCGTTGTCGATGTGCCGGTAGCCCAGCTTGGCGATGAAGCGATCATTGATGGCGTAGTTGGCGCCTATCAGCAACTGCCAGCTCATATTGGAGCCCGGGTCAAACCCGCCCATGTCGGCGTAGCCCGTCAGGGTCCAGCGGGGGTGAACAGGCGCAATAATGCGAGCGCCCAGGTAGGGCAGGAACCAGTCTTCCCCGTGGTCGAAATCCCGGTCGATCTGCCCCCCAATCGGCAGGCTGGCATCACCATCGATAGACACATCCCAGGACACGGCGTTGTAGCGCAGGCCGCCGACCACATCGAGGGTCTGTGGTGATTCCGTGAATCGGTAGGTGACCGCTGCGGCGTACTGCTCCTGGGTCACTTCGGCCTTGCCGCCCACTCTGGCAACGCCTTTCACTTCCAGGATGTTGCCACTTTCCTCAACCTGGAAGTAGATCGCATCGAGCATCAGGCCCCAATTTCCCCTCCGCACCTCGAAGGAGCCCATAAACGCGGCTTCCAGGTTTCTCCAGATATCGGAGAAACTCTGTTCCACCTCGGCGCCCTCGGTGGGCCGGTCCTGGATCCGCATGTCGCCTTCCAGGCCAGCGGCCCAGAAATAGGGTGTGAACTCGTAGTGGTAGTCGTCTGAAGACTCAGACGCAAACGTAGTGCTGAGTGGAACGCCCATGGCCAGGACAGCGGCGGATGCGAGTCGAGCCGGGAGAGTCGTTGCCGGACACGTCCTCATACCTGTCTCCTTCCCTATTGATAGGTCCTGTGTCAGTTCCCGCCCAGACATCGGTCACTACGGACGTTGATACCGGGTCGTGCAGTATCTATCTCAGAGTAGAAGGAATCTGGCAGCTTGCCATTCAGAGAAGGTTCACGGATGTCAGCTCTGAGTCCAGTAGGTTGCGGCCACAAATTCGCCCTTGGCGAGACCACGATCCATCAGGATTGAGCGGGCGGATAGCGCTTCGGCTTTCTCCGCGGCAAAGAACACATGGCGACTGGTCTGCGGAAGCGTCATTGCCGAGAGTGCGTCGAGCGGGGTTTCACCGCTGCTCCGCAGCACCCAGCGGACATCTAAGCCCTTTGGGTGGGAGAGCGACTGGATGTCCGCTTGTTCAGGTACGAAAATCACCGCTTCTCCCTGCAACGAATCCGGTGCCGAAGCCAGCATCCGGGCGATGGCGGGCAGGGCGGTTTCGTCCCCAACAAACGCTCGCCACTGGGCGTCTCTATGCCCGTTTTCTCCGCCCGGCCCGGTAAGCGCAATCTCATCCCCCGGCTGCACCTGATTCGTCCATTCGGTCACACGACCACCTTCATGAAGGAAGACATCAAAGCTCAGCGTTGCGGCCTCTCCCCGACAGTCGATATCCCGCGTGGTGTAAACGGGTCTGTGCCAGCTACCAGGGCCGCCGGGCCACTGGGTCACGCCCTGCTCATTGACCTCGGGCCATCCCCCGCCTTCCGGGCCAAACAGCAACCGGAAATGAAGCCCGCCATGGGCGAAACGGGCCAGATCCGGCCCATCCAGGACAACCCGCCGATAGGAAGGGGACAGGTCCAGGATTTCCACCACCCGCGCAATGGACAGGTTTGCCGGCTGCCGGCCAGCGGATGCGCCTTCCCATGACGGAGAGAGGCCGTGGGCGCCAAGCTGTTCCGTGAGCAGGTCACGAAGCATCTGCAGATCTCCCGCATCCGCCGCCGCGATCCGAACGCTCGTGCCCGACTTCTCGGGGCCCACGCGAATCTCGCCGTGGTCAAGGGTGACCAGAAGTGTGCCATCGTCATCAGACACGGGAAGTTCCCAGGCGGTTGCCATCTGCTTAAAAGCGGGGATGGCCTGATCTGCAGGAAAGGCAAGAAAGGTGGAAGTACGGTTCATCGGCGCATCGCTATATCGGGAGGATGTTTGGCGTCCAGCGGGATCGCTTTATTGCCATGGGATGATACGCAATAAGTGACGCAAATGAAAATCAATGCTATTGGCTGCTTGGGCGGTGAGGTTACAGCGAGCGGGTGATGATGCGTAACTGAAAGGAGTGGTGGGCCCAGCTGGACTCGAACCAGCGACCAAGGGATTATGAGTCCCCTGCTCTAACCAACTGAGCTATAGGCCCTAATTCTGATCTTGCGATTGCCTGCGGGCAGGCTGTCTCTCGGGCCTTGCGCCCTCAAGACAGCGGGATTATGCCTTCCTTCGGAAGGTCCGGGGCGCAAGCGCCCGTTCACCCCGCTGCGATGTGCCACTGGCACATCGGTCGGGCCTCACCCCCAGCTCTAACCAACTGAGCTATAGGCCCTTTCTGTGACTATGCCTTGCCGGAAACAAAGCGGGCGCCATTATACCGTTGAGGCATGGCGCCCGCTACTGTGTTGGCCGGTTTAACCGTTGCCCTGGTCGTCGATAAAGCCGCGCAGGTGGTCAGACCGTGACGGGTGGCGCAGTTTGCGCAGGGCCTTGGCTTCGATCTGACGGATCCGCTCCCGGGTGACGTCGAACTGCTTGCCGACTTCTTCCAGGGTGTGGTCGGTGTTCATCTCGATACCAAAGCGCATGCGCAGTACCTTGGACTCCCGGGCGGTGAGGCCGGCGAGGACGGAGCGGGTGGCTTCCCGCAGGCCTTCGGCGGTGGCGGAATCCACCGGGGAGAGGGCCTGGATGTCCTCGATGAAATCCCCGAGGTGGCTGTCTTCGTCGTCGCCGATGGGGGTTTCCATGGAGATCGGTTCCTTGGCGATCTTCAGCACCTTACGGATCTTGTCCTCGGGCATTTCCATGCGCTCGCCCAGCTCTTCCGGTGTGGGCTCGCGGCCCATCTCCTGCAGCATCTGGCGGGAGATACGGTTGAGCTTGTTGATGGTCTCGATCATGTGCACCGGAATCCGGATGGTGCGGGCCTGGTCCGCAATGGAGCGGGTGATGGCCTGCCGGATCCACCAGGTGGCGTAGGTGGAGAACTTGTAGCCGCGACGGTACTCGAACTTGTCCACCGCCTTCATCAGACCGATGTTGCCCTCCTGGATCAGGTCCAGGAACTGCAGGCCACGGTTGGTGTACTTCTTGGCAATGGAGATAACCAGACGCAGGTTGGCCTCCACCATTTCCTTCTTGGCGCGACGGGCCTTGGCCTCACCGATGGACACGCGGCGGTTGATTTCCTTGATGTCCGGGATGGCCAGGTCCACTTCGCTCTGCACGTTGGCAATGCGCTTCTGCAGACGGACGATCTCGTCCAGGCGCTCGCTGATGGCGGCGGCATAAGGCTTGCGGGAGCGGGCGATCTTCTCGGCCCAGTCCAGGTTGGTCTCATTGCCGGGGAAGGACTTGATGAACTCCTTCCGGTCCATGCGGCACTCGCGCACGCAGATCTTCATGATGGCGCGTTCATTCTCACGCACCAGCTCGTTGGTGGAGCGAACGACGTTAACCAGTTCTTCAAACGCCTTGTTGCCCAGCTTGAAGGGGGCGAATACCTGACCGAGTTCGTTCAGGGCCTCCTGGGTCTTCTTGTGGGCGCGGCCGTGCTTCTCAAGATTCTTTTCGGCAGCGGCCAGCTTTTCCCGGAGCAGTTCGAAACGCAGGCGGGTTTCCTCGGGGTCCGGGCCGCTTTCCTTCTCTTCTTCGGAATCGTCGTCATCGTCGTCGCTGGACGAGGTGTCATCATCGGAAGAGGTGTCAGTGGTGTCTTCCCCCATGAACGGCTCGGCATCGTCCGGATCAAGGAAGCCGGATACGATGTCGCTGATGCGGCCTTCATTCTCGATAATGCGATCATAGGCCTGGATCACGGTGCCAGCGGTGCCGGGGAAGTGGGCGATAGCGGCCATCACGTCGCGGATGCCTTCCTCGATGCGCTTGGCGATAACGATCTCGCCTTCCCGGGTCAGCAGTTCCACAGTGCCCATTTCGCGCATGTACATGCGCACCGGGTCGGTGGTGCGACCGGCATCGGATTCAACGGCGGCGAGGGCTGCGGCGGCTTCGGCGGCAGCGGCTTCGTCGGCGGTGGAGTCGCCCTCGGTCATGAGCAGGGTGTCAGCGTCAGGGGTTTCCTCGCTGACCTGGATGCCCATGTCATTAATCATGCGGATAATGTCTTCTACCTGATCCGGATCCGCGATATCCTCAGGCAGGTGGTCATTGACCTCGGCGTAAGTCAGGTAACCTTGCTCCTTTCCTCGGGCAATGAGGTCTTTCAAACGGGATTTCTGAGAATTGCCTGACATAGACACCCTGTGAACTTGATGGTAAAAAGGAAAAAAGTTAAACAACCATTATAGCTGTCGCGAGAAACGACTGCCACCGGATGGTTAGATGGTGACCAGTGGTTTCGGTTTCAAGTCGTGGCTGAAAAAAATCCTTTGCTTCCAACCTTCTTTGCTCAATCACTCTGATTTCACTGGCACTTTTTCAATTAATGTCAGTGTTTTTGCTGATGCGCTGAAAATGCGCCTTGAACTGCTGGCGCTCCTCCTCTGTTAGCTCAGAAGCCTTAACGAGATTTTTTCCTCTCAATGCGCCTGAGTGACGCTTTTTGCGGTTCTCGTCGTTAGGCGAGAGCATTGCGCGAGCACTATCTATTGCGTCGTGGCGAGTAGGCAGGTGCTCGATGCCGTCGAATAACGACTGGAACCGTTGCTGTTCCTCCGGTGACCGGGCCAGGTGCTGGTACACCTGGCGGCGCGTTTTCAGGCCGTGGCGGCTGAGCCAGTCGGCAAAGTTGGCGGCCTTGTCCAGTTGCCGGTCCTGGCGGCACAACTCCGCCAGCTCAGGGGCCATTTCCGGGGCTTCCAGCATGGCCAGGCACAGCATGTGGTTCTTGCTCAGCCGTACCGGTACCCGTTCCTGGGGCGTGGCTGGCGCACTGTTCCGGCCCTGCCGGTAGCCATCACGGCCTTTGCCGTTGTTCTGCCAGGCGTTCGGCGGCCGGCAAAGCCGCATCATCTCCTGCCACATGGCATTGCGCAGACTGCCCATGGGCATGCGGCTCAGCAGCGGTTCCACCCGGGAACGCAGCTCCCCCTGGTTCTCCGGCAGGGACAGGTCGAGACCTTCCTGCATCCGGTCGAACAGGTACCGGGACAGGGGCTTGGCCTGGCCGATGCGTTTTTCGAAGGCCTCGGCCCCCTCCTTGCGGATCAGGGTGTCCGGGTCTTCCTTGTCCGGCAGCATCAGGAACTGCAGGTGGATGCCGTCGGCCAGCAACTCCAGGGCATTCTCCATGGCCCGGTCAGCGGCCCGGTAGCCGGCGGTGTCGCCATCAAAGCAGAACACCAGGTGCCGGGTCTGCTTCAGCAGTGCCGCCAGGCTGTCCTGGTTGGTGGCGGTGCCCATGGCGGCCACCGCGTAGTGGATGCCGAACTGGGCCAGGGCGATGACATCCATGTAGCCTTCCACCACCAGCAGTTTGTCGATGCGACGCAGTGCCTGGCGGGCCTCGAACAGGCCGTAGATCTCCCGGCTCTTGTGGAACGCGTCCGACTCCGGGGAGTTGATGTACTTGGCCTTGTCGTCCCCCAGGGTGCGGCCACCGAAGGCTACGGTCCGGCCCCGGGTGTTACGGATCGGGAACATCACCCGGTTGCGGAACAGGTCCCGTGGACGGCCGTACTTGTCCGATACCGTGCCGGTCTCGATCAGCGGTTTGCGCAGTTCGTCGCTGGCGGCGTTGTACAGGGCCGTGCCGGCGCCGGGGGCGAACCCGATCTGGTACATCTCGATGACCTGCGGGTCCAGGCCCCGTTCGGTCAGGTAATCCCGCGCCAGTGAGCCTTCCGGGCTGGCCAGGCGGTTGCGGTAGAACTGGTTGGCGAAGTCCAGTGCATCGGTCAGGGTCTTCGCCTGTTTGATCTGTTCGCTGGCGACCCGGTCATAGGGTACTTCCAGGCCAGCGCGGCGGGCCAGTTCCTCCACCGCGGCAGTAAAGTCCAGGCCCTCGAATTCCCGCACGAAGCTGATGGCATCGCCATGGGCCCCGCACCCGAAACAGTGATAGAAGCCCTTGTCCGGCCGGACATTGAACGAAGGGGTCTTCTCATCGTGGAAAGGGCAGCGGGCCTTGTAGTTGGCGCCGGCCTTCTTGAGGGTGATGCGGGAACCAATGAGTTCGGCAAGATCCGTCCTGTCCAGCAGGTCTTCGATAAAACGCTGGGGGATCAGTCCGCTCATGCCTACTCCGTCTTGGATCTGAAAGGCTGTTGCTGTGCCAGTTACTTATATCGGGCACAGCGCAAAATGCCGTCGGAGCCATGCCCCGACGGCATTTCAATGTGCGCTCATCTCTCGGTTTTCCCAGTATGGAGTCGAGAGATGTGTCGCGCCATGAACGGGTTCAAAACCCTGCGGTGCAGGGGCTGACCGTTCTCAGTACAGGCGCTCGAACTTGCGCTGTTCCCGCTGAAGCTTCTTGAGATGACGCTTGACGGCAGCGGCAGCCTTGCGCTTGCGAACAGCGGTCGGCTTCTCGTAGTGCTCGCGACGACGCACTTCGGAGAGCACACCTGCTTTCTCGCAGGAACGCTTGAAACGACGCAGCGCTACGTCAAACGGTTCATTCTCTTTCACTTTAACAGCTGGCATTAACAATCACCTACCTTGAATTCGGTTAGAAATATTGGACAAAAATCGGCCAGTCCTATTTAAGGCCGGCAATGATAGCGCCTGGACTACACCACCGTCAATTACCTGGTGAAATTATCGGCAGGCTTTTATTGGACAGGGGAGCCTCCGGAAAGGTCCGGATCTACTGATGTATCCGGGCCGGCATTCAGGACTTTTCCGGGGGTTCCCTGCTAGAATGCCGCCAATTTCACCACCAAGTTACCCGAGGTACCGGCCCCATGCTGATTCTGGGCATCGAAACTTCCTGCGACGAGACTGGCGTGGCCCTCTATCACAGCGAGCGCGGCCTGTTGGCGGATGCGCTGTTCAGCCAGACCGATATGCACGCCGACTATGGCGGCGTGGTGCCGGAACTGGCCTCCCGGGACCACGTCCGCAAGCTGTTGCCCCTGTGCGATGAGGTCCTGGATAAGGCCGGCTGCCAGCGACAGGACATTGCGGGAATTGCCTACACCGCCGGGCCGGGCCTGGTGGGGGCGCTGATGGTGGGCGGTTCCGTGGCCCATGCCCTTGGACTCGCCCTGGATGTGCCGGTGCTGGGGGTCCATCACATGGAGGGCCACCTGCTGGCGCCGATGCTGGAGGACAACCCGCCGGCGTTCCCATTTGTGGCATTGCTGGTGTCCGGCGGTCATACCCAGTTGGTGAAGGTGGCGGGGATCGGCGAATACCGCTTGCTGGGCGAGTCCGTGGACGACGCTGCCGGAGAGGCCTTCGACAAGGCGGCCAAGATGCTGGATCTGGACTACCCCGGCGGCCCCCGCGTCGCCTCCCTGGCGGAACAGGGCCGGGAAGGCGTTTACCGGTTCCCCCGCCCGATGACCGATCGCCCGGGGCTGGAGTTCAGTTTCAGTGGCCTGAAGACCTTTACCCTGAATACCGTTACCGCCGAGAAGAAAGCCGGTAACTGGAACGACCAGACCCGGGCCGATATCGCCCTGGCGTTCGAGAGTGCGGTGGTGGATACCTTGGTGATCAAGTGCCGCCGGGCCCTGGAGGCGGCGGATTGCGACCGCCTGGTGATGGCTGGCGGCGTCAGCGCCAACCGGCGACTACGGGCGGCACTGGAGGCCATGGCTCGCAAGCGGCAGGCAACGGTCTTCTACGCCCGGCCGGAATTCTGTACCGACAACGGTGCCATGATCGCCTATGCCGGTTGCCAGCGACTGCTGGCCGGCCAGCGGGACGGCGACCGTATCGTGGCGAAACCCCGCTGGCCAATGGATACCTTGCCCGGGCTTGCGGAAGAGCGTTTGGAGGGTTTGGGTTAATTAACCAGGCGGCACACTAGAAGCGGCTTTCCCGCCCCTGGGCCAGGCGGATCAGATTGTTGCGGTGACGTATCACGATGACGATGGCCAGCAGGCCGAACATGGGCAGGGTTTCCGGTTCCAGCAGGGCGCTGATCACCGGCCCGGAGCCCAGGGCAATGATGGAGGCCAGGGCGGAAATACGCCAGCGCCACACCACCAGTAGCCAGATCAGGGCCAGCAGGATAGTGGTAACTGGTGCCAGCACCAGGCCACAGCCCAGGGCCGTGGCCACGCCCTTGCCGCCCTGGAAGCGGTACCAGAGGGGTACCATATGACCGGTGACGGCACACAGGGCCACCATGGCCTGGGCGAACACCGAGAAGCCGAAGTGCTGGGCCAGCCATACCGGCAGGGCGCCCTTGAGGGCGTCCAGCAACAGGGTGAGGGCCGCCGGCAGTGGGCCGCCGCTGCGGTAGACATTGGTGGCGCCGGGGTTGCGGGAGCCGAGCACGCGCGGGTCCGTCAGCCCGGACAGCCGGCAGATGGGAATGGCAAACAGTACCGACCCCGCCAGGTAGGCGAGGGCGCAGATGGCAATAAGCAGGAGTGGCTGGTTGGCTACGTCCATGGTCTGTGGGGCTGCTGAAGTCCGAAACCCACGACCTTATCCCGTTGGCGACGGCGGTTCAATCGGATTCTGGAGAGACAAGGGTTTGACCGACAGTGTATTGATCGAAGGCCTGGCCGTGGAGACGGTGATTGGCGTCTACGACTGGGAGCGGGAGGTGCGACAGGAGCTGCGCCTCGACCTGGAAATGGCCTGGGACAACCGCCCGGCGGCGGCCTCCGATGACGTGGGGCAGGCGCTGGACTATGCTGCCGTGAGTGACCATGTGCAGCGCTTCTTCGAACAGTGCCAGCCGGCGTTGCTGGAGACTGCGGCCGAGAAGCTGGCCGGCGACCTGATGGCCACCTTTGCCATCCCGGCAATCCGCCTGACCCTATGGAAACCGGGGGCGGTGCCCGCGGCCCGTCAGGTGGGTGTGCGGGTCCAGCGGGGTGACTGGTGATGAGAGACTCTGTGGAAGTGTTTATCGGTGTGGGTAGCAACGTGGACCGGGAGCGCCATATCCGTGCCGGCCTGGATGCCCTGGCCCGGATCTTCGGCGAGTTGCGGGTGTCGCCGGTCTACGAGAGCGAGGCGGTCGGGTTCGACGGTTCGCCTTTCTTTAACCTGGTGGTGGGGCTGACTACCGACAAGACGGTGGCGGAGCTGAGCCAGTGTCTCAAGGCCATTGAGGTGGAGCACGGGCGCAGGCCCGACGCCAAGCGCTTCAGCCCTCGCACCCTGGACCTGGACATCCTCACCTACGGTGATCTGGACCGGCCCAGGGATGGTGTTGATATTCCCCGGGCGGAAATCCTCGACAATGCCTTTGTTCTCAGGCCCCTGGCGGACCTGGCGGGGGACCGCATCCATCCGCTGGATGGGCGCAGCTACCGGGAGCTGTGGAGCGCCTATCGCAGTGGCCAGAAACTGTGGCCAGCGGAATTCCGCTGGCGCTAGCGCGGGCGGCCCTGTCACTCGCCCCGGAACAGGCGCATCAGGCCGGCGGTTGAGCTGTCCAGGCCGTTATCGCTGATACCTTCGTTAAGCTGCTGGAGGATGGGCTTGCCCAGTTGCTTGCCCAGTTCCACCCCCCACTGGTCAAAGGAATTCAGGTTCCAGATCACTCCCTGCACAAAGGTGCGGTGCTCGTAGAGGGCCACCAGGGCGCCGATGGTTTCCGGCGTGGCCTTGTCGAATACCAGGGTATTGGAGGGCTTGTTGCCGGGGATCACCTTGTGGGGTACCAGCCGCTCCACCTCCTCCGGTGGCAGTCCCTGGTCCTGCAGTTCCGCCCGGGCCTCGGCTTCCGTCTTGCCCTGCATCAGCGCCTGGCTCTGGGACAGGCAGTTGGCGTACAGGGTGGCGTGGTGGTTGGCTACCGGGTTGTAGCTTTCCAGGGGGATAATGAAATCCGCCGGTGACAGCACCGTGCCCTGGTGTAGTAACTGGTGGTAGGCATGCTGACCATTGGCGCCGACGCCGCCCCAGATCACCGGGCCGGTGGCATAGTCTACGGGGTGCCCGTTGCGGTCCACGCGCTTGCCGTTGCTCTCCATATCCAGTTGCTGGAGATGGTTGGGTAACTGCTTAAGGTATTCGTCGTAGGTGAGGATGGCGTGGGAGTCCGCACCCCAGAAGTTCACGTACCACACCCCCAGCAGGGCCATAACCACCGGCATGTTCTCTTCGAGCGGCGCCTGGCGGAAGTGCTGGTCCATGGCCCGGGCGCCGGCCAGCAGGCGGCGGAAGGCGTCCATGCCCAGGGTCAGGGCAATGGGCAGGCCAATGGCGGACCACAGGGAGTAACGACCGCCGACCCAGTCCCACATGGGGAAGATGGCGTGATCCTGTATGCCGAATGCCCTGGCCGCCGCGCCATTGGCGGTCACCGCCACGAAGTGGTGTCCCAGGTCGGCCTCGCTGGCGCCGGCATCCAGCAGCCACTGGCGGGCAAGCTGGCTGTTGGCCAGGGTCTCCTGGGTGCCGAAGGACTTGGACTGCACCAGGACCAGGGTGGTCTCCGGATTGACCTGCCGCAGCACTTCACTGATATCGGTGCCATCGATATTGGCCACGTAATGGCAGTGCACGCCGTTCCGGGTCAGGGGCCGGAGGGCCTCGGTCACCATGCAGGGACCCAGGTAGGAGCCGCCGATACCGATGGACACCACGTCCGTCAGGGCATCGCCCCTGAACCCCGTCAACTGGCCCTGGTGAACCTGCTCCACGAAGGTTTCCATGCGGTCGAGGGTGGCCTGCACCTCGGGCACGATATTCTCGCCGTTGACACGGATGTCGCTGTCGGCGTCAGCCCGCAGGGCGGTGTGCAGGGCGGGACGGTTTTCGGTGTTGTTGATGGCGGCACCGGAGAACATGGCCTCGGTGGCCTCCGGCAGACCGCAGGCCCGGGCCAGGGCCGTCAGCAGGGGCAGGGTGTCGCCACGGATGCGGTTCTTGGCGTAGTCCAGCCTGAGGCCGGCGGCCTCGATGGAAAAGCGCCGGAATCGCTCCGGGTCCTCCCGGAACAGTGTCCGCATATGGGTTGTCGCGAGTTCGGCCTGGTGCTCACGCAGCGCCAGCCACTCCGGTTTGCGGACCAGGGGTGAACTTTCCTTTGCCATGTCGCTTCCTTTCGCTACAGGGAGTCAGCGTTCAACTGACAGGTTGTCTATCAATCGCGTGGTTCCCAGGAACGCTGCCGCCAGCACGGTAAGCTGACGGTCTCCGGGTACTGCCGGTTTCAGGGTCAGGCTGTTGACGATGTTGAAGTAGTCCGGGCGGAAGCCTTCGTCGGCCAGGGTGTCGCGGGCGGCCGCTTCCAGACCGGCAAAGTCGTCGTTGCCACCGGCCAGGGCCCTGCCAGTCTCCGAGAGGACCCGATGCAAGGCCGGTGCCACCTTCCGTTCCGAGGTGGACAGATAGCCATTGCGGGAACTCATGGCCAGGCCATCGCTCTCCCGGATGGTGGGCAGGCCAATGACATCCACCGGGATGAACAGGTCCCTGACCATCTTGCGGATCACCGCGAGCTGCTGGAAATCCTTCTCGCCGAACACGGCCACGTCCGGCTGTACCATGTTGAACAGCATGGAGACCACGGTGGCCACGCCATCGAAGTGGCCGGGGCGGCTTGCACCGCAGTGGCCCTCGCTCACCTCTGGTACCGCCACCTGGGTCTGTCGGGCCAGGCCGTCCGGGTAGACTTCCTCCACCGTGGGGGCAAACAGCAGGGTGTTGCCCTCGGCCTCCAGCCGGCGCTGGTCTTCCGCCAGGGTGCGGGGGTAGGCATCCAGGTCCTCGCCGGCGCCGAACTGCATCGGGTTAACGAAGATGCTGGTGACCACCACATCCGACGCTTCCAGGGCCCGGCGCACCAGGGCCAGGTGCCCCTCGTGGAGGTTGCCCATGGTGGGCACCAGCCCCACCCGCTTGTCCTGGGCCCGGTAGCTGCGGATAACGGCACGCAGTTCCTTGATGGTATGTACGGTACGCATTACTTGAACGTATGCTCCTCGCCGGGGAAGGTGCGTTCGCGGACGGCCTTGACGTAGGCCTCGATGGCGCCGGGAATGCTGCCACCTTCGGCCAGGAAGTTCTTGACGAACTTGGCCTTGCGGCCTTCGGGAATACCCAGCATATCGTGGAGGACCAGTACCTGGGCGTCGGTGTCCTTGCCTGCACCAATACCGATCACGGGCGCGGTCACCGCCTGGGTGATGCGGGCGGCCAGGGGCGCCGGCACGCATTCCAGCAGGATGATGTCGGCGCCGGCGGCCACCAGATCGCTGGCGTGTTCGATCATCAGCTCCGCCTGCTTGTCGTCACGGCCTTGCACCTTGTAGCCACCGAACTTGTTGACGAACTGCGGGGTCAGTCCCAGGTGGGCGCATACCGGCACACCGCGCTCGCTGAGGGCGGTGATGGTGTCCTTCATCCAGTCGGTGCCCTCGAGCTTCACCATGTGGGCGCCGGCCCGCATCAGCTCGGCAGCATTGTCCAGGGCATCCGGGATGGTGCCGTAGGTCATGAACGGCATGTCGGCCATGATCAGGGAGCCACGGTTACCAGCGGCCACGCAGCGGGTGTGGTAGCAGATTTCCTCAAGGGCAACCGGCAGGGTGCTGTCATTGCCCTGCAGCACCATGCCCAGGGAATCGCCGATCAGGATAACGTCCACGCCGGCTTCACTGACGACCTGGGCGAACGCCGCATCGTAGGCGGTGAGGACCGCAAAAGCCTCGCCCTTGTCCTTGTAGTCACGCAGGGTATTGATGGTAACAGCCATAAAAGACGCCTTTGCTGGAAAGTGGCGGGTTGAGCGTTCTGTTCCGGGACCTTACGGCAAGTTGCTGTGGTCCAGAGTTTTTCAGAGGCTCCCTAAGGTTAATGGCGGGGCGGGGGCGAGGCAAGAGGCGCGCCGGCCACCGGCTCCAGTCGCTGCAGATGGTTATCGGTGCATTCGTCAAGCAGTTGCTGGCAGCGGCGCCCGTCGGGCAGGGCGACATCGCGGTCAATGTCCAGCATCGGGCGCAGCACAAAGTCCCGTTCAGTGACGCCGGGGTGGGGCACTGTCAGGCGGTCGGTGGCGATTATCTCTTCGCCATAGAGCAGCAGGTCCAGGTCCAGGGTCCGGGGGCCCCAGTGGCGCAGCCGTACCCGGCCGTGGTCCTGCTCCAGCCGTTGCAGGTGGTCCAGCAGGTCGTGGGGGGACAGGCTGGTTTCCAGGAGCGCCACGCCGTTGACGAAATCCGGCTGGTCCTGTGGGCCCATGGGTCGGCTGCGATAGAAGGGGGACTGGTCGAGCAGGGTGGACCGGGGCAGGGTTGCCAGGCCTGTCACGGCCCGGGCCAGTTGCTGTAGCGGGTCTTCCAGGTTGCTACCCAGACCGACCCAGGCCCTGACCCCGTTGCTCATCCGTCCTGCCTCTGGGGGGCGGGCTTGCGGCGCCGGCGCCGCTTGCGAGGCCCCTGTTGCCCCAACTGGCTGAGCATCCGCTCCCGCTCGCGGTCATCCGCCTCCTGGAAGTCGGTCCACCACTGGCCCAGGCCGGGTTCGATCTCACCAGCGGCCTCGCGGACCAGAAGGAAGTCATAGGCGGCCCGGAACCGGGGGTGCTCCATCAGGGCATAGGCACGCTTGCCCTGGCGCCTGGGCAGGCGCATCTGCAGTTCCCAGATTTCCTTCATGGGACCGGAGAACCGCTTGGGAATGGAGGTAGCCTGCACCTGCCGGCCAATCACCTTGCTGATGGACTGGTGCAGGGCCGGCTGTACCGGCTCGCCATTGTCCTGGCGGCGCTGCCATTCCGACTGTAATGCCGGCCACAGCATGGCGGCATACATGAAGTAGGGAGTGACCGACTTGCCCCTTCGGAGCCGGTCGTCGGTGTTCTGCAGGGCCTTGAGTATCAGGGTGTCCGGCTGGCCCTCATCAATGGCCCGGACGGTTTCCGGGAACAGCGGTGCCAGCAGGCCATACTGTTGCAGCAGGTACCAGGTGGCCTCGCCGTAACCGGCGGAGAACAGCTTGAGGACCTCCTCAAACAGCCGGGCCGGGGGGATGTGGGTCAGCAGCGGTGCCAGTTCGCGGATGGGGGCTTCGGTAACCGGTTCGATGGTGAAGCCCAGCTTGGCGGCGAATCGTACCGCCCGCAGCATACGCACCGGGTCCTCACGGTAGCGGGTCTCCGGGTCGCCGATCAGCCGGAGCTGGCGGTTGTTCAGGTCGTCCATGCCGCCGGCGTAGTCGATGACGGTGAAATCGCGGATGCAGTAGTAGAGGGCGTTGACGGTAAAGTCCCGCCGCAGGGCATCCTCCTCCTGGTTGCCATAGACGTTGTCGCGCAGCAGCAGACCATGCTCGTTGGTCCGGCGATCGTCGTCATCGTCGGCGTCGTCCGTGTTGGCATTGCCACGGAAGGTGGTGACTTCGATAACTTCACGCCCGAACAGCACATGAACGATGCGGAAGCGTCGGCCAATCAGGCGGGAGTTGCGAAACAGCTCGTGTACTTCCTCGGGGGTGGCATCGGTGGCGATGTCGAAATCCTTGGGCTGTTCCCCCAGCAGGATGTCGCGAACGCCACCGCCTACGAGGTAGGCCTCATAGCCGGCCTTGTTGAGCCGGTTGAGCACCTTCTTGGCCGGCTCGCTGATCATTGAGCGCGAGACGTTGTGCTGGTCCCGGGGAATTTCGCGGCGCTCGTAAGCCGGCTCCATCGGGGCTTTGGGAGCAAGCAGGGCGCGAACTTTTTTCTGTATGTTTCTCAGCATTGAAATCCATGAACGGCGTATCGGCAGCCCGGAGCCGGGGCGTGCCATGGTTTGACGTTGCCTGGGCTGGCGCCGGAATGTCGCGGGCACCATCCTCGCAGGAGGGAGAGTTTAACGGTTTGCGCAGGATTTGCCCATGTTGGTCTCGGTTTCGGACAGAGGGAGTACGCCGGCCAGATAATCAAAAGGCGGGAACGCTTGCGCGAACCCGCCTTGGAAGAGTAGACGATCTGCATTGTTTTTGTTGTTTGCGGTTTTTTTTATTGGCAGGCCAGTTGCCTGCTTTGACCTCAGGTGAGGCCCGAATCCTGTAAACGGAACGCTTTGAATACAGAGAGCGGTAGTGACTATATGATCACCTTGGGCAGCGGCAGCGACGTCTGGAAGACGTTTCTTCTCTACTACTGCGGTTCTCATAAAGCCAAGGCACCACTAAAAAGCTCAGCACCCAAAACACTCAGTTCACTCACGCCCTGTGCTTGTTTTTGTTACCGGGCGCTTTTTCTGCAGCTTTTTGTTCTTGTTGTTGGCGCTGCCCTGTCACATTGTTTTTGTTGTTGTGCGCTCTAGTTAAAGCAGTGCTTGTGCCAGTTTTTGCAAATCCTTTAAAAACAGTAGGTTGTGATTTTTTAATGGGTTTTAGGAATAAAAAAATACCGCTTAGTGTTACTCATGTCTCGGTTATCCATTATGTCGTGTTTCGTGCGGTAACACCGGGTAACACCCGGGGTGTTACCGGCGAGGTAACACTCGGGAAATTGAGAGGTAACACCTGCGTGGCCATGTAGGGCCCTGGGAACGAGGGAGGGGCGGAGTTAGGGAGGGGGCGGTCAGCTTTTCTTGCGGGGAATACCCAGGCGCTGGCGGCGTTCCCACAGCGACTTGCGGCTGATGCCCAGCTTCTGGGCCAGCTCGGTCTCGCTCATGCGGTCCTGGTTCTCCAGTACGAAATGCTGGAAATAGTCCTCCAGGGACAGGTCGCTGCCGCCATCGGATTCCCGAGAAGGAGGCGGTGTCTGCTCATTGTTACCCTCCACCAGGCTGCTGGGGATGGCGTAGTCATCGCCGGTTTCGATATCCAGGTCGAGCTGGTCCGGGGTGATGACATCGCCGTCCGCGAGGATGGAAGCCCGCTCTATGGCATTCTCGAGTTCCCGCACGTTACCCGGCCATCGGTGCCGTTCCATGGCCTTCATGGCTTCCGGGCTCAGGCTGAGGCCGGGCTTGTTCATCCTGTCCGCCTGCCGTGCCAGGAATCGCCTGGACAGCCCCAGCACATCCCCCTGGCGTTCCCGTAGTGGGGGAATGCGGATCTGCATGACGTTCAGGCGGTAATAGAGATCCTCCCGGAACTCACCGGTGCGGGTCATGGCCTTCAGGTTACGGTGAGTGGCGGCGATCATCCGCACGTCAACCTGGCGGCTCTGGGTGGAGCCCACCTTGCGGATTTCCCCCTCCTGCAGCACCCGTAGCAGCCGGGCCTGGGCTTCCGGGGGCAGTTCACCAATCTCGTCGAGGAACAGGCTGCCGCCGTCGGCGGCTTCGATCAGGCCGGTGCGGCCGGACACGGCACCGGTGAAGGCACCCTTTTCGTGACCGAACAGTTCCGATTCGATCAGGCTCTCGGGAATGGCGGCGCAGTTCACCGAGATCAGCGGATGGTTGGCCCGCGGCGACAACAGGTGCAGGGCGCGGGCGGCCAGTTCCTTGCCGGTGCCGGACTCGCCCTGGATCAGTACCGTGGTTTCCGTGGGAGCGACCTTGCGGATCAGTGTGAATACCCGCTCCATGGCGGAGCACTCACCGTACATGATCTCCGCCGGGTCACCGCTGTTACCGCCGGATGCGCCTGCATCGGCGGTGTCGCTGTCCGGCTGTCCGACGCTTTCCGCGAGGATGCCTTCCACCGCGGACAACATCTCGTCGTGATCGAAGGGTTTGGCAATGTATTCCACTGCCCCTTTCTTCATGGAGTCCACCGCCGAGCGCAGGCTGGCGTAGCTGGTCATGATCAGCACCGGGACGCCGGACGCCTGGCCGATCAGGCTGGTGCCGGCTTCCCCGGGCAGGCGCAGGTCGGAGATGATCAGGTCGAAGGCGTTCAGGTCGTACTCGCCGGTGGCACCTTCCACCGACTCGGCCACGGCCACGTCGTAGCCATTGTGCTGGAGCAGCTTGCGCAGGGCAGCGCGGATAATTTCTTCGTCTTCTACAATCAGTATGCGATGCATCGTATCTGTCATGACCCTTGATAGTCCCCCTCACTGCCGTCGTCGCTTTCGGGCTCGTAGGCGGGCAGTTTCAGCCGCACCAGAGTACCACGCCCGCTCTCCCTGTCGGCGGGACTTTCCACATTAATGGTGCCGTAGTGTTCCTCGACAATGCTGTACACCAGTGACAGGCCAAGGCCGGTGCCCTGGCTGGCGCCCTTGGTGGTATAGAAGGGCTCGAAGATATGATCGAGCTGTTCCGGGGGTATGCCTGACCCTTCGTCGGCGATTTCGATAATAGCGGAGTATTCGTCACGGTTTCCACTGACCCGGATCCGGCCGCCATCCGGTGACGCATCCCGGGCGTTGGCCAGCAGGTTGACGAAGACCTGCACCAGCCGTTGCTCGTCGCCCAGGACCAGCAGATCCTCCGGACACTCGTTGATGTAGTCAAGCCCTCGCCCCTTGTCGCTCAGGGACAGCAGGTTCACGGACTCGTCCACACAGCGGCGGATACCCACGGGTTCGTACCGGTTGGCCTGGGCGTGGTTGCCGGTGCGGGCGAAGTTCATCAGCGACTGCAGGATATTGGAGATGCGCCGGGTCTGCTGCTGGATCTGGTCCGCGGTTTCCAGGATGTCGGGGTTGTCGGTTTCCAGTTTCAGGTTCTGGGCCAGCGAGGAGATGCCGGTGACCGGGTTGCCCACCTCATGGGCCACCCCCGCGGCCAGCCGACCTACCGACGCCAGCCGTTCACTGTGCATCAGTTCGTCTTCCAGCAGCCGGGTTTCGGTCTGGTCTTCCACCAGGATAATGCTGCCGCCCTCGGGGTGGTCCGGCCCCGCCAGGGCGGCCTTGTGCAGGTTTAGCCAGTGGGGGCGACCCCTCAGGTCCAGGCGGTGCTTGTAGCGGCGCAGGTCCGGGCCGTGGACGAATTCTTCCATCAGGTCCCGCCAGTGGGCGGGCAGTGCCTGCAGGCGGGCCCCGACCACCTCGTCGGCGGAAATGCCGGTGAGTTCCGCGATGGCCTGGTTCCACATCAGGATCTCGCCGTCGTCCCCCACCGAGCAGGCCGGTATGGGCAGGTTTTGCAGGGTCTGCCGGTAGTGCCGGCGCAGGTTGTCCAGTTCGCCGGCGAGGCCGGTCAGGCGGTTCTCGTATTCCCCCAGGGCCCGCTCCACATACTGGATATCCTGGGCGGTGCGGCTGCTGGCCGCCATGGGTTTGAAGCCCAGATGGCGCTGTACCAGGTCCTGAGCCACCGAAGGGCCCATCAGCCCGGACAGGTTAATCTCGATCTGGTCCCTGAGCCGGCGGAGTTGGTAGGGGCGGTATTCCACCGGCGGCAGTTCCAGTTGTTCCTGGGCCCGGACCACTTCCCGCTTGGCCACGTTGTAACCCAGGGGTTCGGCCAGGTGCCGCACGAATTCCGATGACGAAGTGGCGATCAGTTCCCGCCGCTGTGGCCGGGACAGGGCGCCGAGGGAGCAGGCCTGGGCCGCGCTGATTTCTTCCGGGCTGGTCCGGCTGACAATGGAGACCAGGGCAAAGGTGACGATGTTCACGCCCAGGCTGATGAAGGTGAAGATGGGCCAGTTGTCGTATTCCGGGGTAACGGGCAGGACCGTGATCCAGTCCAGCGGGTCGGTGGCCCGGGACAGTGGCAGTACCAGGGTGGTGGCCCACAGGGTGAGCCCGGCGACCAGACCGCTGATCAGGCCCTTGCGGTTGCCCTCCGGCCAGTAGATCACACCCAGGGCGCCGGGCAGGAGTTGCAGCACCCCCGACAGCGACAGGATGCCCAGGGTGGACAGGTCCAGCTCACGCCCCAGCAGTTCATGGAATAACAACGCCGCGAAGATGATAACGGCAATCAGGAAGCGCTTGGTCCAGCGCAGCCAGCGGTAGATATCGTCCTGGTCCCGGGGCGTGCGCAGGGGCAGTACCAGGTGATTCAGCACCATACCGGCCAGGGCCAGGGTGCTGACGATCATCAGGCCGCTGGCGGCGGACAGGCCGGCCACGTACATCAGGATGGTCAGCCATGGGCTCCCCAGGGCCTGGGCGGTGCTGATGGCGAACATCGCCGGTTCGTTGGTCACCGGCATGGCCATGCCGCCCCAGAGGATCAGGGGCACCGGCAGACCCAGCAGCAGCAGGTACAGCGGCAGCCCCCAACTGGCCCGGGACAGGGCGCGGGGGCTCGGGTTTTCGCTGAAGATCATATGGTACATGTGGGGCAGTACCAGGGCGCCGGCGAACGACATCAGCATCAGCGCCCGCCAGCTTCCGTCCTCGATCTTCAGCGTGAGGGCGCTGACCCCGGTGGAGGGCAGCGCCAGCCATTGCTCCAGGCCGGCGAGGCCGTCGAACACCGAGAACAGGATGGTGGCCCCCAGCAACAGCATGGCCCCGAGCTTGACCAGCGAGTCGAAGGCGATGGCCACCACCAGGCCCTGATGGCTGCCGGAGGTCTGGTCCCGGCGGGAGCCGAACAGCATGGCGAACAGCACCACGATCAGGCTGAACAGGATGCTGATGGCGTTTGGCGAAGCGTTGGGAGTGAGCAGGCCGGCACTGTCGGATACCGCCTTGATCTGCATGCTGAGCAGGGCCATCAGCGACATGCCGGAGGTGATGGTCACCAGGGTGCCAGCCCACTGGCTGCGGTAGCGGAAGGCAAACAGGTCCGCCAGCGAGGTGAGCTGGTAGGCCCGCCCGATGCGCATGATCGGGTTGAGCAACACCGGTGCCAGCAGGAAGGCGCCACTGATACCCAGGTAGTAGGCGAGGAAACCATAGCCATACTCAGCGGCGACTCCCACCGCACCGTACACGGCCCAGGTGCCGGCATAGACGCCCAGGCTCAGGGTATACACCAGCGGGTGTCGAACCCAGCGGCCGGGCAGCCGGCCACGTTCGGTGGCATGGGCAATGCCGAACAGCGTCAGCAGGTAGGCCAGGCTGATCAGCAGCAAAACCGGCAGGCTAAAACTCATTGGGGTCCCGTTGCCATTCCAGCCACACGCCGACGGCGATCAGGCTGCTCCAGAAAAGGTAGGGGGAGTACCAGGCGTTATCCGGTGAAACCCACCAGTCCAGGATGTTGGGTGAAAAGATGTAAACAGCCAGAACCAGTAGGAAAACCAGGCGATAGATATACATCAGATGTTTATCCGGGCCGTTGATGTCCGGGGTTATACCATGGGCCGGGGGGCACTGTCAGGTTGGTTGCCAATCCCGCGCGGACTCCCGGGATTATGGTTCCCGGCTGTGTTCCAGGGGGATGGCATCCAGTGCCCAGTGTTCCGTGGCCCAGGCCAGCACCTGCGAGGGAGTATCGGACGCCAGTGCCCGGGGTGGTCGCTGGCCCAGTGACGCCAGGGCGTGCCAGAGGTTGCGGGCCGGCTGGCTGTCATCCACCGCCGGCGCATGGTTCTGTTTGCTGAGCTTCTGGCCCTGCTGGTTGAGGACCACGGGAATATGGGCCCAGCCGGGAAGGGTGCCCGCCAGGGCCCGGAAGATCTGCCGTTGCTGGGCGGTGGTTTCCAGCAGGTCGGAACCACGGACCACATCGGTCACGCCCTGGTCGATATCGTCCACCACCACGGCAAGCTGGTAGGCCACGAACCCTTCCTTGCGGATGATCACCGGGTCGTCCACCTCGGCGCGGACGGACTGGTGCTGCCCGCCCAGGATACGGTCGTGCCAGTGGGCGTGTTCGTCGTCCAGGGCAAAACGGATGGCCAGGGGGCGCTCACCCGGGGTGTTTCCGCCTTTACGGCAGTGGTAGGGGTGGCGGCCGTCGTTGACCTTCAGTTCCTTGCGGGAGCAGCCGCAATAGTAGGCCCTGCCCCGATCCACCAGCCGGTCTGCCAGTTGTCGGTAGGTCTCCAGCCGTGATGACTGGTAGCGGACATCGCCGTCCCAGTGAAGGCCGTGGGCCGCCAGGCTGTGCAGGATCTGTTCGGTGGCTTCCGGGCTTTCCCTTAGCGGGTCCAGATCCTCGATCCGTACCAGCCACTCACCGTTGCGGGTGCGGGCCTCCAGATAGCTGGCCAGTGCAGTGACCAGTGAGCCGAAATGGAGGGGGCCGGTGGGCGAGGGGGCGAAACGCCCGCGGTACGCCGGAGTGGTCATGTAGGGAATCCCTGCGTGAGGGCCGTTTGACCCTCACGTTGAGTTGCGCTGGCGTGATCAGATGCCGGTCTGGCGCTCGCGGATTTCCGCCAGGGTCTTGCAGTCGATGCACAGGGTGGCCGTGGGGCGGGCCTCCAGGCGACGGATGCCGATTTCCACGCCACACTGGTCGCAGAAGCCGTAGTCGTCCTTGTCGATGCGGTCGATGGTCTTGTCGATTTTCTTGATCAGTTTCCGTTCCCGGTCACGGGTACGGAGTTCCAGGGAAAATTCTTCTTCCTGGGAGGCGCGATCGCTGGGGTCGGCATAGTTGGCGGCATCTTCCTGCATGTGATGCATGGTGCGGTCGACCTCTTCCATGAGCTCCTGCCGCCACTGCATCAGCAGGTTGCGGAAGTGTTGCAGCATCTCGGGGCTCATGTATTCTTCACCCTTCTTCGCTTCATACGGGGTGAAGTTGGTAAAGCGCTCGCGTGTCTGTTCTGCGGTATTTGCCATGTGACCTGGCCTCTTTATGAAAACTCCAAAGGGACGCAGTGTTATTGCTTGTGTCTGCGCCCGTCTGAATCAGGAACCGCCCGGTTCCTCGGGAATCTGCGGAAAATAGCAGATCTGTTGCGGGGGCGCCAGCCTTCTTGTATCCACAATGTGCATCGTATCAATTGACCATGGAGACGTCATGAATTTCCCCGAAAACCTTGTCGAAGGGCGGCTGCTGAAACGGTACAAGCGGTTTCTTGCGGATATACGACTGGACGATGGCAAACTCGTGACGGCTCACTGTCCCAATACCGGCTCCATGATGGGCTGCCAGCCCGATGATGCCCGGGTCTGGCTGAGCCCGGCCACCAACCCGAAACGCAAGCTGCGCTACACCTGGGAGCTGGTGGAAACCGCGCCGGGCGCACTGGCCTGCATCAACACCGGCCGCCCCAATGCCCAGGCCCGGGCTGCGGTGGAGGCGGGTACCATAGCGGCCCTGTCCGGCTATGGTTCGGTGCGCCCGGAAGTCCGCTATGGCGAGGAGAAAAGCCGTATCGATCTGCACCTGTCCGGGCACCCGGAGCAGGCGGATGCCTGGGTGGAGGTGAAGAACGTCACCCTGTGCGAGGACGGTGTGGGGTACTTCCCCGACGCGGTTACCCTCCGTGGCCAGAAGCACCTGAGGGAACTGATGGCCCAGGTTCGTGCTGGCGATAGGGCGGTGCTGCTGTTCTGCGTCAACCATACCGGGGTGGCAGAGGTGCGTCCGGCGGACCATATTGACGCTGCCTATGGCGATCTGCTCCGGCAGGCAGCCGCCGCCGGGGTGGAGCTGATGGCCTGGCAGGCGGACCTGGTGCGGGACAACAACCCGTCCGGTAGCCTGGCCCTGGTGAGGGAGCTGCCTGTCGTGCTCGGGTCGGAGAACTAGAGCCGGGCCTCAATGGTGCCGTCGGCGATCCGCAGGGGCACCGACATCAGTCGGTCCCCCTGGCAGGGCCCGGCGATGCAGTCACCGGATTCCGGGGTGAACAGGGCGCCGTGGTTGACGCAATGGATAAAGCAGTTGTCCGGGTCCAGGAACCGCTCCGGCATCCAGTTGAGGGGGATGCCCAGGTGGGGGCAACGGTTGCGGTAGGCGAACAGTCGGCCGCGGCGGCGGAACAGGAAGCAGGGTTCCCCGTCCAGCTGGAATTCCTGGAACTGGTCATTGGCCACCCCCGACTCCGGGCAGACCGGAGTCCAGCCATCGCCCATGGTTTTTTCCGGCATCAGGCGCTTTCGTCCATCCCGAAATGGGCCCGGATGCGATGGGCCAATTCGCCGGTCGCCAGGGTTTCATCCGTGCGGATATGGACGGTGTGGGATTTCTCCACCTCCGACAGCGGCTCCTCCCATTGCTTCTGCTGCTCCAGCAGCTTCTCGTCTGCTTCCGAGGCGTCGCCCCGGCGCTCCCGGATCCATTCCCGGCGGGTGGCTTCCGGAGCCTCGCAGTGGATCAGGCCGAACGGCACGCCCAGGCCCTCCGCCACGCTGGCCAGCAGCTCCCGCTCGTTTTCCCGCAGGTAAGCGGCATCCACGATCACCCCGAAGCCGCACTGCAGCAGTTGCTTCGACAGGTCCGCCAGTTGGCGATAGGTCTTGCGGTTGGCCTCTTCGGTGTAGAGGTTTTTGCCGATGTCGGAGCGGGAACTGTCCAGGGGGCCAAGACCGAACAGGCGCTTGCGCTCCACATCCGACCGCAGGCGTACCAGGCTCAGCTCGCAGGCCAGGGTATGGCTGACGGTGGACTTGCCGCTGGCGGACAGGCCGGTGGTGGCCAGCAGGTAAGGGTTGGGTATCCGGGTGTAACGCTCTGCCAGGTTGGCGTAGTCCCGGTATTTCTGCAGGAGCCCTTCCTTCTCCTGCTCCGGCAGGCCGTCATTGCCCCGGGTGAACAGGGAGATCTTGGCCCGCACCAGGGCACGGTAGGTCTTGTACAGGGGCAGCAGGGCGAGGCCGTCGAAATCGCCGCGCCACTCCAGATAGGCGTTCAGGGTGTGGCTGGCGAGGGCGAATTCCCGGCGGGACTCCAGGTCCATCAGCAGGAACGCCAGGTCGTTGATCACATCAATCCAGCGGAAAGGCTCGCTGAACTCGATGCAATCGAAGACGGTCACCTTGCCCTCATAAGTGGTGATATTGGCCAGGTGCAGGTCGCCATGACATTCCCGCACGAAGCCGTCCGCCCGGCGTTGGGCAATCAGGTACTGCTGGCGCTCGAAGGTGCTGCGGGTCCAGCCTTCCAGGGCCTCGAGCTGGTCGAGTAGGGCCTTGTCGCCGTCCAGCAGTGGCCGGATCTGGTCGAAGTTTTCCTGCATGGCGGCGAACACGGCCTCCGGCGTTCCCAGGGGCTTGTCTTCCGGCACCGGCGGCAGCGTGTCGTGGAAGCGGGCGGCCTGCTCGGCCAGCTCGCTGAGCAGGTCCGGCGTCAGTTGCCCCCGTTCCTGCAAGCCGTCGAAGAGCTGGTCCTGGCGGAACTGGCGCATGCGGATGGCGTATTCGAAGGGCTCGCCGCTGCCGTTGAGGACCGGTTCCTCCGGCGAGCCGGTAATGGGCACAACGTCCAGGTACAGGGTCGCGGCCAGGCGCTGGTTCAGGCGTACCTCCTCCTCGCAGAAGTGGCGCCGTTTCTCCAGGGTGGAGAAGTCCAGGAAACCGAAGTCCATGGGCTTCTTGATCTTGTAGGCATAGTCACCGGTAAGGATGACCTGTGAGATATGGGTTTCCAGTACCTGGAATTCCTTGACCGGATGGTCATACAGCGCCGGGTCTTGCAGGTTGTCGATCAGGATTGCAGCCGGTGCGTCGCTCACAGTGTGCTCCTTGGTCTGATGTGGGGCCGGGTGTCCGTGACGGCACTATCATAACGACGACATTACACAAATAACACCGACAGCGGATGACGGCCGATGGTGTTGTTTGGTTATAATCCGCGGATGCCCAAGAAATCGCCCCCCAAACGCAGAAAATCCCCCGCCCGCAAGTCACGCCCAACCTTCAGGCAACGCCTGTGGTCTTTAGGCTGGCGTCTGGGCCTTATCCTGCTGGTACTGCTGGCGGGCTGGACCGTCTATCTGGATGCCGTGGTGACCTCCCGCTTCGAGGGGCGCCGGTTTGAGGTGCCGTCCCGGGTCTACGCCCGGCCACTGGAACTCTACGACGGCGCCAGCGTGAGCCGATCTTCACTGCGCCAGGAGCTGGAGCTGGCTGGGTACAGGAGCGGCGATGGACGTCAGTCCGGAACCTGGCAGCAGAACGGCAGCCGCTTCGTTATCGCCACCCGTGGCTTCGACTTTGTGGATAGCGAGGAGCCCCGCCGACGGTTGTCGCTGACCATTTCCGGCAACCGGGTGTCGGGCCTGCGCGTGCTGGAGGGTGATCCATCGCCGGTGGTCCGCCTGGCCCCGGCGGAGATTGGTGGTATCTACCCGGCCCATCGGGAAGACCGGGTGCTGGTAAGCCTCGATGATGCCCCGCCCCTGTTCGAGGAGGCACTGCTGGTCACCGAGGACCGCGATTTCTACGACCACTTCGGGCTCGCCCCCCTGTCCATCGCCCGGGCCATGGTGGCGAACATCAAGGCCGGGCGGGTGGTGCAGGGGGGCAGTACTCTGACCCAGCAGTTGGCCAAGAACTTCTACCTGACCCGGGACCAGACCCTGATCCGCAAGGGCAATGAAGCCATCATGTCGTTGCTGCTGGAGTGGCACTACGACAAGCGGGATATTCTGGAGACCTACCTGAACGAGGTCTACCTGGGACAGGCCGGCAGCCGCAGCATCAACGGCTTCGGGCTTGCCTCCCAGTTCTACTTCCGCAAGCGGTTCCAGGATCTGGCGCTCCATGAGTCGGCGTTGCTGGTGGGGATGGTCAAGGGACCCAGTTACTACGACCCCCGCCGCAACCCGGAGCGGGCGCTGTCCCGCCGCAACCTGGTGATTGACCTGTTGGAGGAGCATGGCGGTATTGATGCGGAAACCGCCAGCGAGGCGCGGGCCAGGCCCCTGGGTGTTACCAGCCGACCCTCCTGGTCGGAGAACCGCTACCCGGCCTTTATCGACCTGGTGAAGCGTCACCTGGCCCGGGACTACCGCCAGGAAGACCTGCAGAGCGAAGGCCTGCGAATCTTCACCACGCTGCATCCGGCGATCCAGGAGCAGGCGGAGACCGCCGTCACAGAGACCCTGGACGAACTGGACCGTGGTTCCTCGGACACCCGGCTGGAGGCGGCCATGGTGGTCACCTCCCGGGACAGCGGCGAGGTCCAGGCCCTGGTGGGTGGTCGTGATGCCACCTTCGCCGGTTTCAACCGGGCACTGGATGCGCGCCGGCCCATCGGCTCGCTGGTGAAGCCCTTTGTCTACCTGACGGCGCTGGCGGAGCCGGACCGTTACACCCTGATCACCCCGGTGCGGGATACCGGCCTGGCCCTGGAGTTCGAGAATGGCCAGCGCTGGGAACCACGCAACTTTGATCGCAAGCAGCGGGGCGAGGTGCCACTGCACATGGCCCTGTCCCGCTCCTGGAACCTGCCGGTGGTGCGCGTTGGCCTGGATGTGGGCGTGCCGGCGGTCCGGGAAACCTTGCAGGACTTCGGGGTGACCTCCGAGATCAGTCCCTATCCCTCAATGTTGCTGGGGGCGGTGGCCATGGAGCCGGTGACGGTGGCGCAGATCTACCAGGGGCTGGCTACCTCCGGCTTCAATACGCCCCTGCGCACCATCCGCGATGTCACCGACGCCCGGGGCGAGGTGCTTAATCGCTACAATCTGGAGGTGAACCAGGTGGCTGACCCGGCGGCGGTTCACCTGGTGCAGTATGCGATGCAGGAAGTCATGCGGGAGGGAACCGGCCGGTCCGCCTATTACACCATCCCGGAGAGCCTGGGGCTGGCTGGCAAGACCGGCACCACCGATGACGGTCGGGATAGCTGGTTCGCCGGTTTCAGTGGCGACCTGCTGGCCGTAACCTGGGTGGGTCGTGATGACAACGGCCCGACCTCGCTGACCGGCTCCTCCGGTGCCCTGCCGGTCTGGACCCGGTTCATGGCGTCGGTACCGCAACACGGCTTTTCACCGGTGGTGCCGGATGGCGTACAGTATCAGTGGGTCAACAGTGAGAAAGGTGTGCTCACCGACGATCACTGTGAAAATGCGCGGCTGATTCCCTTTATCGTCGGCAGTGAGCCGACGCAGTTCGAGGGGTGTGGCAGTGATTTCTCAAGACGCCTGCGTGGCTGGTTTGAAGGATTGTTCTAATGAATCAGGGGTTACGGAAGTTGATGTTCCTGGGGGCTCTCTCAATGGGGCTGGCCGGTTGTGCGTCCGATATCTATGCACCGCCGGGCGGAGGTGACCGCTCGCCGGAGACTGCACCACAGCCGCCACAGGTGGAACGGGAGGATGACGAGCGGACGGAGCGCCTGTCCGAACAGCCGCAAACGCGGGAAGAGGACCGGGCGCCCAGCCCGGGCTACCAGGAGCAGGGCGACGACCTTTCCCCGGCGGCGGCCAGCCTGATCCGCAAGGCGGATGACCTGATGGCCCAGGGTAACCCCGAAGCCGCGTTGGGCCAGCTTGAGCGGGCCCAGCGTATCTCACCCCGGTCTGCCCAGGTCTACTTCAAGCTGTCCGAGGCCTATGTCCGGACCGGCAACCTGGGGGCGGCGGAGCAGTTCACCCTCAAGGGCCTGTCCCTGTCCGGCTCCGACACCAGCCTGCAAAAAGCCGGCTGGGAACTGCTGGCCGGTATCCGCCGGGAGCGGGGCAATGTGGCCGGTGCCGAGCAGGCGGAACGGCGGGCCCAGCAGCTTTGATAAAAAAAGCCCCCGCGGGGCGGGGGCTTCTCGGAACGGTTGACCTTACCTGATTACTGAATGATCTCAGCCGTTGTCTCCGCATTGGCGGTAACCGTCACATTCTGCGTGCCAACGAATTCGAGTGTCTCGGAGGCTTCGTTGTCATCCGGCTCACAGGTATAGCTGATGGTGTAGTCCCCGGCCGGCAGGAAGGCGGCCTTGTAGCTGTACAGGCTTGCCTGGTCCTCGTTGGATACCGTCACTGCCACCAGCGGGCCGCCTTCCTCGTTCACGTTGAGGTCCGTGGGTTCAACATCCGCGCCCTCGTAGACATAGACCGAGCCATCGTAGCCGTCATCCACCGCGCAACCCAGTTGCTGTTCAATGTTGACAACATCCACCTCACCCACGATGGCCCCTGATTCAGAATTGTCCACCAGGCGATGGGCCGGTTTCAGGATGTACTTGTCGCTGCCGGAGGGTGCATTGCCACCGGCATTGATAATGGACTTCTTGACATCAAAATCGATCGTGAACTCGGCGGTATCGCCGGCTGGAATGACAAATCCGCCCTGCAGTTTCAAGCCGGTCTGGCGACCGGAGGGCAGGAACAGGAAAATGGGGGTCTGGTTTGGATCAGAGGCCTCGATAACGTACGGGTCCTCGCCCAGGTGCAGGCGAATCCATTCATATTCGCCGGCGGGGAGTTCCTCTCCGTCAAAGAGCTGGGCTACCCTGCCACCCTGGAAATCCAGCAGGTTGATGTCGACGGCGGTTTCCAGGTCGATGGTGACACTGTCCGAATCCGCCGGCTTCAACTCCACCGATGTAATGTTCAACTGTGCTGCGGAAAGGTCGGTAACGGGCGCATCGGTCAGGCTTAGCGAGGCCGTACCGGTCGATGAATCGCTGTCACTGCTGCCACTGCCACCGCAGGCGGCCACTGCCGCAGCCAGGGTTGCGATGCTGATGGTTTTAAGAACCGGATTGTTCATGGGCCTTCCTCCGAGCTGGAATCTAATGTCAGGTGTGTGCGTTCGTTTATCGGTTGTGGGGCGTTGTGGATTCGTCACCCCTGTTGATTTCACGTGGTCAGTTGGTCGGAGGTTCCCGTTTCCATATTACATAATGTAAAGAAAGGAACGGATTGTATCCGGCGAAAGCGGATCACCCTCAATCGGTGGTTTTTCTGGTATAACGCAGGATTGCAGCAACCACTCCAAGAGGCTTCATTGTGGTACTGATGCCTTTCCGGCGATCGAGACGTCAGCGCTTCGAGACTCGTGTACAGCCCCACCTGGGTACGATGTACCGGTTTGCCTATCGCCTGACGGGGCGCCGGGAGGACGCGGAGGACCTGGTCCAGGACGTTGTGGTGAAGCTGTATCCGAAACTGGATGAGCTGGAAACACTGGACAGGCCCGGAACCTGGCTCAATCGTGTTCTGTACCACCACTTTGTCGATATTAACCGTAAGCAGGCCCAGCGGTCGCTGAAGTTCGAAAGTGAATTTGCTGACCCGGATAGCCTGCAGCCCTGGCTCGAGACGGTGCCGGACCCGGGCTTCGGGCCTGACGAGAGGCTGGAGCTGGACCGGCTGGGGCCGGTCGTCAGGGGCCTGCTCGATGCGCTGCCCGCCGATCACCGGACCCTGTTGCTGCTCCACGATGTGGACCGCTGGCGGCTTGAGGATCTCTCCGAGGTGCTGGACCTGCCAGTCGGCACCCTGAAGTCACGGTTACATCGAATTCGTTCGGCCCTGAGACGGAAACTCGAAAGTAACGTGGAACCGTCCGAAGCAGACCAACGTCTTGTGAAGTAGTGGATGCACCCGATATGTCCAAACACACGGATTCCGAGATTGAAATGAACTGTGGCGAACTGCGAGCCAATGTGGACAGGTTGCTGTCCGGGGATTTGTCCCGGGAGGACCGTGTACGCCTGTTCAATCATGCGGCCCGTTGCCGGTCGTGTGGGGAGTATCTGGACTGGGCCCACGAGGTGCAGCGCCTGGTAATCGAGGTTGCGCCGAACGAACCCCCATCGGACGACTTTGAAACACGGGTGTTCGATGCGGCCAGTGGCGGCCGCGGCAAGGTTTCCGTGAAACCTAGGTCTATCGGGTTTGCCGTGGCTGCGGCGGTCGTGTTGGCGGTGGTGCTCTGGCCGATGGCGTCCTGGAAGCCTGGGGATACCGCGAACGGGAACGCCGCTGCCCTTGCGGTCCTGGAGCCGGAGGTCCGCCAGGTTCGCGTGGCGTTTGCCTCCGAGGAGGCGCTGGAGAACGTTCAACTGACCCTGGAACTGCCCGACAATGTCGAACTGGAGCCGTTCCCGGGCCGGCATACCCTGAGCTGGCAGGTGGATCTCAGCCCCGGCGACAACGTGCTGACTTTGCCGTTGAGGGTGCTTTATCCCGCCGAGGGGGAGTTGGTGGCACGGCTGGATGACGGCGGTCGCCGTAAAACCTTTCGGGCCCCGATTCCGGTCGGGCTGGTGGACCCAGGAGCAACCGAATGAATGACAAGGTGAAATTCTGCAATAATGGGTGGAAGGCCTTTCCCCGGACGTTGCTGCTGTTGAACCTGGCGGCCTGTCTGGTGGCTCCGGCCGTGTTTGCCGACAACGACCTGGGCGTTACCATGCGGATGGTGACCGACGATGACGTGACGGAGAAGGTTACCCGTGAGATCAGCCTGCCCCGACCCACGGAAGCGACGGGTAACGACCGGGACAACCCGGGCAACTCAGGTGAGCAACCTGGTGGAGGTAACCCGCTGAACGAGGACGGGCCTCCGGGGCTGGAGCGTAATCGACCGGGCTTCAATCCGGCCGAGATGCGTGGTGACGCCTCGGAACGGGCCCGGGAACGCCGTTCGGATGCCGGCAGGCCCGACGCTCCGGGTAACCCTGGCCGACCGGATAACCCGGAGCGCCCGGATCGACCGGACAATGACCGTCGGCCCTGATGGTCCCCGGCGGGACAGTCGATAGCGAACCGACACGGCGTTTTCTTCCATTGGTCGAGGCACGGCTTGCAGATCACCGCAACGATTTTCTCCACATTGTTTCTTCTGGGCTGGGCGGTCGTCTGTCAGGCCCAGGGATCGGTTCCCGCTGACGCGGAGGCTATGCTTGAGAAGGGCGTTCAGGCGTTCCAGTCCGGTGATGCCGAACAGGCCAGGCACTATCTCCTGGAGGCCAGGGCGTCGGGGCTGGAAAGCAATGCCCTGACCTACAACCTCGGTGTGGTGAACTACCGGTTGGCGCGATACGACGCCGCGGCCCGGGAGTTCAGGGCACTGCTGGACACCTCCCACCGGGACCTGGCCCGGTACAACCTGGGCCTGATTGCCCTGGCCACGGACAATCTCACCGATGCCCGTGATATTTTCCTGGCCCTGTCGATGGAGTCGGGGAACGAGAAGATCCGGGGGTTGTCTGCCCGTCAGCTTGAACGTCTCTCTGATACGCCTCCTGCCGGTGAACCGGAAGCGGGCCGATACCCGGTCGGTCTGGTCATGGTGGGTGCCGGCTATGACTCCAATGTCGACCAGTTGCCGGACAATGCGGCTTCCGGGCTGGGAGAGTCCTACTCCGATGTCATGTTCTCACTGGGCTCCGGTAGCGCCTCGACCGGGAATCACTGGATATGGAACGGTCTGGGTTACCACCAGCGCTTTCCCGGTAACCTGGAGTCGAACCTGAGCCTGCTGGAGGGGGACCTGGGCTGGCAGACCCGGGTGGCGGCCACGGATCTCCAGGCAACGATGTTCACCCGGCACTGGTGGCTCGACACCGGCCTTGTGGAATCCTATTACGGGGTGCAGGGGTTAATCCGCCAGCAAGGCTGCGGTCCGCTTGATCACTGTTATGCCCGCCTGGAACTGGCGGCGGTATCAGGAGGATCTGGTTACCCGGAGTACGATGGCGGTCAGTATGACCTGGAGGTGGGGGTCTACCAGCATCAGTGGGGAGGGCGTCTGGGTGTGGAGCTGCGGCTCGGGTTGGCAGACCGGGACAATATCCGGGATCCGGACTACGCCGCCAGTGTTTCCCCCTTCCGGCAGGGGCTGGAGCTGAGTTGGCGTAAGGCGCTGGCGGAGAGGCTGGCGCTGACCCTGAAAGGCGCCTACCGGCACAGCGACTACGACGAGGATTACCAGTGGCAGACCTCCGCCGGCCCGGTCTCGGAACAGCGGCAGGACGACCGCTGGTCCGGCGGTATCCTGGTTGACTGGCAGTTGGCGCCTGACTGGTTCGTGAGCAGCGAACTGTCCTACGAGTCGAACGAGAGCTCGCTGGACGGTTACGACTACGATCGTTACAACCTGTGGGTAGGGGTCGGGAAGACCTTCTGAAGGTCTCCCCGAAAAAGTGCCCTACAGGGTCGCCATGACCTTTCCGGCGGCGGCGATGGTCTCGGCGATGTCGTCGTCACTGAGGGCAGCGTTGGTAAAGCCCGCCTCGAACGCTGACGGTGCCAGGTAGATGCCCTCCTTCAGCATGCCCTGGAAGAATGCCTTGAAGCGTTCCACGTCGCAGTTCATTACCTGGTCGAAACGACTGACTTCCGGCTCTTCGGTGAAGAACAGGCCGAACATGGCGCCGGCACTTTGTACCGTCAGCGGGATTCCGGCCTTCTTCGCCTCCTCACGGAAGCCGGCGCACAGGGCCCGGGTCTTTTCGGTCAGGCGGTCGTGGAAGCCATCCTCGGAGATCAGGTTCAGGGTGGTCAGGCCGGCAGTCATGGCCAGCGGGTTACCGGACAGGGTGCCGGCCTGGTAGACCGGCCCCAGGGGCGAAATGTGCTCCATGATTTCCCGCTTGCCGCCAAAGGCGCCCACCGGCAGGCCACCACCGATGACCTTGCCCAGGGCGGTCAGGTCCGGGGTGATGCCATAGTGCCCCTGGGCACCGCCCAGCGACACCCGGAATCCGGTCATCACCTCGTCGAAGATCAGCACCGAGCCGTGCTCGTCACAGACCTCCCGCAGGGTTTCCAGGAAACCGGGTGCCGGCGGGATGCAGTTCATGTTGCCAGCCACCGGTTCCACGATCACCGCAGCCACCTGGTCGCCCAGCTCCTCAAAGGCCTGGCGTACACCCTCGCTGTCGTTGTAGGTGAGGGTGATGGTGTGCTCCGCCAGGCTGGTGGGAATGCCCGGCGAGTTGGGGACGCCCAGGGTCAGGGCGCCGGAGCCGGCCTTCACCAGCAGCGAATCCACATGGCCGTGGTAGCAGCCCTCGAACTTGATGATCTTGTCGCGGCCGGTGTAGCCCCGGGCCAGGCGGATGGTGCTCATGGTGGCCTCGGTGCCGCTGTTCACCATCCGCACCAGTTCGATGGAGGGCACCAGTTCGCACACCTTTTTAGCCATTTCGGTCTCGATAGCGGTGGGCGCACCATAGCCGACCCCCAGGTCGATCTGCTTGTGCAGGGCCTGCTTGATGTGATCGTTGGAGTGGCCGACGATCATCGGTCCCCAGGAACCCACGTAGTCGATGTAGCGCTTATCGTCCTCGTCGTACAGGTAGGCGCCTTCGGCATGCTTGAAGAAAATCGGTGTACCGCCAACGCCGCGGAAGGCCCGCACCGGTGAATTGACACCACCGGGAATGTATTTCTGTGCCTGTTCAAACAGCGTTTCTGATTGTGTCATGTCAGCGGCTCCTCGGTTGTCGACTGAAACGGGTGTCCTGGCGGAACTCGCAGGATCGGGATGGCAATGCTATCAGAGATTGAAAAACGGGTGGTGGTCGGCGAACAGCCGGGTAAAGGCCCGGGCCCGCTCCTCCACCTGTTCCGGCGTGCCGCCGAAAAGGCCACCGACCACAGCCAGCAGGTCGGCCCCGGCGCGGATCAGGGGTTCGCCATTGTCCACAGTGACACCGCCGATGGCGGTGCGAGGCAGCCCCAGGGACGCGGCCTGGCGAAGAATGTCAGGGCTTGCCGGTGACGCCCCGGGTTTTGTGGACGACGGATAGAAGCGGCCGAACGCCAGGTAGTCCGCGCCCTCGTCGCGGGCCCGTTCAGCCAGATCCAGGCGGCAGTGGCAGGTAGCCCCGATGATGACATCGTCGCCGAGCAGGCGGCGGGCATCGGCCACAGAACCGTCCTCCTGCCCCAGGTGCACGCCGGCGGCACCACAGGCCCGGGCCAGCTTGGGATCATCGTTGATGATCAGTGGCACCTGGAAGGCCCGACAGCGTTCGTTCAGGGCGGTCGCCTGTCGCAGGCGGTCGGTGCGGGGCAGGCGCTTCTCCCGGTACTGGACCAGCACGGCCCCGCCCTGCAGGGCGGCCTCCACTGCCGGCAGCAAGGCGTCCTCCGGCAGCAGCGTGCTGTCGGTAATGGCGTAGAGCCCCGGTCGCAGGCCCTTGCCGAAGGTGGACGTGCTCATGATTTCCCGGACCAGGGCACGCCCCGGTCCGGCACTGGCTGGCCGTTGCCGACCCTGAGGGCGTGGTTGATGGCCCCTGCAACAAAACGCTGGGCCTGCTCGATGGCGTCTTCCAGGGGCAGGCCCTGGGCGCGCCCGGCGGCGATGGCAGCAGCCAGGGTGCAGCCGGTGCCATGGTATTCGCCGCCCACCCGCGCGATCTGCCAGGACCGGACCGGTTGGCTCGGGCGGTACAGGGCGTTGGTGATGCTGGGGCCGGTGCCATGGCCTCCGGTAGCCAGGATGCCGGCGCAGCCCTGCCGGATCAGGGCATTCGCCGCCGTTTCCTCGTCGTCACTGGCGCCCAGCTGGGCCAGTTCGATACCGTTTGGCGTGATGACGTCGGCCCGTGTAAACAGCCGGGTCTTCATGGCTTCCAGCAGGGCCTCGTCGGCCAGGTCGCCACCGCCGGCGGCCTTGATGACCGGGTCCACGACCAGCGGCACATCCGGGTGCTGGTCCAGGAAATCGGCGAGCACTCCGGCCACGTCGGCGTTGCCCATGGCACCGGTCTTGACGGCGTCGATGCGGCAGTCCCCGGCCAGGCATTCCAGTTGCTGGCGGACCAGGTCGGCATCCACCGGGGCGGCGTTGTAGACGTTGCGGGTGTCCTGGACCGTCAGGCAACTCAGCATTGGCAACGGGTGGGCGCCCAGTGCGGTGACCGCCTGGATATCCGCCTGCAGGCCGGCTCCCCCGGACGGGTCCAGTCCTGAAACGATCAGTACCTGGGGGCGTTCATGAAGTTTGATGGCAATCTCCTCGGAAAAGTCAGAAGGGTTTGACCACGGCCAGGATCACGATGGCAACCAGCGCCAGTACCGGCAATTCGTTGAACCAACGGTAGAAGACATGGCTGCGCTGGTTGCGGTCATCCCGGAACACCTTCACCAGATGGCCGCAGTAGAAATGGTAGATGATCAGCAGGGCCACCAGCAGTAACTTGGCGTGGATCCAGCCCTGGCTGAAATAGCCCGACACATTGTAACTCAACAGCCATACCCCGAAGACCACTGTGGCTACCATGGAGGGCGTGCTGATACCTCTATACAGTTTGCGTTCCATGACCTTGAAGCGCTCGCGTCCCGCCTGGTCCTCGCAGGCGGCATGGTAGACGAACAGCCGGGGCAGGTAGAAGATGCCGGCGAACCAGCACACCAGGGCAATAATATGCAGGGCTTTAACCCAGAGCATGGTCAACTCCGTCGGTATTGGTAATAGCTTTCGATATCGGATTTCAGGACGATACCGTAGATTCGCTGGATCATTGGCGCCACATGTCGCTGTACGTACAGGGCTTCCGCCTTGGAGGACTCAAACTGGTCCAGGGCTTCCTCCAGGGTGGCCTGGTACTGGATCGGGGCCACATCCCGGCGGTTGGCCGGCATTTCCATCAGGTCGATGGTCTCCGGCAGGGGCCGGTCTTCCTCGGCTTCCCGGTTCCTGAGGTGTTCCAGGAAACGGACCAGGTCGACGGAAGGCAGCAGGGCGGCCGGGCCGTTGTTGCCTTCCACCACCAGCCACTTGGGTTCGTTCTTGAGCAGCTTGCGGGCATCCTCGTAACTGATCGTCCGGTCGGTGCGGGTCACGCTCCGTTCCATGATGGCACCCACCGACACCCTCCTCAGGGCCTGGATGATGGGAGAGTTGTGGTAGCTGAGGCCCTGGGTCTGGAGCATGGTCAGGAACACGGATTTCTTGCCAAATACCTCGCTGGTTACCAGGGTGGCGGTGGTGATGATCAGCATGGCAGGCAGGATGATATTGGGATTGCGGGTCAGTTCCAGCAGCGCCATCAGAGCGGCCAGTGGCGCCTGCAGAACCGCCCCCATCATGGCCCCCATGCCCAGCATGGCGTAAAAACCCACGGATGACGTGGCCGTCGGTGCTACGGCGGCACCGATCAGCCCCATGGCGCCGCCCAGGGTGGCGCCGATGAAGATGGTCGGACCGATGATGCCGCTGGGCATGCCCAGGCCGATGGTCAGTGCCGTGATCAGCAGTTTGGCGATGCCGGCACCCAGCAGCAGCCAGAATCCGATCTGGCCGTAGATGGTGCCGGTCACCGTGTCGTAACCGATCCCCATGACTTCCGGCACCAGGATCGCAAAGGGCACCATCAGCAGACCGGCGGCGCCCAGCCGCAACAGTATCGAATGGTGCTGGTACCGGCTGGTCCAGGACAGCAGGTGGATGAACCCCGCCGCTGCCACGCCAATCACGATGGCAATGGCGATGATCCAGGGGATCTCCAGTAGCGAGTTCATGGTCAGGGCCGGTACCGAGAAGGCCGGCTCGGTACCATAGACCGCGTGGGTGACAATGGCGGCACTGACGGCGGCCAGGATGATCGGGGTGAAGCCGGCGATGGTGTATTCCATCATCACCACCTCCATGGCGAAGATGACCCCGGCAATGGGTGTATTGAACGATGCCGAGATGGCGGCGGCGCAGCCACAGGCCACCAGGGTTCGGATGCTGTTGTTGGGCAGCCGCATGTACTGGCCCATCAGGCTGGAAAAGGTGGCCCCCAGGTGCACTGCCGGTCCTTCCCGGCCCGCGGACTGCCCGGTGACCACCGTGGTGATGCCGGTCACGAACTGGACCAGGGCACTGCGCAGGGGAATATAGCCCTGGTGATAGTTCAGGCGCTCCATGACATGGACCACGCCCACCTTGCGGTCGCGGGTGGCCAACTGGTTGAGGAACAGTCCCAGCAGCAGGGCCCCCGCCAGGGGCAGGGCGCCACGGGTCATCCAGTCAAGGGCCTCGAAGTTCTCGGCGTTGTCGCCGGGCAGGAAGTGGCTCAGCGGCCACTCAATGGCAAAACGGAACAGCAGGATCACACCGCCGGTGACCACGCCGGACAGCAGGCCAAGCAACGCCAGTTGCGGCAGGGCGTCCACGCCGGCAAGGCGCCGACGGAACCTGGACACCAGGTTGTCGGTCAACAGTTTCCTTAACTTCTCCATGGCGTCGCCATTGGCACTGAGCTCCTTGATTCACCGGACGGCGGATTAATCAATACAGTGGGTTATGTGGCATTGTAACCAGCCCGGTCGCTGCTGCAATAAGACACTGGTTTATCATGATAGACTAGGGGTTTGCCGGGCAATGGGGCGGCAGGCTCCTTAGGGTGACGCAGTGGTCTCCCGTCGGGGTTGGCCCATTCCACAGTTTCAAAGTACAGGAGAGATCGGTGATTAAAGCAGGCATAGTTGGCGGCACGGGGTATACGGGCGTCGAGTTGCTCAGGATTCTGGCTACCCATCCGGAGGTGGAGGTATCGTGCATTACCTCGCGCTCGGAGGCGGGTATGGCTGTTGCCGACATGTACACCAATCTCCGAGGCTACTACGACCTGGTCTTTAGTGAGCCTGACGTCGAAGTGCTGGCCCAGTGTGACCTGGTGTTCTTTGCCACACCCCACGGCGTGGCCATGCGCATGGCGCCGGAATTGCTTGCCCGGGGCGTGCGTGTGGTGGACCTGTCGGCGGACTTCCGCATCAAGGACCTGGAGGTATGGGCACGCTGGTATGGTATGCCCCACGACACCGCCGAATGGGCGGCAAAGGCGGTTTATGGTTTGCCTGAGGTGGCTCGCCATGCGATCCGCGAGGCGGAGCTGGTGGCCAACCCCGGCTGTTATCCCACGGCGGTCCAGTTAGGCTTCCTGCCGCTGCTGGAGAATGGCCTGGTGCGTACAGGGCACCTGGTGGCGGATGCCAAATCCGGTGCCAGCGGTGGCGGTCGTCAGGGCAAGATCGGCATGCTCCATGGTGAGGTGGGCGAGAGCTTCAAGGCCTACGGCGCCTCCGGTCACCGTCACCTGCCGGAAATCCGTCAGGGCCTGGAGCAGGCCGCCGGCGGCAGGGTGGGGGTCAGCTTCGTGCCCCATCTGGTGCCGATGATTCGCGGTATCGAGGCCACGCTGTATGCCGAACTGGAAAATCCGTCCGATTTCGACCGCTTGCAGGGCCTGTTTGAGGACCGCTTCCGGGACGAGCCGTTCGTGGACGTCATGCCCTTTGGCAGTCACCCGGAAACCCGCAGTGTCCGGGGCGAGAATACCTGCCGCATGTCCCTGCACCGGCAGGAGGACAGCCCGATTGTGATCATCAGTTCGGTCATCGACAACCTGGTCAAGGGTGCCGCCGGTCAGGCGGTCCAGAACATGAACATCATGTTCGGCCTCGACGAGCGCGCGGGCCTTCGGGCCCCGGCGCTGTTGCCATGACCCTGACGTTCATCGTCGGAGGCAGGAACCTTGGCTGAAACCCGGAATGCCCAGGAAGAATTCGTTATTGTGCCCAGGCGGCGGACGTTCCGCCCCTATCGGGTGATCGGCGTGCTTTTGCTCTGCGCACTGTGTGGTCTGGTGGGTTATGGCGTCGGCTGGTCCCAGGGCGGTTACCGGATTGAGGACGTGGCCCAGAGCCGGCCATCACTGGCCAAGGAGCTGGCGGAGGTCAAGGCGGACTATGATCAGGTCCGACAGGAGAAGGTGCGCCTGGAGCGCAGCCAGGCCATTGACGGGGAGGCCCTTAATTCCGCCCGCAATACCATTGCCGACCTGGAGGCCACTATTGCGACCCTGGAGGCGGACCTGACCTTCTACCGGAATATCATGGCGCCATCGGAGGTGAGCAAGGGGCTGCAGGTGGACCAGCTCTCGCTCCGGGATGTCCGTGGCGAGGGCCGTTACGAGTTCAAGCTGGTGTTGACCCAGGTAGGTGACAACAAAAGCTACATTTCGGGCGTGGTGGCAGTGAATATCATAGGGGAGCTGGAAGGTGAACAGGAAGTCATTCCCTTGAGGGACCTGTCAGAGGATGTCGAGGATCTGGGTGTGCGTTTCCGCTTCCGCTATTTCCAGGATGTGGAAGGCACGCTGGCCTTGCCTGACAATTTTGAACCCTATGAAATCCAGGTGGTTGCCAAGGCGGAAGGAAGTAACGCCTCCCAGGCGGAGCGAACCTTCGAATGGCAGCCGCTCGCGGAGAATTAAACATGTTCAGCAACAAGAAGCAGAAAGCCAAGCGTCCCCAGGGCCGTTTCGATACCCTGATTTCGGCCAAGACCCGGGTAGAAGGGGATATCCATTTCACCGGTGGCCTCCACATTGACGGCCGGGTGAAAGGCTGCGTGGTGGCGGAAGAACAGGCGGACAACGCATTGCTCCGTCTGTCGGAGTGCGGTGAAGTAGAGGGCGATATCGTTGCCCCCAATATCGTTATCAATGGTACGGTGAAAGGCGACGTATATGCACTGGCGCACCTTGAACTTGCCGAAAAGGCCGCCATTACCGGTAATGTCTTCTACAACCTGATCGAGATGGAGGCTGGCGCTTCGGTAAACGGCAATATGGTCCACAGTAAGGACACTGTTAACCTGCCGCGTCGGCTGGCCGGTCCCGGTAAACCGGAACTGGTGGGCCGGGACGGCGATGACCTGCCGGAAGACTCCCCCGGCGAGCCCGGCGCCATCCCCATGGATGAGCGGAAGGCCGCGGGGGACAAGGCGGAGTAGCCTGATCCGGGAACCATGGCAGGGCCGGCAGGGTCTATAGTTGATCGGAATACTCGGGAATACCATAATGACATCATCAACGTGATGTCGGGAGGCAGAATTGAGCGCAGTTCAGGAACAGGTAGCAGTACCGCTGTTTTTCAGTGATAACGCGGTCGCCAAGGTGAAGGAACTGGTTGAGGACGAGGGCAACCCCGACCTCAAGCTGCGGGTGTTTGTCACCGGCGGGGGCTGCTCTGGCTTCCAGTATGGTTTTTCCTTCGATGACAGCCAGGAGGAAGACGACACCGCGGTTGACCGTGATGGTGTTACCCTGCTGGTCGATCCCATGAGCTACCAGTACCTGGTCGGCGCTACCGTTGATTACCAGGAAGGTCTGCAGGGTTCCCAGTTCGTGGTCCAGAATCCCAATGCCACATCCACCTGTGGCTGCGGTTCTTCCTTCGCCATCTGATGATCGTCTACGCGGGATAGATCCCGCCAAGCACCCTCGGCCCGCTGGCTCCGGTGACGGCAGGTACGTTGCCGGCCAGTCCTTCCATGGTTTGTCTTGCCAGCCAGGCAAAAGCCGCTGCTTCCACCCATTGGGGGTCGATCCCCAGGTCCGCTGTGGTGTATACCATACCCTGTGGTGCCAGCAACTCGCCGAGCCGCATCATCAACGCCGTATTCAGGGCGCCGCCCCCGCAGACGTAGACGGCCAGTGGGCGTTGTGATGGCAGTGCCCTGGCGATGGTGAGAGCTGTCAACTCCAGCAGGGTCCGTTGTACATCCTGCGGTGCGAATCCCGGTTCCCGGTCCACGCGGGCGTCCAGCCAATCCAGGTTGAAAAGCTCCTTGCCGGTACTCTTGGGGGGCGTCAGGCTGAAGTAGGGCTCCTCCATGAAGCGTTTCAGCAGGACGGGCAGGACTTGCCCCGTCAGTGCCCATTGTCCTTCCGCGTCATAGGTCTTCCCGGTATGCCGGTGGCACCAGGCATCCATCAATCCATTGCCCGGGCCGGTATCGAAGCCTCCGTGGGCGGAAGCGCCACCGGCGGGCAGCCAGGAGAGGTTGGCAATGCCGCCAATGTTTACCAGCACCCGGTTCTCGGAAGGGGATCCGAACACCGCGTGGTGGAAAGCGGGCACCAGCGGCGCCCCCTGGCCACCGGCGGCCATATCCCGCCGACGGAAATCCGCCACGGTGGTAATGCCGGTGCGCTCCGCGATCACATTGGGATCGCCCAGTTGCAGGGTAAAGGGATCGTGCCCGAGTGGCTGGTGACGAATGGTCTGGCCGTGGCTGCCTATGGCGGTCACCGGGCCCTGGTAGCCCGAGGATGCCAGGAGGTTCCGGGCGGCCCGGGCAAAGAGTTCACCCACGGCCCGGTCGCAATGCCCCAGGTCATCGGGGGTACCGCGATTCTGGCTGAGATCTACAATTGACTGGTAGAGCGGGGCGGGAAAAGGCTCGGTGTGGGTGGCGGATAGTGATGCGCTACCGGCCCCATCCAGTTCCACCAGTGCGGCGTCGATGCCGTCCATGCTGGTGCCTGACATGAGGCCGATGTAGAAGGACACGGGTTACCTTACTGCTGCTCTTCGTCGGCGACGGCTTCCTCGGCCATGGCAACCTGGCGGAAGCCCTCCCCGAGGGTGTTCAGCTGCGCAACCTGCTGCTGGGTGGCGGCCTTGAACCGGGCCATCTCGCTTTCCGGTACCGGGTTGGCTTCCGGCAGATCGACGGTGCGGGAGTTCCTGGCGACACCATTGACCCGGAATTCATAGTGCAGGTGAGCGCCGGTCACCATGCCGGATGCGCCGACATAACCAATGGTCTGGCCCTGCTCGACCCGGGTGCCGTTGCTGATGCCTTTGCCCAGCTTGCTCATATGGGCATACAGGGTGGTGATGTTGTCGCCATGGGACAGCACGACGGTGCGGCCATAGCCGCCCTTCCAGCCAGCGAAGGACACCCGGCCATCGCCGGCCGCCTTGATGGGAGTGCCCGTTGGTGCGGCATAGTCGGTGCCTTCATGGGGGCGTACCACATCCAGTACCGGGTGGCGACGCTGCAAATTGAACGGCGAGGATACCCGGGCGTTGATGGGCGTGCGCAGGAAGGCCTTGCGCATGCTGTCGCCATCGGGAGTGTAATAGTCGCTGTCGCCGTTGCTGTCGGTATAGTGAAGGGCGATGACTTCCCGGCCGCGATTGACAAAGCGGGCGGCGATGATCTTTCCGTTGTCTATCTTTTCATCGTCCAGGTACAGTTCTTCGTAAATCACTTCAAAGGTGTCACCCTTGCGGACATCGTATACAAAATCGATATCCCAGCCGTAGATCCCCGCCAGCTCCATGGTGACCCGATCGTCCAGTCCGGCTTCCTTCCCGGCCAGATACAGGGAACCTTCGATTTCACCGGAGGCGAAGGCAACCCGGGGTTCCGGCTCGCGCAGGACGGTTTCACCCGCATAGCCTTCGTCAGTGCGTTCGATCACCAGGGACTCAAGCCGGTTGCGCTCCAGCCGTACTTCTTCCAGCTCGCCATCGGGAGAAGTGCCGAAAGCCAGGGTTTCGCCAACATAGAGGTGCTGGAGCTTCTCGGCGTCACCATCACCATGGATAACGGAAAGCATCAGGCCGTCGTTAAAGCCGGCTTCGTTGAACAGGGTCGACAGGGTGTCGCCGCTTTCAACGTCCACTCTGGTCCACTCAAGGGCGGGTTCCGCAGGCGGGGCGGGTTGTTCGGGGGCGGCTGCTGTGGCCTGGTCAGGACTTGGCGGTGCTTCGGCACCCTCATGGGTAGCTGAGCCCGGCGCGGCGTCAGGTGCTGACCTATCGGTGTTGGCCACCGGTTGTTCAGGACCGTCGGTGGCTTTTCCGGACTCCTGTTGGAGGTCCAGGTCGATGGTCATGCGCTTTGCTTCGACGTCGGCGCTGGGGCTGAGCACCAGGGCTGAACCCACGACGAGGCTGATGCCGGCAACGGCAATCAAATGAATCTTGGGGAACGTTTTAATCACGTCAACAACCTGTTTTTATCGCTACTTCCGCAGCTTGTGTGATCTGGTTCAAGTGATGGCTCAAGTATAGAGCATGCTGATTCGTATAAAAAGCACGCACTTTCACGCCGAAATAAAAGAATCACGGCAGATTTTCCTGATTCGGCTGATATAATCTCCGGCCTGAATTTATACAGCCGGGAAGCCGGTAAAGGTCCAAATGTATCAGGGTTTGCGGTTACGCTCAGCTTACTTTTGTTGAGGACTGTAACGGGCCCGCCTGATTTTGCTATGGGGTTCAAGGTTTATGGCATCTGTTGAAGAGGCGCTGGCGGTCATCAAGCGTGGGGTGGACGAGCTGATTCCGGAGGAGTCCCTGTTGGAAAAGCTCCGCGAAGGGCGGCCGCTGAAGATCAAGGCCGGGTTTGACCCAACGGCGCCGGATCTCCACCTGGGGCACACGGTGCTGATCAACAAGCTCCGTCAGTTCCAGGACCTGGGGCATGAGGTGATCTTCCTGATTGGTGACTTCACCGGCATGATCGGTGATCCCTCAGGAAAAAGTGCCACGCGGCCGCCATTGACCGAGGAGCAGGTCAAGCAGAACGCGGTGACCTATAAAGAGCAGGTGTTCCGGATTCTCGACCCGGCGAAAACCACCGTGGTGTTCAACTCCGAGTGGATGAGTAAGATGACCGCGGCCGACATGATCCGGCTTGCAGGTCAGTACACGGTTGCCCGCATGCTGGAGCGGGATGACTTCGACAAGCGCTACCGCGCCGAGCAGTCGATCGCTATCCACGAATTCCTCTACCCGCTGGTCCAGGGGTACGACTCTGTCGCCTTGGAGGCAGACGTGGAGTTGGGAGGTACGGACCAGAAGTTCAACCTTCTGATGGGGCGCATCCTGCAGCGGCACTACGGGCAGGATCCCCAGGTTGTTCTGACCATGCCGATTTTGGAGGGGCTCGACGGCGTTCAGAAGATGTCCAAGTCACTTGGCAACTACGTCGGGGTTACGGATTCACCGGGCGAGATGTACACCAAGCTGCTTTCAATTCCCGATCAACTGCTGTGGCGTTACTTTGAGTTGCTCAGTCTCCGCCCGTTGGCGGAGGTGGAGGAATACCGCAAGGCCGTGGAAGCCGGTGCCAACCCGCAGGACTACAAGAAAGTCCTGGCGGAGGAGATTATCACCCGATTCCATGACGAAGAAGCGGCCGCCAATGCCCATAAATCCGCTGGCAACCGTGTGGCGCTCGGCGCGATTCCGGAGAATGTGCCGGAAGTGGAAGTGTCCCTGGAGGGGCAGGAAGAGCTCCCCATTTCTGCGGTGCTGCGTCTTGCCGGGTTGGTAAAGAATGGTGCTGCGGCCCGGGATGTGCTTGGGCGGGGGGCTGTCTACATCAATGGCGAGCAGCTTGAGGATAGTGGTCGTCGTTTTGCGAAAGGCGAGGATGTGGTGATTCAGGCGGGCAAGAAGAAGATTGCCCGTGTTCTGATTGTCGATTGATCGATTTTAAAGAAAACGAAACTTTTTGTGATCTGGCCGTTGACAGGAATCGGTGAGGCTGTAGAATGCGCCCCACTTCGACGGACACGGCCCATGGGGCTTGAACGGGAAGGCGAAGTAAGCGGTTGTTTGATTTGGGTTTTTGCGGTTCAGGTCTTCTTCGGGAGCGGCGTTAAAAACCTTGAAATAATCGTTGACAAGGTGGCGATCTGATGTAGAATACGCGGCCTTGATTGAGCAGATGCTCAACGCTCTTTAACAAGTTGACCAAGTAATTCGTGTGGGCGCTGGCCGAGACTATCTGGCGACAGATAATCGAGGCAAGCGACTCGTCGAGAATGAGTTTTGTCTTGAGCAAGATTAGAGATCTTCGGATCTTGTATGATTTAAACTGAAGAGTTTGATCATGGCTCAGATTGAACGCTGGCGGCAGGCCTAACACATGCAAGTCGAGCGGAAACAGGGGGAGCTTGCTCCCCGCTGTCGAGCGGCGGACGGGTGAGTAATGCATAGGAAACTGCCCAGTAGTGGGGGATAGCCCGGGGAAACCCGGATTAATACCGCATACGCCCTTCGGGGGAAAGCAGGGGATCTTCGGACCTTGCGCTATTGGATGTGCCTATGTCGGATTAGCTAGTTGGTGGGGTAATGGCCTACCAAGGCGACGATCCGTAGCTGGTCTGAGAGGATGATCAGCCACATCGGGACTGAGACACGGCCCGAACTCCTACGGGAGGCAGCAGTGGGGAATATTGGACAATGGGGGCAACCCTGATCCAGCCATGCCGCGTGTGTGAAGAAGGCTTTCGGGTTGTAAAGCACTTTCAGCAAGGAGGAAAACGTGTTGGCTAATACCCAGCATGCTTGACGTTACTTGCAGAAGAAGCACCGGCTAACTCCGTGCCAGCAGCCGCGGTAATACGGAGGGTGCAAGCGTTAATCGGAATTACTGGGCGTAAAGCGCGCGTAGGCGGTTTGATAAGCGGGATGTGAAAGCCCTGGGCTTAACCTGGGAACGGCATTCCGAACTGTCAGGCTAGAGTATGGTAGAGGGTAGTGGAATTTCCTGTGTAGCGGTGAAATGCGTAGATATAGGAAGGAACACCAGTGGCGAAGGCGGCTACCTGGACCAATACTGACGCTGAGGTGCGAAAGCGTGGGGAGCAAACAGGATTAGATACCCTGGTAGTCCACGCCGTAAACGATGTCTACTAGCCGTTGGGACTCTTGAAGTCTTAGTGGCGCAGTTAACGCACTAAGTAGACCGCCTGGGGAGTACGGCCGCAAGGTTAAAACTCAAATGAATTGACGGGGGCCCGCACAAGCGGTGGAGCATGTGGTTTAATTCGACGCAACGCGAAGAACCTTACCTGGCCTTGACATGTTGGGAACTTTCCAGAGATGGATTGGTGCCTTCGGGAACCCAAACACAGGTGCTGCATGGCCGTCGTCAGCTCGTGTCGTGAGATGTTGGGTTAAGTCCCGTAACGAGCGCAACCCTTATCCCTAGTTGCCAGCACATAATGGTGGGAACTCTAGGGAGACTGCCGGTGACAAACCGGAGGAAGGTGGGGATGACGTCAGGTCATCATGGCCCTTACGGCCAGGGCTACACACGTGCTACAATGGCGCGCACAGAGGGCTGCAACCCCGCGAGGGTGAGCTAATCTCATAAAACGCGTCGTAGTCCGGATCGCAGTCTGCAACTCGACTGCGTGAAGTCGGAATCGCTAGTAATCGCGAATCAGAATGTCGCGGTGAATACGTTCCCGGGCCTTGTACACACCGCCCGTCACACCATGGGAGTGGATTGCACCAGAAGTGGTTAGTCTAACCTTCGGGAGGACGATCACCACGGTGTGGTTCATGACTGGGGTGAAGTCGTAACAAGGTAGCCGTAGGGGAACCTGCGGCTGGATCACCTCCTTAACGATAGCTGGAGGTTTCGGTCAGAGTCCACACGAATTACTTGGTCAATGAGAAGAGAGCAAAGGGTCTTTCGGGCCCGACTTGGCTTGTTTGTGACAAGCAAAACCGGGTCTGTAGCTCAGGTGGTTAGAGCGCACCCCTGATAAGGGTGAGGTCGGTGGTTCAAGTCCACCCAGACCCACCA
>NZ_JBJJKZ010000007.1:0-1945 GCF_045449695.1 Marinobacter shunpengi
ATCAGGTACTTGATGCCCGCCTCCAGGGACCGTTCCGCCCGGAAGCTGTAGGCCAGCATGCCGTACAGGGGCATGGACAGCAGCTCCAGGCTGATGAACAGGCTCGCCAGGTGGTTGCTGGCCACCAGCCCCAGGGCGTCGGTCACCGCGCACAGCAGCAACAGGTAGAACTCCTCCTGGGGGCGGTGTCTTGGGAGTGTCTGTCCTAACTATGTTCTAGCTATGTTCACCTGCAGCCATCGTCGACGCTTGCGTGAATTCTTTCACTTTGTTTCTATAAGCAAAAAGTTCTTTTGAGAATGCCTGTCCCAGTTATAAGCGTCCCAATTTATAGAGATTATGCAATGACCAAATTGCTACTATTTCCAGATGTTGATACATCCCCTTCTCTGACCGGAACATCTAACTGTTCGTGTATGGAGCTTATTTGGGAAAAGGGAAGATTGTTATCAGCTTCCGACTGTGATCTTTCAAACCTAGAGTTTTGGTGTGAAACCCTGCCACTCGGGAAAATGACGGACTTTGCAGCCACAGACCTCGGTGCACCCGTCGTCTCCGAAAAACTTAAAAAGGTATTGGATGACTTAGGTGTACAGGCTCAGTACTTTCCTGCAAGCATTGCTGAGAAACGAAGTGCACAGCCAGGACAGGGTTATTATGTGATGAATATTATTGGGTTGGTAGACTGCATCGACTTTGCAGCAAGCGATTTAGAGGTCGAGGAAGAAGATGGAGAGGTCGTAGACATTGAAGAGGTTGGTACTATGGTTTTGAAGGAAGAAAGCTTTGGTGACATCTATCGCATGCATATGTTTGAGCGCGTAATCGTACTTGAGGGGCGTATCGCTGATAATTTGCAACGTCTGGGCGTATCGGGAATGAAGCTTATAAAGCCCGAAAAATGGGATGGCATTTTGAGCGAGAAGCCGTAAGGCAGGCTGACTCATCCCTGACGCGACTGCTACCGGCTTTTGAGGGCTCCATCTGAACAGACGGCCTACCTCCGGCCCAAGTCAACCAACCCAAACCAACCCAACAACCCAATCAATAACAGGCCCAGGATAAACCCCAATAACCAAAATCAGCACCGCGACCACGAGAAGAGCCAACCCCCCAACCCGACTCCCCCAGTCATGCACAGCATCCCGATGCCGCATCCCAGGCTCCGGCAGGTACAGGGTCACCATCACCCGCAGGTAATAGAACAGCCCAATGGCGCTACCGGCGACGATGCCGCCCACCAGCCACCACTGGCTGTGGGCTACACCCAGTGCAATCACGTAGAACTTGCCGATAAAGCCGGCGGTCAGTGGGATGCCGGCCAGGGACAGGAAGCTGACGGTCATCACAGCCGCCAGCCAAGGCCGGCGCCAGAACAGGCCGCGGTAGTGGTGCAGGCCGGCAGCATCCTCGCCACCAAAGGGACTGGATACCATGGTAACCACACCGAACGCCGCAAGGGTGGTGACCAGGTAGGTGATCAGGTAGACGCCGGTGGTTTCCACTGCCATGGTGCCGCCCACCACGATGGCCACCAGCAGGTAGCCGAAGTGGGCGATGGAGGAGTAACCCAGCAGACGTTTCAGGTTGGGCTGGAACAGCGCCAGCAGGTTACCGCCGAGCATGGTAATCAGTGCCAGAAGGGTGATCAGGGTGTGTAACCACTCACTTTCGAAGATGGGCGCGGTCATCACCAGTCGCACCAGCAGGATAAATACCGCCAGCTTGCTTACCGTGGCCAGGAAGATAGTGGCCGGGGCCGGGCCGCCCTGGTACACATCCGGGGTCCATAGATGGAAAGGCACGATGGACAGTTTGAAGCCCAGGCCCACCAGCATCAGCACGGCGCCGGCCAGGGTCCAGGTGTCCGGGCTGGTGGCGAGCCCGGCGGCCAGGCCCGCCAGGTCCAGGCGACCGGTGCGGGCATAGATCAGCGCCATGCCGA
>NZ_JBJJKZ010000008.1:0-175559 GCF_045449695.1 Marinobacter shunpengi
ATCAGGTACTTGATGCCCGCCTCCAGGGACCGTTCCGCCCGGAAGCTGTAGGCCAGCATGCCGTACAGGGGCATGGACAGCAGCTCCAGGCTGATAAACAGGCTCGCCAGGTGATTGCTGGCCACCAGCCCCAGGGCGCCGGTCACCGCGCACAGCAGCAACAGGTAGAACTCCTCCCGGGGGCCGATGTAGCCGGTCAGGTAGTGGTGGCTCAGGGCCACGGTGACCAGCGCGCACAGCAGTACCAGCACACTGCCCATGATCGCCAGGCCGTCCATGACCATCAGCGGTGGCGACGACAGGGCGCCGGACGCCACCGGCAGGCAGGCCAGGGCCAGAATCAAACCGGCGGCGGATAGCAGTGCGGTGATGCCATGGTGCCGTTGCCAGGCCACGCCCAGCATCACCACTACGGCGGTGGTGCCGACCACGATCAATGGCAGCAGTGCGACCAGGTTCTCCAGGGTCAGCATCAGTTCACCTCCCCTGCCCGGTCAGCCAGTTCGGCGGGTGCCTGCTGGAACAACTCAGCCGCCGGCCCGGCGATGGGGCTGGTGATGTCCAGGATCGGCTGCGGATAAAGTCCCACGAACAGGGTCAGCACCAGCAACGCCAGCATCATGACGTATTCCCGCAGGTCCGGCCCGGCCAGGGCGCCGTGGCGGTACTCCGGGCCGTAGTGCACCCGCTGCATCAGCAGCAGGGAGTAGATCGCCGCCAGCACCAGGCCGATGCTGGCAATGACCACCACCACCGGCGCACTGGGGAAGGTGCCGAACAGCACCATGAACTCACCCACGAAGTTGGCGGTGGCGGGCATGCCCAGGGAGGCGGCCACAAAGCACAGGGTAAAGCCGGGCAGCACCGGAATGCGGCCCCACAGCCCGCCCATGGTGCGCATGTCCCGGGTGTGGATGCGCTCGTACAGTTGCCCGCTGAGGATAAACAGCCCGGCGCTGGAAAAGGCGTGGGCCACCATCAGGATGATCGCCCCCTGGATGGCCAGTTCCGAGCCGGAGTACAGGGCAATCAGCACAAAGCCCATGTGGGAGATACTGGTGTAGGCGATCAGCCGCTTGATGTCCTGCTGCCCGCAGGCCAGCACCGCGCCGTAGATGATGCCCACCAGCCCCAGGGTCATGGCCACCGGGGCGAAGGCCTGGGATTCTTCCGGGAACAGCGGCAGGGCAAAGCGCAGGATGCCGTAGGCGGCGGTCTTCAGTAGGATGCCCGCCAGGTCGACGCTGCCCGCTGTTGGCGCCTGGGCGTGGGCGTCCGGCAGCCAGCCATGGAAGGGCACCACCGGCAGTTTCACCGCGAAGGCGATAAAGAACCCCAGCATCAGCCAGGGCGCCAGGGCTTCGGGGATATCGGTGCCCCGCAGCGTGTCGTAACTGAAGGACAGCTCCCCGGTATTCGAATAGTGCACGAACACCAGGGCAATGATCGACACCAGCATCAGCAGGCCGCTGGCCTGGGTGTAGATGAAGAAGCGGGTGGCGGCACGGATGCGGGTCTGCCCCTGGGAGCCACTATGGCCCCACAGGGCGATCAGGAAGTACATGGGCACCAGCATCATTTCCCAGAACAGGAAGAACAGGAACAGGTCCAGGGCCAGGAACACGCCCACCACGCCACCGAGGATAAACAGCAGGTTCAGGTGGAAGAACCCCACCCGGCGGGCGATCTCGTGCCAGGAGCACAGCACCGCCAGCGCCCCGAGGAAGCCGGTCAGCGCGACTAGAATGAGCGACAGCCCGTCCATGGCCAGGTGGATTTCGATGCCGAAGCGGGGTATCCACGGCGCCCGCCATTCCAGTATCCAGTGGCGACTGCCCTCGCCCGGCATGGTGAAATCGCCGGTCACCCAGAGCCACAGGCTGATCACCAGCACAAACAGCATGGTGACCAGGGCAATCCACCGTGGCGCCTTCTCGCCCCAGTGCTCTGCCTGCCAGCACAGCAGGCCGCCGATAAACGGGATCAGGATCAGCCACACCAGGATCATGCGACACCTCCCGGCAGCAGGGCCAGGGTCAGCAGAATCACCGTGGCCCCGAACACCATCACCAGGGCGTAGCTGCGAACCCGGCCGTTCTGGCTGCGCACCAGTCCGGCGTTGAAGGCCTTCGCCAGCACCGCCGGCAGGTTCATCACCAGGTTGACCAGATCCACCCGCAGTATTTTCACGGTCCATTGCCAGGGCCGTACCAACAGCCCGTCGAACACAGCGTCGAAGCCCCAGGCGTTGTGCCACAGGGTCCACAGGCGGGCGCCAATGCCATGGCGGGCCTTGTCCGCCAGCCAGTCCCGTTGCCACAGGAACAGCCAGGCCGCGATCAGCAGGCCGGCGATGGAAGCGCCCATGGCCAGCACCTGCAGCAGGGTATGGCCGGTGTGAACGGATTCACCGGGGGCTGCTGGGAACAGGTCCCCCAGCCCCGGATAGATCCAGGCGCCAATAAACGTAGACAGGATCGCCAGCACCACCAGCGGCAGGTGATGGGTGACCGGGTTGGTGCCCGGTTCGGGGTGGCGGGCGTGGTCGCTGCCCGGCTCGCCATGGAAGGTACCCAGGATCAGCCGCACCGTGTAGATGCCGGTGAGCACCGCCCCCAGCAGGCCGACGATCAGCAGGCCGGTCTGGTCCGCCGCCATGGCCTGCCACAGGATCTCGTCCTTGGAGAAGAAGCCGGCGCTCACCAATGGCAGCGCCACCAGCGCCGCACCGCCCACGATAAAGCCGCCATAGGCCACCGGCAGCTTGCGCCACAGGCCGCCGAGTTTGTCCATATCCTGCTCGTGGTGGCAGCTGATGATCACCGCCCCGGCGGACAGGAACAGCAGGGCCTTGAAGAAGGCGTGGGTGACCAGGTGGAAGATGGCGGCGTCAAAGGCGCCTACCCCCAGGGCAAGGAACATGTAGCCAATCTGGCTCATGGTGGAATAGGCCAGCACCCGCTTGATATCCGTCTGGGCCAGGGCCGCGAAGGCCGCCAGCAGCAAGGAGACGGCGCCGATTACGCCTACCAGCAACAAGACGTCCGGGGCCAGCAGGAATAGCCCATTCAGGCGGGCGATCAGGTAGACCCCGGCGGTGACCATGGTGGCGGCGTGGATCAGGGCGGACACCGGGGTGGGGCCGGCCATGGCGTCCGGCAGCCAGGTGTGCAGTGGCACCTGGGCGGATTTGCCCAGGGCGCCGCCGAGCACCAGTAGCGCGGCCAGGTTGGCGACATCGCTACCCGACGTCCACAGTTCCGGGGCCCGGGCCAGCACCGTCTGGATGTCCAGGGTGCCCAGCTCCATAAAGATCAGGAACAGCCCCAGGGCCAGGAACACATCGCCGATGCGGGTCACCACAAAGGCCTTGAAGGCGGCCCGGCCATTGGCGCTGCCCTGGTAGTAGTAGCCGATAAGCCCGTAGCTGCAAAGGCCAACGCCTTCCCAGCCCAGGAACAGCAACAGCAGGTTATCCCCCAGCACCAGCAGCATCATGCTGAACACGAACAGGTTCATCCAGGCGTAGAAGCGGGTGATGCCTTCTTCCCCGGTCATGTACCAGGCGGCGAACAGGTGGATCAGGAAGCCGACGCCGGTGATCACTGACATCATCACCAGGGCCAGGCCGTCCACCGCCAGGCCGATGGTGGGCTGGAAGTTGCCGACGGCGATCCAGGTCCACAGGGTAACGCCTTCGCTGCCACCGGCGTGGGATATGACCGTCCACGCGGTGGCCAGCGCCGCCAGCCCGACACTGCCCACGCCGATGACTGAACTGGTCCGTGGGCCCAGGCGACCGGCGGAAAAGGCCAGTATCAGGGTGCCCGCCAGGGGCAAAAGGAACGAAAGTACGACCGCCAATGCCATCATCCACGCATCCTGCTGGCTGCATCGAGGTTAAGGGAACGGAATCGCTGGTAAAGCTGGATCATCAACGCCAGCCCCACGCTGACCTCCGCCGCCGCCAGGGTGATCACCAGCAGGAACATGGCCTGCCCGTCCGGCTGGTTCCAGGCGGTGGCGCCGACGATAAAGGCCAATGCGGCGGCGTTAAGCATCACCTCCAGGCTCATCAGCACGAACAGCATGTTGCGCCGAAGGATCAGCCCCAGCAGCCCCAGGCTGAACAGGATGGCGGCCAGGATCAGGCCGTGTTCCATGGGGATGCCATTCATGGGGAACCTCCACGATTGCGCAGGGGGTTCGAACGCCGGCCCACGTGGGACGCAGTGACGAGCGCCGCCAGCAGCAGGATGGCGGCCAGTTCCACCACCACCAGCCAGGGGCCGAACAGGGTCAGGGCCACCGATCTGGCGGTCAGCAGGTCACCGTCGATGGTCTGACCCACACTACCCTGGGCCAGCAGCGATACCACGGCCCCCAGCAGGAGCATGGCCAGCAGCGACGGCCCCAGCCAGTAGCGGGGGTGCAGGAAGGCCTGGTCCCGGTCCGCGTCCGGTTTCAGGTTGAGCATCATCACCACGAACACGAACAGCACCATGATGGCCCCGGCGTACACGATGATCTCCAGGGCGCCGGCAAAGGGCGCGCCCAGGGCAAAGAACACCAGCGCCACCGCAATGAGCGAGACAATCAGGTACACCACCGCGTGCACCGGGCTGGTACCTGTGATCACGCCAACGGTGGCAAATACCGCCACCAGGCCGCTGAGGTAGAACGCGAGTTCCATCAGTTGCTCTCCATCCGTTCAGGGCAGCAGTGTCCGCACATCTTCCGGTGTCTCCTCGTTGCTTGCCTCGCCCTTGTCCTTGCCGCCGATGGCCATGCCCGCCACCTTGTAGAAGTGGTAGTCGTGATCCTTGCCGGGGCCGTTGATCAGCAGGTCTTCCTTCTCGTACACCAGTTGCTGGCGGTCGTACTCGCCCATCTCGAAATCCGGCGTCAGCTGGATGGCGGAGGTGGGGCAGGCTTCCTCGCACATGCCGCAGAAGATGCAGCGGGAGAAGTTGATGCGGAACCACTCCGGGTACCAGCGGCCGTCGTCCATTTCGCCCTTCTGCAGGGAGATGCAGTCCACCGGGCAGGCCACTGCACACAGATTGCAGGCCACGCAGCGTTCCTCGCCGTCCGGGTCACGGGTCAGCACAATGCGGCCCCGGTAGCGGGGCGGCAGGTAGACCTCCTCCTCCGGGTAGTTCACCGTCTCCCGTTTGCGGAAGCTGTGCATGAACACCATGCCCAGGGTGCGCAGCTGGGACCAGGTAGCCGGCACCAGCCAGAGCACCGTTCTGATGACCGGGACTTTAGTCCTTTCCATAAGCCCTCCCTAGGAATCCACCAGGAGCATCACCGCTCCCGTGGCCAGTAAGTTGATCAGTGTCAGCGGCAGGCACACCTTCCAGCCAAAGCTCATCACCCGGTCGTACCGGGGCCGCGGCAGTGACGCCCGCAGCAGAATGAACAGCATCAGGAAGAAGCCGGTCTTGAGGGCGAACCACAGGATCGGTGGCAGCCATGGCCCATGCCAGCCGCCGAAGAACAGCGTCACGATCAGCGCGGATACCAGCACCATGCCGACATATTCGCCGATGAAGAACATGCCGAACTTCATGCCGGAGTATTCGATGTGGTAGCCGTCCGCCAGCTCCTGCTCCGCCTCCGGCTGGTCGAAGGGGTGGCGGTGGGTAACGGCGATACCGGCGACCAGGAAGGTGGCGAAGCCGAAGAACTGGGGAATGATGAACCAGAAGCCTTCCTGGGCATTGACGATATCCCGCAGATTGAAGGAGCCGGCCAGGGCCACCACCCCCATCAGCGACAGCCCCATGAACACCTCGTAGGACAGGGTCTGGGCCGAGGCCCGCATGGCCCCCAGTAGCGCGTACTTGTTGCCGCTGGCCCAGCCGCCGAGCAGCACGGCGTAAACGTTGATGCCCGCCATGGCCAGGAAGAACAGCAGCCCGATGTGCATATCCGCCACGCCCCAGCCCGGGGTAATGGGAATGACCACAAAAGACAGCAACAGCGAGGCAAAGGCGATGATCGGTGCCAGCACGAACAGGGGCCGGTCCGCGAACGGGGGAATCCAGTCTTCCTTGAAGAAGATCTTCAGCATGTCGGCAATCAGTTGCATCGTGCCGAAGGGCCCGACCCGGTTGGGGCCGTAACGGTCCTGCCACAGGCCCAGCAGGCGGCGCTCCACCACGGTCAGGGCGGCGCCGAGCAATACCGCGCCCAGCAGGATCACCAGGGCCTGGAACATGGCCCAGACGATGGCGGCCAGTTGTGGTGTCCACCAGCTCATGGCTCACCTCCCGATGCCTTTTGCAGGGTGACGGTTTCGCCCTGCAACAGCCCGGGTATCAGGGCGGCGGGCAGCCCCACCCAGCCGGTGGGCCAGTCGTCCTGTTCGCGTACGGGCATTGCCCTTTCCCCACCCAGGCTGACGATGTCCCCGGTATGCAGGCCCAGACGTAGGGCATCCTCATGGCTCAGGGTGAGCCAGGGGGCCTCTGTCCTTTGCTGGATGGGTGTGGCCATTGAGGAGGTTTCCTCGCCGCCAAACAGCCGGGGCAGGATCAGGGCCCGCAGGCCGTCGGTGGTGTCGGCGGATGGTGATGGCTGGCTGTAGTGGTGTGGCCCGGGCTCCCGCGGGATCAGCCGGGCGCCGGGATCGCCGCCGCGCAGGTGACCCCCCACCTCATCGGTAAACTTGTTCCAGGCCTGGGGCGAGTTCCAGCCCGGGGCCCAGGCGAAGGGCACCTGCTGGCGGGCTTCCTGGTAGCCACTGTAGCCCTCCATGGAGAAGGCGAAGGCGGTGTCCGGGTCCTGCAGGGGCCGGGGTTCGCTCACGTTCAGGTTGGCGCGCATGGCGGTGCGGCCACTGTAGCGGTGGGGTTCCCGGGCCAGGCGCAGGCCGTCGATGCGATAGTTGGCACTGGGGGCGGCATCGACCATACCGGCCAGCACGGGGTGGTCGGACACGCAGGAGCCGATCACCGTATCCAGGGTGATATCGCTGGTCTTCTGGCCCCACAGATTCACCGTTAATACATGCAGCCAGCGCCAGCTCTCGTGGATGCGGGTCTCGGGCCGCAGATAGGTCGGGTCGTACACCTGGAAGAAACGCTGGGCGCGACCTTCCAGGTTCACCAGGGTACCGTCAGACTCGGCAAAGCTGGCGGTGGACAGGGTGAACCTGGCTTTCGCGGTGGTGGCCGTGTGCTGGTGGTCCAGGGCCACAATGATGTCCGCCCGGGCCAGGGCCGCGTCTACCCGGGCGGCTGGCAGTCTCTGGTAGAGGTCGTTCTCCAGTACCACCAGGGCGTCGGCACGGCCCTGGTCCAGTTCGTCCAGGGCCCAGTCCAGGGAATGACCGCCCATCAGTGACAAGCCGGTGCTGTTGGCTTCCCGCCGGATCAGTGTCAGTCCACCCCGCTTGGCCCGGCGGGCCAGGGCCCGGGCGATATTGCCGGCGGCGTCCAGCACGGCTTCCGACAGCAGTGAGCCACCACTGACCACCAGCGGCCGCTCTGCCGCCATCAGGGCATCGGCGATGCGTTGGGCAGCCTCGGCAAGGTCTGAAGACAGGTCATCCACTGCCGGGGCGGCGGGATCAATGTGGTGGGCCACCGCAAAACCGAGCCTGGCGATATCGTCCGGGGCCAGGGGATGGCGAGCTTCGGCGACGTCATCCAGGTCCGTGGCTGCGGGCCAGGCGATAAACAGCGGGTGGTAGCGGTCCTGGGCCAGGGTTTTGAGGGCCTCGGCGTTCCAGGCCGGTACGCCGATGGTCTCGCCCAGGGCTTTGCGACGAGCCAGGCCCGCCTGACGGATATTGAGGCCCAGGCGGCCGGCGCTCTGCACCGGGTCTTCCCCCAGTACCAAAATGGCGTCATGGTCCTCGATCTCCCGGGGGCTGGGCGTGGCCAGGCCGGTGCTGCGCTGCAATTCCGCCATCCGCTCCAGGCAGGCCTGTTCCCGGGTCTCGATACCGGTAGCGTAGTTATCCATGCCGACCAGCTTCTGCAACTGGTGATTGCTCTCCAGGCTGGCCCGGGGCGAGCCAATACCGATGACGCGACGGGCATGGCGCAGGGCATCGGTGATCCGGGCCAGGGCATCCTCAACACCCAGTGGCACCGGGTCGCTCTCCGGTGAATCCCGCCACTCCGGCACCCTTGGGCGGTCCTCCCGGTTTACATAGCCATAGCCGAAGCGGCCCCGGTCGCAGAGGAAGTAACCGTTCACTTCGCCGTGGTAGCGGTTCTCGATGCGGCGGATGCTGCCGTAGCGTTCCCCGGGGCTGATGTTGCAGCCCACCGAACACTGGTGGCAGATGCCGGGGGCGAACTGGAGGTCCCACTTGCGGGTGTACTGCTCGGAATGACTCTGGTCGGTGAACACGCCGGTGGGGCACACCTCGGTGAGGTTGCCGGAAAAAGGACTCTCCAGGGTGCCTTCCTCATAGCGCCCGAAGTAGACGTTGTCCTTGGCCCCGAAGGCGCCCAGGTCGGTGCCGCCGGCGTAGTCGTTGTAGAAGCGTACACAGCGATAACAGGTGATACAGCGGTTCATCTCGTGGGCGATGAACGGTCCCAGGTACTGGTTGCGGCGGGTGCGCTTGCGGAAGCGATAACGGCGACGGTCGTGGCCGGTCATCACCGTCATGTCCTGCAGGTGGCAGTGGCCGCCCTCCTCGCACACCGGACAGTCGTGGGGGTGGTTGATCATCAGCCACTCCACCACGCTGGCGCGGAAGGCCTTTGCTTCCTCATCGTCGATGGAGATGCGGGTCCGGTCCGATGCCGGAGCCATGCAGGACATCACGATCGTGCCCTTGTCATCGTCCGCATCCTTGTACTGTTTAACCGCGCACTGGCGACAGGCGCCCACGCTGCCCATGGCCGGGTGCCAGCAGAAATAGGGAATGTCGAGGCCCAGGGACAGGCAGGCCTGGAGCAGGTTGTGTGCCCCGTTCACCTCGTGCTGCTGTCCGTCCACATGAATGATGGCCATGGTTCAGTCCCGTTGCGTCGTCTTGGGGAAGCTCATACGTCTGCCTGCTATACCTGACCCACCGGAATGGGATCTTCGTGGGCCTTGCCTGTGGGCTTGCTCACGCCCGCCTCGAATTCGTGGCGGAAATGCTTCAATGCCGTCTGTAGTGGCATGGCAGCGCCGGGGGCATGGGCGCAGAAGGTCAGGCCCGGGCCGCAGTCCGCCGCCAGTTTGTCCAGCAGTTCGATATCGCCGGTTTCCCCCTGCCCCCGTTCCAGGGACCGCAGCAGTTTTACGGTCCAGGGCAGGCCGTCGCGGCAGGGCGTACACCAGCCGCAGGATTCCCGGGCGAAGAATTCCTCCAGGTTGCGCATCAGCGCCACCATGCTCATGTCCTCCGGTACCACCGTCAGCAGACCGGTGCCCAGGCGGCTGCCCTCCTTGCCCACGGTGTCGAAGTCCAGTGGCAACTCCAGGTGTTCCGGCAGCAGAAAGCCGGTACTGGCGCCGCCGGGCAGCCAGGCCTTGAGCTGGCGGTTATCCCGTAGCCCCCCGGCCCGGTCGAGGATCTCACCGCCGGTGGTGCCCATGGGCAGCTCCCACAGGCCAGGCCGCTCCACCGGGCCGGAGACCCCGTAGAGCTTGCTGCCGCCGTCGTCGGTGCGATCGCCGGACAGGCCCTGGTACCAGCCAGCGCCGTTGAGGATCACCGCTGGCACGTTGCACAGGGTTTCCACGTTGTTCACCACTGAAGGCTTGCCCCAGGCCCCGGACTGGCCGGGGAACGGGGGCTTGGCCCGGGGGTTGGCGCGTTTACCCTCCAGGGAGTTGATCAGGGCCGTTTCCTCGCCGCAGATGTAGCGCCCGGCGCCGGTGTGTACCGCAATGTCGAAGTCGAAGCCGCTGCCGTTGATGTCCTGCCCCAGCCAGCCCGCTTCCCGGGCTTCCTCGATGGCCCGGTTCAGCACCCGGGCGGATTCCACGTACTCGCCCCGCAGGAAGATGTAGCCATAGAAGGAGTTATTGGCGTAGGCGCCGAGGATCATGCCCTCGATCAGCAGATGGGGCTGCTGTTCCATCAGCAGCCGGTCCTTGAAGGTACCCGGCTCCATCTCGTCGGCGTTGCAGATCAGGTAGCCCCGGGGCCTATCGCCGCCCTGCAGGGTCAGGCTCCACTTGAGTCCGGCGGAAAAGCCAGCGCCGCCACGGCCACGCACATTGGCCTCCTTCATGGTGGCGATAATGGCCTGGGGGTCACCTTCAGCCAGGGCCTTACGCACCGACTGGTAGCCGTCCTTGCGCAGGTACTCATCAAGCCAGACCGCCTCGCCGTCGTCCCGCAACCGCCAGGTGAGCGGATGGGTGTCGGCGCTACGGTCGGCCTCCGGCTGCAACAGCCGGCTGCGGTAGCGGACCGAATCGCGCTGGCTGGTTATGGCGTTGCTCATGGGTACCCCTCCAGCAGGCCCGGCAGATCCTCCGGGCGGACAGGTCCAAAGGTGTCATCGTCGATCATCAGCGCCGGGGCGCCGTCGCAGGCCCCCAGGCAACACACCGGCAGCAGGGTGAAGCGGCTGTCATCGGTGGTCTGGCCGTAGTCGACTCCCAACTGGTCCACCAGTGCCTGCTTCAGTTCGTCAAAGCCGGTCAGGAAGCAGGAGCTGCTATCACACACCAGCACCACGTGGCGGCCCACCGGCTGACGGAAGATCAGGCTGTAGAAGGTGGCCACGCCTTCCACGGCCGCGGGCCCTATGCCCAGCGTCCGGGCAATGGCGGGGATGGCCTCGTCCGGAACCCAGCCATGGCGGCGCTGGACGATCTTCAGCGCTTCGATGCAGGCGGCCTGGGGCTGCTCGTAGTGGGCCATTTCCTCCAGGATGGCGGTCTCGTCCGCCGGGTGCAGTTCGAAGCCGTCGCTGCCGATCAGTCCGGTTGTCTGTGGTGTCGTTGCCATCATCAGCGGTCCACGTCTGCCATCACGAAATCAATGCTGCCCAGGTGGGCAATCAGGTCCGGTACGAAACCACCCTTCATCACCGCCGGTATCTGCTGCAGGTGCGGAAAACTCGGGGTACGGATGCGGGTGCGGTAACTCATGGTGTTGCCGTCGCTGGTCAGGTAGTAACTGTTGATGCCCTTGGTGGCCTCGATCATCTGCAGGGATTCGTTGGGCTTGAGTACCGGTCCCCAGGACACCTGCAGGAAATGGGTGATCAGGGTCTCGATGTGCTGCAGCATGCGTTCCCGGGGTGGCGGTGTGGTCAGCGGGTGATCCGCCTTGTAGTCGCCCGCCGGCATGTTATTCACGCATTGCTGGATGATGCGCAGGCTCTGGCGCATCTCGTCGATGCGCAACTGGCCCCGGTCGAAGACATCGCCGTTGTGGCCCAGGGGTATTTCGAAATCAAACAGCTCGTAGCCGGAATAGGGCCGTGCCTTACGCAGGTCGAAGTCGCAGCCGGTGGCCCGCAGGTTGGGGCCGGTAACACCCCACTCCAGGGCCTCGGCGGTGTCGAAGGCGGCCACATGGCGGGTGCGTTCCCGCACGATGGCGTTCTCCATCATCGCCTTCTCGTATTCCCGCAGGCGGGCGGGCATCCAGTCCAGGAATTCCTGCACCAGCTTTTCCCAGCCCTGGGGCAGGTCCTGGGCGACCCCACCGATGCGGTACCAGGCCGGATGCATGCGAAAGCCGGTAATACCCTCGATCACCTTGTAGCCCCGTTGCCGGTCGCTGAAGGTGAAGAACACCGGCGACATGGCCCCCAGGTCCTGCAGGTAGGTGCCCAGGAACAGCAGGTGGCTGGTGATGCGGAACATCTCGGCCATCATCACCCGGATCACCTTGACCCGGTCCGGCACGTCGATGCCCGCCAGCTTTTCCGCCGCCAGCACGTAGGGCAGGTTGTTCATGACGCCGCCGGTGTAGTCGATGCGGTCGGTGTAGGGAATGAAGCTGTGCCAGGACTGGCGCTCGGCCATCTTCTCGGCGCCCCGGTGGTGGTAGCCGATGTCCGGTACGCAGTCGACGATTTCCTCGCCGTCCAGTTGCAGCACGATGCGGAAGGCGCCATGGGCGGAGGGATGGTTGGGCCCCAGGTTGAGGAACATGAACTCGGCGCCGTCCCGCTCCCGCTGCATGCCCCAGGCCTCCGGCTCGAACCGCATGGCCTCCTGCTCGGTCTGCTGGCCTTTTACAGTGAGGGTGTAGGGATCAAATTCCGTGGCCCGGGCGTGGTAGTCCTTGCGCAGGGGGTGGCCTTTCCATGTGGGCGGCATGAGGATGCGTTCCGGGTGCGGGTGCCCGGCCACGGCGATGCCGAACATGTCCATGATTTCCCGCTCATACCAGTTGGCATTGGCGAATACATGACTGACCGTGGGCACCCGCAGGTCGTACTCGGACAGCGCCACCTTGAGGATCAGGTCCTCGTTCCGCTCCACCGACAGCAGGTGGTAGAACACCGTGTAGTCCGCCTCCGGCAGGCCATCCCGGTGGTTGCGCAGGCGTTCGTCCACCGCAGACAGGTCGTACAGCATGCTGAACGGCGCCGGCTGTTCCTTGAGGTGAGTCAGGATATCCACAATGCTCTCGCGACGTACCCAGAATACCGGCATGCCGGCAAGGGTAGGCTGCAGGTACAGCACATCCTCCCGGAACTGGTCCAGCAGGTGGCCGTTTCCGGTGTCAGCCTGTGGGTTGTCGACGGTGCCTGTGCTCATGGTTTTCCAGCTCGTCAGAGTTTGTCGGGTGTCCGCAGTTCGGTGGCCTGGATCCGCTGATCCCGCCACTTCTCCCGCTGGGACGGCATCTCCGCCCGGTAGACGCCCTGGTCCCCCACCACCCAGGACAGCGGCCGGCGCTCCTCCTGGATCGAGTCCTGCAACAGTTGCAGCCCCTGCAGGAAGGCCTCGGGCCGGGGCGGGCAGCCGGGTACGTAGACGTCCACCGGCAGGAACTTGTCCACCCCCTGAACCACCGAGTAGATGTCGTACATACCGCCGGAGTTGGCGCAGGACCCCATGGAGATCACCCACTTGGGTTCCAGCATCTGGTCATAGAGCTGCTGGATCACCGGCGCCATCTTGATGAAGCAGGTACCGGCGATGACCATGAAATCCGCCTGCCGGGGCGAGGCCCGGATCACCTCGGAGCCGAAGCGGGCAATGTCGTGGGGCGCGGTGAAGGCGGTGGTCATCTCCACATAGCAGCAGGACAACCCGAAGTTGTAGGGCCACAGGGAGTTCTTGCGGCCCCAGTTGACCGCATTGTTAAGCACCTCGCTGAGCTTGCCGGTGAACACATTGCGCTCAAGCTGGCTCTTGACCGGGTCTTCCGTGGGTTCCTGCCTGCGGACCGGATAGCGGCTGTCGCCCTCCGGCACCGGTTCCGCCCGGGTCAGTGTGTAGGACATGCTTCGCCTCCATGAACGCTGGCGTGCAGCACAGCGTTCCTGCCAGATAGCTTGGATCAGCCTGCCGGACGATGGGGCCTGCCGCTGGATGACTCCGGCGCCCAGTCGAGGGCACCGGTACGGCTGTCATAGAGCAGGCCGGCCAGCAGGATCAGAATGAACACCGCCGCGCCCCAGAAGCCGGTCCACCCCACCTCGCGGATGACAATGGCCCAGGCAAACAGGAATACGGCTTCGATATCAAAGATCACGAACAGCATCGCGACCAGGTAGAACTTGACGGAAAAGCGCTGGCGGGCATCGCCGGTGCCGACAATGCCGGATTCGAACGGGAGCGACTTGCTGACACCCTGGCTGCGCCCGCCCAGCAGGCTGGAGGCGCCGACCATGAAGGCACACAGGCCCAGTGTGGCGACAATAAAGAAACCAGTGGCCCAGTACCGGGCCAGCAGATCCGTAACCGTGTCAGCCATGCGCTCTCCCTGGCAGTGTGGTGCTGCCGTTGAGAAAACCGGTGGTGATTCGGGGGGAAGCCCCTACTGAAAAGCTAACAGTGGGTTGGCAATTGCGCAAATAATGAACGGGAAAAATCAATGACCTGCATCATCTTCCCCGGAGCCTCGGAATTGCAGTGCCGAGAGGCGGGCATACAGGTCGTTGCGGTGGATCAGCTCGTCATGGTGGCCGGCGTCCAGCAGGCGCCCCTGGTCCATGACCAGGATACGGTCGGCATGCCGGACCGTGGCCAGCCGGTGGGCGATCACCAGGGTGGTCCGGCCCGCCATCAGCCCCGGCATGGCCTGCTGCACCAGTTGTTCGCTTTCCGCATCCAGGGCGCTGGTGGCTTCGTCCAGCAGCAGGATGGGGGCATCCGCCAGTAGCGCCCGGGCGATGGCGAGGCGCTGACGCTGTCCACCGGACAGGCCCAGGCCGGTATCCCCCAGGCGGGTGTCGTAGCCCTCCGGAAGGGCCTGGATAAAGTCGTGGGCGTAGGCCGTGCGGGCGGCCCGGATCACCGTGTCCAGGCCGGCATCGGGGCGGGCGTAGCGGATATTGTCGGCAATGGTGCCGTGGAACAGGGCCGGGGTCTGGGGCACCAGGGCAAAGCAGTGGCGCAGGTCGGCGGGGCTGACCTGCCGGCTGTCGACGCCGTCGATCAGGATCTGACCCTGTTGTGGGTCGTAGAACCGCAGCAACAGGTCGAACAGGGTGGACTTGCCGGCCCCGGAGGGGCCCACCAGGGCGACAGTCTCGCCGGCGGTGATGGACACGGACAACTCCCGGATAGCCTCCACCTCCGGCCGGGTGGGATAGGCAAAGCTGACCTGGCGGAACTCGATGTTGCCCCGGACCGGCTGGGGCATTGATACGGCATCTGAAGGCGCCGGGTCGATCTCATTGTCACTCTGCAGCAGTTCGAAGATGCGGGCAGCAGCCCCGGCGGCCCGCTGCAGTTCACCGATCACCTCGCTGATGGCCCCGGCGGATACGCCTACCAGCAGGCTGTAGAACACGAAGGCGGCCAGTTCCCCGGGGCTTGTTCGCCCGGCAATCACATCCAGGCCGCCAATCCACAGCACGATGCCCACCGCCCCCATCACCAGGGTGATGGCCAGGGTCATCAGCCAGGCCCGCTGGCGGATACGGTCCCTGGCGATCAGGAAGGCGTTCTCTGCCACCGTGGAAAAGTGCTCCCGATCCACCGGCTGGTGGTTAAAGGCCTGAACGGTCTTGATCTGGGTGAGATTTTCGCCCACATAGCTTCCAACGTCGGCGACCCGGTCCTGACTCAGGCGGGACAGGTTCCGCACCCGGCGACCGTAGAACAGGATGGGAATCAGCACCACCGGAAAGCCGAAGATGATCACGCTCGCCAGCTTTGGGTTGGTGATGAACAGCAGGACGACCCCGCCGATCAGCATCAGCAGGTTACGCAGGGCGATGGAGACGGTGGAGCCGATCACCGATTGCAATACGGTGGTATCCGCCGTGAACCGGGATTGGATCTCCAGGCTGCGGTTCTTCTCGTAGAACCCTGGATGCAGGTCGATCAGGTGGCTGAACACCTGCTTGCGGATGTCCGCCACCACCCGCTCGCCGATCCAGGAGACCAGATAGAACCGGGCAAAGGAGCCCACCGCCAGGGCCATCACCAGCACGAAGAACAGGCCGATGGATTGCGCCAGCATGGTCGGCGACTGGGTGGCCAGGCCCTGGTCCACCAGGATGCGCAGCCCCTGGCCCAGTGACAGGGTGATGCCGGCGGTGATCACCAATGCGGTCATGGCACCGGCAACGGCCTTGCGGTAGGGCAGGATAAAGTCCCGGGCCAGGATCAGGGCCCGGCGGTGTTTGCTGGCGATGGGATGACTCCTGTCGGTGGTTCGTGGGCATCTGACCGGGTTTCGGCCCCGGGAGAGGGAGCCCGCCTCCCGACGGTCATTCCGGGTCTGGTACCACGATGCGATTACGCCCCTGGCGTTTGGCAGCGTACAGCGCCTGGTCGCATCGGGACAACAGATCCCGGATAGAGGACAGGCCTTCGTGCCAGGTCACCACACCACCACTCAGGGTCACGGTAAAGGACTGGCCCTCGCCATTGTCGAAGGCTTCCTGCTCCGTGGCCTTTCGCAGGTCTTCAGCAACACGGTGGGCCGAGGCGGTGTCGGTACTGGGCAGCAGGACCAGGAACTCCTCACCCCCGGTACGTGCCACTACGTCGGTCCGGCGGACCCGGCTTCGCAGGACACCGGCGAACCGTTGCAGTACCTGGTCACCCACCAGGTGGCCCCAGGAATCGTTGATCTGCTTGAAATGGTCGAGATCCAGCGAGATCAGGGAGAAAACGTCGCCATAGCGATTCGCGCGGGCGATCTGTTCCTCCAGGGTCCGCAGCATGTGACGCCGGTTGTGGAGGCCGGTGAGCTCGTCGGTGATGGACAGGCGTTCCAGCTCAAGCTCCAGCTGTTTGCGCTCGGTAATATCCATGGCCATGCCGTGCCAGACAATACGGCCCAGCTCGTCCCTCTCCGGCTGGGCCACGCCCTCCATCCAGCGGATTTCGCCGTTGACCTCGATCCGGTACTGGCAGCGCCATTCGGTGAGGTTTTCTGCTGACTCGACCGTGGAATCGAGGACCTGCTGGATATCGTCCCGAACGATGATATCGAACAGCGTGGAAGGGTTTGTCAGTGTCTCTTCCGCAGGGATTCCATAGAAATCGATACTTTTCCTGCTCACATAGGTGAAACGGAACTGGCCGTCGGTGTCCATCACAAAGGTGTAGATCACCCCGGGCAGGGATTCCGCCAGGCGTTGCAGGCGATGCTGGGTCTCCCGTTCCTCGGAAATATCCAGGTGGGTGCCGCAGACCCAGTTGGCCTGGAGCTTGTCATCCTCCAGGCGTCGGCCCCGGCTATGGATCCACCGCCAGTGGCCATCCCGGTGACGGAGGCGAATCACACAGTCGAAATAGGGCGTCTCCCCCCGCAGGTAGTCCCCCATCCGGGCCTTCGCATTATCAGCATCTTCCGGGTGTGTCAGGGACTGCCAGAGCTCGTAAGTCATGGGTTGAAGCTCGGCGGGTTCGTAACCGAGCATGTTGGCCCAGCGGTCGTTAACGATGACGGCACCGGTGTCGAGATTCCATTCCCAGGTGCCGGCGCGAGTAGCATCGATAATGGCCTTTAGCCTGGCCTCCGGCGAGAGTTTGGGACCTTTGGGCATGGACGGATCCGAGCTGGTGGTTTTGTGATCACTTATGGGGCGAATAATACCCGCCACTGTGTACGGATAACAGTGACGGGTGCCATCTTTCGAAGGGAAAAAGAACCCGGCAGTCAGGCGCCGGGTGGCGCACGGCAAACCAGGTAATCGCCCGGTGACTGCCCTCACAGATTCAAAAAGTGGGATGGGTGCTCAAATTATCATCAACTGCAAATCCGATACTGGATCATTACGCGGAGTTAACCATTTTGGGTGATCACCGGGTATTCCGATTTCGTTTTTATTCCAGTTTTCCATACATGGACAGTAGTCAGGGTATTTTTCCTGATTAAAAGTGAGCATTCATTCCGCCTTTGGTAATCAATAGTTACGTCTGAGCCCTTCAATGGATACTCGAATCTGTTTCTACGGATTGGCATTCCGTTCAGGCTGAAAAGCCTGGTTCGATATCCGGTCGAGCGCTCGCTATATCCGGCGTCTGGATGAACTCCCGGACATTTTGAACTTCCCCGGGGGCAGCGCTATAACTCGTCGGGCCGTAGCAGCGGAACCCTCATTCCGGTTCCGTCGCAACACTTAACACGACCATTGGAGGGTTAAAACAATGCAACGCAACGGCCTGAGATCACTCGCAATTGTATGTGGACTAACCATGACGGGCTCCGCCCTGGCGATTGGTGGGGGTGGTGGTATTGGAGGGGGCTCCGGCTGGGACCCGGATGATGCGCCGGCATCCTGCCCCACCGAAACCCCGGCAATGCTGCCACAGGGTGCCACCGAGTACTACCGTGACCGTCCGGGCGTACCCAATGGTGAGGTGGAAGTCGTCAATATCGGCGGCACCTTCGGCGGTGACCGTGTCCATATCTACACCCCGCCGGGCTACAGCGAATCCAATCCCGAGGGTTTTCCGGTGCTTTACCTTAGCCATGGCGCCGGGCAGGACGATTCCAACTGGACCAGCCGTGAAGAGGACTGGGGCGGCAGCGCCGACCTGATCCTGGATAACGCCATTGCCGAGGGCCGCATCGACCCGATGGTGGTGGTCATGCCGGACACCAGTGGTTGTGCCTCTGGCAGCCCGGTTACCCCAGGCACCAGCGGTGGCTGTGTGGACCTGTTCAAGGACACCCTGATGCCTTACGTGGAGTCCAACTACAACGTCCGCACCGATCGTGACAATCGTGCCATTGCCGGCCTGTCCCAGGGCGGTTTCGTGGCCTTCAACGTGGGCCTCGGCAACCTGGACCTGTTCAGCCATGTGTTCATCTATGGCTCCGGCTGGTTCTCCACATCCCGCAGGGCGTTCGAGCGTGAGTTCGAATCGGTTCTGGATGATCCGGAAACCAACAGCCTGCTGAACGCTCCGATCGTCATGGGCGCGGGTTACGACGACATTGCCTACAGCAACACCGAGGCAACCATTGAGATTCTCAATGACTACGGCGTGGCCAACCTTCGTGAGGAGTTCGAGGGTGAACACGATATGGACAGCTTCCGTCGGATGCTGCACCTGACCCTGCCGATGATGTTCGTCAACACCCAGGGCTGTGGCAGCTAATACCCCCTGAGCAGTGACGACCTGCTTATGTCCGGGACTGTTCAGCCGTCGGTTCCGGCATCTTTCCCTACCCTTAACAACAAACCGGAGAGATTCATGTCGATCCCCCAGAAGACACGGCTTTGTAAACAGATTCGATTGACCACCATTGCCACCTGTGTCGCCACGGGCCTGGCATTTGGTGGTGTCAGCACACTGGCCCATGCCCTGCCCGATCAGGCCTCGGACCGGGCCCATGAACGTACGTCCCGGAATCACGGCGAGCGCCTGGAAAAGGTAAAGGACGCACTGGACAGGATTCGGCTGGCCCGCCTGCACAAGGTTCGTAACCTCTCGGCATGGAACCATTTCCCGGACGCCGGGGAATTCACCGACAAGGCCACCAACCTCGCCGCCCTGATCCAGACCCTGGACCAGGATGGCGACCTGAACAATGGCATCGACGTGTCCCGGGAAGCTTCCCGGATTGTCGACGAGTACACGGACATGCTGACCTTTGACCAGTCGCCGGCGGAGTTCGCCCGGAGCGAAGCGGTGACCGACCTGATGGCGGAACTTAACGCTGCTGGCGAAGAGGTCTTTGATGACACCGACCCACGACCCCGACGCCTGATGAACGCCGAGAGCGCTGTGGAGCTGGTGGCCCGGGCCCAGAGTGATCGCAAGATCGTGCCTACCAGCCTCGGCGTGCTGCGCGGTTTTACCACGCCCGACGACAAGGCCTGGGGGTTCTACGGTATTCCCTACGCCAAGGCACCCTTGGAGGAACTACGTTGGAAGCCCCCGGTGGATCACGATGGCTGGTGGGGCGTGCGTGAAGCCATCGCCTGGTCCGACCAGTCCGCCCAGGACCCCACCAACGAAGCCTTCGGCGAAGGCGGCATGAGTGAGGACAGTCTCTACCTCAATGTTACCGTACCCAAGGACGCCGGCGATGAACCGCTGCCGGTCATGGTCTGGTTCCATGGTGGTGGCTTCGCTATTCTCACCGGCAACACCAGAGGGTTCAACAACACATCACTGCCTGGCAAGGGCGCCATTGTGGTTACAGTCAACCACCGCCTCGGCCCCTTCGGCTACATGGCGCACCCGGCCCTGACCGAGGAATCGGAAAATGGCGCCTCCGGCAACTATGGGCAGCTTGACCTGGTGGCCGCCCTGGAGTGGGTGCAGGAGAACATCGACCGTTTCGGGGGTGACCCGGACAACGTCACCATCTTTGGTGAATCCGGCGGTGGCGGCAAGACCCTGTCCCTGCTGCATTCGCCGCTGGCGGACGGCCTGTTCCACAAGGCCATTGTCCAGAGTGGTATGGCGGCGCCAAGTGACCAGACTATTCCGGTGGAAAACCCGCTGGAAGCTCAGGAACAACAGGGTATCAACCTGGCGGAAGCCCTGGGTGTCGCGGATGAGCCCGACGTGCTGGCCGCCATGCGCGATATCCCCTGGCCGGACATTGTGGAAGCCTCCGCCGAGGCCGGCTTTGCCGCACGCCCGAACATCGACGGCTGGTACCAGACCATGGGCATCCGCGATGCCTTCGAGGCCGGCAAGCACCATGACGTGTCCATAATGGCCGGTGCCAACACCGGTGATCTGCCGCCGCTGGTGGAAGGCCTGAAGTGGTACATGCCGTGGATGGCCGAGTACAACGAGTCCGACGTCTACACCTACGTATTCGACCATGTACCGGCGGGCTGGCGTAACTTCGGCACCTCCGCCTACCACGGTGTCGAGCTGGTCTACATGTTCGACTATCCGGGCAGCTTCGTGGCCCACTACCTGCTGGGTCTGACCGGCCACCCGGACCCGACACCACAGAAGTTCGCCACCACCGACAGCCCGGGCATCGATCCGGAGGAATACGCCATGGTCAGCCAGCTTTCCCTGGACCTGTGGGCCTCCTTCGCGAAGGACGGCGACCCCGCCATCGATCGCCAGGAATGGCCCGCCTACACCGGGGAGAACGATACCTACCTGCGTATCGACCTGACCCCGGCGGTGGAAACCGGCCTGGATGATGCGTTTCCGGAGTTCGATTTCCCGACGCCCCCCACAGCCCCGTAAGCGGCCGTTGTTGCCCCTGGCTGGTTGAGGGAACAACCGCCAGGGGTATGCGACCAATAATCCCCAAGCACGCACCCTGCCAGTGGAATGGATTCTGGTGGCAGGGTGCTAGTCTTTTTCCTTGAAGCATCCGATTCCCACGCCAACTCACATACCAATGTCTACCCTCGTGGCAAAACCGGTCACCTGGGCGGAGTTCATTGACTTGCATGAGGCCTATGTCTAGGTTGGAAACTATTCGCATAAAAATATGAGTCCACGATAGGGGCCATAGACAGACGCCATACCCGAATAGGCAGGGATGCATGCCCGCATGAGTATCAGAAAATTGTCACAGCCTGACCTCCCGGATGTGGCTCGTATACAGAGGGAGTGCTACAGCCAGGACATCCTCGAGTCGATGGATTCGTTTTCCGCAAAACTGACTGCGTGTCCGGATTTCTGTTTCATGGCAGTACAGAGAGAACTTCCGGTTGGCTATGTCGTCGCTTTGCCGTGGATGTTCGGCGAAATGCTGGACCTGGATGGCGTTGAGTATTCTGTTCCCTTACAAGCTGACAGTGTCTGTATCCATGATTTGGCAGTGAGCCCATCGGCCCGGAGGGCGGGTGCCGCGAATCAATTGCTGAAAGCTGTGCTGGATACCGCAAGAGAGCGGGGATATAAACGCATATTCCTTGTCGCTATCCAGGGGGCATCATCGTATTGGCAACGTCATGGCTTCGAGGCTGTGCAAGTTGATGAGGCGCTGCGGAGAGGCCTCTCTGCCTATGGGGAAGACGCAGTGTATATGGTAAGAATCGATGAAGGCGCTTAGCCAGCCTATCCTGTTAGTTACTTCACTCCGGCATTTTTCGACGCCAGAATCAGGAGGCGGAATGGTTAACGGCATCAATCATATAACATTGGCTGTCAGTGATCTTGAACGGTCATTTGATTTCTATACCAACGTGGTTGGCCTGAAACCGGTGGCGAAATGGGTGCGGGGTGCTTACCTGCTGGCTGGTGAAGCCTGGATCTGCCTGTCGCTGGATGCGAGCAAGTGTAGTGGCGCTGAACCTGAGTACACCCATATTGCCTTTTCTGTGGAGAAGGGGTTCTTTAACGAGAGCGCCAAGGCCATCCGCGCGCACAATGTGACGATCTGGAAAGAGAACAAGAGCGAAGGGGACTCTCTGTACTTCCTTGATCCGGATGGGCACAAACTGGAGCTTCACGCCGGAGATCTCCAGACCCGGCTGGCTACGCTCAGGAAGCAACCCTATGAGGGCCTTGAACTGTATGTTTGAGATGAACCAGACAATGAGCCTAGAACACTGGCTCGATCCGTGTGTTGGAAAAATGCGGTTTCAAGCCTCTGGGTTATGAAGCCCGGATCGGGCGTAACCACTATCGAATCCGGCAATCTGAGTTCAGGCCAACCAAAAGTGCGATGTAAATGGTGCGGGACGGTCGCCGCCCTTAAGTGGGCGCTGGAGCGGCAAGAGGTAATCGTATCTTGGCCATAGAGCAAATTGCGCAAGCTATCCTGAGCGTTCAAAGTCCCTTCGTCACACGGATAGCCATTGATGGTGTCGACGGCGCGGGCAAGACGATGTTCGGGGATGAGCTTGGTCGGACGCTGGAGGCGTGGGGTGCAAAAGTGATCCGTGCCTCTGTGGACGGGTTTCATCATCCGCGCGTGGTCCGGTATCGCCGTGGCCGGTTTTGCCCGGAGGGCTTTTACCGTGATTCATACGATTACGCCACGCTGAGGCAGGTGCTGCTTGACCCTCTGTCTCCCGGAGGCTCAGGGCAGTATATTTCAGCAGTGTTCGATCACAGGAACGATGCCCCGGTCCGTTCGAGTACGCGGCAAGCGGCTGCTGGTGATATCCTCATCTTCGATGGCATCTTTGCTCACCGCCCCGAGCTTCGCGGATACTGGGACCTGTCCGTGCTTCTCGAGGTGTCCTTCGAGACGTCGATAAAGCGCTTGGGTGCGCGGGACGGCACGCCCATGGATCCACTTGCGCCGTTGAACAGGCGGTACATCGAAGGTCAGCAGCTATATTTTCAGGAGTGTGGACCGGCCAACCATGCCACCCTGGTTGTTGACAACAATGAGCCCGCCTCGCCATGTATCGGCAGTACAGTGACCAAAACAGAATCGACTCTCTGACGCGACGTTGCCGAGCGATTCCTGCTGCTTTGTCCCTTCGCTTGTAAAACAGTACTATTTCCCTTTCGTCAGGCGAAAGGAACGCCGTCGATATAAAGTGCCAAGGAACCTAACATGAGCCAGACATGGAATGCCGGTCAGTACGTCAACCACGCCTCATTCGTTGCCCAACACGGCCTGCCTGTTCTTGAGTTGCTGGACCCGACATTGGGAGAGCATATTATTCGCCTGGACACGATCCCCGAGCTGGACAGCGCCCTGCGTCTATACCGGAGACTGGGATTTCGTGAGATTCCACCGTACCGCTACAACCCGCACCCTGATGCGGTCTTCATGGAGTATAGGCTGGAATGAACCCATTAGCGGTTGCCCGGAGGTAGAAAACCATGAGCCAGGTACACCTGTTCCAACAGATGGCCGCCTACAACCAGTGGATGAACGGGAAGGTCTACGAGGCGGCGGGACGACTTGATCCGAGCGAGCTTTCCCGGGACCGTGGCGCCTTCTTCGGTTCCATCCTGGGCACCCTGAATCACATCGTGGTGGGCGACACACTATGGCTGAAACGTTTCGCTACCCTTCCCTCCGGCACTGAATCACTGCAGAAGGTCGCGGCACAGCCGACCCCCACCAGCCTGGACCAGATCCTGTTCGATGACTTGGGAAAGCTCCGGGACCATCGGCGGTTGCTGGACGACGAGATTGTCCGCTGGGTCGGTGGGCTGAAAGATTCGGGTGTGGACCAGGCGCTGGCGTACCGAACGATTGAGGGCCAGTCTTCCAACAAGCGACTGTCCTACCTGATCCAGCATTTTTTCAATCACCAGACCCACCACCGGGGCCAGGTGTCCACGCTGTTGTCGCAGGCCGGCGAGGATATTGGCGTCACCGACCTTTTGGCCCTGATACCGGATGAATCATGACCCAACCTGAAGGAGCAGGAAATGGAAATGAAACTGGAAAAACACTGGCCCGGGATTCTGCAGGTTCTGGGCAACGCCCGGAAATCCAATCGATTTTTCTCCATTGCCACCGTTGATGAGAACGGCAACCCCCATGTGACACCTATCGGGCATGTCTTCTTCCGGGACGATATGACCGGCTACTATTTTGATGCCTACTCGAAAGCCATGCCCAGGAACTTCGAGCATAACCGGCGGATCTGCCTGATGGCAGTTAACAGCAGTACCGGGTTCTGGCTGAAATCGCTGTTCCGGGGGCAGTTCAGTTCCGCTCCCGCCGTTCGCCTCTTTGGGGAGGTGGGCGACGCCCGTGATGCCAGCGCAGACGAAATCGAGAGGCTGGAGAAAGGCATCCGCATCACCAGCCGCCTGAAGGGCCACAAACTGATCTGGCATGGTCTGGATCGGGTGCGGGATATCCGTATTGATGGCTTTTCACCCGCCACCTATCCGGCGATGTGTGGTGGCCTCTGGCAATAGACCGGATCCCCAGGGTAACGCGACCACGTGCTGTGTCGTTCATCGCCGTGTCTCTGACGCCCCGGTCGTGAAACAACGGATGGGCTAAAGCTAAAGACAGCTAATGCTGTCGTTGAAAATGGAAGGGAAACTGTATGGTTATGAAGATGGAACAACCGGTATTGGAAGGTCGTCACGTGCGTCTGGAACCCCTGTTGGAGGACCATATGGATGGCCTGTTCGACATTGGCCAGCTCCAGGAGGACTGGGCCTATCTGCCTGCAGGGGCCTTTACCAGCCGGGTGGATACGGAACAGTGGGTGAACCAGGCCCTGGGCCTGGCCAGCAAGGAGCTGCATTACCCGTATGTGCTGGTCCAGCCGGATTCCGGTGCCCTGATGGGCAGTACCCGCTACCTCAACGTCCGCCCCCGGGATCATGGGCTGGAGATTGGTTACACCTGGGTCGGGCGGGACTACCAGCGTACGGCGGTGAATACCGAGGCCAAGTACCTGCTGCTCAGGCATGCCTTTGAGGTGCTGGGCGCTCTCCGGGTGGAACTGAAGACGGACGCCAGGAACCTGCGGTCACAGAGGGCGATCGAGCGGCTGGGAGCGCAAAAGGAAGGCGTGCTGCGCCGGCATATGGTGGTTCAGGACGGCTTTGTCAGGGATTCGGTGATGTACAGCATCACGGACCTGGACTGGTCGGGCGTCAGGGACGGATTGCTGGAGAAACTGGGCCGGCGCGAAGGCATCGCAGAGGGGTGATGTTCGATAGCCAGATCCGTAGACACCAGGCATGCCTGCAAGCCAGTCCAGACTATTCCGGACCCATGTGGAACAGGCTGGTCGGTGTGTTACCGCCGGAATCCAAGATGCTGTTTGTGGGGCGTATTGCCTCGCCAGATAAACCCTTCGAAGTAGTAATGCAGGAAGGACACGGTAAGGACCACGATACCAATCGCCGTGTGGTCCCTGTTCATCGTCAGGGGATAGGCGATGGCAATGGAGGCCAGGGGCAGGATCAGGTACGCCGGTAGCGGCACCAGGTGGGTCAGCCGGTAAACAAGGTTCCTGGGGCCGGCCTTGTTGCGGTTACGGTCGTGGGTGATGTAAACACTGAACGCCGTCAGGTCATGAATGATGCGCGGTATCATGATCACGAACACGGTGTAGCCTATCTCGTTGATCAGGAATACCGATACCAGCATGGCGACGTTGCCCCACAGGTACCACTTGCCGATGGCATAGCGGGCATGCTTTGTCAGCTCAATGGCCAACACCGTCATCAGGGCGACCAGGGCTCCCGCCAGATAGCTGACGACATCGAACAGCGGCAGCGGGCCGATGTCGATATGCCTGAAGCGGCCCTGCCCGTAGACGCTGACATAGATGGCGAACCCCGCAAAAATGGCCAACCACTTCCAGGCCCGGAAGACGCGGGTTGGCGGGACGCCCATCATCATCAGCGTCAGGCCAAGCTGCTGCGCCAGTACGTGGTAAATGGTGTAGAACGCCAGGAACACAAACAGCAGGTTGTAGCTGAGGGGTTGCGGGCCCAGGTAGCCTGCGGTGGTAATGGCGGTGAAGGCAAGCAGAGGAATACCCAGTCGACGGCGATAGTAACCCAGGTATTCCCGGTCAGCCATGGTCAGGGTACTGGCAATGATGTGGGGCAGGCCGAAGACGACGGTCCAGAACGCCCATCGGTTGGGATCGGACGGGAGAAAGTCTTCTGACAGCCTGCTATCAAGCCAGAGCAGGTCCAGGGCCACGGCGGCGACCGAAATCGGAATAATGGCGTAAAGGGCAAGCAGCCACCGGCAGTCGACGGTGTGAATTCTGTCGTCCATGGTAAGGGCCATCTTGTTATTGTGGATCGGTTTTTGATGGTTCCTGGCCACTGACGGGCGATGGCGTTTCTGGCTTTACACCATTAACCCCCTACTCTCAGCGACATCCTGCCTGGGACTCATTGCAGGGATGACCTTAACAATGACAGTGGTTCGAAAACGTGATTCGCGTTCCACCGTCGTTAACAGGGCGCTTCATCCAGGCGCCCGTTGCGGTTATGTGTCGCTGTTGCGCACAAATAACGTGGACGTATTCCGGGTCTGATGATCGACAGACTGGTGCTAAGGATCTGGTGATGGAAACGTGTGGCAGAGAAGAAGGACTATGGAAAAGCGGTAGGGAAACCGGGAAAGGAATGGTCGGCGTGGCAGGATTCGAACCTGCGACCCCTTCGTCCCGAACGAAGTGCGCTACCAAGCTGCGCCACACGCCGAATTACGGGCTGCATTATACGTATTCTCCATCCAATTGCCAGCCCTCCCGTAGCGGTTATGGTGATTCTCCCGGATCTCCTTATGGGTTGATTCCCTTGCCGGGTAGAATAACCTGACACCAGATCACCAACGGGAGAAGGCTGTGCTTCGACTGTTCAGATTTACCAATGGTCTCATTCGCGAAATTCCGGTGACGGACGAGCCACTGGAGGCACAGGTTCGCGCGGCGGACTGGATCGACTGCTGTGAAGCAAGCGAGGAAGAGAAGGCGATTCTCGAGAAGCTGCTGCTGACCGATGTGCCGGAGCAGGATGAAGTGGACGAGATCGAGGCATCAGCCCGCTGTTTCGTCGACCAGGCCGGTATCCATGTGCACTCGCTGTTCCTGACCCAGACCGAAGGGCGGCACATCACGGTATCGGTGGCCTGCATTCTCCAGCCCGAGCGACTGATCACCATCCGGGATGACGAGATCGCGGACTTCCGCCTGATGCGCATGCGGGCCCGCCGGGGCCAGTTGGAAAGCCACCATCCTTCCGAAGCGCTGGTGACGGTGTTCGAGCAGAAGATCGAGAACCACGCCGACAACCTGGAGCATATTCATGAGCAGCTCGACAAGGTGTCCTACCTGGTGCTGGAAGATGAGGAGGCGGAGCTGGAGGAAGCTATCAGTCAGTTGGCCAAACTGGAAGACAGTAACGGTCGCATCCGCCTGTGCCTGATGGACAGCCAGCGGGATATTTCGTTTCTGATCAGGCACCTGAGATCGCACCCGGAGTTGCGGGAAACCTGCCGTGAAATCGCCCGGGACATCGAAACCCTGATGTCCCACAGTGCGTTCCTGTTCGAGAAGATCAACTTCCTGATGGGTTCCACCCAGGGCTTTATCAACATCGAGCAGAACCAGATCATCAAGACCTTCTCCATCGCCGCCGTGGTGTTCCTGCCGCCGACGCTGATTGCCAGTATCTACGGCATGAACTTCGAGTACATGCCCGAGCTTGAGTGGCTGCTGGGTTACCCGGGGGCCTTGGCGCTGATGGTGGGGTCCGGCTTTGCCCCCTACTGGTATTTCAAGCGCAAGGGCTGGCTGTAGCCCTGTCGATCACCCAACGAAAAAGGGCTTCCCCTTCAGGAGAAGCCCTTTGTCATTTTAGGCCGGTGTTTCAGCTGCCCGGCAGTACCGAGATGTCCGCCACCCGCAGGAACAGGTTGCGCAGGCGGTTGAGCAGTGACAGGCGGTTGTTACGCACCGCCTCGTCGTCCGCCATTACCATCACCTCGTCGAAGAAGGCGTCCACCGGGGCCCGCAGGCTCGCCAGGGAGCTCAGGGCGGTGGCGTAGTCACCGTTGTCGAACAGCGGCACCACCTTCCCGGCCTGCTCGCTGACGTGCTCGGCCAGGGCGATCTCCGCCTTGTCCTGCAGCAGGGCGTTATCCACATGCTCACCGATGGACTCGTCGCCCTGCTTGGTGAGGATGTTGGACACCCGCTTGTTGGCGGCGGCCAGGGCCTCGGCCTCTGGCAGCTTGCGGAAGGCATCCACCGCCTTCACCCGGCGGTCGAAGTCCAGCGGTCGGGTCGGACGACGGGCGTGCACCGCCAGGTAGACCTCGGCGCTGATGCCCTGCTCCTCGTAGTGAGCACGGAAGCGCTCGAGCATGTAGTCCACCACCGTGCTGGCGGTGTTCTGCTCGGTGAGCTGGGTGAAGTTCTGCTCTGCCCATTCGCAGCAGGTCTGCAGGTCCAGGGGCAGTTCCCGCTCGATGATGATGCGCAGTACACCGAGGGAGGCCCGGCGCAGGGCGAACGGGTCGCGGGTACCGGATGGCGGCTGGTTGATGCCGAACAGGCCCACCAGGGAATCGAGCCGGTCGGCGATGGCCACGGCACAGCCGGTCAGGGTGGACGGCAGGTCGTCGCCGGCAAAACGGGGCATGTACTGCTCGTTCAGGGCCTTGGCCACATCCTCGTGCTCACTGTCGTTGGCGGCGTAGTACTGGCCCATGATGCCCTGCAGGTCGGTGAACTCCAGCACCATTTCGGTAACCAGATCCGTCTTGCCCAGCATGGCGGCGCGTTCCGCCAGCGCCGGGTCGCTGTTGATGGCTTCGGCGATCTTGCCGGCCAGGGCCGCGACGCGCACGGACTTGTCATGGATGCTGCCCAGCTTCTCCTGGAACACGATGGGCTTGAGCTGTTCGACACGGTCTTCGAGCCGTGTCTTGCGGTCAGTGTCGTAGAAGAAAGCGGCGTCGGCCAGACGCGGGCGGATCACCTTCTCGTTACCGGCGATGACCTGGGCCGGGTCCTTGCTCTCCAGGTTGGCCACGGTGATGAACACAGGCAGCATCTGGCCGCCGGGGTCCACCACGTGGAAGTATTTCTGGTGTTCCTTCATGGAGGAAATCAGGGCCTCCGCGGGGACCTCCAGGAAGCGCTCCTCGAAGCCACCCAGCAGCGGCACCGGCCACTCGTTGAGGGCGGTAACCTCGTCCAGCAGATCCTCGTCGATAACCGCCCTGCCACTGGCTTTCTTCTCGGCGATGTCCTCCACGCCCCGGCGGATCACCTCGCGCCGCTCGGCGAAGTCGGCGATCACGTAGCCTTCCTGCTTGAGCACGATCTCGTAGTCATTGGGGGTCGGCACGATCAGCGAGCGCGGGCAGTGGAAACGGTGGCCGCGGGTGGTGTTGCCGGGCTTCAGACCCATGATGGGTGCGTCGATTACGGTGTTGCCGTACATGAACACCAGCCAGTGGACCGGCCGTACGAACTCGGTGCGGTGGGCGCCCCAGCGCATGCGCTTGGGAATGGGCAGACCGGCCAGGGCCTGCTCCACCAGTTGCGGCAGCAGTTCCACGGTGGGCTTGCCCTGCTCCACGGTACGGTAGACCACCCAGGCGCCCTTGTCGGTCTCCAGGGTGTCCAGCTGTTCCGGCGTTACGCCCAGGGAGCTGGCAAAGCCGTTCAGGGCCTTGGTGGGATTGCCGGAATCGTCAAAGGCGGCCTTCACCGCCGGGCCGCGCTTCTCCACCGGCTTGTCCGGCTGGGCGTCCTCCAGCTTGCGGACACGAACCGCCAGGCGACGGGGCGCGGCAAAAGCTTCCACCTGCCCAAAGGCGATGCTTGCTTCTTCCAGGCCGGTACGGATGCCCCGGGCAAAGGCATCGGACAGGGGTTTCAGGGCCTTGGGAGGGAGTTCCTCGGTGCCCAGTTCAACCAGAAAATCCTGAGTAGCCATGATTATGCGTTCCCCTTCTTGGCCTTTTTGCCTTTCTTGCCCTTGCCGGTGTTCTCTTCAGCGGCCAGCACTTCCTTGCGGAGGGCCTCCGGCGCGAGCGGGAAGCCCAGGGCCTTGCGGCTGTTGAAGTAGGCCTGGGCCACGGCCCGGGCCAGGGTCCGCACCCGCAGGATAAAGCGCTGACGCTCGGTCACGGAGATAGCATGACGGGCATCCAGCAGGTTGAAGGTGTGGGAGGCCTTGAGCACCTGTTCATAGGCGGGCAGCGCCAGGCCGGCATCTATCAGGCGGGCGCTTTCCCGCTCGTAGACATCGAAGCTGTGGAACAGGAACTCGGTATCCGCGTGCTCGAAGTTATAGGTGGACATCTCCACCTCCTGCTGGTGGAAAACATCACCGTAGGTGACCACGCCATCGGGGCCGCGGGTCCACACCAGGTCATAGACACTGTCCACGCCCTGCAGGTACATGGCGATGCGCTCCAGACCGTAGGTGAGCTCACCGGTGACCGGGTAGCATTCCAGGCCGCCCACCTGCTGGAAGTAGGTAAACTGGGTGACCTCCATGCCGTTGAGCCAGATCTCCCAGCCCAGGCCCCAGGCGCCCAGGGTGGGGGATTCCCAGTTGTCTTCCACAAAGCGGATATCGTGAACCAGCGGGTCCAGGCCCAGGGCGCGGAGCGAGTCCAGGTACAACTCCTGGATGTTGTCCGGCGAGGGCTTGAGCACCACCTGGAACTGGTAGTAATGCTGCAGGCGGTTGGGGTTCTCGCCATAGCGGCCGTCGGTGGGGCGGCGGCTGGGCTGCACGTAGGCGGCGTTCCAGGTTTCCGGGCCAATGGACCGCAGGAAAGTGGCCGGGTGGAAGGTGCCGGCGCCCACTTCCATGTCCAGTGGCTGGAGGACCACGCAGCCATGCTGCGCCCAGAAGTTCTGCAGTGCCAGGATCAGCCCCTGGAAGGTCGTCAGATCCGGGTTTGACGGTTGTGATGCCATGGTTGTCACGACGGTAGCCTGCTATTCAGTCTGTGTGTTGCGGGCGGTCGGACAACATAACAGAGCCGGCCCGCATCGAAAGGCGGGTATTATACGCGCCATGGCAGGGTATTTCTAAGGCGGTGTCGAAATAGTACACAAGCTCGTCTGCTGCTCGTGGGCAGGGGCGCTGCGACTACCTTGCGGGGTCGGGCCAGTCGTCCAGGTTTTGTTTTCTGAAATGCCTCACATACATGGCGGCATCATTGTTGCCAGTAGCAAAGGATTGATATAGGTTCCTATTGCGGTCGTCAGGATGACAGGCCTCCAACGCGAGAGCTCATTCCTTCCAAAAACGCAAAGGATTGTGATGTTCCTACTGTTGTACTGCGCTGACTACCTTTGGTCAGTCTTCGTTTTTGGTATGTCTTCCGGAGGCCATATGCCGTCACCATTGCTTGGGACGGCTCGCACTTTATATGGATATTAATTTACAAGGAGTAATGATATGGAACTGCAAAGCACTGGCTGGGAAATTGCGGGCGCAAGCGGAGCCCAGGTTATGGCGGGGACACCGATTGCGAGGGTCGAAATAGGCGGCGCACATATCGTTCTGCCTATAAAACATACCGAAAACGAAAAGCTGGTGACGCTAAAAGGCCCAGGCGCAGGGTTCGGGCTGGGCGCCTCGATTTCTGTACCATTCGTAAACGGATCTTATAGCCATGAAGATTTCCCTGCGAGCAAGATCGGCAGTATCTATCAGGGACTTTCTCGGTCCAATGGCGGAGTGTATACGGAGGCAGATTTCAACGGCGGTGTGCTTGTAAAAACTCTGACGGCAGGAAAGCAGATCAGCGCAAACGTTTCAGCCGCCATGTGGTTTGATGCCCCCGTAGAAGCCTGTATGGCCAGAATGAGTTGCAGCCGTGAGGAATTTTTCCAGATCATGGAGAATGTGATTGTTTCCTACGTCAGGGGGAAGTTCAATGCGGTAGGTGTTGGAGTTCATACTATGGAACGATTCATGAAAAGCGTTAAAGCCGTTGGTTTCTTTTCGGGCTTGAGTCTTGAAACCCAGTTGATCGGTGCCAGCGTGGATGCATTTGTCTATAACGTGTCGTCGTCATGAAAATCACATTACTAATCGGTTTGGTGGGTCTGCTTATGACAGGTTGTCAGACCATGTCGCAAGGTGAACCCGTCACGTTCGAGTGGCGGGTTCAGGATTCTCCGGCTGAGTACCAAGTGGTCTATCAGGAAATAGACGTTAAGCCCGGCTTGATGGTGAGTGGGTTTGAGGTTCTGGAAAACTCGGAGCTCCGGGAGCTGGTAAAGCAAGAGCTACGATCATTGACATTGCCGCCAGCGACATACGAAGGGCGGATTGAGCCCCACGAGGGTCTGGTAAGAGCAACCGTTACCGGGGTTATGCCTGATTACGAACGGCCCCCGCAAGATGACCAGGAAAAATTTCGGCGACAGATGATAGAGAATAATGCCGGGAACGCAGAGTTGGTTGGTGACTTCTCGAACAATGGTGAGTTGAAGTCCTTCTATCATGCTCAGAAGCAGCGTAATGCGTTGAACTTACTGTTTTCGCTTCCTGGCCGATCGTTAAAAACTGGTGATTACTGGCAGCCTCAGGTTTTTGGTGTTGAAGTCGGATCGGGCTTCTTCCCGGAAGACACCCGCCGGATTGGTCGGTCGTTTCTGGAATCGGTGACGGCAACCGATGATGGAGAACAAATAGCCACTATGCTCTACGTCATCAGCGATGAAGTGGAAGGGTATTTTCGGGTAAAGCGTGAAGGGGAGCTGAAAGAAGTCCCGGTCAGCATTTCCCATACTTATCTCGCGTTGGGTGACTTCAATGTCACGACTGGAAGATGGAAAAGCTTCACAGGTGTTAGTGGCCATTTGTCCCGGGGAACCACTCGAAATGAGAGCATGATCCTCTATGCGCTACGCCCGGAAGGGTAGTGGTTTGATGAGTGAGCAGGCCTCTCCTCGGACTGCTTTGGGACCTCAGGCAAAAGTTCTGACTCTGGACGAAGCTAACACACGAGGTTGGCAGCTGCCCCGTTGTGGGAAGTCATAATGTCTAACTCAGCAACCATCCCCTGACCCATCCCCTCCAATGCTGGCACCGCCATCACTGCCACGTTGGAGGGTGGGGAACCGGACAACAACCCCCACCAAAAGCCCACAGAGGCCGATAAACAGGGTTATGGGTGCAATGACACCGTGCCACGTCGTGTCGGATGCCAGATCGGTCTGCCACCACCCGAAAGCCAGTAATGCCAGGGATATCAATACCATTCGCATTGTCTTGTCCCTCCTTGAACAATGATCCTGCCATCTACCGTCGCCAGAAGGCGGGTGTCAGCAGCACCAGCAGGGTGAACACTTCCAGGCGGCCCAGCAGCATGGCGAAACACAGCACCCACTTGGCCACGTCGTTGATGTTGCCGTAGTGGTAGGCCACCTCGCCAAGGCCGGGGCCCAGGTTGTTGATGGCGGCGGCGACGGCGGTCCAGGCGGTGACCTGGTCAAGGCCGGTGGCCAACAGGATGATCAGCATGGCCACGAACATGAACATGTAGACCGAGAAGAAGCCCCACACCGCCTGCAGCACCCGGTCCGACACCGGGCGGTTGCCCAGCTTCACCGGGATCACCGCGTTGGGGTGCAGCAGGCGTTTCACCTCCCGCGAGCCCTGGCGGTAGATCAGCAGTACCCGCATCACCTTCAGGCCGCCACCGGTGGAGCCGGCACAGCCGCCCATGAAGGCCAGCACGAACAGCATGAACGGCAGCATCAGTGGCCACTGGCTGAAGTCGGCGGCGCCAAAGCCGGTGGTGGTGGCGATGGAGACCACCTCGAAGATGCCCTTGGTGATCGCGCTGGTGGGGTCCAGGGTGGCGGTATAGATCAGCACCAGAATGGTGACCACGCTCACAACGGCCAGGATGCTGAAATAGAAGCGGAACTCAGAGTCCAGCCAGTAGGCCCGCAGGCTGCGCTGGCGGAAGGCCATGAAGTGCAGGGCGAAGTTGGCGCCGGAGATGATCATGAACACCACCGCGATCATCTCGATCAGGGCACTGTCGAAATAGCCGATGCTGGCGTCGTGGGTGGAAAAGCCACCGATGGCAATGGTGGAGAAGCTGTGGCCGATGGCATCGAACCAGCTCATACCGGCGGCCCAGTAGGCCACCGCACACAACACGGTCAGCGACACATAGATGTACCACAGGGCCTTGGCGGTCTCGCCGATGCGGGGCGTCAGCTTGTTGTCCTTGACTGGTCCCGGCACCTCGGCCCGGTAGAGCTGCATGCCCCCGATACCCAGCATCGGCAGGATGGCCACCGCCAGCACGATGATCCCCATGCCCCCCAGCCACTGCAATTGCTGGCGGTACCAGAGCATGGACTCCGGCAGTGAATCGATACCGGTGATCACCGTGGCACCGGTGGTGGTCAGCCCGGACACCGCCTCGAACAGCGAATCGACGTAGGTATAGGGGGCGTTATTGCTGAGGTAGAAGGGGATCGAACCGGCGACGCTGAGGACCACCCAGAAAAGGGTGGTGATCAGGAAGCCGTCCCGCACCCGCAGGTCACCCTTCACACGGCGGAACGGCAGCCAAACCACCAGTCCGCCGAACATGACCATCAGCAGGCCATTGGCAAAGCGCTGCCACTGGCCGTCGTCGTATAGCAGGGAGATGCCCAGGGGCGGCAGCATGGTGAGGCTGAACAGCATCATCAGCAGGCCGAGTATCTTGGCAATCACCGGCAGGCGCATTCTCAGCGATTCCCTTCCATTGAGATTGGGGTGATCATCAGAAGAAAGTCAGTCCCACCTGGAACAGTTTCTCCACCTCACGGATACGGGTCTTGTCCACCAGGAACAGGATGACGTGGTCGTCCGGCTGCACCCTCAGGTGGTCGTGGGCGATCAGCACCTCGTTGTGGCGGACGATGGCACCGATGGTGGTGCCCTGGGGCAGCTTGATCTCGTCCAGGCGCTTACCCACCACCCGCGATGAGCGGTGATCGCCGTGGGCGATGGCCTCAATGGCTTCCGCCGCACCCCGCCGCAGGGCATGCACATTGACCACGTCACCCTTGCGCACGTGGGTCAGCAGGCTGCCGATGGTGGTCTGCTGGGGCGATATGGCGACGTCGATCTCGCCACCCTGGATCAGGTCCACGTAATCCGGGTTGTTGATCAGCGTCAGTACCTTTCGCGCGCCCAGGCGCTTGGCCAGCAGCGAGGCCATGATGTTGGCCTCGTCATCGTTGGTCACCGCGCAGAATACATCGGTGCTCTCGATGTTCTCTTCCAGCAGGATGTCCTTGTTGGCAGCGTTGCCCTCCAGCACGATGGTCTTGCGCAGGTTTTCCGACAACATCACGCAGCGATCCCGGTTCCGCTCCAGCAGTTTTACCTGGTAGCGGCTCTCCAGGGTATGGGCCAGGCGCTGGCCGATGTTGCCGCCGCCACAGATGAAGATACGCTTGTAGGGTTTCTCCAGGGGCTGCAGTTCGCTCATCACCGAGCGGATATGGTCGGTGCCGGCGATGAAGAACACCTCGTCACCGTCCTCGATCACCGTGTCACCCTGGGGAATGATAGGCCGGTCCTTGCGAAAGATGGCGGCCACCCGGGTGTCGATGCGGGGCATGTGGGTACGAAGGTAGGACAACTCGTGGCCCACCAGAGGTCCGCCCTCGGTGGCGCGGATGGCCACCAGTCGTACCAGGCCGTTGGAAAATTCCAGTACCTGCAGCGCGCCGGGATACTCGATCAGCCGGGTGATGTGCTGGGTCACCAGGTGCTCCGGGCTGATCAGAACATCCACCGGGAAGCCGTTCTCGCCGAACAGTTCCTTGCGGGCCAGGTAGGCATTGGCCCGCACCCGGCTTATCTTGGAGGGTGTGCGGAACAGGGAGAAAGCCACCTGACAGGCCACCATGTTGGTCTCGTCGGAGTTGGTGACGGCGATCAGCATGTCGGCGTCTTCCGCCCCGGCCTGGCGCAGCACCGTGGGGTAGGAGGCCAGGCCCTGAACCGTGCGGATATCCAGCCGGTCCTGCAGTTCCCGCAGGCGCAGGCCATCGCTGTCGATAACGGTGATGTCGTTGGCCTCGTTGGCCAGGTTTTCGGCAAGGCTGCCGCCCACCTGACCCGCTCCGAGGATTATGATTTTCACTGGCTCTCCTCCGGCCCGCCCTTGGTCAGGCAAGCGTAGAAAAATCCGTCGTGACTGTGGGGATCCGGCAGCAACTGGCGTCCATGGCCGGTGTCCATGCCCCAGGCCGCGGGTTCATCGAGCAACCGGGCATCCGGCTGCTGCTTCACGAACCGCCGGATTATACGACTGTTTTCCTGCGGAAACACTGAACATGTCGCGTAAACCAGTCGGCCACCCGGCGCCAGGGTCTGCCAGAGTGCACTCAGCAACCCTAGCTGGATGCTGGCCAGCGGCGTGATGTCCGTCTCCCGCCGCAGCAGCTTGATGTCCGGATGGCGGCGGATCACACCGGTGGCGCTACAGGGTACATCCAGCAGTATGCGGTCGAAGGCCTGGCCGTCCCACCACTGGTCAATGTCGGCGGCATCCGCTTCTACCAGTTTGGCAGAGAGTTGCAACCGGTCCAGATTTTCCAGGATCCGGGGCAGGCGGTCGATGGATTCGTCGATGGCGGTGACGTCACCCCGGTTGTCGATGGCTTCCAGGATGGCGCAGGTCTTGCCCCCGGGTGCGGCGCAGGCATCCAGGATGTGCTGGCCCGGCTCCGGACGGAGCCACTGGGTGCATAGTTGGGCAGCCTCGTCCTGCACGCTGGCGTGACCCTCGGCAAAGCCTGGCAGCAGATCCACGGGAACCGGCTTGTCCAGCTGGACGCCATGGCGGGCGAAAGTGGTGGCCCGGCCCGGGATGCCAGCCTCCTGCAGCCGTTCCAGGTAGTGTTCACGGCTGCCATGCATCGGGTTCACCCGCAGGGTCATGGGGGCCTGGGTATTGTTGGCGTCGAGGATGCCCTGCCAGTGATCCGGCCAGTTATGGCGCAGCTTTTCGATCATCCAGTCCGGGTGGCTGTAGCGGGCCTCATCGCTGGCGGGTTCGGGTGCGCCCTCCCGTTCCGCCGCCCGCAGGACACCGTTCACCAGGCCGGTCAGGGGTGTCCTGCCCAGGGCCTTGCAGGCATCCACGGTTTCGTTGAGCACGGCGTAGGAGGGGTTGGCGCTGAAGCGAAGCTGGAACAGGGCCGCCAGGATCAGGTGATGGACGATGCGGTCCTGTTTGCGCAGGGGCTTGCGCAGACGACTGTTGAGCTCGCTGTCCAGCTGGTGGAACCAGCGGCAGGTGCCGTAGCACAGGGCCTGCAACTGGGGCCGGAGGTCCGGGTCCAGGAACTGGGCTTCCGCCGGCAGGCATTGTCCCAGGGACTCGCCCTGCTCCACCGCCAGCAGTACCCGGGCGGCGACGGCGCGCAGGGGCAGCTCCCTGGCCATCAGTGCAGCACCTGGCCGGGCATGAGCACGGGCTTGCCACCATTGATCAGGTCGGATACGGACATGGCCCGGGTACCGGGCAACTGCACCCGGGTGACCCGCAGGATGCCGGTGCCGCAGGCAATGTCGATACCGGCACGCTCCCTCGCCAGCACGGTGCCGGGGGGCTGGTCGCCGGTGTCGTTGACGGCGAAGGCCTCGTGGATGCGGATGCGCTCGCCGTCCAGTTCGCCGTCGGTGCCCGGCCAGGGGTTGAAGGCGCGGACCTTGCGGGCAATGTCGTGGGCATCCGACCGCCAGTCAATGTGGGCTTCATCCTTGCTCAGCTTGTGGGCGTAGCTGGCCTGGCTATCGTTCTGGGGCTCGGCATCCAGGCCACGGGTATCAAGGGCCGCCAGGGCTTCCACAATGGCTTGCCCGCCCATGTCCGCCAGCCGGTCGTGGAGGCTGCCGCCGGTGTCGTCGTCATGGATGGGGGTGCGCTGTTTCAGCAGCATGTCGCCGGTATCCAGGCCGGCGGCCATCTGCATGATGGTAATGCCGGTCTCCGCATCGCCGGCTTCGATGGCCCGATGGATGGGGGCGGCGCCACGCCAGCGGGGCAGCAGCGAGGCATGGATGTTGAGGCAGCCCAGGCGCGGAATGTCCAGCACCGCCTGGGGCAGGATCAGGCCGTAGGCGGCCACCACCATCACGTCCGGTTTGAGGCCCCGCAACGCCTGTTGCTCGGCGTCGTCCTTCAGGGAAACGGGCTGGAATACCGGGATGTCCGCGTCCACCGCCGTCTGCTTGACGGGGCCGAACTGCTGCTTGCGGCCACGGCCGGAACGGCGGTCGGGCTGGGTGTAGACGGCGACAATCTCATGGTCAGTGGCAAGCAGCGCCCGGAGGGCGACGGCGGCAAAATCGGGGGTTCCGGCAAAAACGATTCGCACAGCGGGTTCCTGTTTCTGGCTGCGGTAACAAACGAAAAGACCGGGTGCTGTTACACCCGGCCTTTCATGTCTTCTGCTGTTACGCCCTGGTCAGGCGCTCTTCTTGTGGAGCTTCTCGAGCTTCTTGCGGATCCGGTTGCGCTTGAGGGCGCTCAGGTAATCCACGAACAGCTTGCCGTTGAGGTGATCCATCTCATGCTGGATGCACACGGCCAGGAGCCCGGTGGCTTCCAGTTCATAGGGCTCGCCGTTATAGTCAATGGCCCTGATGCGGACGTGCTCGATACGCTCAACATCCTCGTAGAAACCCGGTACCGACAGGCAGCCTTCCTGCATCGGCTGGTAGTCACCGTCGAGCACTTCCACTTCCGGGTTGATGAACACCCGTGGCTCGCTCTTGTCCTCGGACAGGTCCATCACGATGATCTGCTCGTGCACATTCACCTGGGTTGCCGCCAGGCCGATACCCGGAGCATCGTACATGGTTTCGAACATGTCATCGATCAGCTTGCGGTGTCGTTCGGTGACTTCCTCCACCGGCTTGGCGATGGTGCGCAGCCGTGGGTCCGGATATTCAAGAATATTCAGAATCATAATTGCCTGTACTTGCCTGAGTTGCCATGATCTCGTCTGGAGGTCTGGCTGGTGTCACAAAAATGCGATCGCGTACCGCGACTTTTGCTGTCTACTCGTTATCATAATCGGAACGAGAACTCTGCATTCCAAGGGGAGACAGCGGTTGATAACACTATTATCCCCGGAAGCATCATTGAATACAAACTGATCAGTCGATAGTCAGAATCTACTGCAAGACAAGAATATAAGGTCACAATTTCGTTACTTTCCTCTATATTAGAGGGGAGCACGCTTTCAAGGCACGCGCGATGAAGGATTTTACAATGAGGAAACTGCTGTACGCTCTGGCAGCCGTGATGCTGCTGTCCGCTTCCTGGGCACAGGCGCAGGGCCCGGAGTTCCGGACCGATCACCCCGACCGGTATGTGGTGAAGAAGGGTGACACCCTCTGGGATATCTCGTCACGGTTCCTGAACAATCCCTGGTACTGGCCGGAGATCTGGCACGTTAATCCACAGGTCAACAACCCGCACCTGATCTACCCCGGTGATGAACTGGCGCTGGTGTACATTGATGGTAAGCCCTACCTGACCAAGACCAGCAACGGTGTGGTGAAACTGTCGCCCCAGGTGCGGTCGGAGCCGATCGATACCCCGATTCCGGCTATCCCGTTGGACGCCATTGACAGTTTCCTCAGCAAGACCCGCATCGTGACGGAAGAAGAGCTTAACGGTGCTCCCTATGTGCTGGAAGGCGAGGAAGGCCGCATCGTGACCGGTGCCGGCGACCGTGTCTATGCCCGTGGCGAAGCCCCGGATACCAGTGTGGGCATCTTCCGTCGCAGCCGCGCCCATGTGGACCCGGATACCGGTGAGTTCCTGGGCCTGGAGGCCCGTTCCATCGGTGATGGCAAGGTGACCGATGAGAACGGCGACGTCCTGACAGTGCAACTGACCCGCACCCGTGAGGAAGTCCGTATCGAGGACCGCCTGCTGGCCCGGGAGGACCGCCGGATCAATACCAGCTTCACTCCCAGCGCGCCGGATGAGGACATTGAAGGCAAGATGATCGCGGTGGAGAGTGGTGTCACCCAGATCGGCCAGTACAACGTGGTGGTGCTGAACCGGGGCCAGCGTGATGGCCTGGAAGTGGGTAACGTGCTGGCGGTACTGCAGGCGGGTAACCTGGCCAAGGATCCCGTCACCAATGAGATGGTCCAGTTGCCCGATGAACGCGCCGGTCTGCTGATGGTCTTCCAGACCTATGAGAAACTGAGTTACGGCCTGATCCTGCAGGCTACCCGCGCCCTGTCCGTTGGCGACAAGGTGATGAATCCGTAAGACCCCGATCAGAACGTAAGGGCTGCCAGGAAGGCAGCCCCTCCAACAGGGAGGTTTACCCCGGTGACGGTCAGCGCACCAGACACTGATTTCCTGTCGTCCCCTTCCGCCCCCTGGCTGATACTGGGCTCCTTGCCCCGTTTCAGTGGCAAGCGCTGGCTGGCGGTGTGTGATGCCTTTGCCAACCCGCTGGAATTCCTGGAGGCCTCCCCGGCCACCCAGAAGGCTTTCGGCGCCGGTGCCGGGGCCCGTGCCATCATGGCGGCCTGGCAACGGCGGGACCTGGATTTTGCCCCCCTGGCGGACGTGGCCGCGGTTTTCGATACCTGCCAGCGTCAGTCCATCGGGCTGCTGGGCTGGGGAGACCGGCACTATCCGGAGCCCTTGCGCCATATACCGGATGCTCCGGCGGTTCTCTATGTGCGAGGAAATCCCTCGCTGCTGGCATGTCCCCAGATCGCCATTGTCGGCTCCCGCAATGCCACCCGGGCGGGCCTGGACCACGCACGGCAGTTCGCCGGTGCCCTGGCGGAACGGGGCTACGCGGTCACCAGCGGCCTGGCCCAGGGTATCGACGGTGCCGCCCATGCCGGCGCCCTGGCGGCGGGCGGCGATACCGTTGCCGTGGTGGGCACCGGTGCCGATGTGATCTACCCCAGTGCTCACCGGGCCCTGACCGGCGAGATTATCCAGCGGGGCGTGCTGGTGTCGGAGTATCCACCGGGCACCGGTCCCAAGGCGGGCCATTTTCCCCGACGCAACCGTATCATCAGCGGCCTGAGTCGGGGCATCCTGGTGGTGGAGGCGGGGTTGCGTTCCGGCTCGCTGATTACCGCCCGGCTGGCCCTGGAGCAGGGGCGGGAGGTGTTTGCCATTCCCGGCTCCATCCACAACCCCCTGGCCCGGGGTTGTCACGAGCTGATCCGCCAGGGCGCCAGGCTGGTGGAGACCGTGGACGATATCGAGGACGAACTCTCCGCCTGGTGGAACCGGCCGGTGGAGGCGCCCTCACCGAAGCCAGCCCCTGCGGAACCCCAGGCGGAACTGCCCATTACGGCACCGGAACCCACGCCGGTGCCAGCCCATCTGGACGATCGGGAAATCGCGGTGCTGGAGGCTTTAGGGTATGATCCCCGCTCAACGGATCAAATCTGTGACGCCACGGGCTTGCCGGCGGACCAGCTTATGCAGTCGCTGCTGATGCTGGAAATGGAAGGACTGGTGGAATCCGCCCCCGGAGGGTATCTGAGGGTGTTCTAGTATTCCTTTCCAGCCCTGCACCGTGGCCGTTGTGAGAGTCTGCGGAGCGTCATGACAACAGCCATCAACCTTGCCACAAACTGGTCCCGCCAGCGGCTCTGCCAGGTGCTGGACGGGCAGGGCGTGATCGCCTATCCCACCGAGGCAGTGTGGGGCCTGGGGTGCAATCCCTGGAGCGAGTTCGCCGTCGACGCCATACTCGCCCTCAAGCAACGGCCCATGCACAAGGGCCTGATCCTGGTGGCAGCCTCAGTGCAGCAGATTGATTTCCTGCTGGACCCGCTGCCGGCCGAGGTGCGCGAACGGGCCCAGCAGCACTGGCCCGGCCCGGTCACCTGCGTGGTGCCGGATGTGCACCGTCGGATCCCCGACTGGGTGCGGGGCGACCATGACACCATTGCCGTGCGGGTCAGCGCCCACCCTCTGGTACAGCAACTTTGCCGGCTGGCGGGCATGCCGCTGGTGTCCACCTCCTGCAACCCGGCCGGTCGAGAGCCGGCCCGGTCGCCCTGGCAGGTGCGGCGCTACTTCCCGGATGGCATTGACCTGATGGTGTCCGGAAGCCTGGGCGAGTCCCGCCAGCCCAGCACCATTATCGATATCACCACTGGCCGCAAGCTGAGATAGGAGGCCCGATGACCGATCCCGCCACGCCGGATTCCGAAGCGGTCCGGCAGTACCTGCTGAACCTGCAGGACACCATCTGCGAGCGACTGGAGGTCCTGGACGGCAAGGCGAGTTTTGTCACCGATGCCTGGGACCGTCCGGAAGGCGGCGGTGGCATCAGCCGGGTGATCACCGAGGGCGCCGTGTTCGAGAAGGGCGGCGTGAACTTCTCCCGGGTGATGGGGGAGCAGATGCCGCCCTCCGCCACGGCCCACCGTCCGCACCTGGCAGGTGCGCCCTGGCAGGCCATGGGCGTATCCCTGGTGATGCATCCGAAGAACCCCTACGTGCCCACGTCCCACGCCAATGTGCGGTTCTTTATCGCCACCCCGAAAGACAGTGACCCGGTGTGGTGGTTCGGGGGCGGCTATGACCTGACACCCTACTACGGTTTCGACGAGGACTGCCGCCACTGGCATGACACCGCCCGCAATGCCTGCCTGCCCTTCGGGTCCGATCTCTACCCGCGCTACAAGCAGTGGTGTGACGAGTACTTCTACCTCAAGCACCGGCAGGAACCCCGGGGCATCGGCGGCCTGTTCTTCGACGACCACAACACCGGCAACTTCGCGGACGACTTCGGCCTGATGCAGTCCGTGGGTTCCAGTTTCATTGCCGCCTACGAGCCCATTGTGGCGCGCCGCAAGGATCTGCCCTGGGGCGAGCGGGAGCGGGAATTCCAGCTCTACCGCCGGGGCCGCTACGTGGAGTTCAACCTGGTCTACGATCGTGGCACCCTGTTCGGGCTGCAGTCCGGCGGTCGCACCGAGTCCATCCTGATGTCCCTGCCACCGCTGGTGCGCTGGGACTATAACCGGGTGCCGGAACCCGGTTCCGGGGAAGCGCGGCTGACGGAGCATTTCCTGACCGGACGCAACTGGCTGGAGGACGACGATGCACAATGACCTGTACGCCGTGGTGGGCAACCCCATCAGCCACAGCAAGTCCCCCCGCATCCACAGCCTGTTCGCTGCCCAGACCGGCCAGGCAATGGAATACACCGCCATCCAGGCGCCGCTGGAGGGCTTTGCGGCGACTGTGCGGGACTTCTTCGCCAAGGGCGGCCAGGGCCTGAATGTCACGGTGCCCTTCAAGGAGCAGGCCTGGGACATGGCGGACCGGCGCAGCGAGCGGGCCGAGAAGGCCGGGGCCAGCAACACCCTCTACCAGGAGGCCGACGGCGGACTGGTGGCGGACAATACCGACGGCATCGGGCTGGTCACGGACCTGACCGTTAACGCCGGCGTCAGCCTCACCGGCAAGCGAATACTGGTCCTGGGGGCCGGTGGCGCGGTTCGCGGTGTGCTGGGCCCGATCCTGGCGGTACAGCCGGGGGAACTGGTGATTGCCAACCGCACGGTGGCGAAGGCCGGGGCGCTGGTGGAGCTGTTTGCGGACGAGGCCGGCGATACCCGGCTTTCCGCCACCGGTTTTTCTGACGTGGCCGGTGCCTTTGACGTGGTTATCAATGGCACCAGCGCCAGCCTTCAGGGCGACCTGCCGCCAGTGTCCACGGACATTGTGACGCCGGATACGGTGGTGTACGACATGATGTACTCGCCGGGCATGACCACCTTCAACCAGTGGGCGTCGGAGAACGGCGCCGGCCGCATCCTGGATGGCCTGGGCATGCTGGTGGAACAGGCAGCGGAGTCGTTCCGACTCTGGCGGGGGGTGCGCCCGCGGACCGCGCCGGTGATGGAGGAACTGCGCAAACACTGAGGTATGTCACTGTTTGGCAAGCCGGTGGTAACCTGACCCACCAAACTGGGCTATGCTGTGGGCAGTGTAAGTAATCGTCATAAGGCCGTCAGGCCCTCAGTGGCGCAGTCGGTTAACGAATTACCCGGACGGGACACTGCATGGATATTCTTACCCTGGTCGGGCTGGTGGCAGGGGTGGCGATTGTCATTATTGCCATGCTGGCCAACGCCACCGTATTGACCTTTCTCAACCTTCCCGGTCTGGCGATCGTCCTGGGCGGCACCCTGGCGGTCACCCTGGTGAGGTTCCGTATGGCTACGGTGACCAGCTCCGTCAAGCTGGCCCTGAAAACCGCCTTCACCGACCGCCTGGACCGCCCCAGCGACCTGATCCTCGAGGTCAGTGAGCTGGCCCGGGTGGTCCGCAAGGACGGCATCCTGGGGCTGGAGAGCCACGAAACCGATAACGAGTTCCTGCGCAAGGCCATCAACCTGTGCGTGGACGGTCATCCGCCGGAAATGGTGGAGGAAACCCTCGCCCAGGACATCCAGCAGATGAGCGAGCGTTACGAAGTGGCCGAGCGGGTCTTCCGGGGCATCGGCGAGTCGGCGCCCGCCATCGGCATGCTGGGCACCCTGGTGGGCCTGGTGCAGATGCTCAATACCCTGGATGATCCCTCTTCCATCGGGCCGGCCATGGCCATCGCCCTGCTGACCACCCTCTACGGCGCCTTCCTGGCCCAGTTGATTGCCCTGCCCCTGGCAGACAAGCTGCAGTTGAAGGCAGAGGACGAGCGCCGCAACCAGGTGCTGATCGTCACCAGCATCCAGAACATCCTGCGGGGCCAGAATCCGCGGGTGATCTCCGAGATCCTGTCGTCCTTCGTCAGCCCGGATCAGCGCCAGTCGCCGGAAGCGGGCCAGGAGGCCTGACCGTTGGCATCTCCGGTTCTGACCCGTCGTACCCGTGTGCGCCACAAGGGCGGCGCGCCCTCCTGGATCGTCACCTTTGCGGACCTGGCGACCCTGCTGCTCACCTTCTTTATCCTGCTTCTGTCGTTTGCTGAGATGGACCTGAACAAGTACAAGGCCATGGCCCAGTCCATGGCGGTGGCGTTCGGCAGCGCCAATGTGGTGGCGGAGGATATCGGTGGTTCACCGCTGACCATGATCGAGTCGGATACGGTATCGCTGCCGGAACCGCCGGATTCTCCCCGGGAGGAAGCGGAGTTCATCGATGACCGTGGTGCGGCGCCGGATGTGACGCAGGTGCCCGAGGGCATCGTGGATCTTTCCTCCCGCCTGATCGCCGAACTGGAGGACCAGGTGGCCGATGAGTCCCTGAGCGTCAACTATGATCCACAACAGGTGGTCATCCGGTTCTCAGAGCAGGCTACCTTCAATTCCGGGGAGGCGGAGATCAAGCCCCAGATGCTGCCGATCATCGACCGGGTGGTGGATGTCCTGTCCCAGTGTAGTGGCGATATCATCGTGGCGGGTTACACCGACGATGTGCCCATCACCAGCAGCCGCTTCCGATCCAACTGGGACCTGTCGGCGGCCCGGGCGGTATCCGTGGTCCATGAGCTGGTGATGAACCGCCAGATTCCGGCGGATCGGGTGATTGCCGCCGGCCGGGCGGAAACCCAGCCCCTGGCGCCGAACACCACCCCGGAGAACCGCGCCCTCAACCGTCGGGTGGAGATTGCCATCCGCGACCCGGGCTGTCAGGATTCGGCTCCCACCGAAGACCTGCCGGTCGAGGTGCTGCCCTGATCGTTCCGGGCCGAATGTCCACGCGGGGCACTATAACCTAATAGACAATTCATCTAGGTCAGGGGGCCGGAGGGTCGTTATACTGTTTGGCCCTATTTTCCTGGCAGCTTTATAACGAGAGAGATCATGAGCGGACCTGAAAAACCGAAAGTCATCGGAGAGGAATGGAGCGACGAGCGGGTCAAGAGCTTCCTGCTGATCAGTCCCTATGACGCCCGGCTCAACCCGGATCACTATGTCCTGATCACCGCCTACGAGGCCATGCGCGCCGAGGATTTCGAGCGTTTTATCCGGTTCTTCGTGGAAGCAGGCCGGGATCTGAACGCAAAGGACAGTCAGGGCGAGACCATCCTCGATCACGTTTCCCGTCACAAGCGCATGACGGCCTACGCTGATGCCCTGAAAGCAGCCGGCGCAAAAAAAGCGGCTGAACTGGCGTAACAGCCAGCCCAGCCGCCGAGCTTCACGAAGGAGGTGGCAGGCGAGATGGAACGATCAGTGGACTTCCACCTCGATGGCCCTGGGTTCGGCCGGTTCCACCTTGGTCAGGGTCAGTGACAGGATCCCATCCTTGAACTCGGCCCTGATGCTGCCCTCGTCCACGTTGTCTGGTAGGGTGAAGCGGCGCAGGAAGCTGCCGTAGACCCTTTCGACACGGTGTTGCCTGTCGTCGCTGGTCTCTTCTTCTTTCCTGCGTTCACCCTGGATTGCCAGCACGCCGTCGTGGACGGTGACTTTCACGTCTTCCTTCTTCATGCCCGGCAGTTCGGCATCGATCACGAAGGCTTCCTTCGTTTCCTTGATGTCGACGGCCGGGGCCCAGTCGTTACGGCGGAACAGATCCTTGCCCTCCCGCTCGCCATTGCCGGCGGTGGGCAGACCAAAGTAGCGGTTGTAACGGTTGATCAGGTCTTCAAATTCGCTGACCGGATTCCAACGGGTAAGGTTGCTCATAATGAAACTCCTCCTGTGAACCTGAATACGATGTTTTGATTCAGCTTCAGTCTCGGAACAGCTCCATCACGGTGGCGCCAGCCGGATGGTTACTCCGTGAACTTCTGCTGTTATCGAATTTAGGAGCGGATTGGGGTTTTTCAAGAGGCGGATTGGTTGAATTTTGATCTGGGTCAGGTTGGTTGAGATTCGGGGATTGGGGGATTCGGGGGCAGGGTATGGTGGTCGGGGGGTGTTTTCTTCGCCGCAATTCACGGTCCATCCCTGGACCGACCTTGCTCCGCGACATCCTGTCGCTGCTACGTAAACACCCCCGACCACCATACCCGTCAGACAGCCGGGAAAACGCAGTCATTGCTCAGCCAGGTAGTCGTCTTTAAGTTTGACGTAGTTGGCGGCTGTATATTTGAAGAACGTCTTCTCGTTATCGGTCAGTGCCCGCGATTTCTTGCATGGCGAGCCGACATAGAGATGGCCGGACTCCAGGGTTTTGCCCGGCGGCACCAGACAGCCAGCGGCGATGATGACTTCATCTTCCACCACGGCACCGTCCATGATGATCGCCCCCATGCCCACCAGCACACGGCTGCCGACCGTTGCACCGTGGATCAGGGCCTTGTGGCCGACGGTGACGTCGTCGCCCAGGGTCGTGGGCCAGCCGCCGGGGTTGAAGTCGGAGGCGTGGGTGATGTGGATCACCGTGCCGTCCTGGATGCTGCAGCGGTCGCCGATGCGGATGCGGTGCATGTCACCCCGCACCACGGTCATGGGCCAGACCGAGCAGTCGTCGCCCATTTCCACATCGCCGATCACCACCGCCGACTCATCCACCCAGGCCCGTTCACCGAATTTTGGGGTGTAGCCCTTGTGAGAACGTATGTTCGCCATTACATACACCTATTAGCCAAGAGATTTGCATACCGTTATCTTCACAGATTACACGGTGATCGACACTATCAGAACCTGGCCGTTGCTCCCTTACGGACCCACGGAGGTTGGTAGACAGGTGTTGGGGATGTTTTCGTAGCAGCGCCATGGATGGCGCGGTGCAAGGTCGGTCCAGGGAGGGGCCGTGAATTGCAGCGGAGAAAATATCCCCAACGCCTGTCAGGCACCAATCTATCAGGCCAGGTAACCTTCTGGACAATCAGCTGAGACGAGGCCAAATGAACAACCCACTGCTCACCGACGACCTGCTCCCCAGGTTCGACCACATCCGGACCGAACACATGGAGCCCGCCATTGACCAGATCCTCAGCGACAACCGCGTGCAGATCCAGGATCTGGCGGCCCAGGAAGATCCCAGTTGGGACACCCTGGTACAGCCCATGCAGTCGCTGGACGACCGCCTCAACAACGCCTTCTCGGTAATCTCACACCTCAATGGCGTGATGAATAACGACGACATCCGGGCCGTCCATAAGCGCTGCCTGGAAAAGCTCACTGAGTATGGCACCGAGATCAGCCAGAACGAGCAACTCTGCGCCGCCTTCAAGAGAGTGGCCGAACGTTCGGATTTCCAGGACCTCAGTGAGGCCCAGCGCAAGATGGTCAACAACACCCTGCGGGACTTCCGCCTGGGGGGCGTCGACCTGCCCGAGGACAAGAAGAAAACCTTCGCTAACCTGTCCCGGGAGCTGGCGGATCTGTCCAGCCGCTTCAGCGACAACGTACTGGATGCCACTCAGCACTGGTACAAGCACATCACCGACGAGAGCGAACTCGCCGGCGTGCCCGAATCGGCCCTGGACGGCGCCCGTCAGGCCGCCAAACAGAAAGAGCTGGACGGGTTCGTGATCACCCTGGATTTCCCCAGCTTCTTTCCGGTCATGACCTACTGCGATAACCGGGAGCTGCGCCGGGAAGTCTACGAAGCCTTCGTCACCCGCGCCTCCGATGTGGGGCCCGACGGCGGCAAATGGGACAACACCCCGATCATGGCGGAGATTCTCAAGCGTCGGCATGCCCAGTCCAAACTGTTGGGTTTCAACAGCTACGCTGAGCGCTCCCTGGCCACCAAGATGGCCTCCAGCGTCGGCGAAGTCATGGACTTCCTGAACCAGCTCGCCGCCAAGTCCAAGCCGGTGGCGGATCAGGAAGTGGCCGAACTGAAGGCCTTCGTCAGGGAGGAGTACGGCGTTGAGGACCTGCAGGCCTGGGACATCGGCTACTACAGCGAGAAACTGCGCCAGAAGCGTTACGATATTTCCCCGGAAACCCTGCGTCCCTGGTTCCCGGCGGAGCGTGTCATCTCCGGCATGTTCCAGGTCACCGAGAAGCTGTTTGGTGTGCAGATCGAGCATCGGCCCGAAGTGGAAACCTGGCACAAGGACGCCACCGCCTATCGCATCTCCCGCGATGGTGAAGAGATCGCCTGGTTCTACCTGGATCCCTTCGCCCGCCAGGGCAAGCGTGGCGGCGCCTGGATGGCCGACTGCCGGGTACGCTGGAAGAACCAGCGTGGCACCCTGCAACTGCCGGTGGCCTTCCTGACCTGCAACTTCACGCCGCCGGTGGAAGGCAAGCCTTCGCTGCTGACCCACGACGAGGTGACCACCCTGTTCCACGAGTTCGGCCATGGCCTGCACCATATGCTGACCCAGGTGGATGTGGCGGATGTGTCTGGTATCAACGGCGTGGCCTGGGATGCAGTGGAACTGCCCAGCCAGTTCCTGGAGAACTGGTGCTGGAACCCGGACTCCCTGGCCCTGATCGCCAGCCATCACGAGACCGGCGAACCGCTACCCCAGGACCTTCTGGACAAGATGCTGGCGGCCAAGAACTTCCAGGCCGGAATGCAGATGGTCCGCCAACTGGAGTTCTCCCTGTTCGATTTCCGCCTGCACGCGGAATTCACCGAGGCAGCACCCACCAATCCACTGGACATGCACCGGGAAGTCCGTAAGGACATTGCGGTGATCGAGAGCCCCGAGTTCAACCGCTTCCCCAATGGCTTCTCCCACATCTTTGCCGGTGGCTATGCGGCGGGCTATTACAGCTACAAGTGGGCGGAAGTGCTGGCGGCGGACGCCTTCTCGCTGTTCGAGGAGAATGGCATCTTCGATCCGCAGACCGGCCAGTCCTTCCGGGAGAACATCCTGGAAATGGGCGGCTCCCGGGAGCCGGCGGAACTGTTCAAGGCTTTCCGGGGCCGTGAACCGGACGTGGATGCCCTGCTTCGCCAGTCCGGCATCACCGACCACGAGCACGCAGCCTGAGGAGTCAGATAATGGCCCGTACACCGAAACGCTTCATCGCCGGGGCTGTGTGCCCCCGGTGCGCGGCCATGGACCGGCTGACCATGTTCACTGATGACGACGGCGTTCAGCACCGGGAGTGTGTCTCCTGCGGCTTCACCGACAGCCAGGGGGGCGATGGCCCCTCCGGTAATGGGGAGCTGGAGACCCGGGTGAACAAGCGTGACAATGAGGAGGACCACACCGTCAAGCAGGTGGTGTTTTTCAAGTCCCGCTCTGAGGATTGATTTTCTGGGCTACGTGGTTGCTTTTGTAGCCTGCAAACTCTGGGGGCTCAAGGGTCCGGGTGGGGGTTCCTAAACGAAAAACGGTTGTTTTTCTGACTGTTTCGGAATCCCCACCCGGACCCTTTCGTTTTGAAACCAACCCGCCTAAGCCTTACTACCCCCTGGTCCGCTGGTTACAGCACCATCGCCGCCAGCCAACCAAACACCAGCAACGGCAGGTTGTAGTGCAGGAAGGTGGGTACCACGGTGTCCCAGATGTGGTTGTGCTGGCCGTCCACGTTGAGGCCGGCAGTGGGGCCGAGGGTGGAGTCGGAAGCGGGTGAGCCTGCATCCCCCAGGGCGCCGGCGGTGCCCACCAGGGCGACAATGGCCAGGGGGCTGAAGCCCAGTTCCAGGGCCAGGGGTACATAGAGGGCGGCGATGATGGGAATGGTGGAGAAGGACGAGCCGATGCCCATGGTGATCAGCAGGCCCACCACCAGCATCAGGAAGGCCGCCATGGCCCGGTTGTCACCGATGGCCTCGACGGAGCCCTGTACCAGGCTGGCGATGTCGCCGGTTTCCCGCATCACTTCCGCAAAGCCGTTGGCGGCGATCATGATGAAGCCGATCATGGCCAGCATCTTCATGCCTTCGGTGAACAGGTCATCGGATTCCTTCCACCGCACCACGCCGGACAGGTTGAACAGCACGAAGCCGGTCAGCGCCCCCAGGATCATGGAGCCAAGCCAGAGCTGGACCACAAAGGCCGCGACGATGGCCATCAGGGCCATGAACAGGGTCCAGCTGTTGTAGTGGGTGTCCACCCGTTCGGTCTGCTCGATCAGCGACAGGTCGTAGTGGCGGTCACCCCGGTAGCTGAAGAAGACCGCCACCAGAAGACCCACCAGCATGCCCAGGGCGGGCAGGGCCATGGCCTTGATCACACTCAGGCCCTCGATGGTGATGCCATTGTCCGCCACATTGGCCATCAGGATCTCGTTCAGGTAGATGCCGCCGAAGCCCACCGGCAGGAACATGTAGGGGGTGATCAGGCCGAAAGTCAGCACACAGGCCACCAGACGCCGGTCCAGCTTAAGCTTTGCCATCACATACAGCAGCGGCGGTACGATCAGCGGGATAAAGGCGATGTGGATCGGCAGGATGTTCTGGGAGGACAGGGCCACCGCCAGCAACAGGCCGATAATCAGGAAGCGCACCCCCTTGTTGGCCGCGGCGGAGGAGTCACCGGCGTCCTGGTTGCCCACCAGCGCCAATGCCTTGTCCGCCAGGGCATGGGCCAGGCCGGACTTTCCGATGGCCACGGCAAAGGCACCGAGGGTGGCGTAGGACAGGGCCACGGTGGCACCGCCACCCAGTCCGTTGTTGAAGGCTTCGATGGTGGCGTCCAGGGACAGGCCGCCCAGCAGGCCGCCGACAAGGGCGCCAATGATCAGGGCAACGACAACGTGGATGCGAAGCAGGCTCAATACGAGCATGACGATTACCGCAGCGACAACGGCGTTCATGGTAAGACTCCGATGGTTAGCAGTGGCCCTTGTGGGGCCTTGTGCACGGGTGATTACAGATTGGTCAGGTTTTGAAGGGGCGCTAATGTGCAGGAAACGGGCCGTGGAGTCAAAAATGCCCGGGGTCTGGGACACCCGGGCACGATGCATCAATGACTTATGGGTCAGTCACTGATGCGGGTAAAGCGGGGCACCTGCTCGCCGGCCACTTCCACCGATTCGTTGAACATCTCCAGGGGGCGAACCCAAAGGCTGTAGTCGCCGTACAGGCAGCGGTAGACCACCAGCCATTCCTCGGTTTCGCTATGGCGGGCCGTACCGATGACTTCGTAGTCCTTGCCCTTGTAGTGCCGGTAGCGACCGGGGAGCACGTGCCGGGTCATGGTGGTACCTCAGTTCTTCAGCTTGTAGCGGCCTGGTCCCAGGAAGATCAGCGCCAGCGCGGTGAACAGGAAAAAGCCCTGCAGTTCCAGTGCCCAGCCGCCGTTGCCACCGAGCTTCATCAACTCATGGGTGTGGACCAGAGCGATGGCCACCAGCATGTTGAAGACAATGATCAGGGCCCCGATGCGGGTCTGGTAGCCCAGGATAACCATCAGGGGCGCCAACAGTTCCCCAATGAATACACCATAGGCGAAGAACGCCGGAATGCCATGGCTGGCCAGTTGACCCTCAATGAATCCGACGCCGTTGAGCAGCTTGCTGATGCCATGGAACAGTAGCAGGCCGCCAAGGGTCAGGCGGAGGATCAGTTTGCCGAGATCGGGATTGTCCATTGAGGGGTTCTCCGGTCAGAAGGAAATTCAGTGGGTTGAAGGCCAACAAGGTTAACGCCAGTTGTCACCCACGCCAAGCGCGCCGTTCACCTAGCGGTGGGTGATCTGTGGGTGCAGCTCCACCAGCCGCTTGAGGAGCCGGTTCTGGGCGCCGGTACTGATACCGTTGTCCTCCATGGCCAGCACCAGTTGCTCCGCCAGGGCATTGAACTGGGTTTCGGTCACGTTCATGTCCGTGTGTACCTCGGTCATCGGGCGTCCTCCGTAGGTGCAGGGGCCGCCGCTGATCTCGCAGATCTGGTCCGTGAGGTTGGTGTGGAACTGAACCACATCGATGCCCTTGAACTGGAAGGCAATGCGTTCGTCCTCGACGATACGGTGCAGCAGGTCCTCCACGATATCGGCAATGCCAGCGCGCTCGCCCAGGTCCTGGTAGAGGGTATCCCCGGACAGGGAATCGCGGGTGGCGCATCCGGTAAGCAGTGCCAGGGTGGTCAGCAGGATGATCGTGCCCGTTCTCAGTGTCATCGTGGAACTCCTCAGAAACTGCCCTGCAGCGAAAGGTAGGGGCCCCGCTGGTCCTCAAGGCCGGCGATGTCGCCCAGGTTGGTCCAGGCGGAAGTGATGGCCAGGCGCCGGTCCGGCACCCAGACGATGAAGATGTCCCACCAGTCGTCCTCGGTAGCGAAGCCCAGGTTATCCGGCTTCTGCCGGTACTCCGCACCTATGATCCAGCGCCGGTTCAGGAGTACACCGGCGCTGGTTTCCAGCATGGCCTCGTAGTCGTCGTTGCGGTCACCGCCAAAGCCCAGCAACCCACCCTGGTTGGCTTTGGTGCCCCGCACGGTGGCGTTCAACAGCAGGTTGCGGTCGAACACCGCGGCAAAGAACAGCTTGCTGGCAGACAGGTAGACGTCGGTGCCACGGTCATCCCTGGCACCCACGGCCTCCGGTATGTCGAAGTCCCGCTGGCGCTTGTGCTGCAGTCCCACGGACCACTGGCCGTAGTCACTGTAGAGCACATCGCCAAACAGCCGTGCCTTGATCCCGAAGATATCCTGGGACAGCTCGTCTTCGCCCAGGGCAGCCCCCAGGGTATCCAGGTCCAGGGTCTGGCGGGCGATGCTGACTTCGACCCGGTTATGCCAGTTCACGGCGGCACCGGCGACATTCAGGGTGAAATCGTCCACTTTCGCCTGTGACAGGGTGACCGTGCCGCCCCACTCCCGATCGCTGGCGTAGCCCGCCAGCATTGCCCAGGGCACCAGCCCGCCGCCGGCACTGCCCTCGATGGTGGTGACCCCGCCGGTGGCCCAGAGCCGGCTGCCGGGGTCGGCAATGGCGGATGTGGACAGGGTCAGGGCCGCGGCGATGGCCAGTGTCGGTCCGGCGCGTCGGGGGTGGTCTCTCATGAGATATCTCCAGTGGTCGGAAGCAGTGTGTCGGCCCGGGTCCGGAAGGTCCGGGCCCAGTCACCAAGGTCCGCTGCTGGCATCGGGCGTGCCATGTAGAAACCCTGCCCCTTGTCGCAGCCCCAGTCCTGCAGCAGTTGCCAGCTTTCCAGGTCCTCGATGCCTTCCGCCACCACCGTGAGGCCCAGCCCGTGGGCCATGTCGAGGGTGGAGCGGACGATCAACTGGTCCTGGGGTTCCCGGTGCAGGCGCAGCACGAAGGATTTGTCGATCTTCAGTTCCTGTACCGGCAACTGGCGCAGTTGCGACAGGGACGAATAGCCGGTACCGAAGTCATCCACCGACAGGGTCGCACCCATGGCCCTGAGCTGGTCCAGGGTGCGGTGAGCGGAGGCGGCATCCGACATCACCGCACTTTCGGTGACCTCGAAGGTAAGCCAGTGGCAGTCGATACCCTGCTCCCCGAAGGCCTGCCGGACATCGTCGGTCAGTTGCGGATTGCCCAGGTCCAGGGCCGACAGATTGATGGCGGCGCCGATCAACAGGCCTTCCCCGTGCAGGCTCGCCAGGTCGTGGGCAATCCGGGTCAGGATAAAGCGCGTCAGGTTGCCGATCTGGCCGGTCTGTTCCGCCAGCAGGATGAACTCCTCAGGTGAGATGAACCCCAGCTCCGGGTGGTGCCAGCGGCACAGGGCTTCCACCTGGGCAATGCCCACGCTGTTCATGTCGATCTTGGGCTGGTACACGAGGTTCAGGCCACCAGTGGCGATGGCCTGGCGCAGGTCCTGGCTGAGGGTCAGCTCCCGCAGATGGTGCTCGTCCCCGCCGGGTTCGTACAGGGCCACCTGCCCGGGGCTGTGTTCGGCCCGTTTCAGAGTCAGCCGCAACCGACGCCGGATTTCGTCCAGGGTGCCGGCATCCCGGGGGACTTCCAGGCCCGCCAGAGCCACCTGCAGGTGGAGGGGCGTCCCGTCGATAGTGGCTTCGGCCTGGAGCTCATCCTGAATGCGGGGCAGCAGGGTGTGCAGCGGACCCGCTCCGGGGTCCGCCAGAACCACGAACTCGTTGCCGCCGGAACGGCTCAGTAACAGGGCCTGGCTCTCCACGGAGGCACGGAGCCGGTCGGCGGCCAGACCCAGGGCCTGGTCGCCAAAATCGAACCCGAGGGTGTCGTTGAGGGCCCGGAACCGGGTCAGGGTGATACCGGCCAGCAGCAGTGGCCGCCGTTTCCGCAGGTATTCCTCAAGCTGTGCGTTCAGGGCCTTGCGGTTAGTCAGGCCGGTGAGTTCGTCGTGGAAGGCGTTGAAGCGGATGCGTTCCTCCCGCTCCCTGACCCGGCGTTGCATGGTGATCAGGGCACCCTGGAGGGTTCGCAATTCGCGGGTTCGTGGCGGCGTGGGTTCGGTGACCGGCTCGCCATTGCCAATGGCGGTGGCGAGCCGTGCCAGATCCAGAACCGGCCGACCCAGTGCCCGCGCCGTCACCAGTACTACCAGCCCGGACAGGGCCGCGGCCATCAACAGGATGAGGACCAGATCGGTGACGCGGTCATAGTAGTTGGCCAGGGCCTGCTCACGGTCGACCAGCAGCATGGCCTGCACTGGGGATGGTTGTCCCGGGCCAAGGTCGATGGCGCGGAAGAAGAATCCCCGGGTTTCCTGCATGTCTCCGTTGTCTCCGGGCTCGGGCAGCCTGGTGAAGGGTTCCGGGGGGGCGCTCGCGGCCAGCAGGGAGGCGCTGGCGCGGCTGCGGAACACCACGCTGGTGTCCGTCAGTTCCGCCAGTTGGCGGGCAAAGCCGTTGTCCAGGGAAAAACCGGCGACAAGCCACGCCCGCAGGCCGGCACCGCTCACGGGCACGACAAACATCTGCAGGGCCTTGTTGCCGGTGCTGACGATCTGCTCCGCCTGCCCCTGGTCCCGGGCCCTTGCCAGCAGTCGGGGAAGGAAGTCCTCCAGGTTGATGTCGGCGGTGCCCAGGGTGGCCTTCGGGTTGCCGTTGCTATCCAGCACCACGGCGATATCGGCACCAGCGCGACCGGCATGGTTGTTGAGGGCACTTTCCAGGGTGGCCTGGTTGTCGCTGGCAATGGCGGACCGGAACCCGAAATCATCCACCAGTACCTGCAGGCTGCCGCTCAGCAATTCGGCGCGGCCGGCCATGATCTCGGTGGTGACCCGTGCGGCGACATCAAGGCTGTTGGCGGCCCGCTGTTCCTCGTCTTCCAGCAGATAGAGCATGAAGACCAGCCCCAGGGCCAGGGCGGTGGCCGCCACCAGGGAAAGCATGGCCGCCAGCAGGCGGCCACGGAACCCGAGACTGCCAGGTCGCCAGGTCATAGCTCCCGGAAACGCTGCTGCAGTCGCTGGAGGGAGGAATCCGTTTCCGGCTCGGGGCGCACGTTCAGCGTCAGGGTCACCGGGTCGCTGCCGGTCAGGTCGACGGCAACGTCCACCAGTTCGGTATTGTTCACCAGCCGGGGATGCCAGACGCGGACCTGGTCGGGCAGCGGGCGTTCGTCCGGCCAGTCCAGCGACACCGCTCCCTGTTCACGGGTGACCCCGTGGTGCTGGTCGGTCACCAGGATGAAGCCCTGCATCTGGTCATGGATGTTGCAGCCCAGCTCCACCACGCCGGTGGTGCCAAAGTTGACCGGAGCCTCGGGTACGCCGGCATAAAGCTCGATTTCGAACGTCTTCGCCGGGGAAAACGAATAAACGTGGTGCTGAGTGCTATCACGGTTGGGGAAGGCCACATCGGTACCGGGCGGAACCACCATCACATGGGGGACGAACTGGCGGTTCTCCTGCACCATACGGGCGTCCGCGGTGGTCTCGTCCACCGGTAGCGGAAGGACGATCACCGCGTCGGCCAGCGGTTTGCCGTTGCCGGCATCGGTGACCTGGAAGCGGAGGTTATCCGCAACCGCAAGCATGGGGGCCACCGTAAAACACAGTACCAGGGCCTGTTTGCACGTCATTGCCGTCGCTCGTTGTTCGGTCAGGGCATCAGGGTAAACCGGATGTGGTTCCGGGTCAGCAGGTTTTCCCAGTATTCCTTCATCCACATCCTGGCGGCCTTCTGTAGTTCTTCTACGAACGGATCGAGATCCAGTTCATAGTAGCTCGGTGACCGGATCAGGTTGAGCATGGTCATGTTGATGGATTCGTCCAGCTCGTTGGCGAAGGGCTCCCCGATGAGCTGGTGAGCCAGCAGGTTGGCCTGGGTGGCTTCCATGTCCACCACCTGGCTGCGGCGGGTGGAGAGATTGTTCTCGTACATTTCCTCCATCAGGCGGTGGCACAGGTAGGCCTTGATTAGCAGGCCGTCGAGACCGTCGTACCGGGTCAGCATGATGGAGGGCTGCGTGAAGTAGCAGATGGCGGTCTGGATGAACGGGTCAAACAGCCCCCGCTTGCCGGACTTGCGGGCACAGTCGTCGATACAGTCGATCAGCCGCGGGGCCATCTCGATGTACTCGATCGCGAACTGGAACAGGCACATGGCCGGCTGATAGCCGTCCACCGTTACGCTGGCGGGCAGCCTGGCTGCCTTCTCGCGCATCTGGCGAAGGAATTCGCCGGAACGGGCTTCCTGCCGACGGGCCTGATCAATGATGTTCAATACTGCCTCTGGAGTCATGTCAGACAATGCCGGGGTTACTATGTCATGCGGGGCTGTCCGCGTCGGCGGCTCCCTAAACTGGAGTGTAGTTGAGATTTTTTCTCGTGCCGGGGGGATTACCGATCACTCATTGAAGAACCATGACCCATGTCGTGTCCGGATCATGAACACCATCGCCATGGACGTTGCCCGCGCCACCATCAGCAGGATCAGGGCAAACCAAAGCCCGTGATTGCCCCAGCCGGTGGTCAGCCACCAGCCGGGCAGGAACACCACCAACGCCGAGAACAGCATGGTGTTTTGCATGTCCCGGGTGCGGGTGGCGCCGATGAAGATGCCGTCGAACAGGTAACCCCATACGGCGGTGGCAGGCAGCAGCCAGAGCCAGGGCAGGAACTGGCGGGCGGTGTCACGTACCTCATCGATGCTGGTCAGCAGGCCGATCAGCCAGTGCCCGCCGGCAACGAACAACGTCGTGAACACCACTGCGCCAATCAGTGACCAGCGGGTGGCGGTGCGGCAGGCCACCAGGAAACGGCGGTGTGAACGTCTGCCCACCGCCTGGCCCACCATGGCCTCGGCGGCATTGGCAAAGCCGTCCAGGCCGTTGGATATCACCAGCAGGAAGGTCAGCAGTACGGCATTGGCGGCCAGGATCACTTCCCCCTGGCGGGCGCCCTGGGCCGTGAAGAAGGCCAGCACCAGCAGCAATGCGATAGTGCGCACCATGATATAGCGGTTGACGCGGATCAGCGCCAGGTAGTCCGGCAACGTACCGAGCAAGGCCCGCAGGCTGGCCCGGTGGTCCGGCAGGCGCTGCCACACCAGCCACAGGCCCAGGGTGGTGGCGCCGTACTCCGCGATAACCGTGGCCAGGGCCACACCACGGCTGTTCCAGCCCAGTACCGTTACGAACAGCACGTCCAGCACGATGTTCACGCTGTTGGCGGCGATCAGCATGATCATGGGCCCGCGGGGTAGTTGGCAGCCGATCAGCCAGCCCACCAGGGTGTACTGGCACAGCACGGCCGGTGCACTCCAGATACGGATGGCGGCGTACCCGGCCGCCAGCTCCGCCACATCCGGCCCCGGGTTCATCAGTGCCAGGCCGGTGGCAATGAGTGGCGACTGCAGCAGGATCAGCGTCAGCGCAATGCCGCAGGCCAGCAGCAGGGATCGTAGCAGCAGCGCGGTCTGGGCGGTGGCGTCCCGGCGCCCGAAGGCCTGGGCCGCCAGCCCGGTGGTGCCCATGCGCATGAAGCCGAAGGTCCAGTAGAGGATGCTGAACAGGTTGGCGCCCACGGCCACCGCCCCCAGGTATTCGGGGCTTTCCAGGTGGCCCAGCACGGCGGTATCCACCAGTCCCAGCAGGGGGACGGTCAGGTTGGTGAGCATCAACGGCCAGGCCAGGCGCCACAGGTGCCGGTCCGAGTGGGTCAGGGTCAGCATGTCGCGACTGTGTCAGGAGATCTCATATATCGTAATTGCATAAGGTTATATCTATAAAATTTTTCAAAATGTGTCAGAGGTTTTGAGTGTGAGCTAACTCTCTGTCTATACTGGCTTCTGGTTATCCGTGAACAGACTTCCCGGCAATCCACCTGTTGCGTGTGCGAGCGCGACCGGTTTCAATAGCGCCCGGGGGGACGAACTTCCAACGATCCACTGGAAGTGTCACGCAGATCCGCCAGACATGACAGGCAGCCGTCGCAGGAGAGACGACCGCTCCAAGTGTGTCTGTCATGAACAAGAACAACATTCTGTGGAGACGCGGTATGCACGTGCACGTAAAACGGGCAGGTGCCCTTGTCGCGGGCCTGTTATTGTCTGCTCCGGCGCTGGCCGAGTGGACCCTGAACATGTCCCCGGGGGTCACTGAAACAAGCAACCAGGTTTATGGTCTTCACATGACCATCCTGTGGATATGCGTCGCCATCGGCGTCGTGGTCTTCGGGGTCATGTTCTGGTCCATCTTTGCCCATCGAAAGTCCAAGGGCTACAAGCCCGCCAATTTCCACGAGAACACCCTCGTGGAGATTCTCTGGACGATTATACCCTTTGCCATTCTGGTCATCATGGCCATCCCCGCCACGGCCACCCTGGTCGACATGTACGACACCAGCGAAGCCGACATCGATATCCGGGTCACCGGTTACCAGTGGCGCTGGCAGTACCAGTATCTCAATGATGAGTTCGGCTACTTTTCCAACCTTGCCACCTCCCGGGATGAAATCGACAACCGGATGGACAAGAACGAAAACTATCTCCTGGACGTGGACAACCCGATGGTGATTCCGGTGGGTAAGCGGATACGCCTGGAGCTCACGGCGGCCGACGTTATCCACTCCTGGTGGGTGCCGGCCTTCAGCATCAAGAAGGACGCCATTCCCGGTTTTATCAACAAGGTCTGGTTCGAGGTGAACGAGCCGGGTATCTATCGCGGGCAATGTACCGAGCTGTGCGGCAAGGACCATGGCTTCATGCCGGTGGTGGTTGAAGCGGTGCCGGAAGAGGAATACAACCAGTGGGTCGCGGACCGGCGGGAAGCGGCCGAAAAAGAGCGCCAGCTCACCGAGAAGGACTGGACCCTGGAAGAGCTGGTTGAGCGTGGCGAGGGTGTCTACACCTCCTACTGTGCGGCCTGTCATGGCCAGGATGGTACCGGCGGCGGCGCTTTCCCGGCACTCAAGGGGTCCCCGATGGTGACCGAGGACGTGGAGGCGCACCTGGATGTCGTGGTCAATGGTGTTAACGGCACCGCCATGCAGGCCTTCGGAGCCCAGCTCAGCGAGGCCGATCTGGCCGCGGTGATTACCTACGAGCGTAACGCCTGGGGTAATAACACCGGTGAAATGGTGACGCCGAAAGAAGTGTTCGACTACAAGAATCAATAACAGACAGCCGGACGGCGGGCAGGGTTCCGCCGTCGGGTTCGCCAGATAACAAGATATCGCCAGCGAAAAGAATCAGGCGGCAACGGGGGTTTCAAATGAGTGCGGTCGCAGATACCCACGCCCAGGACCACCATCACGGTCCCGCCAAGGGCATAACCCGGTGGCTGTTAACCACCAACCACAAAGATATCGGGTCCATGTACCTGATCTTCAGTTTTGCCATGTTCCTCCTCGGGGGCAGCATGGCCATGGTCATCCGGGCGGAACTGTTCCAGCCCGGGCTGCAGATTGTGCAGCCCGAGTTCTTCAACCAGATGACCACCATGCACGGCCTGATTATGGTCTTCGGTGCGGTGATGCCGGCCTTCGTGGGGCTGGCCAACTGGATGCTGCCATTGATGGTGGGGGCACCGGACATGGCGCTGCCCCGGATGAACAACTGGAGTTTCTGGTTGCTGCCGGCGGCCTTCCTGATGCTGGTGTCCACCCTGTTCATGGAGGGCGGCGCGCCCAACTTCGGCTGGACGTTCTACGCACCACTGTCGACGACCTACGGGCCGCCGAGCACCACGTTCTTTATCTTTGCCGTCCATATCATGGGGATTTCCTCCATCATGGGCGCCATCAACGTCATTGCCACCATCCTCAACCTGCGGGCGCCGGGCATGACGCTGATGAAGATGCCCCTGTTCGTTTGGACATGGCTGATCACCGCCTTCCTGCTGATTGCCGTCATGCCGGTACTGGCCGGCGTGGTGACCATGATGCTGATGGACATCAACTTCGGCACCAGCTTCTTTGATGCCGCCGGCGGTGGCGACCCGGTGCTGTTCCAGCATGTGTTCTGGTTCTTCGGGCATCCCGAGGTGTACATCATGATCCTGCCGGCGTTCGGTGTGGTGTCCCACATTATCCCGGCCTTCGCCCGCAAGCAGCTGTTCGGTTATGCCTCCATGGTTTACGCGGTGGGCGCAATTGCCCTGCTGTCGTTCGTGGTGTGGGCACACCACATGTTCACCGTGGGCATTCCCATCTTCGGTCAACTGTTCTTCATGTACGCCACCATGCTGATCGCGGTGCCCACCGGGGTGAAGGTGTTCAACTGGGTGGCTACCATGTTCCGCGGCTCCATGACCTTCGAGGCGCCGATGCTGTTCTCTGTGGCCTTCGTTATCCTGTTCACCATCGGCGGTTTCTCCGGCCTGATGCTGGCCATCGCCCCGGCGGACTTCCAGTATCACGACACCTACTTCGTGGTGGCGCACTTCCACTATGTACTGGTACCGGGTGCCATCTTCGGTATCTTTGCGGCGGCCTACTACTGGCTGCCCAAGTGGACTGGCACCATGTATGACGAAACCCTGGCCAAGACCCACTTCTGGTTGTCGTTCGTGGGCATGAACCTGGCCTTCTTCCCGATGCACTTCCTGGGCCTGGCCGGCATGCCCCGCCGTATTCCGGACTATGCGCTGCAGTTTGCGGACTTCAACATGGTGTCCAGTGTTGGCGCCTTCATGTTCGGTACCACCCAGTTGCTGTTCCTGTTCATCGTGGTGAAGTGTGCCAGGGGCTACGGCGAAAAAGCCTCGGCCAAACCCTGGGACGGTGCAGAGGGCCTTGAATGGACCGTGCCGTCGCCGGCCCCGTATCACACCTTTGAAACGCCGCCGGACGTAAAATAAGGGGTATTCGCGGCCCTGGTTCCCCGGTCGGTTCCGGACCGGGGGCCGGCCAGCAGGTCTGGCCGGCGCAACGGGCACGGCGCCCCGGATGCCATCCGATGCAACGAGAGACACGACAACAATAATCGAGAATGGACAGGCCAGCGGAACGGGCCTCTGGAGAAAAGCATGGCGAACAACCAGACGTACTACGTACCTGAACAGAGCAAGTGGCCCATTGTGGCCACGGTCGGGATGTTCCTTACCGTCTACGGGGTAGCATCCGTCATGGTCAACAGCGGGCAGGGTGAATCCACCCACAGCTCCTGGTTCATCTTCCTGATCGGCAGCCTGGTGATGGTCTACATGCTGTTCGGCTGGTTCGGATCGGTGATCCGCGAGAGCCGGGAGGGGCTCTACAGCCCGCAGATGGACCGTTCCTTCCGCTGGGGCATGAGCTGGTTCATCTTTTCCGAGGTGATGTTCTTCGGCGCCTTCTTCGGTGCCCTGTTCTATGCCCGGGTATTCTCGGTGCCCTGGCTGGGCGGTGAAGGGGACAAAGGTGCCAGCGGGTTGCTGTGGGAAGGCTTCCAGGCCACCTGGCCGCTGATTAACAACCCGGACCCGGAAGCCTATCCGGCACCGGAAGGGGTGATTGGGGCGTGGGGACTGCCCCTGGTGAACACCATTCTGCTGGTCACGTCGTCCTTCACCATCACGCTGGCCCATCATGCCCTGAAGGAAAACCACCGGAATAAGGTGAAGACCTGGCTGGCGGCCACCATCGGGCTGGCGATCGTGTTCATGTTCGTGCAGGGCTACGAATATATCCACGCCTACCAGGACCTGAACCTGACCCTGCAGTCAGGCATCTATGGCAGCACCTTCTTCATGCTGACCGGTTTCCACGGCGCCCACGTGATTCTGGGTTCGCTGATCCTGATTGTCATGTTCATCCGGATCCAGAAAGGCCACTTTACCGGCGATAACCACTTCGGGTTCGAGGCGGCAAGCTGGTACTGGCACTTCGTGGATGTGGTCTGGCTGGGCCTCTTCGTCTTCGTCTACGTTATCTGACCACTGGCCAGCGGGGGCCGGGCTATCGCCCGGTACCCGGCCTGGTTTCTGTCTGACTGGTCATCAGTAGGGTGTCGGGTTCAGGCTAAGCCCGCCCTGCCACAAGGCCAGCAGGATAACGACCAGCAGCAGTATGCTGAGGCCCACCCTGACCGCCAGCGAGTTGACCACCCTCCGTCTGCCGCCATCATCCTTTATCAGGAAGAACAGGCCACTGAACAGGCTGATGATGACGGCCAGCATCAGTACGACGATCAGGATCTTTAGAAGCATGGGTATCGTCCCCGAATCGGATTCCCGTTATTGTTGTCGGTCTGAAGGCAATAAGCCTCCGGGCCATGTCCGGATTGTCCGTCATCAGGGACAGGTCCGGTGGCCGCAGACTGGGACTATAACAGAGCATGTCTGAACATGAATCCCGTCGTCGGGTCTGGTCTCCCGACTGGCGACTGCTGATGCTGGCTCTGGTGATACTGCCGGTACTGCTCGGCCTCGGGTTCTGGCAGCTGGACCGGGCGGAGGAAAAGGAGCGCCTGCTGGAGCAGTGGGACGACCCGGCCCAGGCCCGTCCGTGGGCCGATCCGGGCATGGCGAATGGGGTGACCGGGCAGCCGGTTGTCCTGACCGGGCGGTACGGAACACCGGTATGGCTGCTGGATAACCGCACCCGGGACGGCGCCCCGGGTTATGAAGTGCTGAGCCTGTTCCACCCCGACCAGGGGGCCCCGGTGGTGGTTAACCGGGGCTGGGTGCAGGCGGAACGCCGTCGGGACCAGCTTCCCGTCATCGACACGCCGCAAGAGCCGGTGCGTCTGCTGGCCCGGGTGGCAGACTACCCGGTACCGCCCATCCTGGCGGGCGAACCGGTCGCCAGAAGCAAGCCTTCCACCTGGCCCCGGCGGGTCCAGGCGCTGCCTGAGGAATTGGCCGCGGAAGTGGAGCCCAGGGTGGCGGACAAGATCGTGAAACTGGATGGCACAAATCAACCGGGCGCCTTCCGGGCTGACTGGGAACCCGATATGATGGGCCCTCAGACTCACTATGGTTATGCCCTGCAGTGGTTCTCCATGGCAGCGGCGCTCATCATACTGACAATAATAGCGAGCTATCGTAAGCAGGAGTCCTGAATGACTGACACGACTGCCCAGCAGCAGGAAGCCGAACCGTCCCCGGAACAGGTGCGTCGGGGTCGTCGCACCGCCTTGCTGCTGTTTGCCATCGGTTTCGGGCCGATGATCTTTGCCACCATCATGTACTACTCTGGCTGGCTTCACCCGGAAACCCGCAGCAACCACGGCGAGCTGATCGAACCGCCGGTCCCCGTGGCCGAACTGAACCTGCTGGGTGCCGAAGGACAGCCCCTGCAGGCCCGCTTCGGCCCGGACCAGCAGGATGCCAAGTGGCTGATGGTTGTCACCGCGCAGAACTGCGGAGAGGATTGCGAACAGCTCCTGTACCTGGCCCGGCAGGTGAATATCGCCCTGGGCAAGAATGCTAACCGGATGGGCCGTGCCGCCTGGCTTGGCACGGTACCGGAGGAGCTACAGGCGCGCTGGCAAAAAGAGTACAGCTCCATGGAGCGCCTGAGCCTGGCCCCGGATGCCGACCCCGCCTGGCCGGCGGACGTAGACCCGGCCGAGAGCCCACGCATCCTGGTGGTGGATCCGTTTGGCAATGTGATGATGCACTACGGTAGCGGTAACACCGGCAAGGAAATGCTCGAAGACCTCAAGCACCTGATGAAGCTCTCCCAGATCGGATAGAAACGTCCGGGCAGTGCCCGGCCATGCAAGGGTTCGGATTGTGGAAAAAGAACAACAAGTTGCCATGAATCAACCAGGTAAGGCTCACCGTGTGATGGCACGCTGGGCGCTGATTGCCGCGTTGTTTACGGTGGTGGTGGTGATGCTGGGGGCCTGGACCCGCCTGGTGGATGCCGGGCTTGGCTGTCCGGACTGGCCGGGTTGCTACGGCTTCCTCACCGTGCCCCAGAGTGAAGCCAGTATCGCCGAGGCTAACGCCCGCTTCCCGGAAAGCCCTGTGGATGTGTCCAAGGGCTGGCCGGAAATGATCCACCGTTACGCCGCCGGCAGCCTCGGGCTGATTGTGTTCGGCCTCGCTATCTACGCTGTTCGTCATCGCCGAGAAGGTGTGCCGGTCAAACTCCCCCTGTTCACCGCCGGGTTTATCGTGTTACAGGCCCTGTTCGGCATGTGGACCGTGACCCTGCAGCTCTGGCCCAAGGTGGTGGCGTTACACCTGTTGGGGGGCTTTACCACCCTCAGCCTGCTGACGTTACTGACCCTGCGCCTGCGGGCATCCCGCAAGTCCGTAACACCGGAACGGGAAAGTGCCCTGGCCCGCCTGCGACCCTGGCTCTACGGCGGCCTGGCCCTGGTGATCCTGCAGATTGCCCTGGGGGCCTGGACTGCCGCCAACTATGCGGCAGTGGCCTGTCCCGATCTGCCCACCTGCCAGGGCCAGTGGTGGCCCGAGGACATGGATTTCCGTCATGGCTTCGACATCCTGCAGACTATTGGTCCCAACTACCTGGGTGGCCAGCTCACCGCTGACGGGCGGGTGGCGATCCACATGACCCACCGTGTCGGGGCGATAGTGGTGCTCGGGTATTTTGCCGTGCTGCTGCTGGTGCTCTGGCGGCAGGTGCGACGCACACCACTCCGATCCATGGTCCTCTTGACCGCGGGGGTGCTGCTCATGCAGATTGGGCTGGGCATAGCCAATGTCGCATTCCATATTCCACTGTCCGTCGCGGTGGCCCATAACGCCATGGGGGCCGGACTGCTACTGACGGTTATCCACATGCTCTGGCGTGTGCATGGCTACGCACGACAACCGGTCGCAGAACCGGCAGGGACAACAACAACGCAACGCGAGGTACCCGCATGACTGACCAGGCCAAGGCCATGGCTGCCCAGTCCTCCGCCAGCCGATCCATTTCCTGGCGGGATTTCCTGGAACTGACCAAGCCCCGTGTGGTGGCGCTGATGATCCTCACCTCGGTCATCGGCATGCTGCTCGCCACGCCGGGTGTTCCCGGATGGAGTGTGCTGCTGTTCGGCAACCTGGGTATTGCGTTGCTGGCGGGAGCCGCCGCGGTGGTCAACCACGTGGTGGACCAGAAAATTGACACCATCATGGCCCGCACCCGTCGCCGCCCGGTGGCCACCGGGCGGGTCAGCCAGATGGATGCCCTTCTGTTCGCCACCGTGCTGGCGGTTGCCGGCATGATGGTCCTGATGTGGCAGGTCAACCACCTCACCGCATGGCTGACCCTGGCATCCCTGGTGGGCTATGCCGGGGTGTATACCCTGTTCCTCAAGCGGGCCACGCCCCAGAACATTGTTATCGGTGGTCTGGCGGGGGCCATGCCGCCACTGCTGGGCTGGACGGCGGTGACCGGGCAGGTGGAGGGCCATGCCCTGCTGCTGGTACTGATCATCTTCGCCTGGACGCCCCCCCACTTCTGGGCCCTGGCCATCCACCGCAAGGAAGAGTACGCCAAGGCGGGCATTCCCATGTTGCCGGTCACCCATGGTAACCGTTACACCGAACTGCACATCCTGCTGTACACCCTGATGCTGCTGGCGGCCACCCTGCTACCCTTTGCCACCGGCATGTCCGGCTGGATCTACCTGGCGGGCGCCACGGTTCTCGGGTTACGATTCCTGCAGTATGCGGTCCGCCTGCTCCGGGGGGATGACCGCCGTGTGGCGCTGGCAACCTTCAAGTACTCCATCACGTACCTGATGGCCCTGTTCGTGGTGTTGCTGGTGGACCACTTCTTCTACTTCTGATTACCAGGCTGACAGGAGACATGATGGATCGTTCGGTCCGGCGCACGCTGTTGATATTGCTGCTGATCGTATTCCTGATTTTCGGTTTTGTTATCTTCCAGCAGATGGATAACCGGAGCCAGGAACCTGAGCCGGCGCCGGATCTGAGCGCCATCAACACCTTTGTGTATGACGAGCCCAGGGAGCTGGCGGACTTCACCCTCACCACCGAAGAGGGCGATGAGATGACCCGGCAGGACCTGCAGGGTCGCTGGACCTTTGTGTTTGTGGGCTACACCAACTGCCCGGATATCTGCCCCGCCACCATGGCCACCCTGCGACAGACCGACGCCAGCCTGACGTCTGAGCTGCCCCAGCCCAACTATCTGTTGGTGAGCGCCGATCCGGAGCATGACACCCCGGAAAAGCTGAAGCAGTACGTGGATTTCTTCGGGGAGGATTTCCACGGTGTGACCGGCGATATCGATGTGCTCCGCAGTTTTGCCAAGAGCGTGGGTGCCGTGTTCGTGCATCGGGACGACGGTGAGGGCAATACCCTGGTGGACCACAGCGGCCATCTGGCCCTGATCAATCCCCAGGGCCGGACAGCCGCCCTGATCCAGCCCCCCCATGACCCGGACAAGCTGGCCGAAGCCTACCGCGAGATCTACGAGTGGACCCGTCGCAACCAGTCGCGCTCTGGCTGATTGCCTGAACTTCCAATCAACGACACACCTTCTCCGGGATGTGTCACCCCCAACCCGAGGACAACCATGCTATACGTACGAGCCATCCTGAATGTAAAGCCGGACCAGCGTGACACCCTGCTGGAAGCCGCCAAACCCTGTATCGAGGCAACCCTGAAGGAGCCCGGATGCCTGGAGTATGAACTGCACACCAGCCTGTCCGATCCCAACCGGCTGGTGTTCCTGGAAGTCTGGGAATCCGCCGGGCACCTGGAACCCCATGGCAAGAGCGACCACATGAAGGCCTTCGGCAAGGTCGCCGCCGGCTGCCTGGCGGGACCGCCCAGAATCGAGTACATTACGCCAGCCAAGGTAGATGTGAAGTAACCTAAGGAGTTTCCCGACTGGTTCCCGTCCGGGCTATCCGCCCGCGGGCTACCAGGTCAGAGGCTCCGTGATCCGGGATCCATCCCGTTGGAGTCGCCATGACAGAGCACCGGTCCGCCGCTAAGCCCGCCAATCTCCTGTCGGTAGTGGTGGCCGGCGCCACTATCCTGCTGGTGGTCCATGCCCTGGGCCGCTTTATCTACACCCCCCTGCTGCCCTACCTGGTGGGCGACGGCCAACTGACCGCCAGCGAAGGCGCCTCTGTTGCGACCTGGAATTACCTGGGCTACCTCATCGGTGCCCTGCTGGCCATCCGCTGGTACCGCCCGGACCAGATCCGCCTGACCCTGCCCATCGCCATGGTGGTCCACGTGATAACCACCCTGTTGCAGACCCAGGTGGAACCGGCCTCCTGGCTGTCCGCCCTGAGGTTGGTGAACGGCATCGCCAACGGTGTGGTGTTCGTGCAGGCGCCGGCACTGATACTGGAATGGCTGGTAAGGCGCAACCGCAGCTCCGCCAGTGGCCTGGTCTATGTGGGGGTGGGTGTGGGCCTGTTGCTGTCCAGCTTGCTGGTGTCCGGCACGGCGGACCTGCTCACCGGCCCGGCCCGCTGGTGGCCGGCGGCGCTGCTGTCCATTCCGCTGGCGGCCTGGGCCACCTGGTACCTGCTGAAACTGGATGTACCGGCGGGACTCCGGCGGGATGACGGTTCGTTCGTTGACAAGGGGCCTCTGCTGGACCGGGCCAGCATTCCCCTGTTCCTGTCCTATGCCGGGGCGGGGCTGGGCTACATCCTGCCCATGACCTTCCTGCCCCTGCTGACCAAGACCCAGTTACCGGAAGGCCACTGGCTGGTGGACGGCTCCTGGCTGCTGGTGGCGGTGGTGACCATTCCCACGCCCATTGTCTGGAGCTACCTGGGCTCCCGGGTGGGCGACCTCCGGGCCCTGCGGCTGAACTACCTGATCCAGTTCCTCGGTGCCCTGGCGCTGGTGGTCTGGCCGGACCCCCGGGGGATTGTGCTCTGTGCCCTGCTGGTGGGCAGCACCTTTGTGGGCACCGTGCTGCTGACCCAGCGTATTGGCCGCGCCCTGCACCCCCACCAGGGCCCGCGCCTGTCGGCCGCCACGGTGGCCCTGTACAGTGTGACGCAGATGGCCGGCCCCTGGCTGACGCGGCAATGGCTGGACGCCGGTGGTACCCTGGTGGGCGCTTTCACCCTGGGGGCCATTGCCCTGGGTTGGGGGCTGTTCTTTGCCCTGTTCGTTCCCCGTGCCGAGGACTGGCACGCCCGCCGATAGATCCCGGAACTTGTCCATGCTGCCCATCGACCAGGTACTGCCGGAACTCACTGCCACCCTGGAGTCACAAACCACCGTGTTGCTCCAGGCACCCCCCGGGGCCGGCAAGACCACCCGGGTACCGGTTGCCCTGCTGGATGCCCCATGGCGGCAAGGGCGCCGGATCCTGATGCTGGAGCCCCGGCGCCTGGCGGCCCGATCCGCTGCCCGGTTCATGGCACGGCAACTGGGTGAGAAGCCCGGCCAGACGGTGGGTTATCGCACTCGCCTGGATACCCGGGTATCGGCACAGACAGTCATTGAGGTGGTCACGGAAGGCATCCTGACCCGCATGATCCAGTCCGACCCGCTGTTGGACGACTACGCCGCCGTGCTGTTCGATGAGTTCCACGAGCGTTCCCTGCAGGCGGACCTGGGCCTGGCACTGGTGCGGGAATCCCAGCAGGTACTGCGCCCGGACCTGCGGGTGGTGGTAATGTCCGCCACCCTGGATACCACGCCCCTGGCCCGGATGCTGGATGATGCGCCGGTGATCAGCAGCGAGGGCCGTGCCTTCCCGGTAGCGGTGATCCACTGTCCGCCGTCGACCCCTGCCGGGCGGGCACCCCGCGTGACTGACCAGGTGGCCTCGGTCATCCGGGAAGTGCTGACGACGGAGACGGGCTCCATCCTGGTGTTCCTGCCCGGGGCCGGGGAAATCCGCCAGGTGGAGCGCCTGATCCGCCCCAACCTGCCGGCCGATGTTCACCTGGCGCCCCTGTACGGCAACCTCAGGGGCGACGAACAGGATCGGGCCATCCGGCCGGTCCTCGATGGCGAACGCAAGATCGTACTGGCCACCGCCATTGCCGAAACCAGCCTGACCATTGAGGGCGTGCGGGTGGTCATCGACGCCGGCCAGGCCCGACGGGCGGTGTTCGACCCCAATAGCGGCATGACCCGCCTTGAGACGGGGCGGGTGTCGAAGGCTGCCGCCGAGCAACGCAAGGGCCGGGCCGGACGGGTGGAGCCCGGGGTGTGCTACCGCCTGTGGAGCGAGTCCGACCAGCATGGCCTTGCCGCGTTCACGCCCCCGGAGATCCTGGAGGCGGACCTGGCCCCCCTGGCGCTGGAGCTGGCGCAATGGGGAGCCCTCAGACCGGAGGACCTGGACTGGCTCGACCCGCCACCGGCGGCCCACTGGAACCAGGCGGTGGCCCTGCTGCAATGGCTGGATCTGCTCAACCCGGATGGAACCATCACCGACCATGGTCGCAACGCCCGGGCTTTGGGTATCCATCCCCGCCTGGCCCATATGGTGCTGAAGGGTCGGGAGCTGGGTTATCCACAATCAGCGGCCAGACTGGCGGCGCTGTTGGGTGAACGGGACCTGCTTGGCCCCGGCGCGGGGGCGGATATCGGCTATCGCTTGCAGGTACTGGGTGGGGAGTATCGGACCCCGAACCTCGACCGCAACCGACTGGACGCGATCCGGCGCTCCGCCGCCCGGCTGCTGCCGGATGCCAATGAGCGGGATGTGGATGACAGCCTGCCGGCGGGCCGTCTGCTGGCACTGGCCTACCCGGACCGGGTAGGCCTGAGGCGCTCAGGCGATGCCAGCCGCTACCAGCTCAGTAATGGTCGTGGCGCCAGTCTGTCCGATGAGGACGTCCTGGGCCAACAGTCATGGATTGTCGCCGCCGACCTGGATGGCCGGGCCAGGGAGGCGCGGATCTATCTGGCCGCCGCCACCGACCGTGCCACCCTGGAAGCCGACCTGGCCGACCATATCCAAACCTCGGACGAAGCGACCTGGGACGACGCCCGGGGTACCGTGGTCGCCCGCCGGGTGACCCGGTTGGGGGCCCTGGTCCTGACGGAGAAAGCGTTACCGGAGCCAGGGCCTGAGCAGATCCAGCTTGGCTTGCTCACCGCTGTCCGCCAAAAAGGCATCGACAGCCTCCCCTGGAACGAGGCCGCCCGCGAGTGGCAGGCAAGGGTGACCTTTATGCGCTCCCTGGAACCGGACCAGTGGCCGGAGGTGTCTGACAGCGCCCTGATGGCAACCCTGGAGCAGTGGCTGGCCCCCTTCCTGGCCGGTGTCCGGAACTGGAAAGCCCTGCAACGGATTCCGTTGTTGGATGCCCTGCAATCCCTGCTGCCCTGGGACCGGCAGCAGACCCTGAAACGGGAACTGCCCACCTCCCTGGAAATCCCCACCGGTCAGCAGGTCCGCCTGGACTACACGGCGGAAAACGGTCCGGTGCTGGCGGCCAAGCTCCAGGCCCTGTTCGGCTGGACGGAAACCCCCAGGCTTGCCGGCGGGCGTGTCCCTGTTGTTATCCACCTGCTATCACCCGCACAACGCCCCCTGGCCGTCACTGCGGACCTGGCCAACTTCTGGCGCGAGGTGTATCCGGAAGTCCGCAAGGAAATGCGCGGTCGTTATCCTAAGCACCCCTGGCCCGAAGACCCGTTCACAGCGGAGGCAAAGATGGGGACTAAGAAGTCAGGGAGGTAAAGAAGTGTGATGCTTTTCTCGGAATGCATTGGGCCGAGAGCTGGACCCTAGTCTACAGTACGGTATGCTTATTACTTGGGTATCAGGACGATGCTCTGCGTTCCTTGACGGAATGCATTCCCTCCAGCGCATACAAGGATAGGTAAGAGTAATTTTTCCTCGTCAATCTCGTCCTGAAACCTGACTTTGGTAGGAAGTGCTAGTAAATTCGACGCACAAACTGAAACTGGGCTTAAGCCAATCAACGGACATGGACTTGATAGAAAGGGAAGAATATGGACTTCGATACCACCGGATGGGAAATTGCAGGAGCTAGTGGGTTACAGGTAACGGTTGGCACTCCAATCGCCAGAGTAGAGGTCGGTGGGGCGCATGTTGTCATGCCAATAAAGCACGTTGCCGAAAACAGAGTCGTGAAGTTAGAGGGGCCCGGAGCAGGCGTATTGGGGGGCTTTTCAGTGTCGGTGCCAGGGATCAATGCATCATACAGTCATGAGGACTTTCCCACTGAAAAAATTGGCAGCATCTACGCTGGCCTATCCCGTCCAGATGGAGGCGTTTATACAGACTCCGATTTTACCGGTGGGTTGATCGTTAAAACGATGACTGCAGGCAAGCAAATAAGTGGCAATATTTCCAGCGCCATGTGGTTCGATGCCCCGGTAGAGGTCTGTATGGCACGCAATAATTGCACTCGCCAGGAATTTTTCGAAATCATGAACAACGTTCTTGAGGCATACGTTCGCGGAGGCTTTAACGCAGTTGGTATGAGCACTCATGTGCTGCAAAGGTTCGCCAAAAGCGTGAAAGCTGTTGGTTTCTTTGCCGGAATGAGTTTGGAAACACAACTCATTGGTGCCAGCGTGGATGCATTTGTCTACAACGTTTCGGCCTCATGAGATTCTTGATTCTTGCTGTTACGGCGTTCGCTCTTCTGGGTTGCCAATCCCATACGGGAGATCAAGTGCAACTCAGGTGGCAGGTTGCTGAGGCACCGGCAGTGTATTCCGTTGTGAATCAGGAAATCGACGTAATCCCTGAATTGCTTATCAGTGGTTTCGATGTCGCTGATGATCCTGATATGCGGCGCCGGGTAACCCAAGACCTTCGCAGCATTGAGTTGCCTGCCGCGACATACGAAGGTCGGGTGGAGCCCCATGAAGGAGGCGTTAGAGCGAGTCTTCTTGCTGTCTCACCAGAGGGCGATCGCGCTCCACAGAGTGGGAAGGAAGAACTGCACAGACGAATGGCCGAGCAAAAGGCTGGTCTGACTGAGTTGCTTGGAGATTTTTCGGCAGATGGTAAGTTACGCTCGTTTTTTCTTGGGAGACGACATCAGGCTGCATTGAACCTCCTTTTCTCACTTCCTTCAAATCCTCTTGGTCGTGGTGATAGTTGGTCACCGGATGTGACCGGCATTGAGATAGGTGAGAGGTTTTTTCCGAAGGATTCACGCCGGATTCACAAGGCTATCCTTGAGTCGCTCGGGAAGGATGACGATGGCAGGCTGGTTGCCACAATGTTTTACGTGATCACTGATGAGGTGAGCGGCCATTTCGAATACAAACAGGCTGGGGATATCCAGCAGTTGGCGATGGATGTTTCCAATACATATTTTGCTGTCGGTGATTTCTTGGTTGATCAAGGTCGCTGGAAGGCATTTACCGCCGTCAATGCGAATGTGGCGAGTGGCAGCTCTGGCAGCGAAAGAATGATTCTTTACGATATGCGGCTTGAAGAATAATTGGCCACGTATCTGGTTCATCGACGGATACAATGATGTCGTCGAACTTTCGGGGGGTACCTCCACGGGGCGACACGCCAAAGCGTCCTTGGTTGGAAGCGTGCCCAGTTTGGTGGATTCTCCGCCAGGTATGGTCTGATAAATAGGCTTGCCTTGGTCTTGATGTGGAGCCATTCTGAGTTTGATTCTTCCACTGTGTCTAGGTCCCAACTTATCCTGACCTGATAGGTAGGTAGAGGCAGCCCATCATGAGAGGTAATTCCAACCCCATTTTCTGGCGCGACCCCCGTATGCCCCATGTGGAACTGCGCCAGGTCGAGGACGGTCGCCAGGTCTGTTACGCCCCCCACAGCCACACCCAGTGGTCCATCGGCGCCATTACCGGTGGCCGGAGCACCTATTGCTATCGCACCGACCGTTATCAGGTGACAGCCGGCGACCTGGTGCTGATGAACCCCGAGTGGGTGCACAACTGCAATCCCATCGAGGATCAGCCCTGGGCCTACTTCATGATGTACGTGGATACGGACTGGCTGACGGACCTGCGCTACCGGGCGGGCCTGTTGCCTTCTCCGCAGTGGCGGGACATCTCGACACCGATCATCTCGGACCCGCAGTGGTACCGGCGGTACTGCCACATGGCGCATTGCCTGCTGGATGACAGCCGGGACCTGCTGGAAAAACAGACCGAAGTGGTGGAGTTCCTGTCGGACCTGATGCATGAACTGGCCAGCCAGCCGGTCCACTCCAGAACACAGGCTCCGGAAACCCTCAGATCACTGGCAGCCTATCTTGACGAGCATGTGGCCGAGGATATCTCACTGGATAGGCTGTGCGACCACTCGGGCTATAGCGCCGGGCACCTGGTCCGTGCGTTCAAGCAGCATTTCGGCCTCACGCCCCATGCCTACCTGGTCAACCGCCGGATACAGCTCGGTCGTCGGGCCCTCAGGGAGGGCGCCCCCATCGTTGAGGCTGCCCTGGACGCGGGCTTTGCCGACCAGGCCCATTTCCAGCGCACCTTCAAGCGGTTGATGGCGGCCACCCCGAAGCAGTACCGGGTGGCGTCAGCCAAGCAGCAGGTAGACACAGCTGGCGGCAAGTAACGCGGCCAGTGTCCGGTTGATGGTGACCAGCACCGCAGGCCGTTGCACATGGCGCCGGAGGAAGGCGCCGGCGTAAACCCAGGTGGCCAGCGACAGCCAGCAGATGGGCAGGTAAAGCAACGCGAACAGCAGGATGGTGTCCAGGTCATTGGCACTGGTGTAGGCGCCAATGCCGGAGGCGGAGGCCAGCCAGGCCTTGGGGTTGAGCCACTGCATCAGGGCGCCGGTGGCAAAGCCCGGTGCCTGGGCGTCGTCCTCCGGCAGGTCACCGCTGTCCCGGGCCAGGCGCACGGCCAGGTAGAGCAGGAAGGCCACGCCGGCCCACCGCAACAGGTCCTCCAGCATCGGCACCATGGTCATCAGCGAGTAAAGCCCCAGGCCGACGGCCAGGAACAGGGCGATAAACCCCAGGGTGGCCCCGGTCACGAAGACCAGACCCCGGGCGATGGGGTAACGGGTGCCACTGCTCAGGCAGACCAGGTTGACCGGGCCCGGGGAAATGGATGCAGCCAGGGCAAACGCCGACATGGGCAGGATCAGGGAAAGGCTCATGGGTGGTTCTCCGCTTTGGTGACGGAGGTATTCTGCGGTGATTCGGAGCCCGGTTATTGAACAGAATTGATGTGGTTCGGCCGAATCCGCTTTCACGCTTGCACATCATCATCGGAAAGGGTGACTATTCCGCCGTGCAGGGACAAACAGCGCAGTAACAAGAGTGCATTTCGTGCCCTGGCCCGGGGGTATTATGATATCGGGAGTACCAAGCATTGCCTGAACTCAAGACCGTCGGCCTGTTCCTTGTCACGTCACTGGCCGAGATTGTTGGCTGTTACCTACCCTACCTGTGGTTGCGGGGAGGCAAGTCCATCTGGTTGCTGATCCCAGGGGCGTTGAGCCTGGCGCTGTTCGCCTGGTTGCTGTCCCTGCACCCCACCGCTGCAGGTCGGGTCTATGCGGCCTACGGTGGCGTCTATATCTTCATGGCGATCCTGTGGCTGTGGGTGGTGGACGGCATCCGGCCCACCCCCTATGACCTGTTGGGATCAGCCGTGGCGCTGGTTGGTATGGCCATCATTATGTTTGCTCCCCGTCACACATAGGCGACGTTGTCATGAAATCATGGATTGCCACTTCTCTCCTGTTATTGTTTGCGGCAGATGACTCCTCCAGGGAGCAGGCCACTTTCGAGTTTGAGCCTCCGGCACAGGAGCAGGCCTCTGTGGAAAGGCCGCCTCCCTGCGCCTTCGATAACCTCGAACTTCCCGAGTTCATGGCCGTGTACGCCGCCGGTGGCTACACGGGGCGGGAACTCCCTTTCCAGATCGACCAGAGTGGCCATCAGGCCACGCAGTTCGATGTCGCCGTCAACAGTCCCGGGCAGCCGGTGGCATTGATGCTCGGGGCCTATGAGCCGACGGTCTGGAACCTGGGCTGGAGCCAGGGCACGGAGATTGTGGCGGTGGTGGTATCCGGCTATCACCGCCAGGCGATTGCGGGGCTGGAGCCGGACGTTCCGGTGTTGAACAGCAGTTATGACAACCAGGGGTCGTGCGGATACTTCTATGTGGGCAAGGATCGCAATGCTGCGCTGAACCCCCTGTCGCGGAAGCTTTTCAACCAGCCGGTGGACCTGGTGTTTCCCGGCGACAGGGACACCGGTCGTATTCTGGTGGGGGAAGCCCTTGATGCGGGGGCCGAACTGATCACCTCAACGGCACAAACCCCGGAATCGTTTCGGGACCCGGATGCGCCCCTGGCGGGACAGGCGGGTATCGACCAGGCCCTGGCCAGGGGTGTCCTGCGCGAAGCCACGTCCGCCGATGCCGATGCCTGGGTGGATGCCCTGATCGCCAGCCGCCCGGAACCGGATATCCCTCCGGTTGCCGGCGAGGGGATACCACGGCCTCCCACCCCCCGGGTGCATCGGGCCTATGTGGTGCTGGAGGCGTTCACCTATCCCAGTGGTCTGTACGGGGCCAATTCCGCGACTTTCTTCGTGCCGGCGGGGGTGCCCAGGCCGGAGGGCAACCCGGGGCATTCGGCTGTCCACGATTTCAATACCCTGACCTGCGATGGGGCCTTGTGTCGCTGAGCGGCGGGCCCGCCGCCGGTTCCGCCTGCCTTGGTACAGGGCCTCGTCGGCATGGCTGACGCAGGTTTCGAAGTTCTCGTCACGGCGCCACTCGCTGACTCTGAGGGTGGCTCGGTAGATCAGCGAATTAACCAGACGGGACGCCAGTGGCCATCTATGCCCGAAGAATAAGGAGCACGCCGGTAATCAGCAGAATGCCATACACTGCCTGCCGGAAGCGCTCCTCGTTGAGCCGGTGGTGCAGGAATTCCCCCACCAGTACGCCCACCATCAGTAATGGCAGATACCACACCAGCCGGTGGGCGCTGGCCATCAGGCTGCCATCGAACAGGTAGAGCACGCTGAGGGTCAGGTTCAGGGTGAACCAGACCGTGAGCAGGGTGGCCCGGGTCCGGCTTTTGTCGAGCCGGATGCCCGCCAGGGCATAGACCAGCAACGGCCCGCCGGAGGCAAACAGGCCATGGGTGATACCGGCACCGAAGGTAATAATGCGGCTGGTCATCAGGCCGTGGGGTTCCGCCACCCGCCCCCCGAACAGTCGCCACAGTTCCTTGCCGGCAAACCACACCACCAGCGCCCCGAACAGGGCCTTGAGGATGCCGGCCCCCAACCAGGGAGTCAGCAGGTAGCCGGCCACCGTACCCGCCAGCATCAGCGGCAGGATCAGGGTGGCCAGTAGCCGCCAGTCGATATGGTGGTGATGCCTCCAGGTCAGGTAGCCGCTCATGAATACGTTCAGGGGCACCAGTACCGGCAGCATGTCGGGGATGGGCAGCAGCACGGCCCCCAGGGACAGGGCGATGACAATGGAGCCGAAGCCGGTGATGGCTTCGATGGTGTAGGCCAGCAGGATGGCAAAGCCCAGCCAAAGCCAGGGGTCGATCATGTCACGGGGCCTTTGTCCGGAGTGTCGGGTGGTGGCTGCTGGCAATATCGCCGGCAAACTTCCGGCGTATGGCTCGCAGGTAGAGGGCCGGCGCGATGCGCCACAACAGGCTGCCGAAACGGGAGACGCCATCGGGCAGTAGCCAGCGCTTGCGCCTGTTCAGGGCCTGGTCAATCATCCGAGCCATGTCATCGGCGCTGGACAGGCCGCCGATGGTGGAGCGGGCATGTCTGGCCTTGCTCCCATCCGCCCCCAGGGCGTTGTGCTCGATGGGGGTGTCCAGGAAGCTGGGGTACACCATCAGCACATGGACGCCCCGGGGCTCCAGCTCCAGCCGCAGCACCTCGAAGAACTGGGCCAGGGCCCCCTTGGCGGCGCAGTAGCCGGCCCGCCCCGGTACCGGCATCCAGCCGGCCATGGAACCGATGCAGATAATGCTGCCCCGGGACTGTTCAAGCAAGGGCAGGGCCAGTTGTGTCAGTTCCACCGGCCCCTGCCAGTCCACCGCCATCACCTTTCGGAACACCTCCGGATTGGTGTCCGTGGCGGGCGACCGGTGGGTGATGCCGGCGTTGTTCACCAGCAGGTCCAGCCGGCCGAAAGTGGTCTCGGTTTCGTGCACTAGGCGCTGGAGCTCGTCCCGCCGGGTAACGTCGACGGTGACGATATGCACCCGGGTGTCGTCGCCCAGTTCCGCCCGCCGCTGGTGAAGGGCTTCGGCATCGATATCCGCCAGCACCAGGCAATGTCCGGCCCGGTACCAGTGTTGCGCCATGGCCCAGCCGAGGCCGCTGGCGGCGCCGGTAATCAGGGTAACGGTCACAGGTCACCCCGCTGCTGGGCATGCCCGACGAAGAAGTCGAAGGTTTCCGCCGAGGTCTTCCGGGGCCGGTAACCGAATTCCTCCTTCAGGCGCCGATTGCTGAGTACCGGCCGGTAGCGCAGGAAATTGACCTGCTCCGGTCCCACCGGTTTGCCCAGCCATTTTGCCACCTGCAGGCCCGCCTTGACGACGCCCGCCGGCAGGGTCAGCAGGGGTTTATCCAGTTTGCGGGCAATCTCGCGGATGGTCAGGGCACCGTCGCCGGCCATGTTGTACCGGCCGGTCCGGTCTTCGCGGATGCCCTGTTCCATGGCATCCAGCACATCCTGGTCCCAGATGAACACGAACGGTGAGTCACTGCCGCGGATCGCCAGCAGCCGGGGCGCCAGGAACAGGCTGGTGATCTGGTTGCGGGTATCCGTGCCCAGTACCGTGCCGGGTCGGAAGATGAGCTGTTTCAGTTCCGGATGCTCGGTGCGGTAACGGGCCAGCAGCTCTTCCACCTGGCGCTTGTGGTCCGAGTAGGCGAACTCCGGGTTGCCCCGCAGTGGGTCATCCTCGTCGATCCACGGGGGGTTGTCCGGGTGGTAGCCATAGGCGGCCCCGGAACTGGTCACGGTGATGTGCCGGACCTTGGCGGCCACACAGGCTTCCAGCACGTTGCGGGTGCCGTTGACGTCGATGTCGTAGTCCCGCTGCCGGTCCGGTGAGGCCTGGAGGATCGACGCCAGGTGGATAACGTGGGTGATGCGGTATTCCGCCAGGGTCAGCACCAGTTTCGAATCGCGGACATCCAGCACTTCCAGGGGAAAGTCCAGGCCTTCCCGCCAGTGCAGGTCGGTACCCATGACGAAGTAGTCCTTCGCCAGCCGGTTGCCCAACTGGTGGCCAATGTAGCCGGCGGCGCCGGTGATCAGGATGCGTTTTTCGGTGGTCATGATGTCAGCTTTGTGGTTGTACGGGTTTGGGATCGGGGAGCGGCCGATGGGCCCAGATCTGTGACAGGGTGAGGCCTGACACCAGGTGCCACACGCCCCAGAAGGCGGTGATCAGCATCATGCCGCCCGCTTCCGGAAAGAAAGTAAACAGGATCACCAGCCCCAGCCCCGAGTTCTGGATGCCCACCTCCATGGTCACCGCCCGCTGGTCCGGCACCGACAGTTTCATCAGCCGGGCCATGCCGTAGCCCAGGGCCAGTGCCAGCAGGTTGTGGCCCACCACCAGCCAGAAGAAGGTATGGAACTGGGCCAGGAACAGATCCACGTTATTGAGGAAAGCGATGGCCACGAAGGCCAGAAATATTAGCAGCGAAATGAACCGCAGGGGTTTCTCGCTACGCACCGCCAGCGTCGGGAAGCGTCTGCCGGTGACCATGCCCAGTAGCAGCGGCAAGGCCAGCACCAGCAGCACCAGCATGAGGATGTTCTCTGGCTGCAGGGCAATCTCCTGCAGGTAGGCGCGGGTGTGGGGGTTGAGCCAGCCGTAGAGGGCAAAGTTCAGCGGCGTCATCACCGTGGCGGCCAGGCTGGAGACCGCGGTCATACTCACCGACACCGCCACGCTGCCCTTGCCCAGCCAGGTCATGATATTGGAAAAACTGCCCCCGGGGCAGGAGGCCACCAGGATCATGCCCAGGGCCAGTTGCGGATCGACCCGGAAGACCCAGGTGAACAGACAGGTGGCTGCCGGCAGCAACAGGAACTGGGCAATTAACCCGGCGATGGGGGCCCGGGGTATGGTCAGTACCCGTTTGAAGTCGGCGGGGCTCAGATTGAGGGACACGCCGAACATCATCAGGGCCAGGATCACGTTGAGGGTGACCAGGCTGGCGGGGTCAAACTGCACCGTCATACGGATTTACCCCTTGCTGTGGTCGGGTTGGAGTTTGGCGATATGGCCTGCCAGGGTCTCCAGGTACTGGTCCTTGTTCACATAGTAGGCCATGCGGGCGAGCTTGATGTAGTTGTAGCCCCCGTCCAGCCGTTCGCCCACCCGCTCCTTCTTTCGTTGCCGAAGGTCTTCGGCATCCCGGGTACCCTTCTGTTGCTCGCGGATGAACAGGGCAGCCAGTCGCGCCTGCTGGTTGCGACCTTCCCAGCCCAGGCCGGTGGCCTCGATCATACCCATGAGGAACAGGTTGTCGTAGTCCGGGTGCATCATGTTCAGGTATAGCCGGGGCGCGTCCTCATGTTCCGGCCAGTTGAGGTGCTTGCGGTCGATGAACGGGTAATCAAGCAGGTAGCCGGTGGCCATCAGGATCAGGTCGTACTCGCCGCTTTCGCCGTCGCTGTAGTGGACGGTCCTGCCCTCGACGCGATCGATGCTGCGCCGGGGGTGGATATCCCCGTGGCCCAGGTGGTGCAGGATCAGCGAGTTGATCACCGGATGGGATTCGTACATGCGGTAGTCCGGGTCCGGCAGGCCGTAGTCCGACGGCTTGCCCATCACCAGTCGGATCAGCGCGGCGTCCAGCCGTTGCTTGATGGGCCGGGGCATCTTCAGTTTGCCACCAATGGTGTCGATGGGCTTGCCGTTGAGGAACTTGGGCAGGAAGTAGTAGCCGCGACGCAGGCTCATGTCCACCGAGCGGGCATGGTGCACGGCGTCCACGGCGATGTCGGCGCCGGAGTTACCACAGCCGATGATCAGTACCCGTTTGCCCTTGAAGACATCCGGAGAGCGATAGTCTGCGGAATGCATCAGTTCGCCGTCGAACTCGCCGGGCAGGCTGGGCCTATTGGGGGTATGCAGGGTGCCGTTGGCGATCATTACGCCGTCGAAGGTGCGGGTCTGTTGCTGGCCGTCGTGCTCGGTGGTCACCTGCCACTGGTCGCCGTCGGGCTCCACATTCACCACGCAGGTGTTGAACTCATAGTGTTCACGCAGGCCGAAATGGTCGACGAAGTCCCGGAAGTAGGTGCGTAGCTCGTGGTGGCTGGGGTACTGGGCCACCGAGTCCTTCATGGGAAACTCCACGAACTCGGTCATGCGCTTGGACGAGATCAGATGCGCGGTTTCGTACATGGTGCTGTGCGGGTTGTCGATATCCCACAGACCGCCTACGTCGCCATGGAGTTCGAATCCGGTAAAGGGAATGCCCTGCTTCTGGAGATTGCGGGCACAGGCAAGGCCCATGGGGCCCGCGCCGATCACTGCATACATGTTGGAATTTCCTGATTTTGTTCTTGTCATCCCGTATCTTATGGGTAAATGCGTCCGTTTTCCTGACCGGACAGGACAGAAACCACGACAATTCAGGCCATGATCGGAACGTCACCCACGGTTACCCACCTCTATGCCCAGGCGATCCTGCAGGCGGCGCAACGCCGGGGCATCACGCTGTCCGACGATATTACCCGACAGGTGGTGCCGGGGCAGCGGGTGCCACTGGCGGTGCAGGACCGGCTCTGGGAGGAATATTGCCAGGCGGTGGACGATCCGCTGGCCGGGCTGGAGATCGGCCTGGCGTTGCAGGTGGGGCACCTGGACAGTGCCGGTATGTTGCTGGTGAGCTGCGATACCCTGCGGGAGGGGCTTGAGGCGCTGGTGGAGTACGCGCCAGTGGTGGGTGATGGTGGTGAGTTCTCGATCTCGGAGGATGCTGATTGGATCAGCCTCTGCTATCGGCCGGAGTATCGGGTGCGGGTGGCGGAACGGGTGGACGCAGTGATGGCGTCGCTGGTGCGGCTGGCAGGCTGGGCTACCGGGGAGGCTTTCCGGCCGGAGATCCTTTTGCTGGCTCATCCGTCCCGGGGTGATGGGGTGTCCTATCGGGAACGGCTGGGTATGCCGGTGGTGTTTGACGCTGATTGCAACTGTCTGCAGTGTCACCGGGACCAGGGCGATCTGCCGTTGATCCAGGCCAATAGCGCGTTGCGGGATCACCTGCGGCAGCTTGCGGATCATACCCTGGAATCCCTGGGTCATCAGAGTCTGAGTGGGCAGGTGAGTCGCCTGGTGCGGGAGCATCCTAACTGGGGCAAGGAGCGGGTGGCCTCGGAGCTGGCGGTCAGTGGCCGACATCTGAACCGGTTACTGGCGGATGAGGGGTTGTCGTTCAAGGTGCTGCGGGAGCGGGAGTTGCATCGGTTGGCGACGGAGTTGTTGCAGGCCGGGCAGACAGTGGTCGTGGTGAGTGAGCGCCTTGGGTTTTCGGAGGAGGCCGCCTTTGCCCGGGCGTTTCGGCGGTGGGAAGGGGTTAGTCCTGCCCGGTATCGTTCCGGGCTTTCCTCCGGGGAGTAGGTATTTTAGCGTTAGTGCCTGCGAGGGGGTGCTGGTAGGTCTCTCGCCGCCGCAATTCACGGCCCATCCCTGGACCGACCTTGCTACCGGGCCTTCCCTGGCCCTGCTCTGAAAGACCTACCAGCACCCCCTCACTTTTGACCCCGTGCTTGCCTCCATGAAAACACTGCATCCAACTGAAAGGCTCACTAGACCTGTTTGCCGGCAAACCGCGCCTCGCTTCCATGCCAATCATGAGACAAAAGATCAGTAAAGATTCGCTCGTTTTCGAGTCCAGCCACCAAACCAGCCAATCTACGAACCCAGCTCACGGCTTACTCACAAACCACTTGCCAAACACCGAATTGCCCATAAAATGCACAGCGTCTCCCTTGAGCAAACACCCCAATGCAACTGGTTTCCTTCGATATCTTCCGTACCCTGGGCTTCCCGGATACCACCACCATCAAACCCGAGCACTTCCTGCGTCACAAGGCCGAGCTTGAACAGGCCGACTGGGTACTGTTCCCGGAATACTGGCAACTAAATGCCCTGGTCCATGGCCTGAAGTGCCGGGTTTTCCCCAGTGAAGCCAGCTACCGCATCGGCCACGACAAGGTCGAGATGACCCGGGCCTTCCAGACCGTGGCGCCGGAACATACCCCCTGGACACTGATCGAAGCCAACGGGCCGGAAGAACGGGACCGGGTCTGGGCGACCATGCCCTCGCCCTTCGTCGCCAAATTGCCCAAGGCCTCCATGGGTGAGGGCGTCTGGCTGATCGAATCCCGCCAGGACTGGTTACGGTACTGCGAGCGGACGCCGGTGCTGTATGCGCAGGAGTACCTGCCTATCGACCGGGATGTGCGTGTTGTAGTTGTGGGAGATCAGGTACTCACGGCCTACTGGCGAACGCAGTCGGATCAGGGCTTCTATAACAACGTGGCACGGGGCGGAAAAATCGATGCGTCGGTGGTGCCGGCAGTGGCGACGGACCTTGCCCTGAGCCTGGCACGGACGCTGGGCGTGAACCATGCCGGTTTCGACATCGCCCTGGTGGAAGGCTACCCCTACGTGCTGGAATTCAACCGGCTGTTTGGCAACCAGGGGCTGGCCCAGGGAACGGCGTTGAAGGATGCCATCCTGGGCTATCTGCGGACCCGGACGGCGCCGGAAGATCCGGACGGCCCGGCCCCACTCTGGCCGGTGGCGGTCTGAAGGTTCCGGCCCTCAGGCCTTCACGTCAACATTGGCCCCGACGCGATCCGACGGATTGGCGCCGGCAGTGGGTACGGCGGTATCGGTGACGCCTTCCAGCAATTGCATGGCGCCCTGTTCCTGCATGTCCATGGCCTGTTTCATGACCTGGATCTGCGCCTGTTCACTCACCCGTTGCTGGCTCATCTGGGTGCTGGCGGCTGCCATGGAAGCGACTTCAGACATCGTTATACTCCGGCTGTTCAATTTGTGACCACATTAACAGTCTGGGCGGCGTATTGAATAGCCCCCAACCCCTTCCTGTTTCAATACATTACAAATCTATTCCAGTGGTTTCATAAGGTCTTGCCCCATGGGTATTTCTGCTCATATCCGGCCCATGAAAAAAGCCTGATGATCGCGCCATATGACGGGTACTGCAGCGTTGCTGTGGTGCCCTTTTTTATGGGCGATTACCCTGTGGAGGGACACACCACCCATGACCGATGTCACCAACGCCAACATTGCCGACTACTACGACGCCGAGACGTTCAAGCGCATCAAGGACTTTGCGGACACGCAGGAAACCCCGTTCGTGGTGATCGACACCAAGGTGATCGACCGCCAGTACAACGAGCTGGTGGAAGGCTTTCCGTACGCCAAGGTCTACTACGCGGTGAAGGCCAACCCGGCTCCGCAGATCCTGACCATGCTGCGGGACAAGGGCGCCAGTTTTGATATTGCCTCGGTGTATGAGCTGGACAAGGTGATGGCCCTGGGTGTGACCGGTGACCGGGTCAGCTATGGCAACACCATCAAGAAGGCGAAGGACATCCGCACCTTCTACGAGCGCGGTGTGCGCCTGTTCGCCACGGATTCCGAGGCGGACCTGCGCAATATTGCCAAGGCGGCCCCGGGCTCGAAGGTGTATGTTCGGATCCTGACCGAGGGTACGCTGACCGCGGACTGGCCCCTGTCCCGCAAGTTCGGCTGTCAGACCGACATGGCCATGGACCTGCTGATCCTGGCCCGTGACCTGGGGCTGGTGCCCTATGGCGTATCATTCCACGTGGGTTCCCAACAGCGTGAGATCGGCGCCTGGGATGCGGCCCTGAACAAGGTGAAGGTCATCTTCGAGCGTCTGAAGGAAGAGGACGGCATCGAGCTGAAGATGATCAACATGGGCGGTGGTTTCCCGGCCAACTACATCACTCGCACCAATGAGCTGGGGGTGTACGCGGAAGAGATCCATCGTTTCCTGAGGGAGGATTTCGGTGACGACCTGCCGGAGATTATCATCGAGCCGGGCCGTTCACTGATTTCCAATGCCGGTGTGCTGGTGAGCGAGGTGGTGCTGATCTCCCGCAAGTCCCGGACAGCCCTGCACCGATGGGTGTATACGGATGTGGGCAAGTTCAGTGGTCTGATCGAGACGCTGGATGAGGCGATCAAGTTTCCGATCTGGACGGAGAAGTCCGGCGAGGGCGAGGACTGTGTGATTGCCGGGCCGACCTGTGACAGTGCCGATATCATGTATGAGCACCACAAGTATCCGTTGCCTCTGAATCTGGCGATCGGGGATCGGATGTACTGGCTGTCTACCGGGGCCTATACGACCACTTACAGCGCTATTGAATTTAACGGGTTTCCTCCGTTGAGAGACTTCTACCTCTGAGATTGGGGGCGGGCCGCGAAGCGGGGGGCGGGTTCTTCCGGAAACCCAAAACTCGCTTCGCTCAGACAAGGGTTCCCTGCAGAACCCACCCCCCGCTCCACGGCCCTCAGGCTGTGAGTGTGGGGCCTCTTCGGGGTCAGCCTTCGGGCTGGCCCTTTTTGTTTGTCAGGTCGAGGGTGAATGCCAGTGGCAGCACCAGCACGCTGTAGCCGACCATGATCATCAGGGCGTGGCGGATATCGCCGGTCCAGTCTGCCAGGACGCCGCCCAGCATGGGTACCGAGAACGCCACCGTGTAGCCCACCAGGAAGGTACCGGCGGAGAGGCGACCGGTGTCTTCGGAGCGGACCACCAGTGGTGGCAGGGCGATCAGCAGGATCAGCAGTATGCCGGCGACGAAGCTCATGAAGGTGGCGAAGGCGATGGACCACCAGCCTTCGGTAACGATGGTGCCGGCGGTGCCGAGGATGCTCAGGGCGGCCATCCAGACGATCAGGTCGCGGCGGCCGACCCACTGGCGGGCCATTTTCAGCATCATCAGGGAGGCGAAGACCTGGGCGATGTTGTAGCAGAACAGGGCTTCGGAGAGTTTTCCGAAGTGGCCCTGCTGCTCCAGCAGGTTGCCCATGTAGGCGTTGAGGCCAAAGAACATGGAGGAGGACAGGCCCAGCAGCAGGCCCAGTTTGAGGGTCAGGGGATTGCGCCAGTCCGGAAGCCAGGCTGCCCGTTTGGTGGGGCGGCTGAGGTCCCGCCTGGGGATGAACAGGGCGGCGGCCACCAGCAGCGCCGGCAGCGACCAGGCCAGCAGGGTGTCCTGCCAGCTATTGTCCAGCAGCGGCATGAGCACCGGCAGGGTGACGCCGGCACCGATGAACTCGCCCATCAGCATGCCGTTCATGTAGATGGCGGAGCCGATGGCAATGTGGTGGGGCTCCAGCCATCTCGGTAACAGGGCCGGCAGTGCAGGTTGCATCATGGCGATGCCGAGGCCCATGACGATGCTGGCGACCATCAGGGTGATGGCGTCAGGAACTAGCCCCCGGGCGGCGGAGCCCAGGGCCATGATGGTGATGGCCAGTGCCAGGGTGTTGCGGGGACCAAGGCGGGAAATCGCCAGGGAGCCGGGCATGGCGCCAATGGCCAGCATCAGGATGGGCAGGGTGGTGAGGGCGCCGGTCAGGGCCTGGTTGAGGCCCAGGTCATCGCTGATGAACGGTGCCAGCGGCGGCGCCACCAGGATGGGGATGCGCAGGTAGACACCGGCCAGCCAAAGCAACACCGCCACCGGCAGCAGCGTTGCTGGCGGTGGCGGTGTGGTTGCGGTGCGTTCGACCGCCATCAACGATCAGTTGTCGCTGGTGTCCGGCAGGTAGGCACCGTCTTCGTCGTGGATTTCACGGCCGGTCACCGGCGGGTTGAAGGCACAGATCAGGCGCATGTCCTCGGTGCCACCATACAGGGTGTGGCGGTCGTGGTTGTCGAGGGAATACAGGGTGCCGTCGGTGATCTCGTGAACCTCGCCCGTGGCCAGGTCCTTGATGCGCCCGTTGCCGGCTACGCAGTAGACGGCTTCCAGGTGGTGCTTGTACCAGAAGGTGTGCTCTGAGCCGGCCTTGATAATGGTCTCGTGAAACGAGAAACCCATGCCGTCCTTTTTCAGCAGCAGACGGCGGCTGGTCCACTGCTTGTCGCTGACTTCACGTTCGGTACCGATGATGTCCTGCACTCGTACGATTTTCATGGGCGTACCTCGTTCTGGTTGGGTAAAGCCGTTCTGAAAGCCAGGGATCATCCCGGTATCGTTCAGAGGCTACTGAATGTGACAAGCCTTGCATTATAACTGTTTGGCCGCCCCTTAACGAGGCCGGCCCGCCTCCCCAGAGGCTATCGAATCCCTGCTGGCACCGTTATCGGCCCGCCATTTCCGGTAACCCACCAGGGCGGAATGGATGGCGGCCTCCAGGGGTTGCTGTTCGTCAGGGGCCAGTTGCCGGCCCTTGCGCAGCTTGCCGAGGGCTTGCTGGATCGCCTTGCGCTGGGGGCTGTCCAGTTGTTCCAGCCAGTGGCTGTCGGAGGGTGGCAGCTCCAGCGGGTCACGACCGGCATGGTTCCTTTCACTGATGTGCCACCAGTGATCCACCGCCCTTCCCAGAACAATATAGCCGAATTGCAGGTCCTGTACCGGGCCGAAGGTGGCGGTCTGTAGTTCGCCACTACCCTTCAGTGGCCCCAGCCGTAACGCCTGCACCGCCAGCCGGTCGCCGTAGAAGTAGCTGCCGGCGGCGCCGATCAGGCCACCGATCAGGGCGCCGGCGCCCAGGGAGTGGCCCAGGGTCAGGGCGTCGATACCGGCACCACCGACCGCGCCGGCGCCGAAGCCGGCGGTGGCCAGGTAGCGTTTGCTGACGGCCCAGGCCTGGCGGGTGCTTTCGCTGAACAGGTCATGGTCCTGGTGCCAGCTCAGTTCGGCTTCCTGACGGGCGATCTGGTGGTGCTGGTACAGAGTCTCGATATCCCGCCGCAGGCGCTCTTCCCGTTCCCGCTGATTCTGGTACCAGCGCTCCCTGAGTCGGGTTTCCAGGGCCTCGCGACTGTTGCTGCCGGGTGTCGGCAGGTTTCGGGGCAAGGTACGGGACTCCTGGTGGCGCATCATGTCGGCGAGTGCGCCGGCAATCAGCCGGGCGGACTGCCATTGCCGGTCTTCCCGCTGGCGCGTCAGATAGTGGGTGGCCTGATCCAGGGGTTGCTCCCAGTCCGGGCGGAGTTGGCCAAAGGCTTTCAGAAGGCTTAGATGTTTCTCGAACGGGGCGCGAACGGCGTCGAAACTGCGCACAACCTGGAAGAACTGCCCCAGGGCCTTGTGCCAGCTTTCGGTGTGGTCGTCGGCGCCGATACGGTTGATCAGGGCCAGGCTGGGTTGTCCGGTCCAGCGCAGGATGGTCATTTCCGCCTCCTGCTCGGCGGTATAGGGCACTGAGCCGTCCACCACGTAGATGATGCCGGCGCCCTCGATGATGGGCGTCAGCAACTCACACTCGTCCCGGAACTTCGGGTTGTCCCGGTGCTGGTGCACGAATGCCGCCACCGTATCCGGCCGGTCGGAGGCGGACAGGCTGTGTGCCTCCAGCCATTCCAGCACCCGCCGCGGGCGCTGGAACCCGGGGGTGTCCACCAGGGTATACAGGGTGTGGTTGTCCACGGTCAGGGGGTAGGTGTGGCTCTCCCGGGTGGTGCCCGGTTCCAGGGCGATGGCAATGCGGTCGTTCTGGGACAGGGTGGCCACGACGCTGGACTTGCCCCGGTTGGGGTGACCCACGACGGCGAAAACCGGCGCCTGATCACTGGGGGGCATGGTGCACCTCCGGTGTGTTGGCGGTGGCCACGCGGGTGTTCTGGCCGACCCTCTCTGCAAATCGCAGCCATTGGGCCAGGGGCTGGGGCGCTGGTGGTTGCGACGGATCGCTGGCCACGGGCAGCAGGATCAGGGCGAGATCCGGAAACTGTTTGGTGGCATCTTCCAGGAAGTCCTCCAGCTCTGCGGTGGGGGGCTCCCAGCTCCGGGTCACCACCAGAAGGTGCCGGTCCTCCGGAGATCGCCGCTCAGCGATGGCGTCCAGGGTGTCCCGGTCCGCCTGAAGACTCTGGTTGCCCCCCGCCCGCAGGGGCTGCGAAGGCGGCTTTGTCAGGATGTCCGCCGGCGAGGCGCCGGCCCAGCAGACCACCAGCGGAGTCTCGGGAATGGCGACGGTGTCCGAGGTGACATCGACGGGAAGCTGGCCACTGTCGGTGGCGTCGCTGCCAGTCTCCACCGCCGGGGTTTCCATGCGCCAGAGCAGCGCCTTATAGCCGGGGTGGTCGCAAAGCGCCCGTTGCTCCTTGCGGCGAAGGTCCAGGGTGGCGACCACCAGTAACAGCAGCCGCGGCAGGATGGTCCATGTCAGCCAGGCCATGGCCACGAAGGGCCACCAGGCGCCCCAGCGGATACTGGCGGTGTCCGTACCGGCGGCATCCAGCCGGAAAAAGCGGGTGTCCGTCACCAGATCCAGGTTTGGGGTGGCCACCGGCAGCCAGCCGGACCAGGGGGCCGCCACCCAGGAGACAACGCGATACCAGCCCTCGGCTGACGTTTCCAGGGTGGTGCTCCAGCCGAAAGCCAGGTCCTGCACAACCACGGAAACCAGCAGGGTCAGCAGTCCGGCGACGCCGAAGGTGAGGCCGGCGGCCTGGGCGGTCCGTGCCATCATCGGGCTGAACAGGGGCCGCAGGACTGATGATGGCTGACGCTTCTCCAGACGGTGTTGCAGACTGTGGGCCAGCGGTGCCCAGGGTTGCCAGCCGGCCAGCCCCTGGCAGGCGGTGAACAGGGCCAGCACCAGTTGCAGCAGGATGACGCCGAGGATCACGGTGATATTGATCTGCTGGCCCCCATCATAGAACAGCAGGCCCGACATGGTGATGACGCCGAGCAGCGCACCGGCAGTGATAAAGACGGTGGTAAAATGCCGCCAGAACCGGAGTTCCGGGAAACCGGCGGCGGTTGTCCCGTTCAGGGCCTGGAGCTGGCCCAGCCAGTGGCGGATATCCGGCTTGTGGCCCTCGCCCCGGTCCAGGGCGTAACGGCGGTCCCGGCGGTGCAGGAAGGTCGGCGACTGCCGCTGGTCGCGCTGGTGCTGGTGATCAAAGGCCAGCAGGGTCTCAAGGTGGCCGGGCATGGAGTATCCTTGTAGCAATGACGTACAAAAGCCAGACGGCCACGAGAGTGTAACCGATGCCCCACCATTTGATGAATCTGCGCCATGTGCCCGACGACGAGGCGGATGAGATCCGCGCCCTGTTCGAGGAGCATGATGTGAACTATTACGAGACGCCGCCCTCCTTCTGGGGTATCAGCATGGGCGGTTTCTGGGCCCATGACGGGACCGAGGCGGAACGGGCGAAGGCCCTGCTGAAGGACTACCAGGCCGGGCGTCAGCGCCGGCAACGGGAAGCCTGGGAAGAGGCCTTGCGCCAGGGCCGCGGCGATGGCGTCTGGCACCAGTTCCTGCGCAAACCGGTCACGGTTATTGCCGCCCTGGCGGCGCTGGTGTTTATACTCGGCGTTTCACTGGCCCCGTTCCTGAAGCTGGGCTGATCCACCGTAGCGCCAGATGAGGTACCGCATGCCATCCCCCTTCCAGCCGACCGGAATCCGCGGCCTGACCCGGGACATGATTGAGGCACTGATCGCCATGTTCGAAAAGGCCAGTGCCGGGGCCATTGCCGTGGACTGCGACGCGCGCATTACATGGATCAATGACAGCTACTGTCGGTTGCTGGGTGTCCGCGAGCAGGACGTGATCGGTCAGCCGGTGCAGCGGGTTATCCCCCAAAGCCGTATGCCGGAGGTGGTGGCCAGCGGTGACCCACTGTTGCTGGATATCATGGAGCATCAGGACCAGCAACTGGTGGTCACCCGACTGCCCTACTTTGATGGAGACGGTGCCGTAGTGGGCGCCATCGCCTGCATCCTCTATGACGATCTGCAGCCCCTCACGCCCCTCGTGGCCCGATACCGCCGCCTGCACAGGGACCTTCAGGCGGCCCGCAAGGCCCTGGCCAAACAGGCAAGGGGCACCCGTTACAGTTTATCGGACTTTATCGGCGCCAGCCCGGCGGCGCTGGAGGTCAAGCGCAAGGCGCGGCTGGCGGCGGGGCGGGACATGCCGGTACTGCTCCAGGGGGAGACCGGTACTGGTAAGGAGGTGCTGGCCCAGGCCATCCATGCCGCCTCCGGGCGGGCGGAGCGTCCGTTTGTGGCGGTCAACGTGGCGGCCATACCGGAAAACCTGCTGGAGGCAGAGTTCTTTGGCGTTGCCCCCGGTGCCTACACCGGCGCCGCCAAATACCGTGACGGGCGCTTCCAGCTCGCCAACGGCGGCACCCTGTTCCTGGACGAGGTGGGCGACATGCCGCTGCCGCTGCAGGCCAAGTTGCTCCGTGCGCTGCAGGAGGGGGAGGTGGAGCCCCTGGGCTCCAACCAGGTGCAGGCGGTGGATGTGCGGGTGATTGCCGCCACCAGCCGTGACCTGCGGCAGATGATGGTGGAGGGCAGCTTCCGGTCGGACCTGTACTACCGCCTGAATGTCATGGACATTCAGGTGCCTTCCCTGCGGGAGCGGCTGGCGGACCTGGGCATTCTCTGTGAAAGTCTGTTGGCGGACCTTTCGGATGGGCCGGGCCTGGGGGCGGAGATCACCGACGAGGCCCTGGCCCTGCTGGCCCGGCACCACTGGCCGGGCAACATCCGCGAACTGCGCAATGTGCTGGAGCGGGCGCTGACCCTGAACGAGAATGCCGAAGCCCTGGACCGGGACATACTGGCACAGGTGCTGCCCGCCCTGGAGACGTTGTCGGTGCCGGTCACCGACACTGTCCCGCGCGCCGGCCACCCGGTTGCTGGTGTTACCCATACCCTGGCGGAGGTGGTGGCATCGGCGGAGCGGGAAGCCATTGAATCAGCCCTGGCGGCCAGCCGGGGCAACCGCAGCCGGGCGGCCCGCCTGCTGGGGATTTCCCGCTCTGTGCTCTACCAGAAACTTGCCAGAATGTCCTGAATCAAGGACACCTGTCCGTAATTAAGGACAAGTTTTCGCTGATATGCATGGGGATTGTCCGATTTTCAGGACACCTATCAATTTCCGGCTGTGCGCCGGCAATCCATTCATCTGATTTTTAAGACAAAATCCTGATCGGCACGGTTTCTGCTCACCACGGCGTGACGGCCAGAACAACCACTAACAACACTGGCTTTCCCGTCCACGGCGATAGTGCCCGGTTCCGGTTGTTCTGGCTGCAACAGACAGTCCTGTCGTGAGTGCGACAAAAACAACAAGGAACCCGATATGTCGATCAAGACCTCCGTATCCCGTCTTGGCCTGGGCGTGGCCGCTGCCAGCGCCCTGGCCCTGTCCGCCACCCCCGCCGCCGCGGAAAAGGTCCGCTGGCAGGTGCCGCTGGCATTCCCTTCCCACCTGGTGGGGCTGACCACACCAGTCAAGCACCTGTCCGAGAACCTCAAGGATATCTCCGGCGGCGATATCCAGTTCCGCTACTATGAGCCGGGCGAGCTGGTGCCCCCCTTCGAGATCATGGATGCCGTCAGCGAGGGCAAGTACCCGGCCGGCTATACCTGGGTTGGCTATGACCAGGGCACCATCCCCGCACTGCCGCTATACTCCGGCGCGCCGTTCAATATGGAGCCCCCGGCTTACCTGGCCTGGTACTACGAGGGCGAAGGCCGCGAATTGCTGGAGGAAATCTACGCCGAGCGCAATATCCACCCCATGCTGTGCAGCATCATCGGCCCGGAAGGCGCCGGCTGGTTTGCCGAGCCCATCGAGTCACTGGACGATTATGACGGCCTGCGCATCCGCTTTGCCGGCATCGGCGGCAAGGTGCTCGAAGAACTCGGCGCCTCGGTGACCATGGTGCCCGGCGGTGAGATCTACCAGGCCCTGGAGCGGCAGACCATCGATGCCACCGAGTTCTCGCAACCGGCCATCGACAAGATGCTTGGGCTGGACCAGATCATCAAGAACTACATCATGCCGGGCTGGCACCAGACCCTGACCACCTCCCACCTGCTGGTCAACAAGGATGTCTGGGATGATCTTGAACCCCAGACCCGCGCCCTGGTGGAAATGGGCTGCGAGTCCGCCACCCTCAAGGGCTTCGCCGAGAGCGAATACGCCCAGCCCACCGCCCTGCGGGACTACCAGGACGAAGGCGTGACTGCCCAGACCCTGCCGGAACCGGTACTGCGGGAACTCCAGGAGGCCACCAACAAGGTGCTGGATGATATCGCCGCCGAGGACGAGATGTTCAGGCGGGTGCTCACCAGCCAGCGTGAGTTCATGGAACACCACTCCATCTGGCACAGCAAGGGCTACCTGCCCCGGGACTTCTACCAGTACGACTGATCCCGTAGCCAGTCGCGGGCGGGCGCATTCCGTGCCCGCCCGTTTTCCCCTGAATCCAGAACATATCCGAGGTTGATGTGACGGAACCTGCGACTTTCAGTGCTCCGGCCAGCCCCGCTGCCCACCATAACGGCCTTCCCCACAACCGGCTTTCCCAGGGCCTGGATCGGCTGATCAGCGCCATCGGCAGGGGTCTGTCCTGGCTGTGGCTGGTGATGCTGGTGGTGGTGCTGGTCAACGTATTCAGCCGGTTCGTGCTGTCCCGGGGCTCCATTGCCCTGGAGGAGCTATCCTGGCACCTGTTCGGCATCGCCATGATGATGACCCTGGCCTACGCGGTGGTGAAGGATGACCACGTGCGGGTGGATGTGCTGCGAGAGAAATTCTCCCTGCGGACCCGCGCGCTTATTGAGGCCCTGGGCATTGCCCTGCTGGCGCTGCCGATCCTCTACCTGATGATGGAAGCCCTGGTGCCCTACGCCTGGAAGGCCTTTGTGCTGGACGAGCGTTCACAGGCCCCCAGTGGCCTGCCGTACCGGTTTATCTTCAAGGGTTTCCTGCCCCTGGGCCTGGCGCTGGTGGCCCTGGCCCTTTTCTCCCGGCTGACCCGGTGCACCACCTTGCTGGCGGGTTTCCCCCGGGCCCTGGCCGCTCCCCATGACCAGGAGGAGGACCACTGATGGGACTGGAAACACTGCTCGTTATCGCCATGTTCGCCAGTTTCATGGCGCTGTTGCTGCTGGGCTTTCCGGTGGCCTGGTCACTGGCCGGCATTGGCCTTGTGTTCGCAGTCGTTGGCCACGTGATGGTCGAATACTTCGACGCAGACCTTTGGTTTACCTGGTCCGGCACCATCGGTGTGTTGGATGCCCGTATCTACGGCATCGTGGCCAATGAACTGATGGTGGCCCTGCCGCTGTTCATCTTCATGGGCATCATGCTGGACCGTTCCGGCATCGCCGAAAAACTGATGCACAGCCTGGTGCGGGTGCTGGGGCCGTTGCGGGGTGGCTACGCCATCACCGTGGTTATCGTCGGCATCCTGCTGGCGGCCTCCACCGGCATTGTCGGGGCTTCGGTGGTGTTGCTGGGTATGTTGTCCCTGGGACCGATGATGCAGGCTCACTACAACAAGTCCCTGGCGGTGGGCACCGCCTGTTCCGTGGGTACTCTGGGTATCCTGGTGCCACCGAGCATTATGCTGGTACTGATGTCTGACCGGCTGGGAACCTCCGATGCGTCGGTGGGCAAGCTGTTCATGGGCGCGCTGATCCCCGGCCTCATGCTGGGGGTGATGTACATCCTGTATATCGGCATTGCCGCCTGGCTGAAGCGGGACCTGGCACCGGCGCCAAAGCATCACCAGAAGCTGGATCTGCGGGCGCTGGTGGATGTGTTCCTGTCGGTGGTGCCCCCCATGGCGCTGATACTGGCAGTGCTGGGGTCGATCTTCTTCGGTATCGCCACCACCACGGAAGCGTCGGCGGTGGGTGCCGCCGGCGCCATGCTGATGGCCTTTGTCAGCCGTCGACTGGACATGGACGTACTGCGGGAGGCCCTGTACCAGACCAGTCGTACCACGGCATTTATCTTCGGCATCTTTATCGGCGCCACGGTATTCGCGGCGGTCTTACGGGGTCTCGGTGGTGATGATGTCATCCGCGATGCCATCACCGGCCTGCCCTTCGGTACCACCGGTGTCCTGATCACGGTGTTGTTGATTACCTTCCTGCTGGGGTTCTTCCTGGACTGGGTGGAGATCACGCTGATTATCCTGCCGCTGGTGGCGCCGGTGCTGTTTTCCCTGGGCGTGGAGCCGGTCTGGTTTGCGGTACTGTTCGCGATCTGCCTGCAGACGTCGTTCCTGACTCCCCCGGTGGGTTTCTCACTGTTCTATATTAAGGGGGTCTGTCCGCCCGGCATCACCACAAGGGACATCTACCTGGGGGTGCTGCCCTTCATCCTGCTGCAGTTGCTGGGCCTGGGGCTGGTGTTTGCCTTCGAGCCCCTGGCAACCTGGTTGCCCAATGAGGTGTATGGTGGCCAATGAACAACAATAATGAACCGGATCAACAAGGAGTATCCGTCATGAGGCTGAAACAGAGAACCGCCCTGATTACGGGCGCCGCACGTGGCATCGGCCGGGCCATCGCTGAGCAGTACGCCCGTGAAGGCGCCCGGGTGGCCATTGCCGACCTGAACCATGACAGCGCCAATGAGGCTGCCGAGGCAATTCGAGCAGCCGGCGGCCAGGCCATGGCGTTGGCCATGGATGTCACTGACGAACAGGCCGTGGACGACGGCTTCCGCCAACTGGCCGACCAGTGGGGTGGTGTGGACATTGCCCTGGCCAACGCCGGGGTGCAACACATCGACCCGGTCCACAAACTGGCCTACGGTGACTGGCGCAAGGTGGTGGATGTCCACCTCAATGGTGCCTTCCTGGTGACTCGTGCCGCGCTGAACCAGATGTACGCCGGCAAGGGCGGTACCATGTTGTATATGGGCTCCGTCCACTCGGTGGAGGCCTCACCCCTGAAATCCCCCTATGTGGCGGCCAAGCACGGCCTGCTGGGCCTGTGCCGGGCGGTGGCGAAGGAAGGGGCCGAGCATGGTGTGCGCAGTAACATCATCTGCCCGGGCTTCGTACGCACTCCGCTGGTGGAAAAGCAGATTCCGGAGCAGGCGAAGGAACTGGGGATTTCCGAAGAGGAAGTAATCCGCAACGTCATGCTGAAGAACACCGTGGATGGTGAGTTCACCACCGTCGAGGATGTTGCCGAACTGGCCGTCCATCTGGCCGCTTTCCCCTCTGCCGCGCTGACCGGTCAGTCCATCGTGGTCAGCCATGGCTGGCACATGCAGTAAAGGAGTCCTGAATGAGTGACAAGCACGAGTCCATGGTGGTCTGGACACCATCTGAGGAAACCCTGGAAACTTCCCGCATGGAGCGCTTCAGGACCTGGCTGGAAGAGCAGGGCCTGGGGCCGTTTGCCGACTATCATGCCCTGCACCAATGGTCCGTCGACGAGCTGGAGACCTTCTGGCAGAAGGTCTGGGACTATTGCGGCCTGGTCTGCGACACTCCGGCCGAACGGGTACTGGGCAGCCGTGAGATGCCAGGGGCGGAGTGGTTCCCCGGAATGAAGCTCAACTTTGCCGCCAACCTGCTGCGGCTGGCGGAGGGCGACCATGCCGATCGTGAGGCGGTGGTGGCCTATTGCGAGACCCGCCCGGTGCTGCGGCGCAGTTACGGCCAGTTGAAGGCAGACGTAGGGGCCTTCGAGGCCTTCCTGCGCAGCCAGGGTGTGGCTCAGGGGGATCGGGTGGCCGGCATTGTCACCAACGGCTATGAGGCCATTGTCGCCATGCTGGCCACCACCAGCATGGGGGCCATCTGGAGTTCCGCCTCCCCGGACTTCGGGGTGGGCGCCATCAACGACCGCTTCGGCCAGATCGAGCCCACGGCGCTGGTGGCCGTGAACGGCTATGGCTACGGCGGCAAGGTATTCCCGCGCCAGGAAGCCTTCCGGGACCTGGTGGCGCAACTGCCATCACTGAAGTGCGTGGTGAGCATCGGGCAGCTACCCGATGATGGGCCCATCCTCGGCGACAGGGTCACCACCTGGGAAGATGCCCTGGCGGCTGGTAAAGGGCAGGCGCCCTCCTTCACGCCGCTGCCGCCGGATCACCCGGTCTACATCCTGTATTCCTCCGGCACCACCGGTAAGCCCAAGTGCATCGTGCATGGCAGCGCCGGGCTGGTGGTGAACCATGCCAAGGAACTGATGCTCCACGGCGATGTGGGGTCGGACGACCGCTTCCTGTACTTCACCACCTGCGGCTGGATGATGTGGAACTGGCAGGTGTCCGCGCTGATAACCGGTGCCGCCGTGGTCACCGTGGACGGCTCCCCGGGCTACCCCGATCTGAACATGCTGTGGGAAACCGTGGCCCGGGAGAGGGTCACCCACTTCGGCACCAGCGCCCGCTTTATCGCCGGCTGTCGTAAGGCTGAGCTGAAACCTGCCAGGGACCTGGACCAGAGCCACCTGCGGGTGGTGTTCTCCACCGGCTCGCCGTTGCTGCCGGAAGACTATGACTGGGTCTATAACGATGGCGCACCGGAGGTGCTGCTGGGTTCCATCGCCGGTGGTACCGACATCTGCGGCTGCTTCGTGGGGGCAACGCCCCTGCTGCCGGTACGCCGGGGCGAGATCCAGTGCCGTTTCCTGGGTGTGGATGCGGTGGCCTATGGCGACGACGGCAAGCCAGTCAGCGAGGGTCGTGGTGAACTGGTCTGCCGCCAGCCACTGCCGTCCATGCCGGTACGTTTCTGGAACGACCCGGATGGTGAGCGTTACCGCGATGCCTACTTCGCCACCTTTCCCGGCGTCTGGGCCCACGGCGACTTTATCGAGTTCACCGAGCACGGTGGTGCCATTATCTATGGTCGCTCCGACGCCACCCTCAACCCGGGTGGTGTGCGTATCGGCACCGCGGAAATCTACCGACAGGTGGAAACCATCGCCGAAGTGGCGGACAGTCTGGTGGTGGGCCGGCAGATCGACGGTGATGTGGAAGTCGTATTGCTGGTGGTGCCGGCGGAGGGCCAGACTCTCTCCGACGACCTGGTGCAACAGCTGCGCCGCCGCATCCGTGAAGGTGCCAGCCCGCGCCATGTGCCGAAGCACATCATTGCCGTGGACGACATCCCCTACACCCGCAGCGGCAAGAAGGTGGAGTTGGCGGTGGCCCGGCTGATCAACGGTTCGGCCAAAGCGGACAACCGCGACGCCCTGGCCAACCCGCAGGCCCTGGACCATATCCGCGAGCAATGCCGCGCCGCCGGCCTGCTGGACGGGGGTGCCTGAACCGGAAGCGATTGCCAATTGTCACGGGTTCTGCAAGTCTTTCCTCCATGGCCCATCATGACAATCCGGGAACAGGGAGGTGAACCCGTGACAGGTAACCGGTACCAAGGCGTACCCCTGGCGCTGCTCCTGATCCTGCTGCTGGCTGGTTGCAGCCTGCCGGTGGTGGACCATGGCAGCGACCTGACGGGGTTACCGGAAAGCGAGGTCCGGGAGACCCTGATCGGCCGGTCCGTGGCGACGCTGGCGTCCCGGAACCCTTGCGACACCGGCGTCTATCCCCTCTACGAACCGCTTGATGCCTTCGCCAGCCGGGTGCTGCTGATCCGCGCCGCCGAGCGCACGCTGGATGTGCAGTACTACATCTGGCAGGAAGACACTACCGGCCTGCTGTTGCTGGGAGAACTGCTGGAAGCCGCAGACCGGGGCGTCCGCGTGCGCCTGCTGCTGGACGATAACGGCATCGGTGGCCTTGACCCCCTGCTGGCGGCCATGGACAGCCACCCGGATATCCATGTCCGCTTGTTCAATCCCTTCACGGTGCGAAGCGCCAAATGGCTCAATTTCCTCACCGACTTCAGCCGGGTCAACCGGCGCATGCACAACAAGTCCATGACCGCTGATAACGCCCTGACGGTGCTGGGAGGGCGTAATATTGGTGATGAGTATTTCGGGGCCACGCCAGGTGCACTGTTCGTGGATCTGGACGTACTGGCCATAGGCACCACCGTGCCAGAGGTGACGCAGCAGTTCGATCGCTATTGGGCCAGCGAGTCCGCCTATCCCCTGGAAGCACTGGTGGAGCCCGTGGGGGCATCCCAGCGCCGCGCTTTGCGGGGGCAGATTCAGGAGACCGCCCGATCGCCGAAAGCGCAACGCTACTTTCAGGCGGTCACCGACCGTCCCTTTGTAGGGCTGTTGCTGGATGGCGAGCTGGAACTGGATTGGGCAACGGCCCGTCTGGTGAGCGATGATCCCGCGAAGGTGCTGGACCAGGTGGATGACAGTCGTCTGATGATGAGCGACCTGGCCCGGGATATGGGCCCGCCCGGCCAATCCCTGGAACTGGTCTCCCCCTATTTCGTGCCCACCGACGAAGGCGTGGCGGTGTTCGAGCGGCTGGAGGAAAAGGGCGTCGAGGTACGCATCCTCACCAACTCCGCCGAGGCCACCGATGTGCTGGTAGTCCACAGCGGCTACGCCCGCCATCGCAAGGAACTGTTGAACGCGGGGGTGGAACTCTACGAGATGAGGGCCGTGGGGGCCGGTAACGGCGGCAGGGGCAGTTCCGGTTTCAGCCTGAACAGTTCCTCCAGCCTCCACGCCAAGACCTTTGCCATGGACGGCGACCGGGTGTTCGTTGGCTCCTTCAACTTCGACCCCCGGTCGGCGAAGCTCAACACGGAAATGGGCCTGATCCTGCAGAGCCCGGAACTGGCACGGCAACTGGCCAGCGTATTCGGGCCGGATCTCACGCTTCACGCCTACCGGGTGGAACTGGACGACGATGGTGACCTGATCTGGCGGGATGGCGCGGGTGATGTGCTGACCAATGAACCGGGTACCAATGCTTTCGATCGAGGCATGCTGTGGTTGTTCTCGCTGATGCCTATCGAGGGACTGCTTTAACTTCAGGCCTTTGGGCGACACTCAAAATTCACAAGTGTTATCCGGGATCGTTGCTAGACTAAGTTTGTCTACCATTGGCTAAATCGTACGCAATTGTCTGATCGCTTTGAACAGACTGCTGTTTGTGATGCTGTTGCGACTCATGGGGCAGACGTATCATTAATAGCTTAGAGGGATTTGGCAATGTCATTACGTATGATGGCCATGCTGGCCTTTGCTTCCGTGTTGCCAACGATTGGTAACGCCCAGGATTCGACGGACCACCAGGACTACCCCACCTACGGCTCCAAACCCAATATTGTCATGATCATCTCCGATGACACCGGCTACTGGGATCTAGGCGCCTATCTCGGCGGCAAGGCCCGGGGTATGGATACTCCCAACCTGGATCAGTTGGCCAACGAAGGCATGATGTTCACCGATTTCTATGCCCAGGCCTCCTGTACCCCGGGTCGTGCCGCCATGCAGACCGGCCGCAACCCGAACCGCTCCGGTATGACCACCGTGGCCTTCCAGGGCCAGGGCGGCGGGTTACCGGAGGCGGAGTGGACTCTGGCCTCGGTACTCAAGCAGGCGGATTACAACACCTACTTCGCCGGCAAGTGGCACCTGGGCGAGGATGACTACGCCATGCCCATTGCCCATGGTTACGACAAGATGGAGAACGTGCTGCTCTATCACCTCAATGCCATGACCTACGCCCTTGATGGCTGGAACCCCCAGATCACGGATGATCAGCGCAAGTTCTTCCAGGACAACACCATTGGCATTCTTGAAGGCGAGGCCGGTGGTGAGGCCACGGAAGTCCTGTCCATGGCCGACATGACCGAGGAGGACCTGGCCAATCTCGACACCAATACCGCGGAAATGGCCGTGGTGGAAATGGAGCGCCTGGCCAAGCTGGATCAGCCCTTCTTCATGTCCATCAACTGGTCCGCCAATCACCAGCCGAACATACCAGCCGATGAATATGTGGGTGCTTCGGACGTGAAGTCCAAGTATGGCGACAAGGTGGTCGAGATGGACGCCCAGACCGGCAAGATCCTGAACAAGATCAAGGAACTGGGTATCGAGGAGAACACCCTGGTGGTTTATACCGTCGACAATGGTGCATGGCAGGATGTGCACCCGGATAGTGGCATGACCCCATTCCGTGGTTCCAAGGGTACCGACCGTGAAGGTGGCTGGCGGGTACCGGCCTTCTTCAAGTGGACCGGAAAGATCGAGCCCAACAGCAAGTCCAGCGAGATTGTTGGTGGCCTTGACCTGATGGCCACGTTCGCGCACCTCGGTGGTGTCGAACTGCCCTCTGAAGACCGGGCCGGCGAGCCCATGATCTTCGACAGTCATGACATGGCGCCGATCCTGTTCGCGGATGTGGACGACGAAGACTGGGGCCGTAACACCTGGCTCTACTTCACCGAGACGGAACTGATGCCGGGTGCCATCCGGATTGACCAGTGGAAGGCGGTATTCAACCAGAAGGGCGACAACGGTGCGCTTGCCGGGTCTGAAGCGCCGGCAGCCGAGCTGGGCTGGCGTGGTCCTTCCCAGTATGCCGATGTGGTACCGCAGCTCTACAACCTCTGGGAAGACCCGCAGGAACGCTACGACATCTTCATGACCTCGGGTCGCGAGAACACCTGGGCGTTGCCGTTCTTCAGCCAGGAGCTGGAACAGGTTGCCCAGAGTTATATGGAGCACCCGCCGCGTCCGCTGCAGTCGGATGCCTATGGTGGTCCCATGACCATCAAGCGCTTCCGTGCCCTGCAACAGGTTCAGGGTGTGCTCAAGGAAAAGGGAATCGAGCTGAACGACGTCCAGCAGTGATGACCGGGCCGGGCCGCGATAGTGGCCCGGCCTGTTCTGAGTGGGACTTCAAGGGACACGCATGGGAGCAGAACCATGAAACGAGCAATCGCCGCACTGATCGGTGCACTGGCGTTGGGACCGTGCCTGGCCGACCCGTTGCCCTCCTGGAACAATACCGGCAGCAAGGCAGCCATCATTGACTTCGTGGAATCGGTTACGGACAAGGACGCTGACACCTTCGTGCCAGCAGAAGACCGCATCGCCGTGTTCGACAACGACGGCACGCTGATCAGTGAACAACCGATGTATTTCCAGGCCGCCTACGCCCTGGACCGCCTGAGGGAAAAGGCCGCCGAGGATCCGTCCATCCTCGAATCGGACGTCCTCAAGGCCGCCAATGAAGGGGATATGAAGGGCATGATGGCCGGCGGCATGGAGGGCCTGAGCGAAATCATCAATGTCAGCCACGCCGGCATGTCCGTGGAAGAATTCCAGGCCGATGCCAGGGCCTGGCTGGCCAGTACCGAACACCCGACTTCCGGGCTCACTTATGGTGACATGACCTTCCAGCCCATGGTGGAGCTGCTCACCTACCTGAGGGATCAAAACTTCAAGGTGTACATTGTCACCGGTGGTGGCGTGGACTTCGTTCGCGCTTTCGCTGAGGATGCCTACAACGTACCGCCCGAGCAGGTGGTGGCTACTCTGGGGAACACGGAGTACCAGATCAGCGAAGGCGGTACGCCGATGCTCATGAAAACCGGTGGTATCTTTTTTATCGATGACAAGGCCGGCAAGCCGGTTGGCATCATGCGAGGTATCGGTAAGCGTCCGGTCATGGCAGTCGGTAATTCCGACGGCGACTTCCAGATGCTGGAATGGACCACAGCCGGGGCGGGTCCCAGGCTTGGCATGCTGTTACACCATACCGACGGTGAACGGGAATTCGCCTACGACCGGGATTCACACTTCGGCAAGCTGGCGGATGGCCTGGACCAGGCGGGTGACCGGGGCTGGGTACTGGTGGACATGGCTAACGACTGGGAGACGGTCTGGACTGGCAACCAGTAGCCTGCCTGGCCTGGATTCCGGCACGGAAGGACACAGTCATTCGCACGGTGACGTACCGGGAGACGCCAGCCCATGGACCATGGCGGGTCTTTCCCGGTTTCCGTCTGGCCTGCGGTAACTTTGGGACACAGGGGTGGTCGCCATTGCAGCGGCCCGGGTGTCAGGCGTAACAGGGCGTGATGTGTACCGACTCTTGATAATACTGGCCTGCCTGCTACTGACGGGACTGGCTCACGGGGCTCCGGCGAGCCCGAAGGCGGCCTCACCCGGTATGGCAGCGGATGACCGGGGCTATGTGGGCTCATCAACCTGTGCCGGGTGCCATGAGAATGAGCATGACCTCTGGCGGAATTCCCACCACGACCTGGCCATGCAGCCGGCCATCCCGGGCACGGTACTGGGGGATTTCGGCGACACCACCTTCGACTACTTTGGCACCACCTCCACCTTCTACCGCGACGGCGATACCTACTACGTTCGCACCGATGGCCCGGATGGCGAGCTGGCGGATTACCCCATCGCCTACACCTTCGGTGTCGAGCCACTACAGCAATACCTCATTGAAATGCCGGGCGGACGACTGCAGGCACTGGGCGTTGTCTGGGACACACGCCCGAAGGCGGCCGGCGGCCAACGCTGGTACCACCTCTATCCGGATGAACCGGTCCGCGCCGGTGACGAGCTGCACTGGACCGGGCTCAACCAGAACTGGAACTTCATGTGCGCGGATTGCCACTCCACCAACCTGCAGAAGAACTACGACCTGGAAACGGACACCTACGCCACCACCTGGAACGCGATCGATGTAGGTTGCGAGGCCTGCCACGGTCCGGGTCAGCAGCATGTGGACGCGACGGAAGCGGAAGACTGGGGCCAGCCGTTCAACGGCTTTGAACTGTCCCTGTCCCGGGCAGAGTCCAAGGTTTGGGCCATTGACCCGGAAACCGGTAGTCCGCCCCCCGAGAGTGCCGGACCGGAAATGCAGCCGGAGCTGGAAGTCTGCGCCCAGTGCCACTCCCGCCGTGCCACCCAGTTCCATGGCGCCCGACCGGAAGACGGTCTGTTCAACCATTTCCTGCCTTCGCTGCTTGAGGAAGGGCTCTACCATGTGGACGGCCAGGTGGCGAACGAGGTATATGTCTACGGCTCCTTCCTGCAGAGCGCCATGTACCACGCCGGCGTCACCTGCTCCGACTGTCACAACCCCCACAGCCTGGCGCGCAAGGCGGAAGGCAATGCGCTTTGTGGCCAGTGTCACCAGGCCTCAAGGTTCGACACCGGGGAACACCATGGCCATCCGGAGGATAGTGCCGGGGCCGAGTGCGTCGCCTGCCATATGCCGGACGCCACTTTCATGGGCGTGGATGAACGCCAGGCCCACAGTTTCCGCATTCCAAGGCCCGATCTCTCGGTTTCCCTGGGGGTACCCAACGTCTGCATCGACTGCCATCAGGACAAGGACGATCAATGGGCGGCGGACTCGCTGCGACAACGTCACGGGGAACCGTCAAACGATCACTTTGCGGATGCCCTCCACGCCGGTCGCTACGGCGGCCCACAGGCGGAACAGAAGCTGGCCCGGCTGATCCAGGACACGTCACAGCCAGCCATTGCCCGTGCCACAGCGGCCAGCCTGCTGCCCCGCTACCTGTCGCAGCGGACCGTACCGGTCCTCCAGCAGGCGAGCCAGACCAGAGAGCCGCTGGTGGCGCTGGGGGTTGCCCAGGGGCTGACTGGCATTCCCGAACAGTACCGGGCCATCTTTGGCATTCCCGGACTTTACGACGAGCACCGCATACCCCGCAGCCTCACCGCCAGCAACCTGTCGGCCGACACCTTGCCGTCGGAGCAGCCGGAGGTGAGCCGCCGGCATGCCGACGCCATGGAGGAGTACATCCAGTCACAGCGCAACAATGCGGATCGACCGGAATCGCTGGTGAATCTGGCGGGGCTGTACGGTCAGCAAGGTCAGTTCGCGAAGGCGGAAGGTGTTTATCGCACCGCCATCAAACGGGCGCCATACTACACAGCGGCCTATGTAAACCTGGCCGATCTTCTGCGGGCCCGGGGCAGGGATGCTGAAGGCCGGCAGGTGCTGGAATCGGCACTCGGGAAAGTGAATGACCCGGCCTCAATCGAACACTCCCTTGGCCTGTTGCTGGTGCGCCAGCAGCAGCTTGATCCGGCCATCAAGCACCTTGGCAGTGCCGCGGGCAGCGATACCGCGCCGGCACGCTACGTGTACGTCTACGCGGTTGCACTGGACTCGCAAGGGCGCACCGAGGACGCTATTGCCGAACTGGAGTCAGCCACCGGCCGCTATCCGGGCAACCGGGAAATCCTCTCTGCACTGGTCAGTTTCCTTCGCAAGCAGGGGCAGGCCAACCGGGCCGCAGCCTACGAGCAACAGTTGCGGGACCAATAGTCCGGAACCCCCTGTTTTCGCGAAGAAAAACCGTTTCCTATGGCGTAAACAGGAATGGTTACTATACTTACCTGAACATTAATAATGTGTAGTGGTTCACGCAGGGAGGCGCGGTTCTGAACGCCAACACAGCTCCTGATCCTGCCTGCCAGAGTCCTGCAACGAATCATCGGGAGAATGGTTTAAATCGCTTTGGCCAACGTCGCCAGCGCGTCATCTTCGGGAGTGACCGTGGTACTCGCGAATGTATGACTTCCCGGCTGTTGACCTTCATGAAATCGTCTGCGTGGGCCCAGGTAGTTCGTAAGGCCAGGTGGTTCGTAAGGAGGGAAGAAAACCGCACCGCAATCCTATACGTAAGACTATTCGCAACACTCAAAACGTAAACTGGCTGTCCATTGGGCGTGGCAGTACGGAAGTTGCCCGGGACGTGCGTAAATAGTAATGGAGATATCGACGATGATTACCATGAACTTTCGACGTAATTCCCTGGCCATCAGTCTGAGCGCCGTTCTGGCGTCGGGCGGCCTCGCCCAGGCTGCGGGCAATCCGGCAAGTGAGACCACAGCCCAGAACAATCAGGCCGTACTCGACCAACTGCCCTTTGATGACAGAACCGATTTCGAGACCTCTTCCAAGGGCTTCATCGCCCCCCTGCCCAATAATGGGCAGATCAAGAATGACAAGGGTGATGTGATCTGGGACGCTGGCCAGTTCGGTTTTGCCAACGACCAGGAGGCGCCGGATACGGTGAACCCCAGCCTCTGGCGGCAGCTTCAGCTTCTTAGCCAGCCGGGCCTGTACGAAGTGACGCCGGAGATCCACCAGGTGCGTGGTGCCGACCTGTCGGTGATCACCTTTGTTGAAGGTGACTCGGGCGTGATCATTATCGACCCCTGTATTTCGGCGGAAACGGCGAAGGCGGCCTTCGACCTGTACCAGGAACACCAGGGCGAAAAGACGGTAACCGCGGTGATCTATACCCACAGCCACGTGGACCACTTTGGTGGTGTCCGTGGTGTGGTGGATGAGGCGGACGTGAAAGCCGGCAAGGTGAAGATTGTGGCGCCAGAGGGCTTTGTGGAGGAGGCCGTTAGCGAGAACGTCTTCGCTGGCAACCACATGAGCCGCCGGGCTGGATACATGTACGGCAACCTGCTGGAGAAAGGGCCGCAGGGCAGCCTGGGTACGGGGCTTGGCCTCTCCACCTCCACGGGTACGGCCACACTGATTGAACCCACGGATGATATTACCGAGTCCGGCCAGACCATGACCATTGATGGTCTTGAGTTTGAATTCCTGATGGCCCCGGGTAGCGAAGCCCCTGCGGAGATGCATTTCTACATCCCCGAACTGAAAGCTTTGACCGCCGCCGAGAACGCCACCCACACCATGCACAATCTCTATACCCTGCGCGGTGCCAAGGTGCGTAATGCCCGGGCCTGGTCCAACTATCTCCACCAGACCATCCAGGAATGGGGCGACGATGTGGAAGTACTCTACGCACCGCACCACTGGCCCACCTGGGGCAACGAGAACGTGGTCAATCACCTCAAGAAGCAACGGGACCTGTACAAGTACATCAATGACCAGACCCTCCGGATGCTCAACCAGGGGTACAACATGGTGGAGGCTGCTGAAACGATTGAACTGCCCGACGAGCTGGCGACATTCTGGCCTAACCGTGGGTATTACGGGAGCCTGAACCACAACGTGAAGGCAACCTGGAACTTCTACGTGGGCTGGTTTGATGGCAACCCCTCCCGATTACATCCCCTTCCGCCCGTGGAAGCCGGTGAAAAGTTCGTGGAGTACATGGGCGGCGCTGAAGCCGTTATCGAGAAAGCCATGGGCGACTACGACGAGGGCAACTACCGCTGGGTGGCCCAGGTCATGGACAAAGTGGTGATGGCCGAGCCGGACAACCAGCGCGCGAAGGACCTGCTGGCGGATGCCCTGGAGCAACTGGGGTATCAGGCCGAAAATGGCCCCTGGCGTAACTTCTACCTGTCTGGCGCCAAGGAACTCCGTGACGGTGTCAAAGTGATGCCCATGCCAAGTACGGCCTCCCCGGATATTGTGGCCTCAATGCCCCTGGAAATGTTCTTTGACTACCTGGCCATTCAGATTGACGGCAACAAGGCCGCTGGCAAGCAGATGATGATGAACTTCGAGCTGACCGATACCGAAGAGGACTACGGTGTCGCGCTGGAGAACGGGGTCCTGAACTATTACGAGGAGCCTTTCGATGATGCGGATGTGTCCATCTCAATGACGCGAGCCAACCTGAATGACGTGTTGGCCGGTCAGGCATCGATAAAGGATAAGGTCGACTCTGGCGATGCCACCCTGGAAGGCGATGCCGGCACCTTCGATGAGTTCCGCTCGCTGCTGGTCAAGTTCGACCCCTGGTGGCCCATCGTGACGCCGAAGGAAACCTCCATGTAGGAAGACTGGGAACCAGCGGGGCTGGCCTCGCTGGTTCTCATGCCCACCCTATTGGTAAGGACATGTCTTATGACTCCAACGACAATGCGATCAATATGGGCTCGGGCTGGCGCCGGCGTTGTTGCGCTGCTTGTCTCGTTTAACGTGACTGCCCAGGAAGCGCCAGGCGCAGCGGCGCAGGCCAACAACCCGCTGGCCAACATGACCGCTTTCAACATGCAGGATTACTACATCGGCGACCTGACCGAATCCGATGAATCCGCCAACCAGTTCTGGTTCCGTTATGCCAGGCCGTTTTCCGCCGGCGACACCAACTGGATTCTGCGGGCATCACTGCCCATCAACACCTTCCCCACCGCGCCGGACGGCGACAAGGAAACCAGTTTTGGTGACCTTAACCTGTTCTCCGCGTATCTGTTCGATACCGGCAATCCGGCGGTCAGCTTTGGTGTTGGTCCCCAGATCACCGCCCCGACGGCCGGCAAGGATGAGCTGGGCAGCGAGAAATGGTCCGGCGGGCTGGTGAATGTCCTGTTCAACGGGGCCGACCCCCAGTTCCAGTACGGTTACCTGCTCTCCTGGCAGGACAGCTTTGCCGGCGAGGATGACCGGGAGGATGCAAACTTTGCCGCCTTCCAGCCATTCGCTTTCTACCAGCTTGGTGGCGGCACCTATCTGCGGGCCGCACCCATCTGGGTCTACAACCTGGAGAACGACGGTTACAGCGTGCCGGTGGGTGTTGGTATCGGGCAGGTGATCAAGCGGGGCAAGACTGTGGTCAACATGTTTGTCGAGCCGCAGTTTTCGATTGCCGACAAGGGGCCCGGGCAGCCGGAGTGGCAGGTTTTCCTCGGTCTGAATCTGCAGTTTCTTAATTAGTAGTGGGCCTGCCACATTCAGTTAACCGTGGAAATGGCGCCCAAGATGATCCTGGACTGGGTAGCAGGGACAACCGCAACCTCTGCTGTCACTAAGGCCGCCAGCAAAAAACGGCCTGGGCGGGCGGCACCGCTGAAAAGACCTTCTACGACCAGACCTGGAAGCCGGACGATCTGGTAAAGGTGGAGTAAGCGGACAAGTTATTACAAAAAGGGGCCCGGGATATCAATGGCCTGGGCCTCAGACCATCCCCTCATGCTTCGGGACATGATTCAATGTTAATCCAGTCCCTGTTTTCCCTCTGGTAGGCTCTCTGCCCGATGACGATGTCGGGTTTGTTCTGCACCACTCATTCTGCACGATTCTCCTGACCGCCCGGGTTGCCGTAGCTGGTCCTGTTCTGGACCAACAGCTGCCGGTCGGTGCGCTCGGACCTGACATAAACGCCTACAATATCAACACTCTAAGGAAACCAGGCAGTGAAGACGCTTGTATTGATCTGTTCGCTTGTTGTTACCCTGCTTTGGGCCAATACTATTCTTGCCCACCCTAACCATGTCGTGACCGAGCCGTTATCAGATCTGCAGGTCACAGACCGGGCCGACTTTCTGAAGATGCAGTTGGTGGCCAGCAGAAAGCTCGAGGAAAGCTGGTCCGACGTGAAAGCCGACGCGGTGGAAGTGCGGGAAGTGAATGACAGGCGGTTCTGGATTGTGCGATACGACGACCGGCGGGAAGCGCCGGACCGGTTTTATATGGTACTCGACGCACTGGGCAATCTGGTGACCATCAATGACACGGGCAAGATCTAGGAATAGCAACCCGGCCTGGGTGAAATCACTGGCCCCGGCGACGGCCGGCAGGCTGAGTGCCAGCCAGACCACCAGGTTGATGCCGCTCCGTTGGCTGCCGGTTGTCATACGCTGTGCCGACCCATGCCAGTCCCGATGGTTGGGGGGTCAGTCGGTCGCCCCCGGGTCCTGGGCGTCGGTGCCCAGGTACAGGTAGTTGGTGTAGCTGTGTTTCGGGCCTCGTTTCTCGTCGATCAGATGGACCGATACGGACAGGTCCGGATGCTCGCCGGAGGTGAACCGGGTGAGCTGGCCGTCGGTCTCGCCATCCCGGTCACGGGTCATTTCAACGGTGCTCCAGTCCGGCCCCAGGCATTGCATCAGGTAGTTAACGGACTTGAGGTATCGATCCCTGGCAATATCGATGGAGGGTGCCGCCGCCGAGCAGCTATAGGCGGTGTCGCCATTACCCCACTGCCAGATCTCGCAATGACCGGCCACCAGGTCTTCCTTCGCCCGATAGGTGGTGATATTGCGGGTGTTGTTGGCTTTTCCGCGGTAGGACGGGAAGCCCTCCGGGTATTCGGCGATCAGCCCCTGGACGGTGGCGCAGGGATCATCGACGCCCTGGGAGAGGCTGGCATCCCGGTTTGCGCAGCCAGTGACCACCGTCATAGCGCAGACCAGCACAATGGTTGGGCCTGATCGGGTCATTGGGAGCCCCCCTGACCGAGCGGTGCGTCCAATGCTTCGGCAACGACCGAGGCGAACTCCCTGGCGGCCTTGTCCAGGGAATCGGGGTCGACCGTGCGGGAAAGTGCCCGCCAGACCGCATTGCCGTTGGTGCCATCATAGAGAGTTGACTGGATGACGTATTCCACCGAGCGTTTGAAAGAGGCCGGCTGGACCGAACGTTCCATGTAGGTCATGGATGCCGTTGGACCAATGTCCCGGTTGTCCGGGATGTAGCTCACGGTTTCCGGCTGGTAGTTCTCGTGGTGTTTCTTGTCGACCAGTGACATCACCAGTACCCCGTCGTACTGGCCCTTGGTGGCGATATCGAGTAACTGGCTGCGCAGTTCCGCCGGGTTATCCCAGGACAGGACGTCGTTGTCATCGGCAAGGTAAAAGGCGCTGACACCTTTCCGGACGATCTGGTCGGTCAATGCCTTGCCCACCGCCCTGCGTACCTCCGGGTTGCCGTTGGCTGCCACTACCAGGATGTTGGAAAAACCACGACTGGGCTGGCCGGTCGACTGGACATCGGTAACGACGGTAGAGCTTTGATGTGCACAGGCGCCCAGTAGGGCTGCAAAGGCGATCAGGGCGACGAATGGACCAATCCGTCCATGGATCATGCGGGTACTCCAGAAAGGTAGGCGGTGAAGGTTTATGTCCAATACTAAAGCACAGGTCAGGTGGGAATGCCAGGCCAGTTCCCGGGCGGTAAGCGTCGGTTTTAATGGGTGGGAATGCCATATGACGGAATGGTGAAATCTGACCTTAAGACTAAGATCGTAACCCAATATTAAAAAAAAATGCTATCTTATGTGACTCATCAAAAGACCCTATTCAGTCATTGTTGCGGTCGGGGGTTCACAAGACGCTTGACCAGATGGTGACCGTCCTGAATTCATCCATTATCCAGAGGACGAAAATGACAACCGAAAATCCGAAGATTGTCTACACACTGACCGACGAAGCGCCGGCCCTGGCGACCCGCTCCCTGCTACCGATCCTGCAGACCTTTACCGCACCGGCGGGCATCACTTTCGAGACCAGTGATATTTCCCTCGCCGCCCGTATCCTGGCGGCGTTCCCCGATTACCTTGAAGAACACCAGCGGGTCCCCGATGCCCTGGCGGAACTGGGCGAGTACACCAAGGACCCGGACGCCAACATCATCAAGCTGCCGAACATCAGCGCGTCCATCCCGCAGCTCCGGGCGGCCATCAAGGAGCTGAACGAGCAGGGCTACAAGGTTCCCGAGTACAAGGAACATCCGGAAACCGATGAGGAAAAGGAAGCCCATAAACGCTATTCCAAGGTTCTCGGCAGCGCCGTGAACCCGGTACTGCGTGAAGGCAACTCCGACCGTCGTGCCCCCGCCGCGGTCAAGGCCTTCGCCCGCAAGTACCCGCACTCCATGGGTGAGTGGAGCCCTGCTTCCCGCACCCACGTTGCCCACATGCGTGGCGGCGATTTCTACTCCAGCGAGCAGTCCGTCACCCTCGACAAGGCCACCAAGGCCAACATCGTGTTTGAGAATGGCAAGGGTGAGCAGACGGTACTGAAGTCCGACCTGCCGTTGCAGGAAGGCGAAGTGCTTGATGGCATGTACATGAGCAAGCAGGCCCTGGTGAAGTTCTTCGAGGACGCCATTGCCGACTGTGAGAACAGCGGTGTGATGTTCTCCCTGCACGTGAAGGCCACCATGATGAAGATCTCCCACCCGATCGTGTTCGGTCACGCGGTGAAGGTCTTCTACAAGGAGCTGTTCGAGAAGTACGGCGACCTGTTCCAGGAAATCGGCGTCAACCCGAACAACGGCCTGTCGTCCGTGATCGAGAAGATCAAGCAACTGCCGGAGTCCAAGCAGGAACAGATCCAGGAAGACCTGCACAAGACCTACGAGCACCGGCCGGAAATCGCCATGGTGGACTCGGTCAAAGGCATCACCAACCTGCACGTGCCCAGCGACGTGATCGTGGATGCCTCCATGCCGGCGATGATCCGCAACTCTGGCAAGATGTGGGCCCGTGATGGCAAGCTGAAGGACACCAAGGCCGTGATGCCGGAGTCCACCTACGCCACCATCTACCAGGAAGTGATCAACTTCTGTAAGACCCACGGCGCCTTCGATCCCACCACCATGGGCACCGTACCCAACGTGGGCCTGATGGCCCAGAAGGCCGAGGAATACGGTTCCCACGACAAGACCTTCGAGATTCCCGAAGCCGGCACCGTCCGCATTGTCACCGAGGACGGCACCGTGCTGACCGAGCACAAGGTCGAGGAAGGCGACATCTGGCGTGCCTGCCAGACCAAGGACCTGCCGATCCGTGACTGGGTCAAGCTGGCGGTCAACCGGGCCCGAGCCACCGGCATGCCGGCGGTGTTCTGGCTGGATGACGAGCGTCCCCACGATGCCCAGCTGATCGAGAAGGTGAAGACCTATCTCAAGGAACACGACACCGAAGGCCTGGACATCCGCATCATGTCGCCGGTTCGCGCCATCCGCTGGACCATGGAGCGCCTGATCCGCGGCCTGGACACCATTTCCGTGACCGGCAACGTCCTGCGTGACTACCTCACCGATCTGTTCCCGATCCTGGAACTGGGCACCAGCGCCAAGATGCTGTCCATCGTGCCGCTGCTCAACGGCGGTGGCCTGTACGAGACCGGCGCCGGCGGTTCCGCGCCCAAGCATGTGCAGCAACTGCTGGAGGAGAACCACCTGCGTTGGGACTCCCTGGGTGAATTCCTGGCCATCGCGGTCTCCCTGGAGGAGCTGGGCGAGAAGCAGGACAACCAGCGCGCCCGTCTGATGGGTGAGGCCCTGGACACGGCCACCGGCCGCCTGCTGGAGAACAACCAGTCACCGTCCCGGGTAACCGGCGAGCTGGATAACCGCGGCAGCCACTTCCACCTGGCCCGCTACTGGGCGGAGGAGCTGGCCAACCAGGATGGCGACAAGGACCTGAAGGAGTTCTTTACCAGGCTGTCCAAGCAGTTGGAAGAGAACAAGGACCAGATCCTGGAGGAAATGAGCGTGATCCAGGGCCATCCGGCGGACATCGGTGGTTACTACCACCCGCCCGCGGACAAGGTCTGCAAGATCATGCAGCCCAGCGAGACCCTCAATAAAATCCTGGACGAAGCCCGGGAGAGCGCCAAGCGCACCTGAGTGACAGTCCGGTAGTAAAAAGCCCGGCCGGGGAGACCCGACCGGGCTTTTTTGTGCTATAGCGCAGGAGGTTCGATTGAAGGGGGGCGGGAGCTATCAGTCCTGCCGGATATCCGCAAAAATGCCGTTTGTCAGCTTTACCAGGTCCGCCGGCGCCAGTTCGATTTCCAGGCCCCGCCGCCCGGCGCTGACGTAGAGGGTGTCGAAGTGGTTCGCGGTGTCATCGATGACGGTGGTCAGGGCCTTCTTCTGGCCCAGGGGGCTGACGCCGCCGAGCACGTAGCCGGTGGTACGCTGCACTTTCTGCTTGTCCGCCATGGCGGCCTTCTTTGCCTTGGCGGCTTTGGCGATTTTCTTGAGGTTGAGGCTGGTGGAAACCGGCACGATCGCCACCACCAGTTGCCCGCCATCGGTCTCCACCACCAGGGTCTTGAACACCCGCGCCGGGTCCACGCCCATCTTTTCCGCCGCCTCCAGGCCGTAGGATTCGCCGTTGGCGTCGTGGTCGTACTGGTGGATGGTGTGTTGGATGCCTGCCTTTCTGGCAGACTCGATACCGGGTGTCATGGTTTACTTCGCTTCCGCAGGTTGGTGATGGATGGTTCTGGATGCCGGTGGCACCGTCAGCATAATCGCAAAACCGATCAGCAGGAAAATAAGGATGGTGCTCATTCCCCAGCGCTGGCTGCCGGAAACGGCGGTTACCCAACCTACCATCAACGGGCCCAGGAATGCGGTGGCCTTGCCTGAGAAGGCAAACAGGCCAAACATCTGGGTCTGCAGGTGTGGTGGCGCCACCCGGGCCATATAGGAGCGGCTGGCGGATTGCAGCGGGCCCACGAAGATGCCCAGGGTCATACCCACGACCCAGAACCATAGCGGATCCGTGACCAGGAGAATGGAAGCGGCGCACAGGGTCAGCCCGGTCAGCGACAACAGCACGGTATTGCGCCCGCCGATCGCATCATCCACCCAGGAAAAGGCCAGGGCTCCCAGACCGGAAGTGACGTTCAGGGCGATGGCGAACTGCAGTACCTGGGTCTGGTCCATACCAAAGGTGCCGGCGGCATAAACCCCACCGAAGGTGAAGATGGTGGCGAGGCCGTCGGTGTAGAGCATGCGGGCGATCAGGAAACGGACAATGGTCCGGTACTGCCGCACCTGGCGGATGGAGTCCCGGAGCTGGACCAGGCCCGCCCTGACCGCCGGCACCAGTGGCAGGCCCCGGGACGGCCGGTCCGGAACGAAAAAGAAGGCCGGCAGGGAGAACACCAGGTACCAGATCGCCACCAGTACAAAGGTGGCGCGCACATGCTCCAGCGCGTCCCGGTCCAGGCCCAGCCAGCTGGTATCACCCTCAATGAAGACGAACAATGCCACCACCAGGCAGGTAACGCCGCCGACGTAGCCCAGTCCCCAGGACCAGCCGGACCAGCGGCCCACCCGTTCGGGCGTGGCGAGATCAGGCAGCATGGCGTTGTAGAAGATAAAGGCGCATTCAGCGCCCAGTATGCCGAGACTGATCCAGAAGGCCGCGAACCACAGGTCACCACTACCCGGCGCGACAAACCAGAGCATGGCGGTGGAGACCACGCACAGCAGGGTGAAGGCAATCAGCCAGGGCTTGCGGCGGCCGTTCTGGTCGGCGATGGCCCCCAGTATCGGGGCGAGGATGGCCACGGCGAGACCGGAGAGCCCGACGATGTTGCCCCAGGCTTCGGTGCCGGCGACATCGTCCTGAACCACCGACTGGCTGAAATAGCGGGCGAAGATGAAGGTGAGGATGATGGTGAAGAAGGCACTGTTGGCCCAGTCATAGAGTGCCCATGACCAGAGCGCCCGTCGGTTTTCCTTGGCAGTGGATCCCGGGTGACCGGATGTCATGTGAAGTATCCCTGTAGCGATGTCTTCTGGAAACTTTGTATTCCCGCAGTATGACAGTCGTAAAAAATTGTGGAAGCGGTCGACGTTACAGAGGTGACACACTACTGTTAAGAGTATCCCCGGTAACGCCCCGGGCAATGAAACTGTACCTCCTCGCGTTTGCCGGAGCCCCGGCGCGACAGTGATAAAGGCTATTGCCTGGCAGTATGATGGACCGCTATTTGATGGACCACACCCGAAGAGACCGACTACCGTTAAAACGGTCACTCATTATTGCTTTAGCCTACCTCCTGGCTGGCGGGGTCTGGATCCTGTTCTCAGACGCTGCCGTTGAACGGCTGGTCAATGACCCCCAGATGCTGACCCGTGCTCAGACCTGGAAGGGATGGGGCTTTGTCGCGGTAACCGCCGCCGTCCTTTTCCTGGCCATGTTGCGGCAGTTCCGCCGCGACCAGGAACTGTTTGAACGCCAGTACGGGCAACAGCAGGAGATCATCAAACTCAGCGAGTTCCAGCGCAGTGTCATCGACAACGCCAATATCTGGATTAACCTGCTGGATCAGGATGGCCGCATCCAGCTCTGGAACCGGGCAGCGGAACAGATCAGTGGTTATACCAGTGACGAGGCCATCGGCAATGACACCATCTGGGAGGCCCTTTACCCAGACCCCCCATATCGGCAGTGGGTGCGGGACAGGGTGTATCGCATCCTGGCCGGTCGTGAAGAGGCCGAAGGCCTGGAGACATCCATCCAGACCCGCCAGAACGGTGAACGGGTGATGGCCTGGCATTCCAAGGCGTTCCGGGATGTCCATGGACGGGTGGTAGGCTCCATTGCCCTGGGGATCGACATTACCGAACGCAAGGCTGCGGAGCGGGCGCTTCTGGCTCGGGAACGGCAGTTGGCCACCATCATGGATAACCTGCCGGGCATGGCCTACCGGTGCCTGTACGACGAACATTGGACCATGAAGTTCATTTCCAGCGGCTGCCGGGACCTGACCGGCCATGCCCCCGAGGACCTGATTGATAATCAGGAGGTGTCCTGGGCCACCCTGATACTGGCGGAGGACGCCGTCAGCGTGACCCAGGCAGTGGAGACCGCCATTGGATCCGCCGAGCCTTTTTCCGTGGAGTATCGGCTGCGCCGGGCGGATGGTGAGGTGATTTGGGTCTGGGAGCGCGGGCGTAGTGTCAAGGATGACGGTGGCCTGGTGCTCGAAGGCATTATCCTGGATGTTACCGATCGCAAGGCCCTGGAAGCCCGCCTGTCGGAACTGGCGACCCTGGATCCCCTGACCGGTCAGTTCAACCGGCGGGAAACCGAACGCATCCTGCAGGAGGAGGTGGCCCGGGCGGAGCGCTATGAACGTCGGCTGGCGGTGCTGTGGATTGATCTGGATAACTTCAAGGAGGTCAACGATACCCGGGGCCACGAGGTGGGGGATGAGGTGCTTCGCACCATCAGCCTGCGTCTCGCCGAAAGTGTCCGTACCGTGGATACCCTGGGGCGTTTCGGCGGCGAGGAGTTCATCGTGGTCCTGCCGGAGATGTCCGTGGAGGAGGCCTGGGATATTGCCGAGCGTCTGCGTCGGCACATTGCCGACGAGCCAGTCCGAACCTCGGTGGGTGAAACCCTGAACCTGACCATCAGCATCGGGGTGGCGGTCTATCCCGATCACGCCGGTTCGGCGGCTACTTTGTGCCGTATGGCGGACAAGGCCATGTACCAGGCCAAGGAGCGCGGCCGTAACCGCACCGTGGTGGTGAGTGAGGTGCCGGGTACTATCGAATCAGGTGGTACGTAACCGAATCAGATGGTGCGTAGCTGGGCCTCCAGGATACCCAGCACCGAGGAGACAATGTCGCGGAAATCGGTGAGGGTCTGGGTGCGCTGGATAATGTCGTGACGTTCCTCGTCAAGTCGTTCCAGTTGCGGTACCACCCGGCGGATGCCCTCGGTGATCACTTCGTAGGGGTAGTGGTGGTCCTGCACGCTGAGCTTGTTCAGTTCCGCCACTTCCTGATGGAAGATGCTGATGATGTCGTACAGCAGGTCCTTGTTCTGGATGGTGCTGGCTTCCCAATAAGCATCGTCGAGGATTTCCAGGAGAGAAAGGTATTCCCGCAGGGTATCGGCAACGGAAGTCTGGCTCATGACATGCTCCTTGTTATCATGAACCAGACTATAGCATTAACGCCGTTACGCCACCTGCCGGGCGATCCAGGAGTCGTAGCGGCTCGCCAGTGCCTTGACGTAACGGGCCTCGGCGCCATCCAGGCTGGCCAGCACGCCGTTGAAGATCCAGCCGCGTTCATAGAGACCGAGCACGCTGCGTTCATCGTCAAGATTGACCCGCTGGTTCAGTTTCCTGCAGATCGCATCCAGCAGCGGCATTTTCTCCGGGCGGCGGATAGGGCCGGGCCTGCGGCTGGCCGGTACGTTGGCGGCACGTCTGGTTGTTGGTCTGTTCATGGCGCTGCTCATAGCAATCTCCTTACCGTTTTGCGGCTGCAAAAAACGAAAAACCCGGCCTCACGGGACCGGGTCTTCATGCGGGAGACTGCATGCCCGGTCGCCTGAGCTTCCGGGCAGAACCGAAAGCTTTACCTGAAAATCACCATGCCACGGACCGGCATCAGGGCCTTGCGCCGTGTACCCGTGAACAATGGATAGCGATGTTTCTTCAAGCCCATGTGGGACTCTCCGTACGGTTTCATAGTCAGGTAATGCTGTTCAGTGGACGGCCGGCCACCGAAGGGCCGACGACGTATCAGTGTATCGCGGAGGTGGTGGTTTGCAAATGGGTAGGCGCGCGGCGGGCATAAGCACAAACCCTGCCTTCGGCAAACGCGTACAGACGGCCAGGGGAGCGATACGGAGAATAATCAGTGTCACGTGTTTTACGTTGTGCAATCCGCAGTATCACGTCAGTTACTGTGTGATCTCTCCTTTATTGTTTTGGCGCTACGGGCTTCCCGCAGCGCCTTTTTTTTGCGTGAGAGATCTACAGCTTGCCCAGGGGGGCGTGCTGGTCACTTCCGACGGCGGCGGTTACCTGGCACCAGGTGGAGTGGAGGATGCGGGCATCATTGGCAGCCCGGTGAACCGGCAGTCCCAGGTCTTCGATCACCTGGTGCCGGGTGGCGGACCAGTGCTGGATCTGAGCCGGGGAAAGCAGCAGCGATACCGACTCGAGCTGGAAGGCGGGGCGCATGTCCGCCGCCCGGTAGAGGCGGTGCAGCCAGAAACTGTCGAAGGTCCAGGCATCGCAGAACACCTCGCCGTCGAGCAGTTCGTTGAGGTGGTGGGCCACCTGTCTGACACTCAGACCTTCCGCTTTCAGTGTATCGCGGCTGATGCCGTGGATTGCCTCGGCACTGTCCGACCAGTCGTGCCAGAGTACGTGGGGCTTGATCAGCCAGCTATGCAGGGAACCATCCGGCAGGCACAGGCCAACCTCGATCGGGTAACTGGCGATCAGGTCGAGGCTGGAAGCCTCAAAGTCAATAAAGGCCGGTGCGTTGGGCTGGGTCATCGGCAAATCAGTTAGTCGTTGAGCTGTCTGCAAAGTGTAACCGTCCATGTGTCTTGACGCGAACCCATACTGTCGGGTGGCTGTTACAATAGAAAGTCGATCATACCCCGGCGCAGGATTTCCGACAGTCCGGTACTTCCGAGGGGTACGTTCGAGGGATGCGCTGATGCTGGCCCAATACCGGGTAACCAAACAGTGCACTATTGTCCATTTTGCAAGCGGGAGGGCAGGTGTCGAAAACCGTTGTCGTGATCTACTCAGGGGGGATGGACTCATTCACCCTGCTCCACCGGGCCTTGGCGGAAGGGCACCGGGTGCACGCGCTGTCGTTTGACTATGGCCAGCGCCATGTCCGCGAACTGGAGGCGGCCTCCGCCGTCTGCGGCGACCTGGGCCTGCCCCACAAGGTGCTGGATATCCGGTCCCTGCAGGCGGTGATGGCGGGCTCTGCCCTGACCGGGGGCAGCGAGGTGCCAGAGGGGCACTACGAGGAAGAGAGCATGAAATCCACCGTGGTGCCCAACCGCAACATGATCCTGCTGTCCCTGGCCACCGGCTATGCAGTGACCGTGGCGGCGGATGCGGTCTGGTTCGGTGCCCATGGTGGCGATCACGCCATCTACCCCGACTGTCGACCGGAATTCGTCGAGAAGATGGATGCGGTGTGCCGGGTGGCTAACTACGAGCCGGTGGCCGTCGAAGCCCCCTACATACGCGCCGACAAGGCGGAGATACTCGCCGAAGGCCTGGCCATGGGCCTCGACTATGGCCAGACCTGGACCTGCTACAACGGGCGGCACAGGGCCTGTGGTGTCTGCGGCTCCTGCGTCGAGCGGCTGGAAGCCTTTGCCTCCCACGGCGTTACCGACCCCCTGCCCTATGAGGTCCGCAACTGATGTACCGGGTGAAGGAAGCCTTCTACACCCTCCAGGGGGAAGGCGCCCAGGCCGGGCGTGCCGCCGTGTTCTGCCGGTTCAGCAAGTGCAACCTGTGGAATGGCCGGGAGTCCGGCCGGGCCACGGCGGTGTGTGATTTCTGCGATACGGACTTTGTCGGTACCGATGGCCAGAATGGAGGCCGTTTTGACACCGCCGACGCCCTGGCGGCCCACGTGGCGTCGCTGTGGCCCTCGGACACCCGGTCGGTCCGCGAGTCCGGGCTTCGACCCTACGTGGTGTGCACCGGTGGTGAGCCCCTGCTACAGCTTGATGAGCCCCTGATCGCCGCCTTCCACGAACAGGGGTTCGAGGTGGGGGTGGAAACCAACGGCACTCTGCCGGCACCGTCGGGTATTGACTGGCTCTGCGTCAGCCCCAAGGCCGATGCCACCGTGGTGATCCGCGAGTGTGATGAACTTAAGGTGGTCTATCCGCAGCCCCTGGCCATGCCGGAGCGCTTCCGGTCGATCCGGGCCCATCATTACTTCCTCTCCCCCATGGCGTCGCCGATCACCCCGGACGATGGCCGGGATCCGGTCAAGGCCAGCAATACCCGCAAGGCGGTGGACTACTGCCTGCAGCACCCCCAGTGGCGGCTGACCATCCAGATGCACAAGATTGTCGGTATTGACTGACCCGACCGGATGCCGGCATCAAGGCGGGCTATAGCCTCAGGTCGGTCATCACCGGGTTGTGGTCCGAGGCCCGCCATGGCGAGTCCTCCGGTACATCGGTGTCCGTGGTGGCATTGTAGGCCCTTAGCCGGGGCTCCTCGGCGTTGACCGACCAGATGTGACTGGCCTTTACCCGCTTCATCAGCGCGTCGTTCGCCAGGTGATAGTCCAGGGTACCCAGGCGTCCGTGGTAGCGGAATGTTCCCTGCTCGAGACCGTGGAAGTGGGCAATGAGGTCGGTATAGCCGGTATCGCCCAGGACCTGCAGCGGGGCTTCCCGGGCGTAGGCGTTGAAGTCTCCGGCCAGCAGTATCAGGTGATCCTTCCCGTTGCCATCCGGACGCCAGCGTCCCAGTGCCCTGGCAGCGGACTCCCGCGCCTCCGCAAAGCAGGCTTGGCCATCCCGGCGGTCCTGTTGTGCCGCCGGGGCATTGTGGCAACCCTTGGATTTCAGGTGTACGGCGATCACCGTCAGTGCCGCTCCACCGTCGATACGCCGGAACGCCTGGGCCAGCGCCGGGCGGTGCCACTGCCGGAAGGCGCCGTCGTTGATCAGGGTGGCCGGTCCTGTTGGTTGTACCCTGTCTGAGCGGTACAGCAGAGCATTGCGGATGACATCGTCGTCCTGGTCGGTGCCCCCTTCTATAAACCGCCAGTGGTCGCCGATGGTCCGGGCCAGTTCCGCCAGTGCGCTGTTGTCGCCGTACCCGTCATTCTCCAGTTCCGAAACCGCGAGGATGTCCGGGTCAGTGGCCTGTATCTGGCGGGATAATCTTGCCAACTGTTGCTGATAGGATGCGTGGTCACGGGCACCGCGGGCTGTGGGAAATCCCTGGCCCTGGCCGTCGCCGTTGAACAGGTTGCCCAGGTTCAGAGAGACGACCCGCAGGTTGGCCTCCCGGTGTCGTGTTGGTGGCATTTGCCGGGGGGTGGCGTGGTAGATATCGGGTTGCGTCAGGGGCTGCAGGCGCCAATTCCCGAAACGGTAGTCCATGACCCCCGCGACAGGGGCGATCCTGTCGCCGACCCGCAGGGGATTGCCTGGTGACGTTCCGTCGGGCAGGTAGGGGATGGGGCGGGGGTATTTCCTGCGGAGACCATCATCCAGTATCAGGCGCTGCTGTTCCTGTTGTGCCAGCAAGGCGTGTGTCTCGGGCCCCGGTTCCAGGCGTTGGGTCGGCGTCCACTGCAGGGAGGGTGCAAGCACCAGTTCACCAAAGCGGGCAAGGTTCCAGGTGTCGGTGATGACCAGGGGTTCGGTGGTTTGTACCAGCATGCCCTCGAGGGCCTCATGACCACCCTCGGGTAACTGGCCGGGCTGGAGGGCGGTCGGGGCGGGCAAACCCGGACTGGCGCAGGTTGCCACCTGCCGGACGTTGGTGAGTGAGGTCAGGCCGTAATACTCCCGGACCTCACCACGAACCCGCACACGGTCCCCCGGCTTGCCCTCCCGGGCCCGGGTATGGACAAACAGCCCCTCCGAGGTGGCCGGGTCCTCGTCCTGCTCCGCCAGCGCCTGCTGGAGGTAGAAGCCCTGGAAGCCACCCGGTTGACGCACGTCCACGGTCAGGATGCCTTCCACCGTGACCTGCCTGCCAGCCATGGGGGATTTTCCGCCCCGGCCCTGGATATCGGAGACCGGGTTGTGGGCGTCGCCACAGGAGGCTGCCCACAGCGGACCCATGGTTGTGTACAGCAACAGTGCAACAACCGTTCGAAGCACGAGACCGTTTCCGGGAAGGTTCCGGCAGCGGGCAACAGCAGGTGTCACTGACCGGGTCTTCTTCCGGTCAGACAGCGTCGGCCTGCGTCGCCCTGGCGGGTTGCTGGGTGTCTGTCTTCAGCCAGGCCGGCAGGGCGTCGCCATTGGTCAGTTCCAGGGGGGTGGCGGCAATGTCGTCCTCGCGACCACCGGCAGACAGTCCCAGCATGGGCATCAGCCAGGGAGCCATGGCTTCACGACAGCGGATTTCCATGGGGCCGTCCTCCAGGCCATAGTCGGCACAGACCAGTCGGCGACGGGCTGTATCGAGACCGGCGGCGGGCTGGACCCGGAGGCTGATCATGCGGTTCCAGCGCTCGTCGTGTTCTTCCCGGTGGCGGGACTTGTCCCGGGATACCTGGAGCTTGCCGGTCAGGCGGCTGAGGCGGAAATCGCCGAAGCCTTCCTTGCGGTCACTCCAGGCACGCACATGCCAGCCCTGGCCGGTCATGACGAGGGTGTGGGGTTCCAGGACCACCGGCTCACCATCGGGGTGGTCAAGGGTGAGGTAGCGCGCTTCCAGCTTGCGCTTCTGGCGACAGGCGGTAATGACGGCGCGGGTGACTTCGGGGCTGGCTTGACGGCAGGGGGCCCGCACCACACAGCTGTCCGGCAGTCCGATGTCGAGATTCTCAAAGCAGTCACTCAGTGATTGGTGCCGGCAGGCCAGTTCCAGATACTCTTCCGGCTGTCCCCGCGTAACCACGGGCTGGAAATCCGTGGCGGGGATGTAGCCTTTCAAGTGCCTGTCGTACACCAGGTTGCCGGGTGCCAGTTCTCTCAGATAGGTATTGATGTCCTTTGACGCCTGCTGACGGCCAATGCCAAAACCGTGGCAGATGTGATTGGTAGTAAGACGACCTTCCCAGAGGGCAACAATTTCTATCAGACGATAACGCAGCAGCAGATCCCAGCGAATGGGCCATTCCGTTTTTTTCATAGTGTCGGGCTCTTGGTGATGGCTAACAGAGGTCGGGTCGACAGCGACCGATCCATGATCACCCGACCGATGTTAGCAGCATTAAGGTACGTCGGTGTGTTACGGGCCCTTAATGTAAAATTTTGTAAAACGCAGGCGCAGAGCGCCTTCCAGAGGTTTTTGGAAAGCATTCAGAAGAGGGTTTCGGCATCTGCGTAATAGCTGCGAATGCCAATGGATGCTTAAATGAAGGTTGCTGTTGATTCGGCACCTGATTGCCCGTGGAACGCGGGTCCTTGCGAAAAACCGTACCCTTCCCGGAGAGTTACCGATGACCCGAATGGTGGCGTCACTGTCGGCGCTGATCCTGAGCATCCTGCTTCTGGTCAGTGGCAATGCCTTTCTGACAACCCTGCTGGGTATCCGTCTGAGTATTGAAGGTGTGGAGCCGTCGGTGATCGGCTGGGTTCTGGTGTGCTATTCCGTGGGTTTTGTCCTGGGGACCCTCTATGTGCACCGGGTCATCACCCGTGTCGGCCATATCCGTGCCTTTGCCGTGTTTGCAGCGCTGGCAGCGGTCACCGCTCTCATCTACCCCCTGTCGGTCACCATGGTGCTTTGGGCGCTTTTGCGGATTCTTTCGGGTTTCAGCATCGCCGGTGTGCTGGTGGTGATTGAAAGCTGGTTCAGCAGCCGAGCCACCAGCAGTAACCGCGGCGCCCTGTTCGCGGTCTACCAGATCGTGTTTTACATTTCGGCGGCAGGTGGCCAACTGGTGGTCAACCTGGGGGATCCGGCCAACTTCATGCCCTTTACCCTGGCGGCTATCCTGCTGACCCTGGCACTTATTCCGCTCTCCCTCACCCAGATGGACGCGCCGGTGATTGAGTCCGCCGAACGGTTATCCTTCTTTACTCTGGCCAGGGATTCCTTCACCGGTGCGGCGGGGGCGCTGGTGTGCGGGGTGCTGATTGGCTCTTTTTACGCCCTGGGTCCGGTGTACGCCACCATGGCCGGTCTGGATGTGTCAAAGACCTCGGTGTTCATGGCGGTGGCCATCGTCGCCGCCATGCTCCTTGCCTGGCCCCTGGGGCGCATCTGCGACCGCTTCGATCGGCGGCGGGTGATGTTCATGGCCTCCATGATTGCCTCCACGACCGCTGTGGTGGTGGCAACGACCGGTAGCGCGAGCATTCCGGTGTTAATGGTGTTGGTGGGGGTGTTCACCGGGTTTTCCGCCAGTCTCTACCCCATTGCGGTGGCCATCACCAATGACCGGCTGGAGTCGCACCAGATCGTGGCGGCCAGTGCCACGCTGCTTCTGAGTTACGGGATCGGCAGTGTTATCGGTCCCATTGTCATGGCCGAGTTGATGGGGGCCCTCGGACCTTCTGGGCTGTTCTGGGGCAGTGCGGGGTTCCTGGTATTGCTGGCCATCGCCACCAGTTACCGGATCAGCCACACACCGGACGTGCCCGTGGCGGAGCAGGAGCACTTCGTGGCGACCATGCCGGAAGCGTCGTCGGTACTGGCGGAAATCGACCCCCGCAACGAGGATTTCCATCCAGGCCCGGAAGTGGATATGGAGGAGGTCAGGCAGACAGGCTGACGCTATTTGATCTGGCACAAGTATGATCAATGTGTAACTTGTGTTCGTCTCAATGATTAGCTTACTATTGCTGAATCGACAGGCCACAGGACAAAGACACATGGATCAGCAGACTATCCGAGACCAGTTTCCGTTCGCCGTTGCCCGGATAACCCGACGCTGGCGCAAGTTGTTGGATGAGCGCCTCAAGGACCTGGGGGTGACCCAGGCGCGCTGGTCCACCATGGTGTATCTCCAGCGTGGTGGCGAAGGGCTGACACAGCGGGAGCTGGCTCACCTTATGGCCATCGAGAACCCCACCCTGGTGCGTTTGCTCGACAGCCTGGAAGAACAGGGTCTGATCGAACGCCGGCCCTGCAAGCGTGACCGACGTGCCCGTCGGCTGTACCTGACCAGCGCTGGCGAGCGGTTCATGAAGGACCTGAACGAGCGTGGCGATATACTGCGGGATGAACTGCTGACCGGCATCGAGGACAAGGACCTGGAAGTGGCCCTTGGTATCTTCGAACGGGTTATGGAAAACGCCGTCAACCTGAAAAAATAGTCAGGTTGTGCCGGTTGAGATTCTGTCGCCGGCCCGCTATGCTCTTGATCTCCTTCGGGGGAGTAGTCTCCGCAGCAGTGACATGCTGCGGGTGATGGTCAACATACTTGGGGCACATCCCCATGGCCATCACGTTCCCGGGCATTGCTGAAAGGCAATGCCAGGCGGAACTGGCAAGACCCGGGGAGCTGTCACTTCCGATAGGCGGAGAGTGATGGCTTCCTGTGTCTCGATGATCCGCCTTGGAGCCCTGTAAACATCATGGATGCCTTTCTCGCTTCTACCCTGTCAGTCGCCATTGCTGAAATTGGCGACAAGACCCAGTTGTTATCGCTTTTCCTGATCAGCCGATTCCACCGCCGTACACCGATTATCATGGGAATCCTGGTGGCTACGCTGGTGAATCACGGGCTTTCCGCGTTGCTGGGTGCCTGGGTGGCGAGCTGGTTACCCCAGGAATGGGTGCCGTGGCTGGTGGCGTTCAGTTTCCTGGCCATCGCCCTGTGGCTGCTGTTCCCGGACCGGGACGACAGCGACGAGTCGACCCTGCTGGGCCTGGGAGCCTTCGCTGCCACCACGGTAATGTTCTTCCTGGCAGAGATCGGTGACAAGACCCAGGTGGCAACGGTGGTACTGGCGGCGCGATACGACGCTACTTTCTGGGTGATCGTGGGCACCACGGTTGGTATGCTGTTGGCAAACATTCCGGTTATTGTGGCCGGAAAATGGCTGATGCAGCGGCTGCCGATGGCGACCGCGAGGATCGGCGCCAGTATTCTGTTTGTCTGCCTGGCTATTATTACGGTTGTGGCAGCCTACAATGGACTATGAGCCGTGTCGGTCGGAACCGGCACCCCGGAACTCCGGTTGTGTCGGGGTGTCATACACAAGAGTTAACGAGCCCCGGCAGCGGGCTTACAGTCATATCGGGAACACCAGAATGGTCAACACCAAAGGTATCGGAATCACGGTTTTCAGCCTGCTGATGTGGATGGGGGCCGCCTCGGCCATGGCCGAGGCGAACACCGATGGCCGGCAGGCCCGGAGTGCATCGTCCGAGGCAAGCCCTGCACAAACCGGGCAAGCCGACGAGTCTGGTGAGCAGACTCGTCCGGAATCCCCGGTCTGGGTGTTGGAAGGCGACCTGGCGGGCAAGCTGCAGACCATGACGACCCGGGAAGAAGATACCTTCGCCGCCATTGGCAGCCAGCGAAGCCTGGGTTACCTGGAGCTGGTCAAGGCCAACCCCGATATTGATCCCTGGCTTCCCGGGGACGGCACCCGTATTACCCTGCCCCGCAAATATGTCCTGCCGGATTCCCGGCGTGAGGGCATTGTGATCAATCTGGCGGAATACCGCCTCTATTATTTCCGCGATGGTGGCGTTCAGGTATTTCCGGTCGGGGTGGGCACTGATGACAACCCATCCCCCATCACCGATGCTGAAGTGACTCTGGGAGTGGCATCCCCCGCCTGGTACCCACCGGCCAGTATCCGGGCCGAGTACGAAGCCAACGGCGAGTACCTGCCGCGCATGATCCCACCCGGGCCGGATAATCCCCTGGGGCCCTATGCCCTGATCCTGAGTGAGGACGGCTACCTGATCCATGGCACCAACAAGGGATTCGGTGTTGGTACCCAGGTCAGCCACGGCTGTTTCCGCATGTACAATGAAGATATCACCGGGTTTGCGCAGCAGGTGGGCAAGGGCACCCCGGTCCAGGTAATACGCCAGCCGGTCAAGGTGGGTATGCAGAATGGGCAACTGTGGCTGGAAGTCCATCGCTCCGATGAGAAGTACACCGAAGCGGAGAAGGAAGAGCTCTGGCAACAGGTTACCGAAAAGCTCGCCAGTGTTACCGAAGAAGTGGACGGACTGGAGGTCCAGCGCCGGGCCGTGGAACTGACGGTTGATAAGGCCGACGGTATTCCCCGTATGATAGGGGAAAGGGTGCCCCGGGTCGCGAGTCGTGATGGCGATGCGGCAGCGGCGGGTGAGCGCCCGGAGCAGGTTTCCACCCGTCCATCCGAAACATCCCCGCCCTCTCCGCAGCGCTGGTTCTGAGTAGCATCCGTCGGAGCAAGTTGACTGGCGTTAAACGGGGTGGTGGTCGATAGTTCCATGCATGGGAGCACGGAATGGATAGACTCAGAACCCCGACAGAACCCTCGCGGTTTCGCATTGGCCTGTGGGCCGGGCTGATGGTGCTGGCCTTCGGGCTGTCTGTTGGCCAGTGGGTGCTGGCGCAATCGTCCTCCAGCCGTTCTGCCGTTGTCCTGTCGGTAGACGGGGCCATCGGGCCGGCCACCATGGACTACGTGGTCCGCGGGATCGAGCAGGCCAGTGAGCAGGACGCCGCCGTGGTTGTCCTGCGGATGGATACCCCCGGTGGCCTGATGAATTCCATGCGTTCCATCATCAAGACCATCCTCGCCTCCGACGTGCCGGTGGTCACCTGGGTCAGCCCGTCCGGCGCCCGGGCGGCCAGTGCCGGTACCTATATCCTTTATGGCAGCCATGTGGCCGCGATGGCACCGGCCACTAACCTGGGCTCGGCAACGCCGGTGCAGATGGGGGGTATGCCCGGCAGCAGCGATCCTCCCGACAATAACGACGATACCCCTTCCAGCAATGGTGAAAACGCCGAGGATGCCAGTGAATCGTCCTCCGATGACAGCACCGCCATGGAGCGCAAGGTCATGGAGGATGCGGTGAGCTACATCCGTGGACTGGCGGACCGCCACGGGCGCAACGCGGACTGGGCCGAACGGGCGGTCCGGGAGGCGGTGAACCTGGGGGCTGAGGACGCCCTGGAGCAGAACGTCATCGATGTGGTGGCCGCCGACCTGAATGACCTGCTGAACCAGATCCATGGCCGCTCTGTGGTCATGGCTACCGGCCAGCAGACCCTGGATACGCAGAACCTCACCATCGTGCGCCAGAAGCCGGACTGGCGCACCCGCCTGCTGTCTGTGATCACCGACCCCAACATCGCCTATTTCCTGATGATTATCGGTTTCTACGGCATCATCTTTGAGCTGGCCAACCCCGGTAGCGTGTATCCAGGCGTGATCGGCGCCATCTGCCTGGTACTGGCCCTGTTCGCCTTCCAGGTGCTGTCGGTGAACTATGCCGGCCTGGCGCTGATCCTGCTGGGGCTGGCATTCATCGTGGGGGAGGCGTTCATGCCCAGCTTTGGCATGCTGGGTATCGGCGGCATCATCGCCTTTGTGCTCGGGTCCGTTATCCTGATGGATGGCAGTCACCAGAACATTTCGCTGCCGGCGATCGGTGGCACGGCGGCGGTGGCGGGCGGCTTTATCCTGTGGACCGTGACCCGGTTCATGGGGCTGCGTCGCAAGGCCCCGGCCGTGGGTATGGAGCACATGAGCGAGGAGCGTTGCCGGGCGCTGGACGATTTCGAGCGTGATGGGGAACACTATCGCGGTCACGTACAACTCGGTGGAGAACGCTGGAAGGCCGTCAGCGATGAACCGGTACCCCGTGGCCAGTGGCTGCGGGTTGACCGGGTTGACGGCCTGACGGTAACAGTGAGCCCCGGAGACGGGCCGCATGACAGTAAGGAGGCATTATGATCGGTGAACTGATTCCCTGGATTGCACCCACGGTGGTGCTACTGATCATCCTGGGCTCGGCCATCCGCATCCTGCCGGAGTACGAGCGGGGTGTGGTGTTCTTCCTGGGGCGTTTCCAGGGTGTGAAGGGGCCTGGGCTGATTATCATCATTCCGGGCATCCAGCAGATGACGCGGGTGGACCTGCGGGTCATTACCCTGGACGTGCCCAGCCAGGATGTGATCTCCAAGGATAACGTGACGGTGCGGGTGAACGCCGTGCTCTACTTCCGGGTGGTGGATCCGGAGAAGGCTATCCTGCGGGTTGAGGATTTCGGGTCCGCCACCAGCCAGCTTTCCCAGACCACGCTTCGTTCGGTGCTGGGCAAGCATGACCTCGACGAGATGCTGTCGGAGCGGGACAAGCTTAATTCGGACATCCAGGAGATTATCGACGCCCAGACCGAGGACTGGGGCATCAAGGTGGCCAATGTGGAAATCAAGCACGTGGACCTGAACGAGTCCATGATCCGCGCCATTGCCCGCCAGGCGGAAGCGGAACGTGAGCGCCGGGCCAAAGTGATCCACGCCGAAGGCGAACTGCAGGCCTCGAAGAAACTGGTGGAGGCAGCGGAAGTCATGTCCACCGACTCAGGTGCCATGCAGTTGCGCTATCTGCAGACGCTGTCCGATATGAGCACCAACAACGCCAATTCTTCGACGATCGTTTTTCCGTTACCCATGGATCTGATGGAAGCTTTCAGGAAGAAGGCGGCGGGTGCCGGGGCGCCCCGCGCGGCACCGGATGATCCGGACAAGGAGGATTCGTAAACCTGACGGGATGGCAGCCATAAAAAAGGCCGGCTAGTGCCGGCCTCCGTCTTTGCAGATGCTATCCAGCCATTACTTCTGGCTGGACTGCTGAAGCATACGACGAGCGCGCTCGTTTGCTTCGTCTGCAGACTTCTGGGCTTCTTTCGCTTCTGCCAGGGCCTGCTCGGCACGACGCAGGGCAGTGTTGGCCTTGCGGTCGGCGTTGTTTGCAGTGCTCAGGGCGTTGCTGGCGGTCTGCTCTGCGGAGTTGGCAGTTGCAGTCGCCTCATCGATAGCAGCCTGATCAGTTGTGGCACAACCGGCAGTCAGTGCGGTGGCCAGTGCAAACCCTGCGATCGTCAACTTACGCATGTCTAGTATCCCCTTGTTGGTCGTTATACTTCCTGTGGTGCAGAAGTTCTGAATGAATAACATCCTGTTATGTCGGTTCCGGTAGATGCCCACCGGATTCATAAACAGTGTAAAACACTCCACACAAAAATGTTAACTCGGGATACGTAAAAATTCTTAGGTAATTACATAAACTTAAGTATAGGTTCAGGAACTTTATGAATCTGCGGCGTTTTTAGGGGGTATTAGGGAAGTATGCGGATCGGTGTTCCCACCTCGACAAGCCGCCAGATTTCGTCCATTGCCTCGTTGGTGACGGCAATACACCCGTCAGTCCAGTCCAGGCCCTGATAGGCAAAGGCCATGTCTCCCACGTCGTTGGGCAGGCCGTGGATCATGATATTGCCACCGGGCTGCAGGCCCCAGGCCTCGGCCAGTTTCCGGTCCTTGTGATTGGGGTAGGAAATGCGGATCGACTTGTAATACTCGCTGTTGGGGTTGCGGAAGTCGATGGTGTAACTGCCTTCCGGCGTGCGGCTATCACCCTCATACAGCTTGTGACCCTCCGGTGTTTTGCCCAGGGAGATGCGATAGCTGCGGATGATCTGATCGTTGGACATCAGATAAAGACGACGCTCGTCCTTGTGCACGACAAGCTGATTGATGTCCGTTGTGGTGCCGGTCTCCGCCATGGCGAGCGTGCGGTTGCCGGCAGCCTGGGCTCCGCTGGCCAGGATAGTGAGGGCCAGGAGCACCGGAACGGCTATATATGTATGTAAGCTAGAAAGTAAAATACGCATGGCTCTATGGATATCGGGTCTGAATTGGTCACGATTCCGCTATCTTATAGCACAAAGCTAAGGTTGCACGCAGGTAACTTTTGTGGGGATATGTCACAAAACCTTGCCAGGGTTGCAGAGTGTTTCCGCCTGGTGTCAGGCGTCCGTCATTTTCAGGCCCACCTTGGTGACCTGGTCGGCGTCTGTCGCCCGTGCCACCAGTATGACCGGCCCGAGGGTGACCTTATCACCCACCACCGGGTGGCCTTTGGTGCGCTTGGCAAAACATTCCGCCAGGGACAGCTCCGGGGGCAGTTCGTCGAACTCGATCCCGTACACCTGCTCCACATCTCCCAGCAGGGCATCCCCGTTCAGTACGAAGTCACCAAAGAAGGCGCGGTCCGCCAGGTGCCGTGGTGGCTGCCTGCCTGACAGTGATTTACCCAGTTCCTTGAGGGCGGACGACACCGCAAACACCGCTACCACATCGCCCTGGGATATCTTCAGGTCCGGTGTCGGCTGCAGGCACTGGCGATCACGGAATACACCGGCAATGGCGGTGTTATCCGGCAACGATAGCTGGCCCAGGGGGCGTGGGTCTTCCCAGCGATCCCCCCTGAGCGGGAACAGCATCAGCTCGTGGTCGCCGGTGGCGGGCACATCCAGTGGCAGGCGGCGATAGGGTTCCCCGGTGGAGGGCACCTCCAGGTTCAGCTTGCGGGCCAGTGGCGCCAGTGAGGTTCCCTGGACGATCAGGGACACCAGCACGATAAAGAACGCAAAGTGGAAAATATCCCGTGCCTCCGGCAGACCGGCCATGATCGGAAACAGCGCCAGCACGATGGGCACCGCCCCCCGCAGTCCTACCCAGCTTATGAAGAACAGCTCACGCAGGTTGAACCCGAACGGCCAGAGTGTGCCAAACACTGCCAGTGGCCGGATCACGAAGATCAGGGTCAGAGCTAGCACCAGGCCGCCACCGGCCAGTGGCAACAGGTCCGACGGATTGACCAGCAACCCGAGCATCAGGAACAGGCAAAGCTGAGCGAGCCAGGCGAGGCCGTCATGAACCTGGAGGATCATGGGCATCATCCGTACCGGGCGATTGCCCACGATGACCCCGGACAGGTAGATGGCGAGAAAGCCGCTGCCGCCGACGATGTTGGTGCCGGCGAAAACGCACAACCCGGCTGCTCCTACCATCAACGGATACAGCGCCGGTGTCAGTCGTACCCGGTTGGCCATTTCCACGATCAGGAAACCACCCAGCACTCCGACAATGGTGCCGATGCCGAACTGCTGTACCAGCATCAGCAGTCCGTCGGCCAGGCTGGAGGCGCCGTTGGCACTGAGCAGGCTGACCAGCATCAGGGTCAGGAAGATGGCCATGGGGTCGTTGGAGCCGGACTCGATCTCCAGGGTGGCACTGACCCGTTCATTGAGGTGCAGGCCGTGGCCCTGCAGGAGAGAGAACACCGCCGCCGCATCGGTGGACGAAATAATGGCGCCGATCAGCAGGGCTACCATCCAGTGCAGGTCGAACACCAGCCAGGCGCACAGACCTGCCAGGGCAGCGGTCACGAACACACCGATGGTAGCCAGTACCAGGGCAGGCTTCAGGCCCACCCGGAAGGTTTCGGCCCGGGTCCGCATGCCGCCGTCCAGCAGGATGACTGCCAGGGCCAGGTTGCCGATGACAAAGGCCAGTTCAAAATCATCGAAACGGATGCCCCCGGCCCCGTCTTCCCCCATCATCATGCCCACCACCAGGAAAATCAGCAGTACCGGCATGCCCACCCGGCTTGACAGCGGGCTGAGCAGGATGCTCATCACAAGCATGGCGGCGCCGATAAGGATCAGATGGGGGTCCATTAACTCTCCAAGCGGGGTGACTTCCAACCAGTCTCCAATACGCCCGGACCACCGTGGAGGCATGTGATCCTGGAACCGTCGGGAGACTCCCTAAATACTAGCTGACTCTTAGCCCCTGCGAACACGGTATGTTACCGGGTATTGCCTGTCTTGGCGGGCGGGCTTATATTGAGGCCAGCGCGGGTGTAGCTCAATGGTAGAGCAGAAGCTTCCCAAGCTTAAGACGAGGGTTCGATTCCCTTCACCCGCTCCAGCCTTCCCATTTGCTTGGCGTAGAGTGTGTCGCAGTGGTATCACTGATACCGCCGAGGTGTTTACCGGCGCCTGCGACGCATCAGGCTGGACCGTCGAGCGCAAGAAATTCTGATACATCCTGCCGGGCCGGATGAGTTGGTCCGGCCCTTTCTTTCCTTGGGTTAAGCTCCGGTGTCAGTGCAGTTTCAGTCGGGGCTGCATCGCCCGGCTGACCCGGTCCATGGCCCAGATAATGGCAGTTCGCAGCGGCCCGTGCAGGGCGTTCTGGTGCATGCGGTACAGCGATGCATAGAACAGCCGGGCCACCTTGCCTTCCACGTACATGGAACGGCCGGACAGGTTGCCCATCAGGTTGCCCACGGTGGTGTAGCGGCTGAAATTGATCAACGAGCCATGGTCGTGATAGACGAAAGGTACCGGTTCGCCGCCCTCGATACGGTGTTGCAGGGTCTTGAACAGGGTATCCGCCTGCTGGTGGGCGGCCTGGGCCCGGGGTGGTACCGGGCGGTCGGAATCCGGTTGCGGGCAGGCGGCGCAGTCACCCAGGGCGAACACGTCCGGGTCGGTGACCGACTGCAGGGTCTGTTTCACCACCAGCTGGTTGCCCCGGTTGGTTTCCAGGTCCAGTTGGCCGAGCCACTCCGGGGCCTTGATGCCGGCGGCCCAGATGGTCATCTGGGAAGGGATCTCGGTGCCATCCTTCATCACGATGGCGTTCTCGCGTACCTCGGACACCGGCTGGCCGGTCAGCACCCGCACATCCTGGCGCTCCAGCTCCCGGGTGGCGGCCAGGGACAGGCGACCGGGCAGTGCCGGCAGGATACGGTCCGCCGCCTCGATCACCGAGATGCGGATATCCTCCGGGGCAAGATGGTTCATGCCATAGACCGGCAGCTCGCGGGATGCCAGCCGCAGTTCTGCCGCCAGTTCCACGCCGGTGGCGCCGGCACCGATGATGGTGATGGGAAGCTGGTGGTCCTGGCCTTCCTTGGCATCGTGGTTGGTGCGCAGGAAGGCATTGAGTAGCAGGTTATGGAAGCGCCGGGCCTGGGGCAGGCTGTCCAGGAACAGGCAGTGATCCTTTGCGCCGGGGGTGCCGAAGTCATTGGCGGTGCTGCCCACCGAGATCACCAGGGTGTCGTAGTGGATATGCCGCTCCGGTACGACTTCGTCGCCGTCCTCGTCCAGGAAGGGGGCGATGACAATACGGTGGTTCTGGCGGTCGATCCCGGACATGCGACCAAGCTGGAATTCGTAGTGGTGCTTGCGGGCGTGGGCCCGGTAGTTGATCTCGTTGGCGCTGGCGTCCAGGGAGCCGGAGGCCACTTCATGGAGCAGGGGTTTCCAGACATGGGTCAGGCCGGCGTCCACCAGGGTGATACGGGCCTTGCCCTTGCGGCCGAGCTTGTTGCCCAGGCGCGTGACCAGTTCCAGGCCGCCGGCGCCGCCGCCGACCACGACAATATGATGGGTATGTTCCATAGACAGCTTTCCTGTAAGTGAGGACAGGCAGACGCCCTCAATGACAGGACGGCTGGCTCTCATCACTCTTGGTCGACAGGGGGACTATCGGGGGAGCGTTGATGGTTCTGGCCCGGTCCATAGGGCCTTCGACCTGTGCGCTCGCGTGCCAGTTTACGATATCCCATTAGCACACTACATATCTATCGGGTACGTAGTTGCACAGAGCTATCGCAAACTGGCGAGCGAGCGTGACAGGGTCGTGCACTCTCTGGTTGTTATGGCAAGTCGGTCACCGCACCGACGGACGCGGAACTGACTGTGCGGGCATATTTGGCCAGCACGCCCCGGGTCTTCCTGGGGGCGGGTGCCTGCCAGGCCTGACGCCGCCGCTGCATCTCGTCATCGGAGATGTCCAGTTCGATGGTGTTGTTGACCGCATCGATGGTGATTGTATCACCGTTCTCCACCAACGCGATGGGGCCACCCTCGGCGGCTTCCGGGGTGATATGGCCCACCACGAAGCCATGACTGCCGCCGGAGAAGCGGCCGTCGGTGATCAGGGCCACATCGCTACCCAGGCCCTTGCCCATGATGGCGGAGGTGGGGGTGAGCATCTCCCGCATGCCGGGGCCGCCCTTGGGGCCTTCATAGCGGATCACCAGCACATCGCCGGCCACCACGGTGCCGTCCATGATGCGCTCCTGGGCTTCCTCCTCGGAATGGAACACCCGGGCCTTGCCGGTAAAGTGTGTGCCTTCCTTGCCGGTGATCTTGGCCACGGCCCCGGTAGGCGACAGATTGCCGTAGAGGATGCGCAGGTGGCTGTCTTCCTTGATGGGATTGTCGAAGGCGTGAATGATGTCCTGGCTGTCCGGGTAGGGCTCGACGTCCGCCAGGTTCTCCGCCAGGGTCTTGCCGGTGACGGTCAGGCAGTCGCCATGGAGCATGCCCCGGTCCAGTAGCATCTTCATCAGCGGCTGGATGCCACCGATGGCCACCAGCTCCGACATCATGTAGTGGCCGGAGGGGCGCAGGTCAGCCAGCACCGGTACCTGCTTGCCGATGCGTTCGAAATCCTCCAGGGAGAGCTCGACACCGATGGTGCTGGCCATGGCCAGCAGATGCAGCACGGCGTTGGTGGAGCCGCCCAGGGCGATGACCACAGTGATGGCGTTCTCGAAGGCCTCCCGGGTCATGATGTCCGAGGGTTTGATGTCCTTATCCAGCAACTCCAGTACCGCCGCCCCGGCTGCCTCGCAGTCGGCCAGCTTGGTGTCGGAGACGGCATTCTGGGCGGAGCTGCCGGGCAGGCTCATGCCCATGGCCTCGATGGCGGATGCCATGGTGTTGGCGGTGTACATGCCGCCGCAGGAGCCGGGGCCGGGAATGGCGGTTTCCTCGATCTGCTTCACCTCGATCAGGTCCATATTGCCCTGGGCGTGGGCACCCACCGCCTCGAATACCGAGATGATATCGGTGTGGTTCTCACCGGGCTGGATGGTGCCGCCATAGACAAACACCGAGGGCCGGTCCAGGCGCGCCAGGCCCATGACGCAGCCGGGCATGTTCTTGTCGCAGCCCCCGATGGCCACCAGGCCATCGAAGCCCTCGCAGCCGGCTGTGGTCTCGATGGAATCGGCAATGACCTCCCGGGACACCAGCGAATACTTCATGCCCTCGGTGCCGTTGGCGATACCGTCGGACACGGTAATGGTGTTGAAGATCAGGCTCTTGCCCCCGGCCCCGTCGGCGCCTTTGGCGGCCTCCCGGGCCAGACCGTCGATATGCATGTTGCAGGGGGTGAGGTTGCTCCAGGTGGAGGCAATGCCCACCTGCGGCTTGCGGAAGTCCTCATCGGTGAAGCCCACCGCCCGCAGCATGGCGCGGCTGGCGGACTTGCCCAGGCCGTCAACCACCGGGGCGGAATGACGGCGTCGCTTGTCGTCGGTCATGATGTGTCTCTCTCGTGGATCGTGTAATTCCAAGAGACTAGTGCGTGGCAGGGTCCCGCGTAAAGGCGCCCAGGGCAATGATGATGTCTTCGGTGAGGATTTTGACACTGTCGGCATCAATATCCCGCTGGGCCAGCGACCTCAGACCCATGATCTGGGCCTGGACCAGCCGGGCCAGGCGTCGGCTGTCGACCCCTGGTTTCAGTTCACCCTGGTCACGGGCCTGTTCCAGCAGCCCCGTGAGGTGATCCTCGACGGCCCGGAGGCGCCGGTTGACCAGCCCGCGGAGTTCCTCCTGCTCATGGGTGACTTCCAGCAGGGTTTTCACCACCAGACAGGCCCGGGCGGGGGAATCGGGCGCGGTGATCTCTTCCGACAGGGCGCGCAGGTAACCAAAGAGACCATCCATGACGGTCGGAGCCGCCTCCAGGGCCTCCGTCATGGACTGGGACATGCGACCGGTATAGATATCCAGGGCCTCCCGGAACAGGCCATCCTTGTTGCCGAAGGTGGCATAGAGGCTACCCGGGCGCATGTCCAGGGCCTTTTCAATGTGCTTCATGGAGGTGCCGCTGTAACCCCGCTCCCAGAACAGCCGCACCGCATCTTCCAGGGCCTTGTCCCGGTCAAACTTCGCGATTCTTGGCATGAAAAACAGCACCGTTCAGACTTTGTACAGATTATAACTTGAATGATTGCTCAAATACAGATAGTCTGAGCTTGAAATTGAGTGATCACTCAAAAACGGAGGTTCCCATGACTGACTTTACGCTGCACGATATCGATTCCGCACCGGCAGATGCCAAGCCATTGTTGGAAGGCTCGAAAAAGAATATGGGGATGATCCCCAGCCTGCACGCCGTCATGGCTGAGGCGCCGGGTCTGCTGGAGGGTTACCAGACCCTTCACGGCCTGTTCACCAACACCAGTTTCAACGCCAATGAGCAGACAGTGGTCTGGCAGACCATCAATGTCGAGCACGAGTGCCATTACTGCGTACCGGCCCATACCGGCATTGCCCACATGATGAAGGTACCGGAAGACATTACCGAAGCCCTGCGCAATGAGACCGCTCTGCCCGACGAGAAGCTGGAAGCGTTGCGCACGTTCACCCTGGCGGTTGTTCGCAAACGTGGCAATGTTGGCAAGGAAGATCTCGACGCTTTCTACGGCGCCGGCTATGGCCAGCGGCAGGTACTGGAAGTGGTCCTCGGCGTGGCCCAGAAGACCATGAGCAACTACGTCAATCACATTGCCGAGACCCCGATCGACGAGCCATTCCAGAAATTTGCCTGGAAGAAGCAGGTCTGACACCTCCGGCGGGCAGGCTGAAACGCGTTGCCAATGGTGAATAACCCCTTCAGGGGGCACGACGATCGTTGCGTGCCCCTTTTTTTTGGCCGCTACAGCCCTATTGTGATGGGTATACCCGAACCGTTCCGCCGGGATGATCTGGACAAATCCTCGGCGCAACTGCTAAAACCGGGTCACCGATCGAAAGCCAACAGGAGCAGACCATGAAGGTTCACTTTAATGGCATTACCGAGGGCCAGCCGGTCCCCGAGAAATTCGCGTTTGGCGTATTCAGCGAAGAGGACCATATGAGTTTCGGTCCCAACCGCAACCCCGAAGTCACCTGGGAAGACGCCCCGGAAGGCACCAAGAGCTTTGTGGTGATGATGTTTGATCCCGATGTGCCGAGCATTGCCGATGACGTCAACCAGGAGGGCAAGGTGGTCTCCAACGAGATTCCGCGGGTGGATTTCTTCCACTGGCTGCTGGTGGATATCCCCGCGTCCGTCAACCGGATTCCGGAAGGGGAGGACAGTGACGGCGTCAGCCCCAAGGGCAAGGAACCCGGCCCCGGCCCCATTGGCATCCGTGGCGTCAACAACTTCACCCAGTTCCTGGCCGGTAACCCGGATATGGCCGGAACCTACGGTGGCTACGACGGCCCCTGCCCCCCCTGGAACGACGAGCTGATCCACCATTATCACTACGAGGTGCACGCCCTGGATGTGGAAACCCTGGGCCTGGACGGCGAGTTTGATGGCGAGGCTGTCAGCAAGGCCATGGAAGGGCATGTGCTGGCCAGCGAGCGGGTGACCGGAACCTACACCCTGAACCCGAATCTTCGCTAGTCGTGTAATATCCGCGCTCTCCCGGTGTCTGTAGTAACGCAGGCTGCGGGAGAGTTGCCATGAATCGCATCCATTGTATCCTTGCCCTTGTCTTGATGCTGCTGGCCCAGTCCACCCTGGCCCAGTCCACCCTGGCCCAGCAGAAGAACGGCTTCGATCTGGGCAATGCCCTGGTCGAGCCTGACACCATACTCCACGGTGGCCCACCCCGGGACGGCATTCCGGCCCTGGACGATCCTGTGTTTGTGGAGCCTTCCGACACGCTGCCCTGGCGAGCCGATGACCTGGTGATGACCCTGGACCTGGATGGGCAGTCCTTTGAGCAATTGCTCAAATTCTAGCACAGCGTGATCATGGTGTCGGAAACGTAACAAGGCCCCATTCGTTGGAATGGGGCCATAAGGGGATCAGACCGTTTCTGTCAGATGATCGGGTTTCCTTCGTCGTCATAGGTATTGGAAACGTCGATGTCCTTCGGAGCTTTCTTTTCCGGGTTTTCAGCGTCGTTTTTATTGTGCCTCTGGTCCGTGTTATCGCTGGCTTTTTCCCCGGCGAGCTGTTGCTCCTGGAACTGACGTTCAAGGACTTCTTCCATCCACTTCTGCTGGGCATGGCCCATGGAAGCCGTTGCGCCCAGTACCAGGCCTGCGGTGATAACGGCAAGCTTCCTGAGTGTGATTGCAGTGTTCATGATGTTTTCTCCTTTCCGACTCTTGGTGAGTTCGGATAATAGACACGCAGCAAGCCCGGGTTGTTACTTTGCCGATGACAAGATAATTTGTTGAAGTTGTTCAGAAAAAAGCGGCATTATCTTGCGTAACGAACGGTCGGGTGGCGTGTCCATGCATAGACGTGCGCCTGGTATTGGCGGTCACCAAAAACAAGAAGAGCCGGAACCATGTTCAACTGGATCTCCCGGGCCCTGGCCCGCTACCTCTCCAAGCCTGTCGCTGACTTTTCCATCAGTACGTCAACCTGGGAGGCACTGCAGGCGACCATCCAGCCCGGCGATGTACTGCTGGTGGAAGGGGACACCCGTGTAAGCGTTGCCATCAAGTACCTAACCCAGTCCACCTGGTCCCATGCCGCACTGTATCTGGGGGAAGCTGCCGGGCTGGGTTACAACGAAAACGGCGAGGCCAATACTATGGTGGAAGCCGATCTGGAGGCGGGCATCCGGGCCATTTCCCTGTCCTTTTACCGTCACCGTCATACCCGAATCTGTCGTCCGGTGGATCTGGGAGGGGAAGCCCTGGAGGCGTTGGCGCTGTATTCCCGTGAGCGCCTTGGCCACCAGTATGATCTCAAGAACATCGTCGACCTGGCTCGCTATCTGTTGCCCACACCGCCGGTACCTGTTCGGTACCGGCGGAGAATGCTGGCACTGGGCAGTGGTGACCCCACCCGGGCGATCTGTTCATCCTTTATCGCGCAGGGGTTTCAGAGTATCCACTACCCCATCCTGCCGGAGGTGATCGCCATGCCTTCTGACGACCCGAAGTGCCGGGAGTGTGAGCGGGAGTTTTACCGGATTCGGCACCACTCCCTTTTCGTACCAAGGGATTTCGATGCCTCGCCCTATTTCGAGATCATAAAACCCACCATTGCACAGGGCTTTGATTACCGGGCACTTGAGTGGTTGAGGTGCTGATGCGGGAATAAGATAGTGGCACCAGAAATCAGGAAATATGAGTGATCTCCTTGATCTCAATTTCTGAAAATAACCCATGAGGATTTCCAATGGCCAGCAACCTGTTCATCGAACGAAAACCGGCAGTCATCGCCGCTCTTGCCGGCGGCTGGGTGTCGGATGCGGCCAGCCTCGGTCTGCACTGGCTCTATGACAGTCGGCGTATCCTCGAAGTTGGTGGTCAGTCCCCCGAGTTCCTGCCGCCGAAGGCCGATTATTTCACTGGTGGTTTCGGGTATTTTGCACACGAGGGCAAGCAGCCCGGGGATATCAGCCATTACGGAGCGGCCACCGGGGTGTTGACTGACAGCCTCCTGGCCCGTGAGGGCAGGCTGGATATCCGCGACTATCAGCGGCGCTTCCGGGCGTTTTTCGGCCCTGGTGGCCAGTGGCAGGGTTATATCGACAATCCTACCCGGGTCACTCTGAATAACCTGAACACCATCGAGCAGAAAGCCATTGAGGAGGCCCAGTCGGGCATTTCCGCCGAGCTGACCGAACAGCAGAAACGGATACTGGTGCAGAAGGTCCTGCCCTACACCCGGCGACTGAGCGGTGATCAGTTGGCCGACCCGGTTCGCCAGGCCATCAGCCTGACCTATCAGGAATCCGGGATACAGGAAGCAGGCGTTTACCTCGCCGAAACCATCGACCGGAACCTGTTGCCGGAAAGCGGCGCCGACGACATGCAGCTGCCTGCGGTGTCGAAACTACCGCCACTGGTTGCCTGTTACTGTGGCAGCGACAGGCTGTTGGAGGTTACGGAAGCCGCCGTGCGGGTGACTACTCACAATGATGAAGCGGTGGCCTGGGCAAAATGCGCCGCGACACTTCTGGACCAGCTTTTCCGGGGTAAACCCCTGGCGACAGCCCTGGAAACGGCCAAAGCCGAGACGCCGGATCAGCAAAGCCTGAGCAACGCCCAGTCCGGCCCGTCACTGGATGCCATAAAAGCCGGCGACACCTTCGGCCGCACCTGCTATCTGTATGAGGCCATGCCGGTGATCTTTCACATCCTCACCCATGCCGCGAGCTATACCGAAGCCGTCCGCGCCAACATTCATTGCGGCGGAGATTCCTGTGGCCGGGCCTGGATCATCGGGCCGGCCATGGCGGCTCTGCATGGTGTTGGCGGCGAGTGTGGCATCCCGCTCAGCTGGCTGGCGAGGGTCACCGGTGCTCCTGATATCCTCACCGATATCGAGCGTCTGGTTAACAGCCAATGACAACTATGATTGCCCAATTTTCAGCCACGACTATGCTTCAGGTAGGATCCACGCCGGGAGGAGGTTGTTATGAAAACGCTGTTGATCAACACGTTATTGACGATGGTCCTGCTCACAAGCGCACCTTTGTCTGCACAGGATGATCCGCTGCGAGTCGGAATGTCCGGCCAGTATTTCCCGTTCACCTTTGTAGAGCAGGATGAGCTCAAGGGCTTCGACGTCGATGTCATGGATGCCATTGGTGAGGAAATGGGGCGTGACATTCAATACGAAACCGCCAACTTCTCCGGCCTGTTTGGCATGCTGGAATCCGGGCGCATTGACACCGTTGCTAACCAGATCACCATCACTGAAGAGCGACAGAAAGCGTATATTTTCAGCGACCCTTACGTCTATGACGGGGCCCAGGTGGTGACCAAGAAAGGCAACAACGAGATCAAGGGGGTGGAAGACCTCAAAGGGAAAACCGTTGCCGTGAATCTGGGCTCCAATTTCGAAGCACTGCTGCGAGAGCTGCCCTACGCCGACCAGATCGACATCAAGACCTACGACAGCAATATCGAGCGGGATACCGCCCTGGGGCGCGTCGATGCTTTTGTGATGGACCGGGTCAGCGCCAGCCAGATCATCAAGGACAAGCCCATGCCGCTGGCACTCGCCGGGCCGACTTTCTCACAGATCACCAACGCCTACCCCTTTCGGGACACGGACCAGGGCCGGGCCCTTCGTGACGAGGTGAACCAGGCCCTGGCGGCCCTGCGGGAGGATGGCACCCTCAAGGCGATCTCCGAGCGATGGTTCGGCACCGATATCACCCGGCCCTGAGGGGCGCACCTAGGCGGCTTTCACTATGGACGTCCTGAACGTCGAGTACATGATCGGGCTGATACCCATCCTGTTGCGGTACCTGCCCCTGACACTGGAGCTTGCCGGCGTGGGCATGGTGCTGGCCCTCATCCTGGCGTGCCTGTTCGCGGTTGTCCGGGTGTTGCGTATTCCCGTGCTCAACCAGTTGACCATCCTGTTCATTTCGTTTTTCCGCGGTACGCCGCTGCTGGTGCAGCTGTTTCTGTTCTATTACGGCCTGCCGCAGCTAGTCAGCGCGTTGACGGTGATTGACGGCATTACGGCGACCATCATGGGCCTGACCATGCACTTCTCCGCCTATATGGCGGAGTCCATCCGGGCGGCCATCATCGGGGTGGATCGCAGTCAGACCGAAGCGGCGCTGTCCATCGGCATGACCAACGGCCAACTGATGCGGCGGATCGTCCTGCCCCAGGCCACCCGGGTGGCGCTGCCCACGTTGATGAACTACTTCATCGACATGATCAAGGCCACCTCCCTGGCCTTTACCCTGGGGGTGACGGAACTGATGGGGGCGACCCAGAAGGAGGCGTCCGGCAGCTTCCTGTACTTCGAGGCCTTCATCGTCGCGGCCATCATGTACTGGATCGTGGTGGAGCTGCTGTCCAAGCTCCAGCACTACCTGGAAATTCGCCTGAACCGGGCCTATAGCCGATGATCAGACTGGACTCACTCAGCAAGCACTTTGGCAAGACGGTGGTCCTCGACGGGATTGACCTGACAATTGAGAAGGGCGAAATCGTCGTCATCATCGGTCCCTCGGGCACCGGGAAATCCACCCTGCTGCGCTGCGTCAACTTCCTGGAGCAACCTACCTCAGGCACCATGACCGTGGGTGACCTGACGGTGGATGTGAACCGGGCCAGCCGGGCGGATATCCTCTCCATGCGCCGGCGAACCGCGTTTGTGTTCCAGAACTATGCCCTGTTCGCCAATAAGACGGCATTACAGAACATCGCCGAACGCCTGCTGGTGGTGGACCGATGGCCGAAAGAAAAGGCCCATCGGCGGGCCCGGGAGATCCTGGAACAGATTGGCCTGGCCGACAAGGCGGATGCCTACCCGGCGTCCATGTCCGGTGGCCAGCAGCAACGGGTGGGTATTGGCCGGGCCATGGCCGCCGGTGCCGAGGTGATCCTGTTTGACGAACCCACCTCGTCCCTCGACCCGGAGTGGGTGGAAGAAGTGCTGGGATTGATGAAAAAGCTGGCCGCCGAACGCCAGACCATGATGGTGGTCACCCATGAAATGTCGTTTGCCCGGGACGTAGCCGACCGGGTGATCTTCATTGATGGCGGGCGGATCGTGGAGCAGGGGCCGCCCAGCGAGATCTTCTATCACCCCCAGGATCCCAGGACAAAGGACTTCCTGAAGAAAATCCTGGCCACCAATCCTGTGTGAATCCGGGGATTGGATCGATCAGGGCCGGTTATTGCGACAACTCCGGAAAGTTGTCGGGCTGGTTCAGGGCCCAGTCATAGTCGATGTAATCAATGGCATTGGTCTGGTTCGCCCGGGCGCCGACGTCGGTGTCCGCCCACTGCCGGATAAAGCTCCTGACCGAGCCGGCTTCCTCCCCGAAATCCATACGGTACCAGTCGAAGATGGCGCTGACCCTCAGGGTTCTGCCGTCTATGGTCAGGTGTCGGGGGGTATTCAGGGCCAGGCGGGTGTTCTCCGTCAGCAGGGTTTCCAGGTTATCCCCGGTGTAGATGGTCTTCCGCAGGGGCGGACAGCCCACTGCAGCACAGTTGACGGCGAAATGCACCCGGGCATCCATCCAGCCTCTTTGCTGGTAGTCCTCACCCAGCAGGATGTCCTTTTCCATCTGGTCGAGGCTGTAGTCCTGGCCGCCGATGGTGAACAGGGGGCGCTGGAAGATATTGTCCCGGAATGGGTTTCGCCGACCGCCGTAGTCCCACACCGACGACACCAGCTCACCGTCGGGCCGCTCCGTGAGGATCTGGTGGATCATGAAAAAGTTATAGGCGTTAATCCAGAAGGCCACCGACCGGGCCTTGCCCTCCAGGCCTGCGGGGTCGAAGGCCGCCAGCGCGTCCGCCTGTTGGCCCAGCAGCGTTTGGGTGTCTTCCTGCTGCAGGGCTTTTTCGTAATCGAACGCGGAGACAAGGCCGTCGCCGGGCAGTTCCTGTTCGGTCAGGTGCCTCTCGAGCAGGGTCTGATAGGGCTGGAAGAGTGAGGCATTGTCCGTGGCCAGAGCGAGGGCGGGGGCCGCCAGCAACAGAAGGCCGAGGATGGTGGTTCGCAGGCGTGGCATCAGATTCCCCTTCTTCCTGTAATGACTATTCCGTCAGACACCTGAAATCGCCGTTTGTTACACCCGGCCCGGATTCCCCAAAGCCCTGTGGAGCAATCTTCACAGGACTGACCATGAAGTGTCACCGACACGTCATGTGTGCTTGTCACGTTGTGTCATGACAAGGGTAACCGTCAGGGGCAGACATGCCACACTATCGCAGCGTTTTCATTTCCGACGTTCACCTGGGGACTCCGGACTGCCAGGCAGACTACCTGCTGGACTTCCTGGACAACGTCCATTGCGACACCCTGTACCTGGTGGGCGATATCGTGGACCTGATCGCCATGCAGCGGCGGGTGCACTTCACCAAATCCCACGAAGCGGTGGTGCACCGCCTGCTGGCCATGGCCGCCAACGGCACGCGGGTGGTGTACGTGCCCGGTAACCACGATGAGTTCATGCGGCGCTTCTGCGGTCAGACCATCAGTGGCGTGGAACTGCACCAGAAGATCATCCACACCACCGCCGATGGCCGACGGTTCATGGTGTGCCACGGTGATCAGTTTGACCAGGTGGTGCGCTGCAGCCCGCTGATGCTGCTGGTGGGGGACCGGGCCCACGGCCTGCTGCTGCGGCTTAACCGCTGGTTCAATGCCTGGCGCCGTCTGCAGGGCAAGCCCTACTGGTCGCTGGCGGCCTGGCTGAAAGGTCGTATCGGCAAGGCGCGGACCTTTATCCGCCGCTTCGAGCTGGCGGCGCTGACCGCCGCCGAGAAGGGCAACTACGACGGCTTCATCTGCGGCCATATCCACTCCGCCGGATTCCTGCGCAGCCAGGAAGGACTCTACTGCAACGACGGCGACTGGGTGGAGCACTGCACCGCGCTGGTGGAAAATGCGGACGGCAAACTGGAACTGCTGCACTGGTCCGAGCAGCCATCGATTATTGCCACCGAACCATCGGCGCCGGCCCCGGAAGTGAGTGGCGACCGTCGCCCGGTGATCGACATCCTGCCGGCTGCGTTTCTGGAGCAGGTGAACCGGATCTAGGAGTCTGCCGGTTACTTTTCGAGCGGGCTTCTGGTAAGCTTCGCGCCCCCGATATGTCAGGCACCTGACATCCATCAACCGAACAGTACGCTGCCCATCGTGACGATCACTCCGCCCTAGTATTCCGGCTCTCCCCTAGTCGGCCTGTTTTCGACATGCTGCCTTCCCGATCTACCGGCCTGGTCCAGGCGGGTCATGGGGAGCTGTCTGTCATGTTCACGCTGCGCGGCCAGCGTCCCAAGATGTCTGAAACCCATGGAACCCCGTTGTTATGGTGAAAACCCTCAAAGCCAACTGGCTGTCCAATATTCGTGGTGACCTGCTCTCCGGTATCGTTGTGGCCCTGGCCCTGATTCCGGAAGCCATCGCCTTTTCCATTATTGCCGGCGTTGACCCGAAGGTCGGCCTCTATGCCTCGTTCTGTATTGCCGTGGTGATCGCCTTTGTCGGTGGCCGTCCCGGCATGATCTCCGCCGCCACCGGTGCCATGGCATTGCTGATGGTGACCCTGGTGAAGGAGCACGGACTGGAATACCTGCTGGCGGCCACCCTGCTGACCGGGGTGCTGCAGATCGGTGCCGGTTACCTGAAACTGGGCGGCCTGATGCGGTTTGTGTCCCGCTCGGTGGTCACCGGTTTCGTCAATGCCCTGGCGATACTGATCTTCATGGCCCAGCTACCGGAGCTGACCAATGTCACCTGGCATGTCTATGCCATGACGGCGGCGGGCCTGGGCATCATCTACCTGTTCCCCTACCTGCCGGTGGTGGGTAAGCTGATTCCATCGCCTCTGGTGTGCATTGTGGTGCTGACCGGGGTGGCCATGTGGTACGGCATGGATATCCGCACCGTGGGGGATATGGGCGAACTGCCGGATACCCTGCCGGTGTTCCTGTGGCCGGATGTGCCGCTAACCCTGGAGACGCTGATGATCATCCTGCCCTATTCCGTGGGCCTGGCGGTCGTTGGCCTGCTGGAGTCGATGATGACCGCCACCATTGTGGACGACCTGACTGATACCACCTCCGACCGCAACCGGGAGTGCCGGGGACAGGGCATTGCCAATATCGGTTCAGGGCTGCTTGGGGGCATGGCGGGTTGCGCCATGATTGGCCAGTCCATCATCAATATCAAGTCCGGCGGCCGTACACGGCTATCCACCCTCACAGCGGGGGTTTTCCTGCTGATCATGGTGCTGGTGCTGGACCAGTGGCTGGTGCAGATTCCCATGGCCGCGCTGGTGGCAGTGATGATCATGGTGTCCATCGGTACCTTCAGCTGGGGTTCCATCAAGAACCTCAAGGACCATCCGCTGTCCACCAATATCGTGATGGTGGTGACCGTGGTCGTGGTGGTGGCCACCCACAACCTGGCCTTCGGTGTGCTGGCCGGGGTGCTGCTGGCGGCCCTGTTCTTCGCCAACAAGGTGGGGCACTACATGCTGGTCACATCCGAGTACGATGAAACGTCTGATACCCGTACCTACAACGTGGTGGGCCAGGTATTCTTCAGTTCCTCGGAAAAGTTCACCGAATCCTTTGACTTCAAGGAAGCACTGGATAAGGTGATCATTGACCTGAGCCGGGCCCATTTCTGGGATATCACCGCCGTGGCGGCCCTGGACAAGGCGGTCATCAAGTTCCGCCGTGAAGGCGCCGAGGTAGAGGTGATTGGCCTGAACGAGGCCAGCGCCACCATCGTTGACCGTTTCGGGGTGCATGACAAGCCGGACGCCGTCGACCAGTTGATGGGGCACTGATATGACAGAGAACACGCAAAGCCATAGCGATCGCGGTCAGAATAACAACCATAATGACAATCAGAGCGAGAATGCCATGCTACGAGTCGTTGCCTGTATCGATGGTTCCCGGGCCGCTCCGGCGGTCTGTGACTATGCTGCCTGGGCCGGTCGGCATATGGGGGTTCCCCTCATGCTGCTTCATGTGCTCGACGAGGAGCGCTACCCGGTAGCCCCGGACCTGGCCGGCAATATCGGCCTCGGCAGTCGGGAACACCTGCTGGAGGAGCTGGCGGACCTGGATCAGCAGCGCAGCAAGGTTGCCCTGGAGCAGGGCCACCACCTGCTGGAGCAGGCGGAACGGCGGGTGATGGACACGGGTGCCGCCGATGTCATCAAGCGTCAGCGCCACGGGGACCTGACCGAATCCCTGTTGACCCTGGAAAGTCAGACCCGGTTGCTGGTCATGGGGCTGCACGGCGAGAGCAGTTCCGACCGTGACCTGCACATCGGCAGCCAGCTGGAAACCGTGATCCGCAGCCTGCATCGTCCTATCCTGCTGGTGCCGGACGAGTTTACGCCGCCGAAGAGTGCGATGCTGGCGTTCGATGGCAGCAAGACCGCCTTCCGCAGCGTTGAACTGCTGGCGGGCAGTCCGGTTCTCAAGGGCATGCCGCTTCATATCGTGATGATCGGACCGGAAACCGGTGACCGCTGGGAGCAACTGAAACAGGCGGAAGCCATGCTGTCGGACCTGGGCGGGGAGATTACCCTGGCCATCCGCGCTGGCGATGTGGAACCCGCACTCCACCACTATCAGGCGGAGCACGATATCGACATGCTGGTGATGGGTGCCTATGGCCATTCCCGCATCAGGCAGTTCCTGGTGGGCAGCACCACGACCACCATGCTGAAGACGGCGGAGAAGCCGCTGGTCATCCTCCGGTAGCAAATGATATGGCAGTCTGGGAGCCTGCGCGGTAGAAAGTTGCACCGCTGCGACCGCCCCACATTGGTCCCTTTTGAGCGCTCATTTTCGTTACATAGAACCACTTTGCGCCTCAAATGACCGTCAAAATGGCCTCAATGTGGGATGCTCTCGCCTGGCGCGATTTCTACCGCGCAGACTCCAGGGGCGGGTAACTGGGCAAGGCACTGGTTTGCTTGCTTTTATAATGAAATAATCATCGTTAGTTTATTGCCTCAATTACGGTATCGGTCTTGTTGCATGTCCGCATGATCCCAGGGCCGGGTTTTCTGATCAGGATGTCTAACCTATGCGCACCTTTGTCCGTTTTCTGATTGTCATTGTCCTTCTGGGTCTTATCCTGGGTGGCATTTTCGGCTACAAGTTCTACCAGTTCGGCCAGATGAAGGAGATGATGTCCCAGCCCCAGCCGCCGACACCGGTGAGCGCCACGAACGTCGCCCTGGAGCAGTGGACACCCGCCATCAAGTCCGTGGGGAGTGTCGAGGCAGTCAACGGTATCCGGGTGGCCAATGAGGTGCCCGGCGTCATTGAGGAAATCGGGTTTGAATCCGGTGATACCGTTGAGCAGGGAGACATCCTGATCCGTCTGGATTCCCAGATCGACGAAGCTGCCCTGCGAACCCGTCGTGCCGAGGCCCAACTGGCGGCCCAGGAGTTCAAGCGCATTGAAAACCTGCTGCCCCGCCGTGCCGTGTCCCAGTCCCAGTACGATGAAGCCAAGGCCAACTATGACGCTGCCCGTGCCCGGGTCAACGAGGCCGAGGCCCAGCTCAACAAAAAGGTGATCCGCGCGCCCTTCGACGGCACCCTGGGCCTGCGGCTTGTGGACCAGGGGGAGTACGTCCCCACCGGCACGCCGATTGTCGAGATCAATATGCTCGATCCCATCTACCTGGACTACACCCTGTCGGAGCGCAACCTGCCCAGCGTTGACCGTGGTTACGAGGTTCGGGCGACCGTCGCCGCCGTGCCGGGGGAAACCTTTACCGGGGAGGTCAGCGCCATCAATACCTCGGTGAATCCTGAAACCCGCACCGTGCGTATCCGGGCCACCCTCGCCAACCCCGATGGCAAGCTTCGCCCGGGCATGTTTGCCACGGTGATGACGCGCCAGCCGGAAGATCGGCCGGTGCTGACCCTGCCCCGCACTGCGGTGTCCTACAACACCTACGGTGACTATGTGTTCCTGATTGGTGAGAACGACGACGGCCAGCTCACGGTCAACCGTCGTTCCGTACAGACTGGTGAGGTCCGGGACGAACGCGTCGCTATTGAGAAGGGGCTTGAGGAAGGTGACCAGGTGGTCGCCAAGGGCCTGTTGCGACTACGGGCGGGCCAGTCGATCGAGATCCAGCAGGATGATGAGCAGCCGGCGGAGGCGTCCGAGTAATGCGCTTTACTGACGTTTTTGTCCACCGGCCGGTGCTGGCCACGGTGGTCAGCCTGTTGATCCTGCTGCTTGGGGCCCGTGCCGCCCTGGAGATGGAAATCCGGGAGTACCCACAGCTTGAAAGCACCACGGTAACCGTGACCACGGCCTACCCGGGTGCCAGCTCCGAGCTGGTGAAGGGCTTTATCACCACGCCATTGCAGCAGGCCATGGCCGAGGCCAGTGGTATCGACTACCTGACCTCCACCAGCTCCCAGGGCCAGTCCACCATCAATGCCAAGATGGAGCTGAACTACGACGCCAACGCCGCCCTGGCGGAAATCCAGGCCAAGGTGGCCAGCCAGCGTAACGTGCTGCCGGCGGATGCCCAGGACCCGGTTATCACCTCCGAGACCGGGGACTCCACGGCACTGATGTATATCGCCTTCTACAGTAACGACCTGGACGTACCCCAGATCACCGATTACCTGACCCGGGTGGTGCAGCCCAAGCTGCAGGCCCTGGCCGGCGTCGGCAAGGCGGACCTGCTGGGGCGCACCTTTGCCCTGCGGGCATGGCTGGACCCGGAGCGCCTGGCGGCGGTGGACATGACGCCCCAGGAAGTGGTCAGCGTGCTGTTGCGCAACAACTACCAGGCGGCCGTGGGTAACACCGAAGGCAAGTACACCAAGATCAGCCTGACCAGCGACACCGACGTATCGGACCTGGACCAGTTCCGGGACCTGGTGGTGAAGGAGGCCAATGGTTCCATTATCCGCCTGCGGGACATCGCCAGTGTGGAGCTGGGCTCCCAGAGCTACGACCACCTGGCCATGTACAAGGGCCAGCCGGCCACCTACGTGGCCATCGAGATGTCCCCCGGCGCCAACCCGCTGACCGTGGCCGGGCTGGTGAAGGCGGCGCTGCCGGACATCGAGGAACAACTCCCCTCCGGCCTGGACGTGCGCCTGGCCTACGATGCCTCCGAGTTTATCGACGACTCCATCAACGAGGTGATCAAGACCCTGCTGGAAGCCCTGGTGATCGTGCTGGTGGTGGTATTCCTGTGCCTGGGGTCGCTGCGTGCCGCGGTGGTGCCGTCGGTGGCGGTGCCCCTGTCGCTGGTGGGCGGGGCCTTTATCATGCTGATGATGGGCTTCTCCCTGAACCTGCTGACGCTGCTGTCGATGGTGTTGGCCATCGGCCTGGTGGTGGATGATGCCATCATCATGGTGGAGAACGTCCACCGCCACATCGAGCAGGGTGAGACCAGATTCCATGCGGCCCTCCATGGCGCCAGGGAAATGGCGATCCCCATCATTGCCATGACCACCACCCTGGTGGCGGTCTACGCGCCCATTGGCTTTATGGGCGGCCTGACCGGCTCGCTGTTTATCGAGTTCGCCTTTACGCTGGCGGGCACCGTGGTGATTTCGGGCATTGTCGCCCTCACCCTGTCGCCGGTGCTGTCCGGGGCCATCCTCAAGCCCCATGGTAATCCCAGCCGCTTCGAGCAGTTCGTGGAGAAGACGTTCAACGGGCTGGCCAATGCTTACAAGCGTGCGCTGGCCTCGCTGATGTCCACCATCTCGGTGGTGATCTTCTTCGCCTTCATGATCTTTGCCTCCATCTTCTTCATGGTCATGCTCAGCCAGAGCGAGCTGGCGCCGGAAGAGGACCAGGGTATCCTGTTTTATCAGGGCAAAGGGCCGCAGACGTCAACCCTGGAATACCTTCAGGAAGAGGGCAGTGAAGTGCAGCAGCGCATGACCACGGTGGACGGTTACCAGGAGGATTTCATGATCCTCGGTATCACTGGCCCCAACGAGGTCTTTGGCGGCTTCAAGATGGCGCCCTGGAGCGAACGGACGGTCACCCAGTTCGATATCCAGCCGAAGCTGAATGCCGAGCTGAACAAGGTCACCGGCCTGCAGACAGCGGTCTTCGCCCCGTCGTCCCTGCCGGGTTCCAGCGGTCTGCCGTTCCAGTTCGTGATCACCACCGGTGGCGACTACGAGCAGCTCAACGAGATCGCCAGCGAGTTGCAGGGCCGCGCCATGCAGAGTGGCAACTTCATGTTCCTGCAGAAGTCCATCGCCTTCGACAAGCCGGTGGTCCAGATCCAGGTGGACCGGGACCGGGTGGCGGACCTGGGCCTGTCCATGCAGGATGTGGGGCAGGCCATGTCCAGCATGCTTGGTGGCGGCTACATCAACCGCTTCAGTATGGAAGGCCGCTCCTACCAGGTGATTCCGCAGGTGCAGCAGGACTTCCGCATCAGCGAGGCGGCCCTGAACGACTACTACATCCGCTCGGATACCGGGGACCTGGTACCCCTGGGCAGCGTGGTCAGTTTCCAGGAAGGGGTGGAGCCGTCCCAGCGGACCCAGTTCAACCAGCTCAACTCTATCACCCTGCAGGGCGTGGTCATGCCGGGTGTGGCCATGGGGGCCGCCATGGACTGGATGGAGCAGAACGCCAGCGAGATCTTCCCCCAGGGCTTCAGTTCCGATTACATGGGGCAGACGCGGCAACTGTCCACCGAGGGCAGTGCCCTGGCCATTACCATGGCCCTGTCGCTGCTGGTGATCTACCTGGTGCTGGCGGCCCAGTTCGAGAGCTGGCGTGACCCGCTGATCATCCTGGTGTCTGTGCCTCTGTCGGTGGCTGGTGCCATGGCGTTTATCGTACTGGGCTTCGCCACCATCAACATCTACACCCAGGTGGGGTTGATCACCCTGATCGGCGTGGTCGCGAAGAACGGCATACTGATCGTGGAATTCGCCAACCAGTTGCAGATCGACCGCAAGCTGGACAAGCGCCAGGCGGTGCTGGAAGCGGCGGCCATCCGGCTGAGGCCGATCATCATGACGTCGCTGGCGCTGATCTTCGCCATGGTGCCGCTGCTGGTCGCCATCGGCCCGGGCGCCCAGAGCCGCTTCGCCATCGGCCTGACCATCGTGGCGGGCCTGGGCATCGGCACCTTCTTCACGGTCTTCATCCTGCCGGCGTTCTATATCCTGCTGGCCCGTGACCACAATGCGGGTAAGCCGGACGACGATGAAGGTGAAGAGGCAGAGAGCGACGGCATAGGCATAACGTGATGTCGTCAGAAAAGGGGGCTCAGGCCCCCTTTTTTGTGATACTCACGACGCCCCCTGACCGGATGCAATTGCGACTTTCCCGTTATTATTTTGTGAGGTCTGCAAGCTAGTCTGTAATGGATGGCGGAATGCGGTGTCTGAGTAACACCTTTATATGTCAAAACGGAACCGATAGACGATGTCCAAACCGAAACTGATCCTGCTGGCGATTATCGTGGTCCTGGTGGCGGCTTTCCTGCTGCTTGGCGGGCCGGAGCTGCTGACGCTGGAGAACCTGCAACGCCACCAGACGTCCCTAGACCAGTGGATATCCGGCCATCTGCTGCTGGCGGTTTCGGTTTATGTGCTGATCTATGTGGTTGCCGCTGCCCTGTCGCTGCCTGGGGCAGCGGTGCTGACACTAGCCGCCGGCGCCTTCTTTGGCAATGTGGTGGGGCTGCTGGCGGTTTCCGTGGCTTCCACCATCGGGGCCTCCCTGGCGTTTCTGGTTGCCCGTTTTGTGCTTCGCGATACGTTGAAGAAGAAGTATGCGAATACTATCAAACGCATCGATGAAGGCATCGATAGAGATGGGGTGTTCTACTTGGCGTCAATGCGTTTGGTGCCCGCCTTCCCTTTCTTTCTGATTAATTTGGCCATGGGCCTCAGCAGTATGAAGCTTCGCACCTACGCACTGGTGAGCTGGGTAGCCATGCTGCCGGGTACCTTTGTGTTCGTGAATGCCGGCACCCAGTTGGCTCAGATCGAAAGCATGGGGGATATTGTGTCCGCCGACCTGTTGCTGTCCTTTGCGCTGCTGGGGCTGTTCCCGCTGATCGCCAAGGTCGTGGTGGACATTATCCGCCGTCGACGCGCCTATCGGGGGTTCACCAAACCTGAGCGCTTCGACTACAACCTGCTGGTGATCGGCGGCGGTTCTGCCGGCCTGGTATCCGCCTATATCGGTGCGGCGGTGAAGGCCAGGGTTGCCCTGATCGAGCGGGACCGGATGGGGGGTGACTGCCTCAACACCGGCTGCGTGCCGTCCAAGGCGCTGATCCGTAGTGCCCGGGCGGCGGACACCCTGCGCCATGCGGACCGCTACGGGCTGGACTCGGTGCCGGTGTCCGGCTCTTTCACCAGTATCATGGCTCGGGTCAAGCGGGTGATCCGCAAGATCGAGCCCCATGATTCGGTGGAGCGCTATCAGAGTATCGGGGTGGACTGCATTGCCGGCAGCGCCGCCTTCGTGTCCCCCTGGGAAGTGGACGTTACCCACAATGACGGTCGCCGGGAGCGACTCAGCGCCCGCAGCATTGTGGTGGCTACTGGCGGCAAGCCCTTTTTGCCGCCGATTCCGGGGCTGGATGCCATGGCGCCGCTCACCTCCGAGAACCTGTGGGATCTGGAGGAGCAGCCGCAACACCTGCTGGTGATGGGTGGCGGGCCCATCGGCTGCGAGTTGTCACAGGCGTTTGCCCGGCTGGGCGTGACCGTTACCCAGGTGGAGGCCATGAACCGGTTGCTGATGAAGGAAGACCCGGAGGTGGCGGAACTGGTGGCGGACAGCCTGCGCCTTGACGGTATCGATCTGCGGCTGGGGCACAAGGTTGTGGAGTTCACCGAGGAAGACGGTGAACGGGTGGCCGTCTGCGAGCGTAACGGCGAACCGGTGCGGATCCCCTTTGACCGGGTGCTGGTGGCGGTGGGACGCGCTGGCAATACCGAGGGACTGAACCTGGAGGCCCTGGGTATCGAGCCCCGTCGCAATGGCACCGTGCCGGTGGAAGAGGATATGTCCGTGGGCTTCCCCAATGTCTTTGCCTGCGGCGATGTGGCCGGCCCCTATCAGTTTACCCATGCGGCAGCCCACCAGGCCTGGTACGCGGCGGTGAATGGACTGTTTGGTCAGTTCAGACGCTTCCGGGTGGATTACCGGGTGTTGCCGTGGGTGACCTTTACCGCGCCGGAAGTGGCCCGCGTGGGCCTGAGCGAGGAGGAAGCGCAGCAGCAGGGTGTCCATTACGAAGTGACCCGCTACGGGCTGGATGACCTGGACCGGGCCATCGCCGAGGACGAAGACCACGGCTTTATCAAAGTGCTGACGGCACCGGGCAAGGATCGCATCCTGGGTGCCGTAGTGGTTGGCACCCACGCCGCTGAGATCCTGGCGGAGTTCACCCTGGCCATGAAGCATGGCATCGGGCTCAACAAGATCCTGGGGACCATCCACCCCTATCCCACCTGGAACGAATCCGCCAAATTTGCCGCCGGCCAGTGGAAACAGGCCCATGCCCCGGAAGGCGTGCTGGGCTGGCTGGCGAAGTTCCACCGGTGGCGGCTGGGGGCTGGTCGATCCGCTGACCGCGTCCGTAAACAGGATGAATCTGTAACATAAGCCGGATTCCCGTGTCCGAGGAGTCATAACAGGCAAGAGTGGAGCACCTATGCCCCTGACCGCAGAGAGAATCATACCTACGACTGAAGTGCTGGAGCCCCGTGCCCGGGACAGTTGGACCCATACCCGGGCGGGGGAGCCCCGTGGCTACATCGACTCCGACCGCCTGAAGGAGTTGTGGATTCACACCGGTACCGCCTGCAACCTGTCCTGCCCTTTCTGTCTGGAAGGCTCCCACCCCGGCGATGGCCGCATCCCGGGGATGACGTTGAGCGATGTAAAGCCATTTATCCACGAGGCCCTGGATATGGGCGTGGAGCAGTTCTCCTTCACTGGCGGCGAACCCTTCGTGATCCGGGATTTCGTCAATATCCTGGACTACGCCAGCCAGCACCGCCCCTGTTTCGTACTGACCAATGCCACCGACCCCCTGCTGAAGCGCCGGCACCAGGTGCTGCCGCTACTGGATAATCCCTACCCGATCCATTTCCGGGTCAGTCTGGACTACCCGGATGCGGCCCGTCATGACGTGGATAGGGGGGATGGCAGTTTCGACAAGGCCCTAGAGGGAATCCGCTGGCTGGTGGACCAGGGCTTCAAGGTGTCTATTGCCCGCCAGACAGATAACCAGGAAGAGCCCGGGCAGATAGAGGACGCCTTCCGGTCGATTTTCCGCGACTGGGGCATTCCCGACACCCTGGCCTTTACCGCCTTCCCGGACCTGGGCACCCCGGGCTCCGATGACGGCAGCCCCGAGATCACTGAAACCTGCATGGAAAAGTACCCGACCCGTGAGAGCCGGTCCCACTTCATGTGTACCTATACCCGCATGCTGGTGAAGAAAAACGACCAGGTCCGGGTCTATGCCTGCACGCTGGTGGATGATGACCCGGAATACGACCTGGGCGGCACCCTGGCGGAAAGCATGGATGAGCGCATCATGCTGCGGCATCATCGGTGCTTTGCCTGCTATCGCTTTGGTGCGAGTTGTAGTGCGCCGGAATAGCAGCAACAAGGCGCCGCCCCCACAACAACCAGGCCAGTGACACCCGCCAACAACAGAGGAAGAGGAAAAAAAGGAATGACCGGCACCGAAGCCACCCTGTTTTGGGGATTTCTCATCGTATACGGAGTGGTGATGTACGCCCTTTCACCCCGGAGCCGCAATGCGGCGTCCTTCTACCGGGGCGCCGATGACCAGGGCCGGCCAGTCGGTCAGTGGTCACTCACCGCCTCCATCTTCATAAGCTGGATCTTCGCCAAGTCCGTGACCAATGCTGCCAACCTGGGGGCGGCCTACGGGGTCACCGGTGGCCTGGCCTACGCCGCCTACTGGCTGTCGATTCCGGTGGCCGGGTACATCATCTACCTGATCCGTACCCAGACCGGGGCTGGCAGCCTGCAGGAATTCCTGACCTCCCGTTTCGGGCGCCTGGCGGCGCTGAGCTTTGCCGCCGCCATCCTGATACGGCTCTACAACGAGGTCTGGAGCAACACCGCCGTGGTGGGTGGTTACTTCGGCAGCCCCGGAGACTGGCCCTACTACACCGCTGCCGTGGTGTTCACCGCCTTCACCCTCGCCTACAGCCTCAAGGGCGGCCTGCGCAGCTCCATTTTCACCGACATGATCCAGGCGGTGGTGTTCGTGTTCTTCGTGGCGGCGGTATTGTTCCTGATCATCCCCGCCAACGACACGGGTGCCCTGCTGACCAACGGCGAGTTCCGCCTGGATGCTGGCATGGACCTGCTGCTGGTGGCCGGGCTGCAGTTGTTCAGCTATCCGTTCCACGATCCGGTCCTCACCGATCGGGGCTTTGTGAACCGGGAGAAGACCATGCTCAAAAGCTTCGTGGTGGCGGGACTGCTGGGTTTCGTGGCGGTCTTTATCTTCAGCCTGGTGGGGGTGCATGCCCGCCTCAATGGCATCGACGCGGGCGGCAATGCCCCGGCGGCCGTGGGCCAGGCCCTGGGGCTGACCGCCCTGTTCCTGATGAGCGTGGTGATGATGACCTCCGCTGGCTCCACCCTGGATTCCACCTTCTCATCCTTCTCCAAGACCATCGCCGTGGACCTGCCCCGGCTGGCGCGGCGGGCCGCCGACAGGCTGCCCAGCATGAAGGTGGGGGCGGTGGTGATGATCATCTTCGCCATCCTGGGTAACCTGCCCATGTTCGCGGGGACCGATATCCTCAAGGCCACCACCATCTCCGGTACCATGGTGATGGGCCTGGCCCCGGTGTTCCTGTTCTATGGCTTCACCCGCTGGTCGCCCTGGAGCTTCCACCTGAGTTTCTGGAGCGGCCTGACCCTCGGGGTGCTGCTGACCGTGGGCTGGATTCCGGACTCCTGGGCCATTGGCGAGGGCGCCTATGCCCTGCTGCTGGGCACCAACGCCTGGGGCATCCTGATCTGCACCGGCGGCTTCTTCCTGCCCCTGGTGATCCGCCGGCTGGCCGGGCGCTCTGTTCCCGCCGCCGAGGCCGGGTCATGAGTGAGGGGCGCGCCTGTCCGCTGCATTACCGGTACCGGCCCGAAGACCTGACCCGCGAGCCCGTGGCCTGCGACGCTGACGTGCTCTATGTGGTCGGTGGCCTTTATGGCAATCCCCTGGTGCTGGATGAAATCGAGGCCATGGCCCAACGGGAGCGGGCGTCGGGGCATCGGGTGCATCTGCTGTTCAATGGCGATTTCAACTGGTTCAACGCCAGCGACGAGCTGTTTGTCACCATCAACCACCGGGTACTGGACCATGATACCATCACCGGCAATGTGGAGTACGAACTGGCCCGGCCAGGGGATGGCGCGGGTTGCGGCTGCGCCTATCCGGATTTCGTGGACGATGCTGTGGTGGAGCGGTCCAACCGTATCATGGTGCGTCTGCAGGGCATTGCCGCCAACCACCCGGAACTCCAGCAACGGCTGGCCCGGTTACCCCGTTACCGGTGCCTGATGTTTGGAGGACTAAAGGTTGTGGTCCTCCATGGTGATCCCGAATCCCTCGCAGGGTGGGGGCTGTCCCACGAGGAACTGGGCGCTCGGGGCAACGGGCAACTGGCAAGCTGGTTTCGCCAGACCGGGGCCGATGTCCTGGTCAGCACCCACACCTGCCTGCCGGTGATGCGGGCCCTGGAGGTGGATGGCCGACAGCGGTTATTCCTCAACAACGGCTCGGCGGGAATGGGCAACCTGGCTGGTAGCAGCGCCGGCCTGTTGGTCAGGATTGCCCGGTCCGCACCGTCGGAGGCGGCGTACGGGCTGCCTTCCAGTCTTCCCGTCAGTGCCGCCCTGGAACCGGTGCGGTTTCCGCTGTCTCCCTGGCTGTCGCTGTTCGATGCCCTGTGGCCTGAGAATACTGACGCTGCATTGTCATATCGCCATCGTATTCTGGGCGGTACTTCCCTGACCCAGGAGCAATTGCGGGCGGGCACTGGAATATCTGAGGAAATCATCTAATATTTACGGTAGTGGGACATGAAAAGGATAGTGTGGCCGTGCGCCCCGGGTTTGTGGCCGCAGGGCATCCGGTTGATTTTTCTTTTGTGGTCTATATAATTCACCACTAACGTTTGCAGCGAAAAGGCTGAGCATGACAACCGAAGGTTCAAATACCACCGCCATCACCCTCCGCAAACCGGTGAAGGATGATGGCTACCGGCTTCACCGGCTGGTGGCGGAATGCCCCCCGCTGGACCCCAACTCGATTTACTGCAACCTCCTGCAGTGCAGCCACTTTGCCGACACCGGCGTGGCGGCGGAGATAAACGGCGAACTGGTCGGCTTCATCTCCGGTTATATTCCTCCCCAGCAGCCCGATACCGTTTTTGTCTGGCAGGTGGCCGTGCATGAGAAAGGTCGCGGCAAGGGGCTCGCCAAGAAAATGCTCAAGGAAATCGTGGGCCGCGACGAGTGTCGCCGGGTAACCCATATGGAAACCACGATTACCGAGGACAACGAAGCCTCCTGGGCGCTGTTCCGTTCCTTCGCCCGGGACATGGGTGCTGAAGTGAAGTATCACGAGCATTTCGAGAAGGAAATGCACTTCGGCGGCCAGCACGACTCCGAGTTCCTGCTTCGTATCGGGCCCTTTACCCAGAAGGGCTGAGTCGACCGCAACCACACCGTTTCAACGGGCCGGCAGAGGGTTAGAGGAACCTCTGCCAATGATGCCCCTGACACTGTGCGGACTGCCGGTCGCGACCGATCCCCGTCCGGCAGCCGCATTTCCACCTCGAACCTATACATGCTAAGAGGCAAGACAATGGAAATCTTCAAGTCTACTGAATCCGAAGTACGCGTTTATTCACGGGCTTTTCCGGTGATCTTCAACCGGGCCAAGAACGCGCACCTGTACACCGAAGACGGCAAGGAATACCTGGACTTCCTCGCCGGCGCCGGTTCCCTGAACTACGGCCACAACAACGACGTGCTCAAGAAGGCACTGCTCGAATATGTTGAATCCGACGGTGTGAGCCAGGGCCTGGATCTGTTTACCACCGCCAAGCACGACTTCATCGAGTCCTACAAGAAGCACATCCTTGAGCCCCGTGGCCTGGACTACAAAATGCAGTTCACCGGTCCCACCGGCACCAACTGCGTGGAAGCGGCCATGAAGCTGGCCCGCAAGGTGAAAGGCCGCACCGGCATCATCTCCTTCACCAACGGTTTCCACGGGGTGACCACCGGCGCCGTTGCCGCCACCGGTAACAAGCACCATCGCGGTGGCGTGGGTATGCCGCTTGGTAATGTGGATTTCATGTTCTACGACGGCTACCTGGGCGAAAATGTCGATACTCTGGCCATTATGGACAAGGTACTCTCCGACGGTTCCTCCGGTATCGAGACCCCGGCGGCGGTCATTGTGGAAGCGGTACAGGGCGAAGGTGGCCTGAATGTGGCCCGCGCCGAGTGGCTCCAGGGTCTTGAGAAGCTCTGCGAAAAGCACGACATGCTGCTGATCCTGGACGATATCCAGGCCGGTAACGGCCGTACCGGTGAGTTCTTCAGCTTTGAGTTTGCCGGCATCAAGCCGGATATGGTCACCGTGTCCAAGTCCCTGAGCGGCTACGGCCTGCCCATGGCGCTGGTGCTGTTCAAGCCGGAACTGGACATCTGGGCTTCCGGTGAGCACAACGGTACCTTCCGGGGTAACAACATGGCGTTTGTGACCGCCCGTGCCGCGGTGGAAACCTACTGGAAGGACGATGCTTTCGCCAACGAGGTGAAAGCCAAGACCCAGGTGCTGGGCGACGCCCTGCAGGCCATCTGCGACAAGTATCCGGGTGAGTTCCACGTCAAGGGCCGTGGCCTGATGCGGGGTATCGAGGCGAAGAACGCCGAGCTGACCGACGCGATCACCGGCCGCGCTTTCGAGAAGGGGCTGATCATCGAGACCAGTGGTCCCAACGATGAGGTCATCAAGTGCCTGATGCCCCTCACCACCAGTGAGGATGACCTGAAAAAAGGTGCTAAGATTCTGGCTGAGAGTGTGGACGAAATCATGCAGGAAGGGATCAGCGAGGCGTCGTAAGATACCTCCAACCTCCCTGGCCATTCATTCTGCAGGTTAATGACGGAAACACCATGACTAGCCAATTGCATACCGTTGAGAAGATCGGCGGTACCTCCATGAGCAACTACGAGGCGGTCCGCGATAACATCATCATCGGTGGCCGCAAGAAGGATGAGCTGTACCAGCGCATCTTCGTGGTGTCTGCCTACGGTGGCGTCACCAACGAGCTCCTGGAACACAAGAAGACCGGCGAGCCGGGCGTTTACGCCCTGTTTGCCGATGCCGAGTCCGACTGGGCCTGGGGCGACGATCTCACCAAGCTGGTGAAGTTCCTCACCGATATCAACGGCGAGCTGTTCGCCGATCCCATGCTCAAGCAGCAGGCGGACCAGTTCATCACCGATCGTATTGAAGGGGTCCGCGGCTGCCTGATCGATCTGCAGCGGCTGTGTTCCTACGGCCAGTTCCAGCTTGAGGAACACCTGCTGACTGTGCGCGAAATGCTGGCAGGTATCGGTGAGGCTCACAGCGCTTTCAACACCGCGCTGAAGCTTCAGCAGGAAGGCATCAACGCCCGCTTCGTGGATCTCACCGGCTGGCGCGACAACGAACTGCTGCCCCTGGATGAGAAGCTCAAGCAGGCTTTCGATGCGGTCGACCTGACCCGCGAACTGCCCATCGTGACCGGTTATGCCCAGTGCAAGGAAGGTCTGATGCGCACCTTCGACCGGGGCTACAGCGAGATGACCTTCAGCCGTGTTGCGGTGATCACCGAAGCCCGCGAAGCGGTTATCCACAAGGAATATCACCTGAGTTCCGCCGACCCCAACATCGTCGGTGCCGATAAGGTGGTCCCCCTGGGGCGCACCAACTACGACGTGGCGGACCAGTTGGCCAACCTGGGCATGGAGGCCATCCATCCCCGGGCCGGCAAGGGCATGCGCCAGAACGAGATTCCCCTGCGGGTAATGAACACTTTCGAGCCGGAGCATACCGGCACCCTGATCACCGGCGACTACGTCAGTGAGAAGGCCCGGGTGGAAATCATCGCCGGCGCCAAGGGCATCTTCGCCATCGAGGTGTTCGATCAGGACATGCAGGGGGAGCCGGGCTGTGATCGGCGGATCCTGGATATCCTGACCCGCTTCAAGGTGCGCTTCGTGTCCAAGGACACCAACGCCAACACCATCACCCACTACGTGGACAGCACCCTGAAACACGTCAAGCGTGTGGTGAAGGCCTTGGAGGAAGAGTTCCCCAATGCCGAACTCAGCACCCGCAAGGTGGCCCTGGTGTCCGCCATTGGCAGTGACATGAAGGTGCCGGGCATTCTGGCCCGCTCGGTGAAGGCGCTGGCCGATGAGGAAATCAGTGTGCTGGCCCTGCACCAGTGCATGCGCCAGGTGGATATCCAGTTCGTGGTGGACGAGGATCACTACGAGAAGGCCATCGTGGCCCTCCACGGTGTGCTGATCGAGCCCCATAATCACGAATACGCCATCGTGGCGGCCTGAGTGCCCCTCCTCGGGCGGACGGGTTATTGGCGGGTGGAACCGGTCGCTTCACCCGCTGGTAAGGGAGGATGTCTTGCCTCCTGACCAGGACACCCGGTACCAATGTGCCGGGTGTCCTCTGGTCCCTCTACCCTTCCCGCCATACCCTGACAGCACAGTCCTTTGACCCGCGCCCCCGTTGTGCCGCTTCGATAGAGTGCCCGAACGTCGTGATCCTGCTCTCAGAGAAGACGGGTCCCTGCCAGCACCATCAGTTGACAGATAACCACCACCGCCGTCAGCAACAGCCTTAGCTGGCGATACCATTGTGGCCAGTAGTTGTAGAGCCAGCGTACATCGATCAGGCACAGGGCGATGTAGAGCAGTGGGTAGATGATCGCCCGCCAGCCCAGGGGGAGCAGCAGCGTCAGGCTCCCGGTGAGGAACAGCACCTGGCTGATCATCAGCGTGACCATGGGCGACAGGGGGTAGCAGCGGTTCTCCAGTTGCATGGCCACCGGCCAGTAGACCCCCGACATGAAGGCCAGGATGCCGGCACTGTAGATGTAGAACCACTTCATCAGCCAGTCGCTGTAGGCCGGTACGAGGAATAGTCCGAAGGCGCCGATAAGGAACGGGATCAGGCCTGTCAGCCCCACCAGGATGGCCAGGCGCTTGACGGCAATCACCGGTCCTGCCTCTGCAACCGGATGCGCAGGGGAGCCACCGGGGACGGTGCCATACCCACCATTTCGTTGTAGGCCGAGGCGTGTACCACCTCGGTGCGGGCAATGGGGATCTCCCTCAGGGTATCCTGGACTTCCCAGCTACTGCGGAACAGCCGGGTGCGGCCTTTCGGGTCGGACAGTATCAGGGTCTGGTCTCCGATCCGCAGGCGAGCCATATAGCGCTGGCCCTCCAGGGACAGGATTTCCATTAGCGTGACCGGGCCGGTATCGGCCCGGTAGAGTTCGGCGAGGGTAATACGCACAGGCAGATCCCCGGTGGTGAAGGAACGGTTCCATATGCGGGTTTGTACGGGAACGGGTCAGGTGGGGATCATCCGGCGGCTCAGAAAAGGGGTGCTTTCGTCCCCAGCTCGCGGCAGGGCCCGTGGGCCGGGCACTGCACCAGGTGATCGTTGACCATGCCGGTGGCCTGCATGAAGGCGTAGACAATGGTCGGCCCGACAAAATTGAACCCCTGTTTCTTCAGTGCCTTTGACATGGACTCGGCCTCGCCGGTGGTCACCGGAACCTCCTCGAATGCCCGCCACTGGTTCTGGATGGGACGGTAGTCCACGAAGGACCACAGAAATTCGGCGAAGGATTCGTCCCGTTCCCGGAATGCGAGGAAACCGCGGGCGTTACGGATGATGGACTCCACCTTTAGCCGGTTGCGGATAATGCCGGGATTGGCCAGCAGTTCCGCCACCTTTGCGTCATCGTAGCGAACGATCTTCTCGGGATCGAAGTGATCGTAGGCCTCCCGGTAGCCCTGCTGCTTGCGCAGGATGGTGATCCAGCTCAGGCCCGCCTGCTGGCCATCCAGGCACAGCTTCTCGAACAGGGCCAGGTCGTCGGTCTCCGGTCGGCCCCAGACGGTGTCGTGATAATCCACATAGAGCGGGTCGGTACCGCACCAGGGGCAGCGTTCATCGTCGTTTGGCTGATTCATGACCGTCACTGTCCGTTCTCCTTTGCCGCTGCTGTCTGCTGCAGCGGGCAGATCACCCAGGGCTGTTCCCCCAATCGCTCCAGTTCCGCCGGCTGCATGTGGGCTTCGTCGTTGTTGTGGACCAGGTGGAGCTGGGGCGCCGCCTCGGCGGATTCGTCCTGCCAGACCACCGCAATCATGAAGCCTTCCGCCTCGGTCAGGGCAGCGTGCCAGTTCTCTCCGGGCCGGTCTCCGGTCAGTTCCAGGTCCGCGGTGACCTCCAGGGTGCGAAGGTTGTTGGCAATGCCCCGCCCGGTGGCCTTCAGCCAGGCCTCCTTCAGGGTCCAGGCCTTGAGGAACGACTCCTGGCTGGACTGGGCCAGCAGCCAGTCCTGTTCCTTTTCCGTGAACCAGCGGCGTACGATCCGGCGCCAGTTGGAATCCCGGAACACGGGTTCGATGTCCACGCCGATACCCCGGTGGGAGGATATCCCGCAGGCGGACATGCCGTGACTGTGGCTGAGGGACAGGAACCAGCCCTCCGGGTCGGCAGAGGCAACCGGTCGGCCATGCACCGGCCGGCACAGATGGGGTGCCTTGCCACTGACGCCGTAGAGGGACTGGCGAATCAGCCATCGGCTGTGGACGTATTCCATGAGCCGCCCGGTGGCCATGCTGGAGGCCACCTCACGCTCATACTCGCCCAGCCAGTCGGGGAAGTCGTACGGCTCCAGGGGCTGGCGGCCCAGCCACACGGAAACGCTGGCGCGCACCGGCTCAGGGTTGGAGTCGTTGGATGTTCCAGCCATCGGGGCTCCTGAGGTATTCGAAACGGTCGTGCAGGCGGCTTGGTCGCCCCTGCCAGAATTCAATGCGGTGGGGAACGACCCGGTAGCCGCCCCAGAACGAGGGTAGCGGCACTTCCCCTTCTCCGAACCTGCGTTTGATTTCGGCTACCTTCTGTTCCAGCAACCCACGGGAACGGATCACCCGGCTCTGTTCGGAGACCCAGGCCCCGAGCTGACTGCCCCGGGGGCGGCTGGCGAAGTAACGCAGGGACTCCGCCTTGCTGACGCGACTGACCTCGCCCTGGACAATCACCTGCCGGTTGAGGCCGATCCACGGGAACAATAACGCAGCCTTCGGGTTTTCTTCCAGTTCCCTGGCCTTGCGGCTGCCGTAGTTGGTATAGAATACGAAGCCTTCGTGATCGAAGTATTTCAGCAGCACCGTGCGCAGGTCCGGCTGCAGGTCCGACCCGGTGGTGGCCAGGGACATGGCATTGGGTTCCAGGATGCCGGCTTTGCGGGCATCGTCGAACCAGTGCTCGAACTGGCGGACAGGATCGCTGTCCAGGTGCTGGCGATCAAGGCCTTCACTCTCGAAATCGCGGCGCATATCACCTATGTCCATCGGGCTTTCCTGCTATAAAGGTTGGGTTCGGATCGTCGGTTCTATATTCTTTCAGGATCAGGTGCACTTGAGAACCGCAAAGGAGTCGATGCATTGACCGAAACTGCCCAACGCAAGCCCGCCTACCGCCGGTGGTGGTTCTGGTTGCTGGTTCTGGGGCTGGTCTATCTGGTGACAGGCTTCGGCCTGATCCCCCTGTACCTTTCCTCGGCCCTTCCCGAGCGGTTGCAGCAGCACCTGGGCTGGACCGCCGGGTTCGACGAGGTGGGCTTCAATCCGTTTACCTTTTCCTTCTCGGTTCAGGAACTCTCCGCCACCGACCCGGAGGGTGAACGGGTACTGGCGGTTGAGGAACTCCAGCTCAACCTGGGGCTGATCGACCTGATACGGGGGACGATCCACGTGGAGCACCTGGAACTGGATAACCCGTTCCTGCGTGTGGACCTGTTGGAGGGCAGCCGGCTCAACCTTATCGAGGACTGGCGTAATCAGCAACAGGCGACTGACGACGGTGACGGCGACGAGGACGCGGAACAGCCTGTGCCCTACCACGTGGTGCTGGATGAAGCCCTGATCAATGGGGGGCGCCTGCGGTTCCGGGACTTTACCGATGGCGCCAACGGCAGATCCCGGGAAATCGTCATCGAGTCCCTGGGGCTCACCCTGTCGGACGTGACCAGCCGCGAGCGTGAGGAGCAGGAGCCCGGAGAATACACCGTGCAGGCGGTCATGGGTGAGCAGGTGCTGGACTGGAGTGGCACTCTCAACCTGGTGCCGTTGTGGTCCAACGGTCGCCTGTCTCTCTCCAATGTGTCAGCGGAGACCCTGCAGCAGTGGCTTGGGCACCATCTGCCCTGGTCGTTGCAGGATGGGCGACTTTCCCTGTCCACCGCCTTCCAGTTCGCCTATGACGACCAGGGGGCGGCCCTTGCCACCCGCAATGGCCAGGTGACGGCCCGCCGACTGGCACTGGCGGACCCGGACACGCCGGAGGAGACCCTGGCGAGTGCCGGCCACCTGACCCTGGACAGCGTGGCCTTTAATCTGGAGGGCCCCGAGCTGGTGGTGTCCATGATCCAGGGGGAAGAGCTGCACCTGAACGCCGTCATGGACCAGGAAGGGCAGTTGAACCTCACCAGGCCATTACAAGTCATGTCCGGGGACGAGGACGATGGCGGACGTGCTGGCAGTGGCTTTCGCTGGTCGGTGGGCAACCTCGCCATCAGCAACAGCACCGTGGACTGGCGGGACAATCGTCCGGACTCGCCGGTGGAGCTGACCCTGCAGGAGCTGGAGCTCAACCTCGGCGCCATGACCGAACAACTGGAGGAACCCATCAGTTACCAACTCCGGACGGCGCTCGCCGGGGGTGGTAGTGCCTCAGCCAATGGCCAGTTCACCCTGCACCCGCTGACCTTCGAGGGCGGCGTCAACCTGGACCAGGTGGTGCTGGCTCCCTTCAACGGCTATATACAACAGGGCAGTCAGCTGCAGATTAACGACGGCACCCTGAACCTGGCCGGCAATATCGATATCGATGTGCAGGATGACCCCCTGACAGGTACCTTCAGTGGCCGTGGCAGCATCAGCCATTTCAACGGCCAGTTCCCGGATGAGGACGAACCGGTGGTGGTGTGGCGGGAACTGCGCCTGGATCCCATCGAATACAACTTTGCACCGGCACGCCTGGAAATTGGCAGCGTCACGGTATCCGAACCGGAACTGAGCGTGATCAACTATCGCGACAGACCTCACAATGTCACCCGTCTGCTGCAGCCGGTGGTCCCTGACAATGGTGTTGCCGCGGATGGGGAAGCTGCGGCTGACGGGACCGACGCCCCCGATGAGGGGCTGATATTCCGGCTGGGGCAACTGGAACTGGCCAATGCCGAGATCCGGTACACCGACTACGTTTCGCAGCCGGCGTTCAGTGGCAGGGTCCATGACCTGGAAGCGTCGGTCTCCAATCTCAGCAACATCACCCCCCAGGAAGGGCAATTCAACCTCAGGGCCACCGTCAGCGACTCCGGCGAGTTGCAGGCGGACGGCACTATAGCCACCCTGGGTACCGACAACCCCTCACGCCTGTCCGTGACCATGGACGGCCTGTCCATGCCGGTGCTGAACCCCTACTTTGCCTTCTATCTGGGTTATCGGGTCGACGGTGGCAAGCTGTCCTCGGACGGTAACTACACACTCCGGGGAACCCGGCTTGAATCCGATACCACCCTGACCCTCGATCGGCTGGAGTTGGGAGAGGCCGTGCAGAGTGACAGCTCGGTAACGGCCCCGGTCAAGCTGGGCCTGACCTTGCTGCGTGATGACGATAACCGGGTCACCCTGGATCTGCCGGTCAACGGCGACCTGGCGGACCCGGAGTTCGATCTGGGGCCGGTGATGATGAGAACCTTCCGCAGTGTGCTGGTTAAGACGGCCATGTCACCGTTCAGCCTGTTGGGCTCCGTGGTCGACCTGGCGGGCTTTTCCCCGGATGAACTGGGTGAGGTGGCGTTCCTGCCGGGGGAGACCACACTGGTGATGGGTGAATACACCAAAATGGAAACGGTTGCCGAGGCGCTCAAGGCCCGTGAGGGGCTGGTTCTGGCTATTCGTGGCCGGGCCCTGGAATCCGTTGACCTGCCCGCCCTGGAAGCCGGACTGGCCGAAGATGAAACCCTGCAGGAGGGGGCCCTGGAAGGTCTGGCCGAGCAGCGGGGGCAGACACTCAGGCGATTGCTGACAGACGAATACGACGTGCCCGCCGAGCAGATTTTCCTGCGGGCCCACAGGGTGGAGCCGGGCGAGGATGAGGCTGACCAGGTGGCCATCGAGTTCCAGCTGGAGGCAAGATGAGCGGGCGGCGCGCCAGCCATTTTTTCGCCTACATTGGTCGCCTGCGGTGGATTCGCCGCTGGGGGTTGATGCGCAACGCCATCGAGGAAAACGTGGCCACCCATTCCTGGGAAGTGGCTACCATCGCCCATGCCCTGGCCGTCATCCGCAACCGGGTGTGTGGCGGCAGCGTCAACCCGGAGACAGTAGCCACAGCGGCCCTTTATCATGATGCCACGGAAGTGATCACCGGTGACATGCCAACACCGGTGAAGTATCACTCTGCGGTCATGCGGGAGGCATTCCGGGACATTGAACACAAGGCGTCGGACGAACTGCTGGCCCTGCTGCCGGAGCATCTGCGGGGGGACTTCGCGCCCTATATCCAGGAATCCCGGTGGGACAGTGATGTCACGGAACTGGTCAAGGCTGCCGACCGCCTGTCCGCGCTGCTCAAGTGCGAGGCGGAGATACAGGCGGGCAACCGCGAATTTGAACCCGCCGCCCAGCAGATACGGCAACGACTCGAAGAGGAGAACCTGCCGGAGGTGGATTACTTTCTGGAGGTGTTCGCGCCGGGCTATAGCCAGCCACTGGATCACTTGCTGGGTGGTGAGCAATAGCGTCCGTGCCATGAGTGTCCTGGAATGGTCACGCTCAGGCCGCCAGCACCTGGTTGCGACCGCTGTTCTTGGCCTGGTAGAGGGCTTCGTCGGCCCGCTTGAAGGTGATCTCCAGGGATTCCCCGGGCTGATGCAGGGCCACGCCCTGGGAGACGGTCACCCGGTAGCCTTCCGGCAGGGCATCGAACCTCAGGGCCTCCACCGCGCGACGGATACGCTCCGCGGCGGGCACGGTAATATCGGGTGAGGTTTCCGGGAAGATGATCAGAAACTCCTCGCCGCCAATCCGACCGATGTAATCCCCCTTGCGGATGGTGGCCTCGATGGTGCGGCTGACCTTGCGCAGTATTTCATCCCCCGCCTGATGCCCGTAGGTGTCATTGATACGCTTGAAGTGGTCGATATCCAGCACGCTGATACCCAGGGCCTTGGGGCCGGCGGTCTGCCGGTCGCTGCGGGCGACTTCCCGTTCGAACTGTTCCATCACGGTACGGCGGTTGGGCAGGCTGGTGAGGGGGTCACGGGTGGCCAGTTCCACCAGTTCCAGGTTGGCATGCTTGAGCTCCCGGTTGCGGGTCCCGAGCTGTTGGCGAAGGTGGGAGATGAAACTGCCCAGGTAAGCGATGATGGACAGTACCGAACCATAGGCAAACAGGGTGACGGCTTCCAGTGGCCAATAGACGTAATCCGGCCTCAGCCAGGTGAGCAGGAGGACCAGCGACAGGTAGCCGAGCCAGAACAACCACGCGATGGTCAGCATCTGGCGACGGTTCAGGGCAAGGGTGCCGAACATCAGTCCGCCCACCGCCAGTAGCAGGAAAACCAGGCGCCCCTGGGGCAGGGCCACGAAAAACATGACATAGAGCGAGGGCACCACGGGCCAGAGGATCTGGAACATGGTCATACTCGGGTCGCGAAAGCGGAGGTTGATGCCGAACTGCAATACCAGCACCAACAGTGTGCCGATCAGTATGCTGCTGGCAAAGAACACCATCACTGGAGCCAGCGGCAGGAAGCCCCCCAGATAAAGGCCGGTGACGGCCAGGGCGGTGCAGGCGTGATTGGCAAACCCCCAGATCATGCGTTTCAGGCGGAGGGACTGGGCACGCTGAATCCTTTGTTCGATGCTTTCTGCCGACATGTTTCGAACGATTTTTATACAGTTGTTTTAAAGTGCGCCAAGATTATCACGAAATCGGACCATTGAGACGCCAGCGCATTACAAATATCGCCTGCAACCCTACAGGTCCATTAATTCGGGGATAGATGAGGTCCTTATGGGTTGGCCGCTACAGAACACCGCTTTAACTGTAGCAGAATCATGCTGGTATTGACGGTTTTGTTTCCGGCTTGAGGGGCGTTGACGATCAGGTAAGTAAAAGGCCGGGGCGGGTGTGATTTCCACCCCGGCATAAGGGGAACAGCGGGGTTGTGTCCAGTGAGGTCAGGAACCGTTCCGGCAATAATGCTTTCAGGCCGCTTCGTAGTCGGCCCTGGCCTTGCTGACTTCCAGCCGTACCGCGTTGCCATCCAGCAGTACCTGATAGGTTTTTACTTTGACGTCCTCGTCTTCCAGGCATTGGCCGGTGACCAGGTTGAAGTGTTGCTTGTACAGGGGCGATGCCACCACGGGCTGACCTTTCAGGTCGCCGGTGATTCCCCGGGCCAGTACATTGGCGCCGCTGAACGGGTCGGTGTGGCTGATGGCGAATAGCGCTGGCAGGCGGTGCGGAATATAGAAAATGGCGACCGGCCCATCCTGGGTCCAGACGGCGATGCCGGATTCAGGCACCAGGTCATCCACGGTACAGACGATGTTCCATTGACTGGTGGTTTTCATGGTATCTCTCCTTCGATCAATCGTAATAGGTCATGCGGTCTATCCAGGAGTTGTGGTGGCGCTGGGAGCTATTTCTGCAGGGAATCGTTGTCTGAGCGCAGCGAGTTTTCGATTTCCGGAAGAAATAGCTCCCAGGGTCGCCACAACGGTGTCACGACGAACCTGAATGTTCAGGCCGGCTCCAGCAACGGACGGCGCTGCTCCCGCTCGGTGGTCCACTGTTGCACCGGGTCCTTCTTTTCGGGCGCGTTAACGAACTCGCGGAAACGCTTACGCTTCTCCGGATCCTCGACGGCGGTCTTCCACTCGCACTGGTAGGTGCCGACCAGGTCCGCCATGTGCTGTTCCAGTTCCTCACCGATGCCCAGGCTGTCTTCCAGTACCACCTTCTGCAGGTATTCCAGGCCGCCCTCCATGTTCTCCATCCACACGCTGGTGCGTTGCAGGCGGTCGGCGGTACGCACGTAGAACATCAGCACCCGGTCAATGGCCCGGATCAGTTCCTCGTCACTGAGGTCGGTGGCGAACAAATCCGCGTGGCGGGGGCGCATGCCGCCGTTGCCGCAGACGTACAGGTTCCAGCCGTTCTCGGTGGCGATCACGCCAATGTCCTTGCTCTGGGCCTCGGCGCACTCGCGGGTACAGCCGGACACCGCCATCTTGATCTTGTGTGGGGAGCGCAGGCCCTTGTAGCGGTTCTCCAGGAAGATCGCCATGCCCACGCTGTCCTGCACCCCGTAACGGCACCAGGTGCTGCCAACGCAGGACTTCACCGTGCGCAGGGACTTGCCGTAGGCGTGGCCGGTCTCGAAGCCGGCGGCGATCAGTTTTTCCCAGATCTCCGGCAGTTCGCTCAGGGTGGCGCCGAACAGGTCCACCCGCTGGCCGCCGGTGATCTTGGTGTACAGGTTGTAGTCCCTGGCCACCTCACCCAGCACGATCAGCTTCTCCGGGGTGATCTCGCCTCCGGGCACCCGGGGCACGATGGAGTAGGTGCCGTTCTTCTGCATGTTGGCCATAAAGGTGTCGTTGGTGTCCTGCAGGGGCACATGGTCCGTGGCCAGGATATGGTCGTTCCAGCAGGTGGCCAGGATGGAGGCCACCGCCGGCTTGCAGATATCGCAGCCATGGCCGCGACCATGCTGTTCGATCAGCGTGCGGAAGGTGCGGATACCGTTCACCTTGACGATGTTGAACAGGTCCTGACGACTGTAGGGGAAGTGCTCGCAGATGTCCTTGCTGACTTCCACGCCACGTTTCTCCAGTTCACTGTCCACCACATTCTTGAGCAGGGCGGCACAGCCACCACAGCCGGTGCTGGCCCTGGTGTCCGCTTTCACGGCACCCAGGTCGGTAGCACCAGCGTCGATGGAGCAGCAGATATCACCTTTGGTAACGTTGTGACAGGAACAGATGGAGGCTGTTTCCGGCAGGGCATCCGGCCCAAGGGCCGGGGCGCCGCCCTGGCTCTCAGGCAGGATCAGGGATTCCGGATTGTCCGGCAGGTCGATGCCGTTGAGGGCGTATTGCAGCAGGGTATCGTAGTGGCTGTTGTCGCCCACCAGGATGGCACCCAGCACTTTCTTGCCGTCCTCACTGACCACCATACGGCGGTAGTGTCCCGCTTTCTCGTCATTGAAGCGGATGTTGCGAGCACCAGGAGTCCTGGCGTGTGCATCACCGATGGAGCCCACGTCCACGCCCAGCAGCTTGAGCTTGGTGCTCATGTCGGCGCCGGTGAAGGCGGCCTCGCTGTCGTTGTTCAGGGCTGCTGCCAGAGTACGGGCCATGGTGTAGCCCGGTGCTACCAGGCCGAAGATCTGCTGGTTCCACAGGGCGCACTCACCAATGGCGTGGATATGCGGGTCGGAGGTGGTGCACTGGTTGTTGATCACGATGCCGCCACGTTCACCGATCTCCAGGTCGCAGGACCGGGCCAGGGCATCCTGGGGGCGGATGCCGGCGGAGAACACGATCAGGTCCGTTTCCAGGAAGGACTCGTCGCTGAAGTTCATGCGCAGGCGGCAGTCTTCGCCGTCGACAATGCCGGTGGTGGCCTTTTCGGTGTGTACCTGAACGCCCAGCTCCTCGATCTTGTGGCGCAGCACGGCACCGCCGTCCTCATCCAGCTGCACCGGCATCAGGCGCGGGGCGAATTCCACCACATGGGCACTCAGGCCCAGGCTCTTGAGGGCATTGGCGGCTTCCAGGCCCAGCAGGCCACCGCCCACCACCACGCCGGTTTTCGCACCGGCGGCACAGGCACGGATGGCGTCCAGATCGTCCAGGGTGCGGTAGACAAAGCAGTTGTCATTGTCCTTGCCATCAATGGGCGGCACGAACGGATAGGAGCCGGTAGCCAGCACCAGCTCGTCGTAGGCGTAGCTGCCCTTGGGCGTGGTGACGGTACGGGCCTGTCGGTCGATGCCGGTGACCTGCTCGTGCAGGTGCAGGTCGATGTCGTTGTCCGCATACCAGTCGGCGGTGCCCATGGCCAGGTCGGCGTGGGTGGAGCCGCCGAAGTATTCGGACAGGTGGACGCGATCGTAGGCGAGCTGCTTTTCCTCGCCGAAGACGATGACGTTGTACTCGTCCGCCGCCGGGGTCGCCATGAACTGCTCCAGGAAGTGGTGGCCCACCATGCCGTTGCCGATGACGATCAGGGTCTTGTTACTCATGGTCTGTTTCCTCTCTCAAATCTTTTAATCCGGTAATCAGGCTGCCTGTTCGCAGTAATCGGGGCCGAAGGCGAGGGTGGCCCGCCAGGGCGTCATATCGCGGCCCTGCTGGATCTGCTCCGCGTACCAGGGGCCATCGGTGGTGTCGCCGAAAAGCACCGTGCCCACCAGGCGACCGTCCTTCAGCAGCAGGCGGCAGTAGCGATCCTGTTCGTAGTCCTGCCAGACGATGGACTCGGTCTGGTCGTTGTCGTCGTCGGTCTGACCGCAGGAGAAAATGGGGATGCCGCTGATCTTCAGTCGGGTGGGCTGGCTGGCGGTATGGAAAGCCTGCCCGGTGGCCGGGTCCCCGAGCACGTCCGCCAGTACCTGGGCCTGCTGGTAACCCGGGTCGACCAGGCCGAAGGTCTGGCCGTCGATCTCGCAGCACTCGCCCAGGGCGAAGATGGCTGGGTCGCTGGTGCGCAGTTGCCGGTCCACCTGGACACCCCGGCCGCAATCCAGCCCGGCGGAACGGGCCAGCTCGGCGTTGGGGGTGATGCCGGCGGCGGTAATCACCAGGTCGGTGCTGATCAGGGTGTCGTCGTCCAGTTGCACGGCACGCACACAGCGTTTGCCCAGCAGCGTGGTCGGAGAACGGCCGGTACGGATGGTCAGGCCCCGCTCCTCCAGGCCGTCGGCCAGCAACTGACTGCCGGTGGTATCCAACTGACGGTTCAGCAGGTAGGGGTTGCGGTGCAACACGGTTACCGCCATGCCCCGGCAGCGCAGGCCTTCGGCGGCCTCCAGGCCCAGGAAACCGCCGCCGATCACCACGGCACGACCGTGGCGCTGGCTGAGTTCGATCAGCCGGCGGGTATCCCGCAGGTCCCGGAACGTCAGCACGCCCTCCAGGTCCTCGCCGTCAATGCCGAGCGGCGCCGGACGGGCGCCGGTGGCCAGTACCAGGGCGTCGTAGTGGAAACGATGGCCGTTGGCGGTCTCCACCTGCTGGTTGTCACGGTCAATGCTGACCACCGGGTCGCCATAATGGCGCTCGATGCCCGCCTCCTCGAACCAGTTGTCTTCCTTGAGCCGGATCTGCTCCATGGTGGCCTCACCAGCCAGCACGGATGACAGCAGCACGCGGTTATAGGCCGGATCCGGTTCCGCACCCAGTACCACGATCCGGCTGAACGGATGGCCACTATCGTGCAACCGCTCCAGCAGCCGCTGGGCGACCATGCCGTGTCCGCAGATGACCAGTGTGTTCGAGTCCATGTGGCTGCTCCTGTCTGTCCGGGTTGGCATCGGCGGGACGAAAAAAAGCCGGAGCATCAAGCCTCCCGAAGGAGAACGATGGTCCGGCGCCAATGCCAACAACGATGTTCTGTGAAGTCCTTAGGCCCGAAGGCCCCGTGACTTCCTGATGGTCCAGCCAATCCATGGCCGGGACGATCATCCGTACGTTAGATAAAGCGAGTACCGTGCCAGCATGGAATAATCCATGAAATTCATGTGGATAAGGTATTTTCGGGGTTATCGGTCCGGAGTGGGAATGCCCTGTAAGCGTTCACCACCCCGGATTTCTGCACCGACATTGCACACAATGCTCAGGCGATGGCCTGAAGATCGCGCCGCTCGTCGTCGGTGACTTCGCCGTCCTGGCCGTCATCCTTCTGCTGCGGTTCCTCCTGACCGGGGAAACGCTGCTTCTCATAGAGGAACGACAGCACCGCCTGCCGGTAATGCACATAGTCGGGATCATCCGCCAGGGTCACCCGATCCCGCGGCCGCGGCAGGTCAATGGCCAGGTCCTCGCCCACCGTGGCGGCGGGGCCATTGGTCATCATGATGATGCGATCCGACAGCAGCACCGCCTCGTCCACATCGTGGGTGATCATGATCACCGTGTTGTTCAGATCCTTCTGGATCTCCATCAGCGAATCCTGCAGGTGCGCCCGTGTCAGCGCATCCAGCGCCCCGAACGGCTCGTCCATCAGCAGCACGCTGGGTTTCATGGCCAGGGCCCGGGCAATGCCCACCCGCTGAGCCATCCCGCCGGAAATCTCCCCGGGGCGCTTGTCGATGGCATGGTCCATATGCACCAGCGCCAGGTTATGGAGAATCCACTCCTTGCGTTCCTTCTTGCTCATGGACTTGCGGAACACCTGCTGCACCGCCAGCTCCACGTTCTCGTACACCGTCAGCCAGGGCATCAGCGAGTGATTCTGGAACACCACCGCCCGCTCCGGCCCTGGTGTGTTCACCTCCTGCCCGTCCAGCACACAACCACCCTGGCTGGCCTTCAGCAGCCCGGCGACGATGTTCAGCACGGTGGACTTGCCGCAGCCGGAGTGGCCGATCAGGGAGACAAACTCCCCCTTTTTGATCTTCAGGTTCAGATTGTCCAGGGCAATAAAGGGCCCAGACGGGGTATCGAAAGCCATCTGGACGCCGGTCAGTTCAAGATGTGATTTACTCATGGTTGTTCTCCCCATAGTTGGAGGAGCAGTGGGTGGGGGAGCCGGTTGCCGGACCGTCGAAAAGAGGGACCTTTTCGACGAGCCTACATGGACG